>CAYXRG010000026.1:25992-41545 GCA_964467575.1 uncultured Caldilineaceae bacterium | reverse complement strand
AAGCGGTTGCCGGGGCGCGCGAAGTGATAGCCGGTGTAGCCCGAATAGAGGCCGGGGTTGATGCCGCAGAAGAGCGTCCGCAGCCCTGGCGCGATCACGTCGGGGATGGTTGCGCCGGCGGCAGTCGCCAGATCGGCTTTGGCCGGCTTCCTTCGCTCAGTCAATGTCCGCCCCATCCCTTCGTTCAGGTCTGCATAGAAGTAGTTCGGCGCACCAGCGCCTGCTGCGTTGCAGGCATTCTACCACGCGCCGCCGGCATCTCCTCGCGCCGGGCTGATCCCGGCGTTTCTTGCCTCTGCGCGGGCCTCTGGGCGATAATAGAGCCATGCCGGGCGGCGTTGCCGCGCCTGTGCGCGAATCGCCGTCGCCAATCCGACCCAATCCCTCTGGAGGAAACGCATGGCCCCCAAAGAATACTCCGACGCCGAAATCAAGCTGACTGCCGCGCTCTATGCAAAACGCTCAGGCGTCGTCGACCACATCCGCACCACCGGTCGCCTGCCCGACGAGATACCCACCGGCGGCATGGGGATCGCAATGCAGAAGCTGATCAACCGCCGCGGCCGCGACATCACGCTCACGCCCGACGAGCAGCTTGTCTACGACGCCATCCTGCGCGAAAAACGGCTGCCGGGCGGCGGCGTGCGCCTGATCAGCCGGCCCAAGCCCGACCAAGACAGCCAGGACGGCTAGGCCCCATCTTCTGCAGACAACAGATCGGCGATGCGGGCGTCTAGGGCGGCGGGCTTGCGCGCGTGGCCTGCGGCTGCGTCGGCCTGACGGCGTCGGCTGTCCAGTTCGGCGCGCAAGTGCTGGACCAGTTCGGCGTCGTCATCCCCCTGGCAACGCAGCATGTGGTGGGCGGTCATTTCCTGCACGGCGGCATACCAGCGCTGAACCAGCAGATGCTCCGCGCGCTGAATGAGCCGCTCGGCATATTCGGCCAATGCGCCGATCTCCAACACCGTATCGAAGAACGCGTCGTAGAGGGGCCGGGCTTGCTCATAGCGCCCGTCGCGCAGCAACGCCACAAAGCCGCGCAGCTCTTGGGCGCGGGCCAGAAGCCGCCGGTGCCCGCGCTCGGAGGCCACGCGGTGCGACTGCTCGGCAAGGGCCTGGGCCTGGTCGAGCGCGCCCTGCAGGCAGTGAATTTCAGCCAGGTCCAGCCCGGCGCCCGCAGCGTAGTAGGCGTTGCCGATCTTCTCGAAGACGGCGCGCGCCACCCAGTGCGCATCTAGGGCGCGACCGGTGCTGCCGCGGGCCGCGTGCAGCTTGCCCAGCTCGTTCAGCGTCCACGCCAGGTTGAGGTCATCTTCCGTCGTGCGGAAGATGGCAAGGCTCTCCGCCAGGTGGCTGCCCGCCTCGTCGAAGCGCCCCTGCCGCGTCAGCGTCGCGCCTAGCCCCCGCTCGACCTTGCCCTGCTCACGGGCGCGCTTGGTCGGGCTCTCGATGCCGTCACATTGGGCGAGCGCTTCGCGGTAGTTGGCCTCGGCCTCCGCCAGGTCGCCGCGGTTCTCGTGGTCGTCGCCCAACAGCCGGTGGCCGACGGACAGACGATAGTGATCTTGGAGACGGCGCGCCAGGTTCAGGGCGCGGCGCCGCAGTTCGATGCCCTCCTCGGCGCGGCCCTGCAGGCTATGCAGCCAGCCCAAGTAGGAATAGGCATTAAAAAGCTCGGTCTGGACCGCGCGCTCCTGGTCGGGCGCGGCGCGGCGCAAAGCGGTCAGTTGCGCAATGTTGTCGTGCAGCAGTTGCTCGGCGCGCAGCGCGTCGTCAGCGCTTTCGATGCCCAAATAGAGGAAAACGCTAGCCTGTTTGCGCCGGCAGCGCGCCGCGCCCAGCGGGTCGGGGATGGCGGCGAAGACGCGCTCCGCGGCCCGATAGTGGGACAGGGCCTCGCGCTCGCCCAGGGCGCGCAGGATGTTGCCGGTCTGCACGCTCATTTCCGCGGACCAAGCCTGTTCGCCGGCATGGTCCGCCGCCTCTTTAGCCCGTTCATACCAGACCCGCGCCTCCAGATACTGGCTTTGGCGGGCGGATTGGCGGCCTAGCGCAGCGAGGATGGGCAGACGGATCAGCGTGTGCAGGGTGAAGCTTTCGTCGAGCAGACGCTCATAGGCCTCGCGTTGCTCGCGGCGGTCGCGGCTTTCTGCCGGCGCAGCAAGGCGCAATGCCTGGGACCAGATCTGGAGCAGTTGCTCGATTTGGCGGCTGAAGAGGGCGCGCTGCGCCGGCGGCATGTCGCCGGCGAGGGTGGTCGCCAATGAGCGCAGCAGCGGGTCGCCGAAGTCGATGCCGCCGCCTTCTACCTGCATATAACCGGCCGCGGCCAGCAGCAGGTTTGTGTCGCGCGGCTCCAGTTCCAGGGCGTCCGCCAGGGCGAGGGTCGTATCCCGGTCCGGCGGGCTGCGCTTGCCCGATTCCCAGCGACTGATGTTGCTGGGCGTCAGGTTGAGTTGGGCGGCCAGGTGCATCTGGTTCAGGCCCTGGCGCGTGCGGTAGTGGCGCAGCAGGGCGCCGAAGCGCTGTCGTTCGAGGCGCTGCATGGCGGGTTCCTTTCCGGAACGGCGTCAGTCGTGGCGTTGCGATGCCAGGGCTGCGTTTATGCTATCACGATCCTTGCCAGTTTGGCAATCTATATCATTGCATGACAAATACGCATTGACAATTCGGCCCCAACGCGCTACACTGTAGACATAAGCCGATGTGCAGGGTCGCAACACCGCCGCCGCACCTATAGAACACGAGGCCCCCGCTCTGTCACAAATTCGCGAAGAATTCCGAACTGCACTCCTTGCTGATGTTTACCGGCGAATTTCGTGTAATAGGAGGAGCCACATGGTCGTCAACGGCGAAAAGGTCTGGGTGCCGAACCGCCGCCAAGATTTGATCACAGGCCTCAAGCGCATGGGCGTGGACAAATACAACGGGCGGTCGCTGCGCAGCGCCAGCGCGGCGGAACTGCGCAGCCTCTACTGCCGCGAGCGGGCGCGCGTCGTGCGCGAGCGACAGCGCCAACAGCCGCCGGAACCCATGCGCACCTATCAAAGCCAACTCTTCGCGGCCTGGTCCGTCACGGACTAAGCCAACATCCGCAGGCGGCTCTTTCGCCTGGCGCCATAGCCAGCCGTTCACGCACCTGCGTGTGCGGTGAGTGAGTCGTCTTCGCAGCGTCCCGCTTCATCTCTCTCCGGCATTCCCTCCCGTCTCATCCTTTCTGCGCCGCGCCCAGACGCCTGCAAGGCCTGACCCCGCCCGAATCGGAACACAGTTTAGGAGATTACAGACAGCGGTCGTGCGCGCCTGTAGCATCTTGACATCTGCCGCACCCTTGCGCGCGGCTAGCGACCCGTCCACCAGAAGGGGAGGACGCAGCGATGGAGGAGGACGCCAAGATGCGCCGCCGCCTGGCGACCAAGTACGGCTTGATGTACCGGCTGTTCGGCCTGATGACGCGGCTGCGCGGAGGCGGCGACGGGCATATTGTGCTGGAGATTAGCCCGGCCTGAGCAACTTCCCGGCGGCGCCGAGGTGACAGGAGGACAACATGAAAAGACAATTTTGGGTGCTGGCAGCCGTCTGCGTGATGGCGACAGCCGCGTGCATGCCCGTGACCGCGCCGGAGACAGGCCAATCGGTCACGCCTGCGGCAGACCATGCAACGCCCGCAAACGCGCAAACCGCGGCCATCGCCTGCAGCGGCGAACTCACCTCGAGAGACCAAGAGGGGCCATACTACATGACCGGCTCGCCGCAGCGCGACAGCCTCATCGACCCAGGCATGCCGGGCCTGCCGATCCTCGCCTTCGGCCGCGTCTTGGATCAGGAGTGCGCCCCCATCGCCGGGGCCAAAGTGGACTTCTGGCAAACCGACGCGGAAGGCCGCTACGATAACAGCGGCTACACGCTGCGCGGCCACACCCTTGCCGGGGAAGACGGCGCCTATGCCATCGAAACCATCGAACCCGCCCCTTACCCCGGCCGGCCCGCCCACATCCACGTCAAGGTCTTTGCGCCGGACGGCCGCGAACTGCTCACCACGCAGCTATACCTGCCCGGCACGGAAGGCTCCCGAGACGTACGCGCCGCCCCCGATCTGCTGATCGCCTACGCCGGCGAGGACGAAAGCGGGCGGCAGCTCGCGCCGTTCGACTTCATCGTGCGCCGCTGAGCAAACCGCAAGACAAATACAGAGCCGTTCATATGGACACAGGGCGCCGCGTCCATATTGAGCGCGCCCACGCTGCCAGGGCGAATATGGCGTAGTCAATCCGCCGAAATCTCTGCTCCGCGGATCTTGACACCCGCCCCGTTCGGCGCGATACTATAACAGACCGACGGTCGGTCTGGATAGTTACAGGACGCAACCACATGCCCAGAATCGTCAAAGACCCGGATGTTCGCCGCAACGAAATCCTCGACGCGGCCCAGCAACTCTTTGCGTTCAAGGGCTACGACCAGACCTCAGTGCAAGATGTGCTGGATGCCGCCGGCATCTCCAAGGGCGCCTTCTATCACTACTTCACCTCCAAGTCCGAACTGCTCGACTGCCTCGTCGAGCGCATGACCACGCAGACGCTGGCCGCGCTGCAGCCCATCGTGGACGACGACAATCTGGACGCCTGCGAAAAGATGGAAGCCTTTTTCGGCTATATCCTTCGCTGGAAGACGAACAACCGGCGCTATTTGCTTGACCTGATGCGCGTCATCTATCGCGACGAAAACGCCCTCTATCGTTACAAAATAACGGCGGCTAACATCGAGCGCATCGTCCCTGTAGTGAGCGACATGGTTAGCCAGGGCGTAGTCCAGGGCGTCTTTACCACAGAACACCCGCACGAGATGGGCGAGATCGTGATGACGATACTGCGGACGCTTGGGGAATC
The DNA here is from genome assembly GCA_964467575.1 of uncultured Caldilineaceae bacterium. Classification (GTDB taxonomy): domain Bacteria; phylum Chloroflexota; class Anaerolineae; order Caldilineales; family Caldilineaceae; genus JASGTU01. Next base: position 36,659 of record CAYXRG010000026.1, on the reverse strand, counting down.
GCTCGCCCAGTTGCTCATGGAGGAACCGGCGGGGACGGACGCCCCCGACGACCGGGCCGAGCGCATGGAACACGCCATCCGCGTGTATGAATACGCCGTCGCCCGGCTCTTGGGCGCCGTTCGCCCGCTGCATCTACTGGATGTCGAGCAGGCCAAGCTCTTCCTCGTCGAACCGGAAGCGGCTTGACCTTTCGTCGCCCCGGCGAATCTCCCCTCTGCCGGAGCCTGAACCGCACGGCAAACAACGCCTGCGGACAACACCACTGGTGAATTTCGGAGGGCTATCTATGGGCAAATTGATCAAAATGGCCTGGCGCAATATGTGGCGCAACTGGCGGCGCACGGCCATCGCCTCGGTGGCGATCGTGCTGGGCATGATCTTGCTGCTCTTCATGGGCGGCGTCATCCACGGCACGGACCAGGTCATCTTCGGCAACGCCGTGCGCCTCTACGGGGGCAACATTCAGATCCACGCACCCGGCTACCTGGTCAAGGCCAGCCGCATGCCTATGCTGCCCCTGGAGGATGCCGGCGCCGCGGTGCAGGCCGCCTTGGCCCAGCCGCATGTGCTCGCCGCGGCCAAGCGCATCAACACCGGCGGCGTCGTCAGCAGCCGCGAAGGCGCCTTCCCCGTCGCCATCACCGGCGTCGAGCCGTCCGTCGAAGCGCCGCACAGCATCCAGGCCAACGCCATCGTCGAGGGACGCTATCTGCTCGACGAAGATCGGGACGCCGTCTTCATCGGCAAGGGGCTGGCGGACCTGCTCGACGTGGGCGTGGGTGACCGCGTCACCGTGCTGGGCCGCGTCCGCAACGAGTCTATGCGCCAGCGCACCATGACTATCGTCGGCATCTTCGACGTGGGCATGCCGGAACTGGAGAAGGCCATGACCTTCATCACTCTGGCCGAAGCGCAGGAGTTGTACGGTCTCAGCGGCCAGGCGACCGAGGTCGCCGTCACCCTGGAACAGGTGGGGCAAGAGGCGGTTGTCCTGCCCGGGCTGCGCGCTGCGCTCCCCGGCTACGAAGTTGACGCGTGGGACACGCTGCGCCCGGAAATGCGCGAGACGATGCAGACCAAGGGGATGGTCACCACCTTTTTCGCCTTCGTGGTGCTCTTTATCGCCAGCATCGGCGTGCTCAACCTCATGTTGATGGCCGTGTATGAACGCACACGCGAGATGGGCGTGCTCGCCGCCCTGGGCATGAAAGGCCGCCAGATCATGCTCCTCTTCCTGCTCGAAGGCGCGCTGATCGGCGCGTTCGCCGCCGCGATCGGCGTCGCCGCGGGGATGGCTTTGGTCGGGTTCGTCGGGCGAGTGGGCATCGGCTTTAACTTTGCCGAGTCGATGGGCGGCATGGCCTCGCTCATGGGCGACCGCCTCTACACCTCGTACCCGTTGAGCGACGCCATCGGTCGGGGCGTGTCCGTCACCCTCATCTCGGCGCTGGCCTCGCTCTACCCGGCCTGGCAGGCCGTGCGCAAAGAGCCTGCCGAGGCGCTGCACCACATCTAGCCGTTAATCTGGAGGAATGCACTATGGCATTCGCAAAACTGTGGGTCATTGCTTATCGCGACCTGGGACGCAACCGGCGGCGCACCCTCTTCACGCTTATCGCCGTGGCCCTGGGCGTTGGCCTGCTCATCCTGCTCGAGGGCTACATCTCCGGCGTGTGGGACGGCGCGCTGCAAAACGCCATCCGCTTGCAGACCGGGCATGTGCAGGTGCGCAACCCCGAATATGAAGAACGGAAGGCGAGCCTGCTCTGGGCGGATCTGCTGGAGAACGCCGGCGATACGGCTGCGCGCGCCGCCGACCTGCCCGAGGTGAAGGCCGCGGCGCCGGTACTGTGGGCCACAGCCATCCTCAACACCGTCGAGGACTCCGCCGGCCTCAAACTCTACGGCATCGATCCGGCGTCCGCTCTGTATGACCCCATCCGCGAAGCGATTTCCGCCGGCGAGTTTCTCTCCGCCGGCGACCGCAGCGGCATCCTGCTCGGTAAGCGGCTGGCCGACGAACTGGGCATCGGCGTAGGGCAGAACGTGAGCCTCACCGTGGTAGACGCCGACGGGCAGGCTATTGAGGCGACCTTCGTCGTGTCCGGCCTTTACGTTTCCGGCGTGCCCAGCTATGACGAGAACTCGGCCTTTATGCCTCTGGACAAAGCCCAGGCCTTCACCGGCGTAGGCGACCGCGCCAGCGCAGTCGTCATGCTGCTTCACCGGCAGGAAGACGCCGATCGTGTGGCCGCCGCCTTAGCCGGGCCGAACACTACGACCGAAACTTGGCAGCAGATGAACCAGCTTCTACTGGAAACCGTGGAGACGACCGCGCTGATGTACAACCTGCTTAACCTGATCGTCATGCTGGTTGTAGCGGTGGTGATCGCCAATACGCTGCTCATGGCCGTGTTCGAGCGCATCCGCGAAATGGGCATCCTGGCCGCCCTGGGCATGAAGGGCCGCCAGATCATGCTCATGTATCTGCTCGAAGCGACCATCCTCGGCCTCATCGGCATCGCAATCGGGGCGGCGCTCGGCTCGGCGGGCGTGGGTTACCTGGCGACGAAGGGCATCTACATCGGCGACATCGCGTCTACGGTTGACTCGATAGCCGTCGGTTCCACGCTCTATGGCCGCTTCGTGCCCGGCAAGTTCGCCTGGCTTTCCCTGTGGACGCTGATCGTCATTCTGCTCGCATCGCTCTATCCCGCCTGGTTCGCGGCGCGGCTGGAGCCGGTCGACGCGCTGCGCGCGCAGTAGCAGTCCCATCATCTATTCTCTACGGAGCAATTCCATGGACGTCATCCATTTGGAAAACGCAGTCAAGACCTATCACATCGGCGAGGTGGAAACCCGCGCCCTCAACGGCGTCACCCTCAGCATCGGCGAGGGCGAATTCACAGCCCTGGTCGGCCCGTCCGGCTCGGGCAAGACGACAGCGCTGCAGTTGATGGGCTGTCTCGACCTGCCCGACAGCGGGTCCGTGCTGATCAACGGCAAAGATGTGACCCGCTTTAACAAGAGCCAGCGCGCCGACCTGCGCCGCGAGGTTATCGGCTTCATCTTCCAGTTCTTCGCCCTGGTGCCCGTGCTCAACGCCTACGAGAATGTCGAACTGCCGCTACTGCTCAACGGCCTAAACGCCAAGGAACGCCGCACCCGCATCATGGAGATGCTCGACGCCGTTGGCCTGGCGGACCGCGCCAATCACCGCCCCGACCAGATGAGCGGCGGCCAACAACAGCGCGTCGCCATCGCCCGCGCCCTGGCCCCCCGCCCCCTCATCGTGCTGGCAGACGAGCCGACGGCCAACCTGGACACGGCCAACGGCGAGCAGGCGATGGAGATCATGCAGCGCCTGAACCAAGAGACCGGCACAGCCTTCGTCTTCGCCACCCACGACCCGCGCGTGATGGCCTTCGCCCGCCGCATCGTCGAACTGCGCGACGGGCAGATCATCAACAACGGCCTGGCGCAGTGAGAGAGCACGATGATCTGTAGGCGCGTGCGGGAGGGGATCGCCCATACATCTTCCAGGATACTGCCGGCTCCCTGGAAGATCGCCTTGCCGCCGGCGTTGGCGTTGCTGCTTGTTGTCGCCGGCTGCAATTTCGGCGCGACGCCCACGCCTATCCCTACGCCCGCCGCCACGCCTCTGCCCCCCATCGGCGTGGCAGTCGGCGGCAAGGTCGCCACGGCCTCCGGCGAGATCGTCCCCGCACGCAAGGCCGAGTTGGGCTTTCCCGCCGCCGGGCGCATCCAGTCCATGAACGTGGAGATAGGCGACTTCGTGGAGGCGGGCACGGTGTTGGCCGTACAGGAGCGCGCCGCCGCCGAAACGGATGTCGCCGCCGCGCAGGCAGCCTTGTTCCAGGCGCAGGCGCGGCTGGCGGAGCTGCGGTCCGGCCCGCGCCTGCAGGAGATCGCCGTGGCGCAGGCGCGGCTAGAGGCGGCGGAAGCCCGCCTCGCCCAGATCACGATGGGCGCGCGCCCGGAAGAGATCGCCGCCGCCAATTCCGCCCTCGCCGCGGCGCAGACCGCGTACCGGCAGTTGTTCCGCGGCCCGACCGAGGCCGAGCGCATCGAGGCGCTGGCCGCGCTTTCCAATGCCGAAGCCGCGCTGCGCCAGGCCCAGGCCGCCTATGACCGCGTCTCGTGGCGCAACGACGTCGCCGGCCTGCCTGAAAGCCAGGCCCTGCAAGAGGCGACCAACAACTACGAGGCCGCCCAGGCGCGCTATGACGCGCTCTACGCCGAGCCGGACGCCGGAGCTGTCGCCGAAGCCCAGGCCAGGGTGCAGCAGGCCAAGGCCGACCTGGAACGGCTGCTCGCTCCCGGCTCCGAGCACCAGGTAGCCGAAGCCGCGGCCGCGGTGCGCAGCGCCCAGGCCGAGCTAGACCTGCTCACAGCCGGCGCACGCGATGAGACCATCGCCTCCGCCGCGGCCGAAGTCGCCGCAGCCGAAGCCGCACTGCGCCGCGCCGAGGCTGCGTTGGCCGCCACAGAGTTGGCCGCGCCCTTCGCCGGCACGGTCACGGCGCGCTTCGCCGCCGCCGGCGAGACCCTGCAAGCCGGCGAATCCGTGCTGGTCCTGGCCGATCTGGACACCTTGCGCGCCGAGACAACCGACCTCAGCGAGCGCGATGTGGCCCAATTGTTCGAAGGCCAGCCCGCCACCGTGCGCGTCAAGCCGCTGGGCGTCGAAGTCTCCGGCCGCGTAGTGCGCATCGCGCCCCAGGCCAATGTGATCGCCGGCGACGTGATCTATACCGTCGTCGTCACGCTGGACGAACAGCCGCCCGGCCTGCGCTGGGGCATGAGCGTGGAGGTCGACTTCTTGGAGGAGTGACCCCTCGCTGATACTGTCTCTTTACCGGTTCCGGTACTCCTCCACCACCTTCCAAGCCGTCTTGCGCAGGGGCAGCGTATATGCGTCTGTATCCTTCCACGCATCGCGGAGCTGGGCGTTCAGGCCGACAGCGGGCAGAGCGTCCGCGGGTGCATAGACTGCGTACGCCGGATTGCGATCCAGGAGGGCGGCGTACACTGCCGCTGCGGTCAGATACGTGCCCGCGATATTTGGAGAATTATCAGAGTCCGGCGCATAGAGGTCGAGCGCCGGATCCGTGCGCCGAAGACGGCGCAAGCCGCAGACGTCACAACTGTCCAGGCGATCGGGCGCTTCGATGGCAGGATCATCCGGCTTGACCCGCTGCCAAACCAGCCCAACCGGGATCACGGTCGCGCCCGTCTCATCTGCGGCCCGCCGAACGACGCGCAGCATATCGTCCATCGTGACATACATCTCGGACTTGTAATGCCACGGCACGACCAACGCCATTTTGGCGCCGGCCTTCTCTACTTCGGCGGCAAACTTGGCGGCATACTCGACATAGGTCTGCCCAAACTCGGCATAGGCCTCCGGCGTCATCTCCAGGGCATAGGCGGGCAGCACCATATCCTGGTGGAAGACCACCCAATCCCACGGACCGGCGCGAAGAGTGTCCATGACGTCGCCTGCTTGCCAAAGCCCCTGCAGCGACGCCGCGCGTATAAGCTCCTCCGGGTCACCGCGGTCCGCAGCCAGAATAACGCGCTGCGTTTCCACTTGAGCCGGCGGGTCGGCAGCCGCGGCCATGGCCGCGAAATGGACATCGTACCCCAGGTTCTCCGCCATAACCTGGTCGCCCACAAACAGGATGCGCAGCGGCTCTGTGACAGCCGGCTCAGGTTCAAGCGGTGCAATCGTTTCAGGCTCGCTTGCGTCCGGCGCAAGCTGCGGCATGACAGGCTGGCAGCCTGCCGTTGCCAGCATCAGAATGATGGACAGGACGAATCCCCATTTACGCAACATGGGCCATATCCTCCTCTGACCGCAAAGACCTTTGACGCTCTAGCACATTCAATAATTGTCCCGGCATCCCGGCAAGAGAACGGCGGCGATACGGCCTATCCGTTCCGATGATAGGCGTGATCAGGCCGCCTCCCCCCGTCAGCCGGACGGATGAGCTGCCAGCCAGTCCAGCAACTCCCGCACGAGGCTGTCTACCGGCTGCGCTGAATCCATTTCGATCACCGGGCAGGTAAGTTTAGCGGTGTACTGCTCGTGCAGCGCACGGCTGCGCACGTCCAGCCCGCCGTGGTCATAGCGCCTGGCCCAGGCCAGAAACTCCTGCACGTTCTCATGCATGTCGCCGCCGGGCAGGGCGCGTGCGCCGAAGTGCTCCATCTCGCGCGCGGCCAGCCGCGTCAGCCGGATGTCCGGCTGCAGACGCAACAGCACGACGTGGGTGTAGAGCGTGTCGATGCCTTCGGCCCAGTTGACCAGCGAGCCGGAGAGCGTCCAAGCCTCGCTTTGCAACAAGCGCTGGCGCAGAAGCCGCCGGCGCTCCTCGACCGGCCGCTTGAGCGTGAAGGGCGGGTCCGTCCGCTCCCAATAGAAGTCGTCCGTGTCGAAGTGGTCAATGCCCAACGCCTCCGCCAAGGCGCGGCCTAGCGTCGTCGTCCCCGAGCCGGACGCGCCGAAGATGTGAATTCGCACCTGTCGCTCCTCGTATAAGAGTGTAGAGAACCGGAGCAGTCCGCCCAACCTAACCGGTTCAACATTTGAGCCCGCCGGTGTTATCATACAACGGCTAGGTTCATTCATTGTCCTCGCCACCGGAAGGCGCTGCCGTGACCACGCCCGCCCACATCGATACGCCCGCCGCTGCGCCGCCGGCGTCCGGCGGCTACAAATGGTATGTGCTCACCCTGGCCGCGCTCACCCACGCGCTGGTCATGGGCATGCCGACGATGGCGCTGCCCGTGCTCTTCGACGAAATCGCGGCGGAGTTCGACCTCAGTTTGGTACAGGTCGGCTTCATCTGGGGCGTAGCGCCGCTGGCGGGTCTGATCATGGCCCTGCTGGGCGGGGCAATCGGCGACCGCATCGGCGCGCGGCGCGCCCTCATGTTCGGCTGCCTGATCGCAGGCGTCACCGGCGCGTTGCGCAGCTTCGCCGTCGACTTCATCACCCTGGCGGCGACCGTGCTCATCGCCGGCATGATCCTGCCCGCCATCCCCACCAACGTGCACAAGACCTGCGCCATCTGGTTCTCGGCGCGCCGGCTGGGCGCGGCCAATGGCGTCGTCTCGGCGGGCATGGCCCTCGGCTTTATGATCGGCGCGCTGCTCAGCGCCACCGTGCTCTCGCCTCTGCTGGGCGGCTGGCGCAACGTGATCTTCTTCTTCGCCGCTATCGCCCTCGTCGTGGGCGGCTTCTGGGCGATCACGCGCGACGGGCCGAACGGCCGCCGCCAGCCGTCGAACGGCGTCCCGCTGCGCGCCGGGCTGCTGCATGTCGCCAAGACGCCCAACATCTGGCTGGTGGCGCTGACGCTTTTCGGCATCAGCGGCTGCGTGCAGGGAACGCTGGGCTATCTGCCGCTCTATCTACGCGGCATCGGCTGGGCGCCGGCCACAGCCGACGCCGCGCTCTCCTCCTTCCATGCCTCCAGCCTGGTGTTCGCCATTCCCTTTGCGCTGCTGTCCGACCGGTTAGGCCGGCGACGTCCCCTGCTCATCATCGCCAGCCTGATGATCGCCGCCGGCATCGGCGCGCTGGCCTTAGTCGACGGCGCTTTGGTCTGGCCCGCGGTCATATTCGCCGGCATGGTGCGCGACGGCTTCATGGCGATCATCATCACTGTGGTCATGGAACTGCGCGGGATTGGTCCTCGCTACGCCGCCACGGCCACCGGCTTCACAATGGCGAACTCCTACCTGGCGAACGTGATCTCGCCCCCGCTGGGCAACAGCCTGGCAGCCCTCGATCCCGGCGCGCCCTTCGTCTTCTGGGCGGCGCTGGCCTTGCTCGCCGTCTTCGCCCTCTCGCGCCTCAAGGGCGTGCGCTAACCGCTCGCGCGGCCGGCCGCGCGCTGCCGTCCGAACGCTCGCCAGGTGATCACGGCTAACGTCAGCACGGTCAGCGGGATGACGAAGAGCAGCATCACTTCGCTGAACAGCGGCAGCGCGTCGTGCTGCTGCGCATACAGGATCAGATAGACGGTATAGGCTGCGTAATAGCCCAAGAACAGGAAGCCTTCCCAACGCGCGATCAGAGAGCCGGTGAAGAAGATGGGCAGACAGGCGACCGCCACCGCCGCCATGACCGGCAAATCGAAGTGAATGGCGGCTGTGCTGACTGGAATCCCGTTCGGCGCTATGCTGGCAGTCAACCCCAACACTGCCAGCAGGTTGAAGAGGTTGCTGCCCACCACATTGCCCACGGCGATGTCGCGTTCGCCCCGAACGCTGGCAAGGATCGACGTCGCCACTTCCGGCAGCGACGTGCCCGCGGCCACGATGGTCAGCCCGATGATAAGCGAACTTACGCCAAGCGCCTGGGCGATAGCCGTAGCCGACGCGACCAGCAAACGGCTCCCCAACACGAGGATCGCCAGCCCCGCGATCACATACGCCACATTGATTAGCCAACCCCTAGCCGATGCGTCCGCCGCTCGCCAGTGTTTCTTGTCATACTGTGCCCGCACTTCGGCATCCTTCTCGCCACGAGCCTGGGCGATCAGAAGCCCGGTATAGGCGACTAGCCCGGCGAAAAGCGCCAGCCCCTCCAGCCGGCTGACCTGCCCATCGGAACAAAACAGCCACGCAACGATCGACACGGCGATCAGGATCGGCACATCAAGACGCACAAGCTGCTGGTTGACGACTAGGGGGGCGATGAGGGCGGATGTGCCGAGGATGAAAAGCACATTGAAGATGTTGCTGCCTATCACGTTGCCCAGAGCGATATCAGCCTGGCCGTTCAAGCCGGCCCCGATCGACACAGCCAATTCGGGCGAGCTGGTGCCAAACGCCACAACGGTCAGCCCGATGATCAACGGCGCAATGCCGAGCGCGGCGGCTATGCGCGAGGCCCCCCGCACAAGCCCTTCCGCCCCGACGATCAACAACACCACCCCGCCGACTAGCTGGAGTATGATAAGCGCGCTCATGGGCTGCTCCGGTGTATCGCTAACCGCTCGTCCGGCTGGCCGCGCGCTGCCGTCCGAACGCTCGCCAGGTGATCACGGCTAACGTCAGCACGGTCAGCGGGATAACGAAGAGCATCATCACATCGCTGAACAGCGGCAGCGCGTCATGCTGCTGCGCATACAGGATCAGATAGATGGTATAGGCGGCGTAATAACCCAAGAACAGGAAGCCTTCCCAGCGCGCGATCAGAGAGCCGGTGAAGAAGATGGGCAGACAGGCGACCGCCACCGCCACCATAACCGGCAAGTCGAAGTGAATGGCGGCGGTATTCACGCGCAGCGGCACAGGCGCCGCCAGCGCGCTCAAACCTAATACCGCCAGCAGGTTGAAGATGTTGCTGCCCACCGCATTGCCCACGGCGATGTCGCGTTCGCCCCGAACGCTGGCAAGGATCGACGTCGCCACTTCGGGCAGCGAGGTGCCCACGGCCACAATGGTTAGCCCGATGATCAACTGGCTCACCCCCAGCAGTTCGGCAATGGCCGTGGCCCCCGCCACCAGCCAGTGGCTGCCCAAAGCCAAAACCGCCAGCCCCCCGACCACAAACCCCGCGTTCAACAGCCAAGCGCCTATCGACAAGCCCCCATTTCGGCCATATTTCTCGTCATACTGAACTTCCACCTCCGTGCCTCGTTCTTGGCGCAGTTGGTTGAAGAGAAATCCGACATAGGCGATCAGGCCCGCAAAGAGTATAAGCCCCTCCAGCCGGTTGACCTGCCCGTCAAGGCAGAACAGCCACGCCGCAACGGACGCGGCGATCATGATCGGCACGTCCAAACGCACAAGCTGGCGTTGCACCACGAGCGGGATGAGCGCGGCCGACACGCCCAGAATGAACAGGACGTTGAGAATGTTGCTGCCGATCACGTTGCCCACGGTGATGTCCGGCCGGCCGGTCACGCTCGCACCGATAGACACGGCCAGTTCCGGCGAACTAGTGCCCAAGGCGACGACCGTCAACCCGATGATCAGCGGCGGGATGCCAAGCGCCAATGCGATGCGCGACGCCCCGCGCACCAACCCTTCCGCCCCCGCAATCAACAATACAAACCCTGCAACCAACTGAAAAACAATCACCGCGCTCATCATCCGCTCCTACGTCTAACCGGCGCCTCTGAATTCGACATTGCTTAATCGGCGCAGCCCTACTCCCACGGGTCGAGAGTGACTTTGGCGCATTCCCCCGACGCCTGCAACTCGAACGCCTCCTGAATGCGGCTCATCGGGAAGGTGTGGCTCACCAACAGATCGATCAGCGGCGAATTTTGGATCACTTGCAACACTTTGGCAATATCGTTGAGCCACAACTTCGCCCGCCGCCTCGTGCCCCATCAGCGATGCGTTGTGCCCGGCGATGAACGACTTGTACTCCGTACACATGGGCGCAGCGTGAATCTTGACCGCGACCCAGTTCTCGAACGGCCGCGGCTCGGCCACGTCCGCCAACCCGGTCTGCCGCACACCGGTAATCACCGCCTGTTTCATCGCCCGAATCCTATTCTTTGGGATTGGTGTGTGGCACTGGTCTGTTGTAAATATGGGTGCAGGTAATAGCCACGAGCGGGCGCGCCCTGCGGCCAAGATAGAGTTTCTACTGGCGCATCAGCCATGCCAGCCGGTC
>CAYXRG010000026.1:1698-25892 GCA_964467575.1 uncultured Caldilineaceae bacterium | reverse complement strand
GCGCCCTGCGGCCAAGATAGAGTTTCTACTGGCGCATCAGCCATGCCAGCCGGTCATACGAAGCGAGATAGTGCAGCACAGTCAGCAGGCCGAAGATCGCCGCCGCCGTCCACCGCTCCGCCGCAACCAGCGCCGCCGTTGCCGCCACAAACAGCGCCGCCTCCAGCGCCAGGCGCAGCGGCCCGGAGACGCGCACCGGTGCATTGCCCGGGTCGCCGGGCACGCGGAATACGCCCCACAGGGCCGCGGCCACAAGCGGCAGCCCCACGGCCAACACGACGCGCCACATGCCGACGTGCTGCGTCCAGCCCCAGACGCCCAGCGCGGCCAGCATCGCCAGCTCCAGGGCGAAACGCAGCGCCAGATTGAGCGGGTGTTGGCTCATGGGTTACGCTACCACGAATAGGCTTCAGGGGCCGGCCCCGGTCGCAGCGGGCGTCCCCGGTTGATGTTGAAGATCTCCTCCAAGCGCGCCATGGCCTCTGCATCCAAGGCCAGTTCCGAGGCGCGCTCCAACCCGTCCAAGTGCTCCAGCTTGCGCACGCCGACGATGGCCGAAGCGACGGCCGGGTTCGCCAGCGTCCAGGCGATGGCGACGACATGCGCAGGCTCGCCGATCTCGCGGCACAGCGCGTCGAAGTCGTCGAGCTGCCGGTTCTCGCTCAGGTCCATCTCGTACTCCTGTTCCACCTCGCGCGTGCGCGAACCGGCGGGCGTCTGGCGCGCCTTGCCGCTCAACAGCCCGCCAGCCAGCGGCATATAGGCCAGCACGCCGATGCCCAGGTCCAGCGCCGCGGGCAGCGCCTCAAGCTCCGGCATACGGTTCAGCAAGTTGTACATGGTCTGCTCGGAGACGAGGCCCAGGGAGCCGCGCTGCAACGCCTGCATCTGGAACTTCGCCAGCCCCCAGCCTGGGAAGTTGCTCGTGCCCACATAGAGCACGTCGCCCTGCGCCACCAGCCGCTCGAAGGTTTCCCAAAACTCCTCGCCCGTAATGCGGCGGTCGATGTGGTGAACCTGGTAGAGGTCGATGTGGTCAGTCTGCAACCGCCGCAGCGAGTCGGCTGCGTGCTTGCGCACCTTATAGGCGGAGATGCCGGGACGGCTGCTCGTCACGTCCGGCTCAGGCATCCCGCCGTAGACCTTGGTCGCCAGCACAACGCGGTCGCGGCGCGACTTGTCCTGCTGGAACCATTGGCCGATGATCTCCTCTGTGCGCCCGTGCCCGCCGGACCGGCCATAGACGTTGGCCGTATCGAAGAAGTTGATGCCCATCTCCAGGGCGCGGTCCATGATGCCGAAGGCTTCCTCTTGCGAGGTGACGTCGCCGAAGTGCATCGTGCCCAAGCAAATATTGCTGACAAGGAGGTTAGATTTACCAAGACAATTGTATTTCATTGCCTGATCTTCCCTTCTGTTTGACGGCGTTCGCCGCCTTGTGTACCGCTCAGAAGTCTATTCATCAAGAGACTATTCAAACGTTAACATCGCCTTGATCACGCCCGTCTCCGGCAGCAGCCAGCTTGGAAAATCCGCGGCCAGCGTCTCCGGCGTGGCGTAGTGCGTATCCCACCCGGCTACGGAAACCTGCCCGCGCGCCAGCGAATCGATGACCCAGGCGAAGTCGTCGCCCGTGGCGTTGCGCGTCGCCAGCAGCGTCAATTCATGGCTGTGAAAGTAGGGATCGCTGAAGGCGATCTCCCCCTTCACCAGGCCGACATAGACGATGCGCCCGCTGTGGGCCGCATAGTTGAAAGCGTCCATCATCGAGCGCGCGTTGCCCGTAGCGTCGAAGACCAGCGTCGGCAGGTCGCCGCCCAGCAGGTCGCGCACTTGCGCCGCCGCGTCGCCGCGCGCATCCACGGTGCGCCTGATGCCCAGGTTCTCTTGGCAGAAGGCCAGCCGTTGCGCGTTGATGTCCATAGCGATGACTTCCGCACCTAGGGCGTGGGCGAACTGCATGGTCCCCAGGCCAATCGGGCCGGCGCCGATGACCAGGGCCGGTTCGCCCGGCTCGATGGCTGCGCGCCGCGCCGCATGCGCGCCGATGCAGAGCATCTCGACCAGGGCCAGTTGCTCCGGCGGCACGCCGTTGGCCTTGTGCAGCTTGGCGATGGGCACGAGCACCTGCTCGCGCATGCCGCCGTCCTGGTGCACGCCCAGCACGCTCAGGCGCTCGCAGCAGTTCGTGCGCCCGCGGCGGCAGGCGATGCAGGTCCCGCAGTTCAGATACGGCTCCACCGCGCAGCGGTCGCCCACAGCCAGCCCGTGCGCCTCGGCGGACGGCCCCAGCGCCACGATCTCCGCGGCCAACTCATGGCCGAGGATGCGCGGGTAGTCGAAAAAGGGCTGGTTGCCCTGGTAGGCGTGCAAGTCCGTGCCGCAGATGCCCACGCGCTGCACGCGCACCAGCGCTTCCCCCGGCCCAGGCTCACCGGGCGGTTCGGTCTCCGTCAGCCGGAACGCAAATGGCTTATCGAGAACCACTGTCTTCACGATTTGCGCCTCCTCATTAGGATGGTCATGCGGTTGCCATGCAGCAGCATGTAGGCGGGAAAATCCGGCGGGGCTGGTTCGCGGCGCCTTTCGTATTGTACTACATCCGGCGCCCTGCCAATACAAAGGGGGCAGCCGCTCGGCCGCCCCCCAGGAATGTATGTGGCGCACGCGCCGGCAGTTCTATCTATCTGCCGATCTGCGGCAGGTAAAGCCGCCCATTGTCCGGCTGTTCGTCCAGGTCGATGCCGGTCGGCGTCAGTCTCACCGTGGCGCTGTCCACCGCGGTCACCGACTGCGCGGTCACGCTGTCGTCCACGTAGGCCGTCCACGTCGCCACGTTGGTGGTAGCCACGTCGATTGTGGCGCTGACGGTTACGCCTGCGGCAACAGTGTTCGCCGAACTGCCCGGCGCCAGCATATAGTCCAAGCCCGTGAAGATGGAGCCAAGCTCGCTGTCCTCCAGGTCGTGCAGCGGCAGCGCCACGTTGCCCGTGTTCGCCGCCGTATAGCAGTAGTAGACTGTCGTCTCTGGCGACACGGCGATGTTACTGACGCTGGCGCACACGCCTGGGTCTATGCCCACGGTCTTGGTCACGGCGATGCTGGGGGCCGGCGGCGCCGCGTTCACCGTCGCGGCATCTGTCGCCTCTGCGCTGAAGGGATGGAAGTATTTCGGCAGGAGATCCTGGCTGCTGGACGAGAATTGGCCTTCCGGCGGCTCCGGCATAAGCAGCCCCATGATCGGCAGGGAGATGTAGGAGACATAGGTCACCGCTGCGGTCCACGTCGCCACGTTGGTCATGGTCACCGCAGCCGTCGCCGTATGCGTCACGAAGGTCGACGCGCCGGGCGCCAACGTGTAGTTGAGCGCGCTCAGCATCGGGCCGAACTGGTCATCCTCCAGCCCATGCACGACCAGAGGAAGGCCGCCCGTATTCCTAACCGTGTAGCAGTACGTCACGTCCGTGCCTTCTACCGCGTCGATCTCGCCGGCGGGAGCGCACACGGATGGGTCCGTGCCCACGGTCTTGTCGAACTCGATAGCCGGCGCGCCGTTGGTGAAGGTGCAGGTATAGTCCCCGCCGTCTTCGACGTCGAGCAGGATGAAGGCCCCGACGCCGTCGATCTGCCAGCCGCGCAGCAGCACGCCCGCTTCGTCCTGGCAGCGCACGTCGGTCGGCATCCAGCCTTCGGTCAAAAACTCATAGATGATGACCAGCGCGGCCTCGGTCGGGCCGGAGATGGTCCACGTGTTGCTGATGCCCGTACCGTCGTCGATCAGTTCGAAAAGAAAGATACCCTCCGGCACATCTTGCGCGGCGTCAAACTGCGCCGCGCCAAGTGCGCCTGCCGAGGCGGCGCCCACAGAGAATTCCGGGATGGCCGCGCCGACCAGGAAAGTGAAAGGCTGCGTGCTGTTGGGCACGGCATCCTTAACCACTGTCAGGGTGAACTCAGACGGCGCGGTCTGCGCCAACGGTTCAGCCCGCGCCGTGGCCTGTCCTCCGAACTGTGCAAGCTGCAGCAGCGCAACACTCAACACGAGCGCCACAGCCGCCATGAGCGCCGGATAGACAAGCGAACGTTTACGTAACTGCATTATGCCCTCCTGGCATTTGGTGATGAAGGGGAAATGATAAATGCCGTTCCGGCAAAACGATTGGTTCGTCTTCACCGCCGCCCCGCGGTCTGACGACTGCGGGGCGGTTCTTCACATAGCGAGGACACCGGCAATTACCTGCCGATTCGCGGCAGGAAGAGTCGTTTAGCGCCCGGCTGGTCGTCCGGATCAAGATTAGTCGGCGCCAGCGTCACCGTGGCCGTGGTTGTCGAGGACGCGGTGAAAGTATAGATCTCAAATTGGGCGACGGTCAGTTGTGGAATAGGAGGCGTATAGGTCATCGATGCCGTCCACGTCGCCACATTGGTCGTTTTGATGGTGGGCACGGGCACGGTGTGCGTGATGAAGGTCGATGCGCCCGGCGCCAGCGTGTAGTCGAGGTCGGTCGCCAACACGCCAAGCTTGTCATCCTCCAGCCCATGCGTAGTCATGGTGAGGCCGCCCGTATTCGTGACCTTGAAGCAGTAGGTCACTTCGTCCACATCATCCTGCACGGCGATCTGTTGCGTCGTGGCGCAAACGGCCGGGTCCGTGCCTACGGTCTTGTCGAGCGTGAGCGCCGGCGCGCCGTTGGTGAAGGTGCAGGTGTACTGCTTGCCCGCCATCACGTCGAAATAGATGTTGTCCATCGGACGACCGGGCGACACATCGGCGGACCGGAGAGGCTCGTTCCCGACCGGCTCTCCGTTCTCATCCTCGCATTGCAAGTTGGTCGGCAGCCATCCCTCCGGCATGGGGTACTCTTGGACGAACGCCCAGGTCTGCGTGACTTCTTCCATGACGCCGGTGATGACCGCCGTATTGCTCAGCCCCGTGCCGTCATCCACCAGAGGAGTATCCAACTCTTGGACGCCGACGCCGGTGTTAACGGAAATGGTGAAAGACTGCAAGCTGTCGGGGATCGCATCCTTGATGACGGTGAGCGAGAACGGCGCCACGTTGACGAATTCACATATCGCGCCTATAGGGCCGACTGCGGTAGTCGTTTGCATATTGGTGTACGCCAAGGATATGCCGTTCACCTGGGCGTCCGACGCACTAAATCCATAGGCGCTCCCCAAGCATCCGGACCACACGGCATAGCCCGGCTTGGTGACTTCCGTGACGGTAACCATCCCATTAGCCATCGTCAACGAGAGTGAGCCGCCAATCGCCGGGATCGTCTTCGTCACTGCGCCTTCGACGAGTTGATTGTCAACCTCCACGCCATTTTGCGCCACGATGACGAACGCCCAATCGGTCGAGGGCGCGCCGCCCATGACTGTCTTCGTGATCGTCAGCGTAGACGCGCCTAACTGCGTCTCGGCCCGCGCCGCGGCCTGCCCGCCGAACTGCGCAAGCTGCAGCAGCGCAACGCCCAACACGAGCGCCACCGCCGCCATCACCCCCGAATAGATGATCGATCGTTTACGCAACTGCATGCATCCCTCCCGGCAAACTAAGTAACGAAGAAAAAGCGATTGACGCCGCCCTAGAAGCACGAGCAGAATCTTGTACAGCGATTCCGGTTCTCATAGTTGAGGGGAAACCTCAAAAAGCGCTGGTTGTCCTCGTGACTCGCGCGCTGCGAAGTCAATTTCGCGACAATGCTCACTCGTCAGCATACACGACCAGGCTGAAATCGCGCAAACGGGAAGGCCATGTCAGGCGGACTCGCGCACGGCCAGTTCGCAGGGCAGGATATACTCTTGCGCCTCGGGCTGCTGGCCGTTGATCAGCGTACACAACGCTTCCGCGGCCGCCTGGCCCATCTCGCAGGCCGGCGACCGCAGCCCACGGATGGTCGTCGAAGCCCACAACCGCCACATCTGCGGGGCAGTTCAAGCCTAACTCGCGGATCGCTAACAGCGCGGCCAACATGATCAGGTTGTTGTTGACAAAGACCGCCTGCGGTCGCACGGACGTCCCATGCCCTAAGGAGAAGTCGCCCACGAAGCGGCGTGACGGGTATGCCAAAGCGCCCCCCGTCGCGCGGCGGCGACGGGGGGCGCTCCGTCATGGCGCTATTCGTGTATTTTGGGCGCAGCCGCCCACGCCGCGATCATGCCGCGGTTATGTCGATGCAGCCGCTTGCTCGATCGCGGCCGGTCGCTGTTGCGCGGCGCGAATGCGGTCCATGTCGAACTTGATGCTCCGGTCATAACGATAGATGCCGTTCTGCTCCTGCAAGACGTCCGTCAACTGGGTGTAGCAGTAGCCGAACATATTGGGGTCGTCGAGCAGAATGGCGCACAGCTTCTCGAAGCGGTCGTAGAACTCCTCGATCGTCTTGGGGCGTTCGCCGTATCCCCACGAATCCTCACCTTCGCGCGCATCCGGATTCCACCAGATGCCGCCGAACTCGCTCACGAAATAGGGCTGGCCCCGATAGGGGATCGACCACGCCATGTCGCCCCCAAACCGCGTTGGGACATCCCACTGGGCCGGCGCGTTGACGTAAGGAGCGCCGGTCGCCAACCCCGCATGGCGGGCGCGGAAGCGCTCCGGGTCCTGCACATAGTCGTGGCTGTCATACACATCCGTCTCGGGCACGCGATGCGAATAGCCCGATGTATCCAGCACCGGCCGCGTGGCGTCCATCGCCTTGGTCGCCAGGAACATGCCGCGCGTCACGTCGTCCAGCGCGGTGATGCGGTCAAGAAGAACCTGCCAGGTTTCATTCAAGGGACACCAGCCCACGATGCACGGGTGCGAATAGTCGCGCGCCAGCACTTCCAGCCACTGGGTAATGTAGTCCGGTCCCGGCAATTGATGCTCGCCATCCGTCGGACCATAGCGGCTGCAGCCCCAATCCGCGAACTCGCCCCACACGATGTAGCCAAGCCGGTCAGCGTGGTAGAGGAAGCGTTCCTCGAAGACCTTCTGGTGCAACCGCGCGCCGTTGAAGCCCGCCTCTTGGCTCAACACGATGTCGCGCTGCAACGCTTCGTCGCTCGGCGCGGTCAAAATCCCGTCGGGGTAATAGCCCTGGTCTAGCACCAAGCGCTGGAAGATCGTCTCGCCGTTGATCTTAATGGCCTTGCCGTCGATGGCGACGCTGCGCAGCCCGGCGTAGCTTTGCGCCCGGTCGATCACCTGCCCGCCTGCATCGATCAGTTCGATCTGCACATCGTAGAGGTGCGGATCTTCGATGGACCACAGGCGACGCCGCTCCGCCGGTATCGGTAGGATGACGTTTGGCGCCAGGTCGAGATCGGCGCGACTCTCGGCGGTGAGGATCTCGCCCCGCTCATCGCTCAAGGTGACGCGCAGCCGCATGCCCGGCCGGTTGTCGACGACCGGCTGCTCGATGCGAATCAGGCTGTTCGCCACGTCCGGCGTGATGCGCGGGCGCAGCAAAGCGATCTCCGGCGCCGGCTCCATCCACACCGTCTGCCATATGCCGGTCGTGCGCACATAGATGGCGCCGTGCGGCCCGAACTCGCGCGCCTGCTTACCGCGCGGCTGCGGCTTTTCGCTGCCGTCGCGGGCGCGCACGACGATCGTCGCCGTGTCGCCGGCCTCGACTATGCCGTGCAGGTCACACGTAAAGGGCGAGAAGCCGCCGCGATGCCGCCCCGCCTCCACGCCGTTCACCCATACCGTGGCGTCGTAGTCGACGGCCTGGAAGTGCAGCAGCACGCGCCGCCCGCGCCACTCCTCCGGAATAGAGACGGTGCGCCGGTACCACACCGCATTGTGATAGTCCAGGTCTTCGATGCCGGAGAGCTTGGACTCCGGGCAAAATGGGACCACGATCTTGCTGTTCAGTTCGCGGTCGAGCAGGCCGCGTTCGAGGCCGCTGTCGCCCCGGTCGATCTCAAACTGCCATTCGCCGTTGAGGCACATCCACTCGTCGCGGCGAAATTGGGGTCGGGGGTATTCGTTGCGCGGAATGCCGGTCATTGTCATATCACCGCTTCTTCTCACTAAGTGTGGGCAGCGACCTGCCGCAAGCAGGCGCAAGAGGAAAGATATAGTTTTAGCTGGCGATGCAGCGAAGCGCAGGGGGCGCTCGTCCGCCCGCCGCTACCTATCTTACCCGCAACCCGCCCCAACGAGAAATACGCCCCGGCTGCTTGGATGCGGCGCGGGGCGCTGAATGCGACAGGGTAACTTGCCGGCGAAATCGGCGCGGCCTTCCTCTCAGCGGAAGATGCCCAGCGGCAGATAGGCCGACACGATCCAGTTGGGCGCGTCCACTATCTCGCTGATCTTCAGGTCGACCGCCGCGCCGCACAGGCAGTAGGCCTGCGCCCGCGTCAGACCGCGCTCGGCTTCCAGATAGTCGATCACATAGCGGATGGCGTTCTGCGCGTTCGCATACAGGTCCGACCCGTGTGCAGTGCGCACGTAATAGCCGCCCGTGTCGGCTACGGTCAGCTTCTTGCCGGGCGGCGTCACAAAGCGCAGTTCCGGCAAATTGGCGCCCTTAACCAGGTTAAACCGCAGCGTCACCGTCATGGGCGATTCGATGCCCGTACCGTTCACCTCACCGTCGCCCTGGGCAGCGTGGCAATCGGCGCACGAGAAGAGCGCGCCCGAAACCCACACCGGGAACCAGGCAGTCGAGCCGGGCGTCAGGTGGCGGATGTCGATGTTGCCGCCGTGGGCGCCGGGCGCGATGGTGGTGAAGCGCCCATCCTCGCGCGGCGCAACGCCCATCACGCCGCAAAACGGCTCGTAGGGGATGTGAATGTCCGGGCTGAAGATGCATGTGTCGCCCTTCAGTTCGTAATGGTGCAGATACGGCTCGGTGAAGTCGTCGGCCAACAGGCCGAAGCCTGGCAGCACCGCGTTCCAGCCCCAACCCTTGTGCTCGACGCTGAGGATTTCCACCTCCAGCGCGTCGCCCGGCTCCGCCCCTTCCACATAGACAGGGCCGGTCAGCGGGTGGATCAGGCCAAAGTCGAGGTTGGCCACGGCGTCATGCGAGGAATCCGGCGTCACCTGGTTGGCCGACGCTTCCAGCGTCTCGAAAACGACGGTGTCGCCCGGCTGAATGCGAATGCGGGGCGCCAGCGTATTATCCCAAAAGGCGTGGGGCTGACTGTCGTCCAGATGATGCGTCGCCATCAGATTTTCTCCTTCTGCATGTGACAAATTGCGTGTAACGAGTTGCTTATGGTGAGCCGGCGGGCGAATAGCCGGCGGCTTACCGTCTGCAAAACGTTTGTGATTGGCATGAAAGACATCCGCGCGGCTCTAGGCGAGCGCCGGTCTGCAACACAGGAGAATGCGTGCGCACGACTGGTGCGGCGAGTATATCACAACGGCAAAATGGCGGGCAAGCAAGAATCGAACGCACAGCCCTTCTCTTGCTAAGAACTGGCGATAGCCCCGAAACAACAAACGCAACCATTGCGCGACTGCATTGCCCGCAGCCGACGGGCGCGCGGCGCCGCAGCGGAATTATTCCCGCTGGTTTCCGATACCAAGACGTTTGCCCTACATTCGCCAAATAGACGCTTGACAGCGCAGCAGTGCGTGATTATGCTTTCATACGGCAACAGTGCTCGCTGCCGCATGGCCGCTCTTCCCTCTTTCCATTATCTACATCGCCGCGTCCAGCGGCCCGTCTGAATGATCAGGGAAACACAGTGCGTGATTGGTAAGTTTCCTAAGGAGGACCCCCTAGATGTCTAATCGAATAAGTTGGGTTTCTCTCGTCTTGGCGGCAGCCATGTTGCTGTCGTCTGGGGTGACGGCTTCCGCCCAGGACAATGATGTCCACTTGCCGCTTTTATCCAACGAAGCGGAACCGCTCCTTGGCCCCATGCAGCCGCAGGCCAAGCCTCAGCCCGCGCCCGGCGCGGCCCTGCCCGAAAGCGACGTATCCATCGTTATCATGGAGGCGCTCCCCGTCGTCGCCTATCAAGGCGGCGTCATGGGCTTCGCCGCGACCAAGCCCGCCGAGGGCGAAAAGCTCCAAGCCGGCAGCACGGCGGCGGTGCAATACGCCCAATTCCTCCAACAGAGCCAGGATGCCGTTCTCGGCGCAGCGGGCGTCGATGCGGAACAGGTGGTCTACCGCTACACCTATGCGCTCAACGGCTTTGCCGCACGGCTGACTCCGGCGCAGATTCGGCGGCTCGAACAGCAGCCCGGCGTTGCGCTTGTCCTGCGCGACGAGTTCCGCTATGCCGTCGAGGACGAAGAGATCGATGAGGAAGCGGCAGAGGATGCCGAGTTCTTCACTCTGTCCGGGAAACACGGCGTGCATGGCCGGGGCATCAACGGCGAAGGCGTAGTGGTCGGCGTCATCGACACCGGCATCTGGCCCGAGCATCCCAGCTTCGCCGATAACGGCCGGTACAAACCCCTGGCGGGCTATGAGGGGCTGCCCTGTGAATTCGGCAACACAGCGCACAACCCCGACGACGCGCCCTTCACCTGCAACAACAAACTCCTCGGCGCGCGGCAGATGCTGGCGACCTATCGGTCGTTGATCGGCGCCGAACCCTACGAGTTCGACTCGGCGCGCGACGATGACGGCCACGGCACCCACACCGCCTCGACCGCGGCGGGCAACGCCCATGTCCAGGCCAGCATCTACGGCATCCCGCGCGGCGTCATCTCCGGCGTCGCCCCACGCGCCCGCGTCATCGCCTACAAGGGCCTGGGTGTTTTAGGCGGTTTCACCTCGGACCTGGCCGCAGCCATCGATCAGGCTGTTGCCGACGGCGTGGACGTGATCAACTACTCGGTCGGCGGGGGCGCCAGCCTGACCGGCGCCGATGACATCGCCTTCCTCTTCGCGGCGGACGCCGGCGTCTTTGTCGCCACGTCGGCCGGCAATTCCGGTCCCGACCCCGCCACAATGGGCGGCCCGGCCTCAGTGCCGTGGATCACGGCCGTAGGCGCCAACAACCAAAAGCGCAATTACGAAGGCGCGGTTGTCCTCGGCAACTGGGGCGTATACCGCGGGGCCTCCATCACCCCCGGCACGCCCAAACTGCCGCTGGTCGACGCTGCGAACGCCGGCAGCGAGTTGTGCCTCCTGGGCGAGTTGGATCCCGCCGTGGTGACCGGCAAGATCGTACTGTGCATGCGCGGCGTCAACGCCCGCGCCGAAAAGAGCCAGGCGGTCGCCGAAGCCGGCGGCCTCGGCATGATCCTGTATAACACCAACGACGTGGGCGACCTGGCGACCGACACCCACTGGGTGCCTTCGGTGCATGTGGACCTGACGCCCGGCCTGGCGATCAAAGAGTACATCGCCACCGATCCCAACCCCACGGCCCGCATCCTGCGCGGTCGAGCCGGCACATGGCGCGCGCCGATCATGGCGATCTTCTCCTCGCGCGGCCCCAACCCGGTTGCTGAGGACATCATCAAGCCAGACGTCACCGCGCCGGGCATGCAGATTCTGGCCGGCTACTCGCCCCATAACGATCCGTTCGACAGCCTGTTCGCCGCCATTCAGGGCACGTCGATGTCCAGCCCCTATGTCGCCGGCGTCTTCGCCCTGGTCAAGCAGGTGCGCCCGGACTGGAGCGCGGCCATGGCGAAGTCCGCTATCATGACCACGGCCTATCAGAAGGTGCTGGACAACGACCGCGTCAGCCCGGCCAACCCGTTCGCCATGGGCGCCGGCCACGTCAACCCGGCCGGCAAGGTATACGACGGCTGGTTCCAGGCGGAAGAACTCAACGACGAGTTCGCGGCCGAACATGTCTGGCCGTGGTCCATGCCGATTGGCATCGGCAATAAGGGCTCTCTGTTCGAGCCGGGCCTCGTCTACGACGCCGGCATCAATGATTATCTCGGCTTCCTGTGCGGCGCAGCGCCGGAGGTCTTCCTCAATCCGGAGGCCACGTGCGGTGCGCTGGCCGCGATGGGCGTCGCCACCGATCCCAGCGATCTGAACCTGGCCTCCATCGGCGTGGCCCAACTGGCCGGAACCCAGACCGTCAAGCGCACGGTCACCAACGTGGTCAATCCCGGATTCCGGCACAACAGCCAGGAATATACGGCATACGTCAACGCGCCGGCAGGCTACACGGTCACGGTCAACCCGCCCACGCTCCATCTCAAGGCCGGCGAGAGTGCGACCTACGAAGTCACCATCACCAACGTAGATGCACCCATCGGGGAGTGGCGCTTCGGCTCGCTCACCTGGAAGGACCGCCGCAACCAATACAGCGTGCGCAGCCCGATCGCGGTCAAGGGCGCGCTCTTCGATGCGCCCGCCGAGATCAAGAGCACGGGCGAGAGCGGTTCAGCCGCCTTCGACGTCTCCTTCGGCTACACCGGCGCCTACTCGGCCGCGGCCCACGGGCTGGAACCGGCCGTCGCGACGACGGATAACGTCCTGCAGGACCCGGACCAGAACTTCGACCCCAATGACGGCTTCTCGAAGCTGCACACGTTCGATCTGTCCGGCGCAGCCCACTTCCGTGTCGCCATCCCGCCGGAGGCAACTGAAGCCGACGCCGACCTAGATGTCTACGTCTATAATCCGGACGGCCAGTTGGTTGCGTCCAGCACCTCGGGGGGCACCGACGAGCAGATCGACATCACCCTGCCTGCAGATGGCACGTGGAGCGTCTACGTCCACGGCTGGGCTGCTCCGGGCGGCGATTCCGACTACACGCTGTACGCCTGGGTCATCTCGGCAACGCCCGGCGGCAACCTGATCGTCGACTCGGCGCCGGCCACGGCCGCGATCGGCGCGGCAGAGACAATCTCCGTCAGTTGGGCGGGCGCGACTGCCGGCGAATGGCATCTCGGCGCAGTCTCGCACACCGGCGACAGCGGCCTGATGGGGCTGACCCTGATCAACGTCGACAATCGCTAACCGCGGCTGCGCTCCATACAGACGCGACGAACAGACGCGACGAGGGGAGGTCCGGCCGGACCTCCCCTCGTCGCGTCTGGCGTTATCCGCGCGCCGCAGCCTATTTCGCAACGTTGCAGCCCGCCTTTGCTTACACACCCGGGTTGCCGCGCAACTCGTCTGGCAGATCCTCCGGCAGCACCTCGTTTTTCGACGTGCACAGGAAAGGCTGGCGGCGCCCGCCGCTATGGTAGTTGTACAACTGGTCGCCGGCGCGCAACTGGATGAACGAGCCGTTCACCAGCGCCTGCGTATAGCGCATGTCGGGCTGGGGACAGCCCAGGCTGCCGTCGGGCCAGTCCACCTCCTCGACGCGCACGACGCTGATCGCATCGGCGGCGACGCCCAGGCGCGATGCCAGGTCGTTCACGGCAAAGGCGACGTCATCGGTCATGATCGGCGGCTGCGGCATGGGAACCTCCTCGGCGGGTGCGGCAGGCGTCGCCGGCTCCTGAACCGGCGGCTGCGGGATAACGGGCGCAGGTTTGGGCGTGACAAGTTCGATCTCCGGCAGCGCGACGGGGCTTGTCTCGGCGGGCGGCGCTTTCGGCTCCGCCGCCTCTGTTGCCTCCGCCGGTTCTATTGGCGTGGCGGTTGCAGCAGGCGGCTGCGTCACAGGCAGCGCAGTCGTTTCCTGGGGCGCAGCAGGCGCGGGGACCGGACCACACGCGGCCATGCCCAGCAACGCCGCGATAATCAGCCCCCGGCTTAACCAAATGCTCATATGCGACTCCTTTCCGCCCGCCTCTCCGGCGGAACCCATCAATGCGGGCGGTATTGAGACGTTTGGCGCAGCCGCCATGTTCCGGCCAAAAAACCGGACTCATGCAGCGGCCCGCTCATTTGGGGATCGACGCAGACCGTGGTAAGGTCATGGACGTCCCCGCCTGCGCACAGGCCGTCGCCCCAAATTTGCACGCCTTGTCGCTGTTGTCGTGCGCCGAGACTGTCGCCGCGACGAAACGGGGCGCCAAACTAGGCATTTCAGCCTTCCGGCGCGACAATAGCGGAGCGCCCATTCGCATCGCAAAGCGGTCTTGCGCAGAACACATTCGCTCGTATTGCCGCCGCTTGCATTACCGCTGGCAAAGGTTCTATGCCCCGGCATAACCACATCGAGAAGATCAACGCCTATTCCGGACGCAGTTTCCCCCTCGGCGCAGCCGTTCACCCTGACGGCGTGAACTTCTCCGTCTACTCCAAGAGCAGCACCGCCCTCCATCTCCTGCTCTTCGATTCGCCCGACGACGCCCAGCCGGTGCGCGTCATTGAGCTGGACCCCAAGCGCAACCGCACGTTCCACTACTGGCACATCTTCGTGCCCGACATTCGCCCCGGGCAGATCTACGCCTACCGCGCCTATGGCCCCAGCAATTCGCAGACCGGCCTGGCGTTTGACCCGCACAAGGTGCTGCTTGATCCATACGGCTACGGCGTGGCTGTGCCGCGCCGCTTCAGCCGCGAGGCCGCCCGGCGACCGGGCGACAACACGCCCTACGCCATGAAGAGCGTCGTCGTCGACCCCGCGGTCTATGACTGGGAAGACGACACGCCCTTGCGCCGCCCCTTCGCCCGCACCGTCATCTACGAGATGCACGTGGGCGGCTTCACGCGCCATCCCTCTTCGGGGCTGCCCGACGACCTGCGCGGCACCTACGCCGGCCTGATCGAGAAGATACCCTATCTGTTGGACCTGGGCATTACTGCCGTAGAATTGCTGCCCGTCTTCCAGTTCGACGCGCAGGAAGCGCCCGTCGGGTTGAGCAATTACTGGGGATATAGCCCCGTCTCTTTCTTCGCGCCGCACTACGGCTATAGCTCAGACAAAGACCCGCTCGGCCCGCTGAACGAGTTTCGCGACATGGTGAAGGCGCTGCACAAGGCGGGCATCGAGGTTATCCTCGACGTGGTGTATAACCACACGGCGGAAGGCGACCACAACGGCCCCACCTACTGCTTCAAGGGGCTGGAAAACAGCACGTACTATATCCTCGAGGAGGATCGCAGCCGCTACGCCAACTACAGCGGCACGGGCAACACCCTCAACGCCAACCAGTCCATCGTGCGCCGCATGATCCTGGACAGCCTCCACTATTGGGTGGAGGAGATGCACGTCGACGGCTTCCGCTTCGACCTGGCCTCCATCCTCTCGCGCGACGAGACCGGCGCCCCGCTTATCAGCCCGCCTATCCTGTGGGACATCGAGACCGACCCGGTGCTGGCTGGGGCCAAGCTCATCGCCGAAGCCTGGGACGCGGCCGGCCTCTACCAGGTGGGCAGCTTCGTGGGCGACCATTGGAAGGAGTGGAACGGCCAGTTCCGCGACGACATGCGCGCCTTTGTCAAGGGCGACTGCGGCACAGTCGGGCGCATCGCCGCCCGCTTCCTCGCCAGCCCCGACCTCTTCGGCCACGAAGACCGCGAGCCGGAGCAGAGCATCAACTTCATCACCTGCCACGACGGCTTCACCCTCAACGACGTCGTCTCGTACAACGAAAAACACAACGAGGTCAACGGCGAGGGCAACCGCGACGGCCATGACTATAACCTCAGTTGGAACTGCGGCGTCGAAGGCCCCACCGACGATCCGAAGATCGAGCAGCTGCGCCGGCGCCAGATCAAGAACTTCTTCGTCATTACCCTGGGCTCGCTGGGCGTGCCCATGCTGCTCATGGGCGACGAGGTGCGCCGCACCCAGTTGGGCAACAACAACGCCTACTGCCAGGACAACGAGATCAGTTGGCTCGACTGGACGCTGCTCGACAAGCACCAGGACATTTATCGCTTCGTCAAGCGTCTGATTCGCCTGCGCCTCAACCTGGATATCTTCGTAGCCGAACATGGCTTATGTCTGACCGAACTGCTCGAAGTAGCCGATATCCAATGGCATGGGCAAAAGCTGCACCAGCCGGATTGGAGCCATCACTCGCATAGTCTGGCCCTTACCGTGCGCAGCCGTCGCTTCTTCTTCCACCTCATCCTCAATGCCTATTGGGAGCCTCTGGAATTTGAACTGCCGCGCCTCAACCGCAACCGCAACGGGCGCTGGCGGCGCATCATCGACACCTACCTAGAATCGCCCGACGACTTCAGCGACATGGCGCACGCCTCGACGATCCAGGCGCCGGCGTATACGGTACAGCCCTATTCGCTCGTCGTCCTGGCTGCGGAGAACCGCGCATGACCCGACAGCGCGCTCCGCTGCCGCGTAGGTCCGGCACGTGGCTGCGCCGGTCTCCGTCCCGCGCCGTCCTCGGCAGCAGAGCGGGCGGACGCCGGCCTTGTTCCCGACAGAGATAGGCTCAATGCTGCTCACCTTTGCCATCCTGGCCGCCACCGTTGCGCTTTTCATCTGGGGCCGTCTGCGCGCCGACATCGTGGCGCTGCTCGCGCTCCTAACGCTCTTCCTCACCGGCATCCTTACCACGGCGCAGACCATCGCCGGCTTCGGCGATTCGACCGTGATTCTGATCGCGGCGCTCTTCGTTGTGGGCGAAGGGCTGTCCCAGACGGGCGTGACCGCCTGGTTGAGCAGCCGGCTGCGCGCGCTCGCCGGCCGCAGCCTGACGGGCCTGATCGTCGCCGCCATGGCCGTCGCAGCCCTGCTCTCGGCGTTCATGAGCAACACGGGGGCGACAGCCGCGCTCATGCCCGCGGTCGTCTCCGCGGCGTGGAGCGTAGGCAGCGTGCCGGGCAAAGCGCTCATGCCCCTGGCCTACGCAGCCAATTCCGGCGGCCTGCTCACCCTCATGGGCACGCCGCCCAATATCATCGTCGCCGACACCCTCGCCGCAGCCGGGTTGGAGCCGTTCGGCTTCTTTGAATTCGGCTATATCGGCTTGCCCCTCTTGCTGGTTTCCGTCGTCTACATGGCCTTCGTGGGTGTGCGCCTGCTGCCCAGCCAGTCCAATCTGCCCGCCCCGGAAGACCTGACCGCGGCCGTGGGCCAGTTAGCGGACGCCTATTCGCTCCACGGCAAGTTCTTCCGCCTGCGCGTGCGCGCCCAGTCCAACTTGGCCGGCAAGACGTTGGCCGAAGCGGCCTTGGGGCGAGACTATGAGATCACCGTGTTGAGGGTGGAACACGCCCGAGGCGCCGCCCCGGATGCCGGCGATGGCGTCGAATCCGCCGCAGCCGGCGAGTCGCCGCGTCCGCCCCGGCTTCAGCCCGCCGCAGAGCAGTTGCCCGACGGCGGAACCATGCTGCACGCCGGTGACGTGCTGCTTGTGCGCTCTACGGCCGAATTGGTGCAGCGCGCCATGCTCGACTTCAATTTTGGCGTGCAGACAGTGGAAGAAACCGAAGAACCGTTGACCGGCGCGCTGCTTTCCCACGAAATCGGTCTAGCCGAAGTGCTGGTCACGCCTCGCTCAACCTATATCAGCCAGACTCTCTCCGAGAGCCAACTCTATCACAAGTTCGGCGTACAGGTTTTGGGCATTCGCCGCAACAACGAGATCGCCAAGCGCCAGCGCGTCCGGCTTCAGTTTGGCGACTCGCTGCTGGTGCGCGGTCCCTGGCAGGCCATTGAGCGCATCGCCAACGAGCGCCGCGACTTCGTGGTCGTCGGCCGGCCGGAAGCCCTGGCCCGCCAAGTGGTCAGCCTGAACCGCGACAGCCTGGTTGCGGGCGCGGTGCTGCTGGGCATGGTCGGGCTAATGGTCAGCGGCCTCACGCCCACAGTCATCGCCGCGCTGCTCGCGGCCGTCGCTATGGTGGTTTTCGGCTGCCTGAATATGGAACAGG
The DNA here is from genome assembly GCA_964467575.1 of uncultured Caldilineaceae bacterium. Taxonomy (GTDB): domain Bacteria; phylum Chloroflexota; class Anaerolineae; order Caldilineales; family Caldilineaceae; genus JASGTU01. The sequence goes on along the minus strand of CAYXRG010000026.1, from coordinate 8,208 downwards.
CTTACCGCGCCATTTCGTGGAGCAGCGTCGTGCTCATCGCCGCCATGATCCCGATGAGCACCGCGCTTCAGGTGACAGGCGGAGCCGAGTTCCTCGCCTCTCGTTTGGTCGCCACGCTTGGTGCGCTGGGGCCGCTGGCGCTGATGGCCGGCGTCTTTCTGCTCACCTCCGCCTTCAGCCAGGTGATCAGCAACACAGCCACCACCGTGTTGGTGGCGCCGATTGTGCTGCAAACTGCGCTTGCCCTGGGCGTCTCGCCCTATCCGCTGCTGATGATGGTCGCCGTGGGCGCATCCACGGCGCTGCTTACGCCCATCGGCACGCCGCCCAACCTCATGGTCATGTCGCCCGGCGGCTACGTCTTCAGCCACTATAGCAAGGTCGGGCTGCCGCTTGTCCTGCTGTATCTGATCGCCGGCCTCGTCCTCGTTCCATTGCTTTGGCCTTTCTAGGCCGGTTGATCGCGCTATGGCCGCGCCGGTCGAGGAGTTCTTTGTTCACACGGAGGTATTAGCCCGCCATGATGTCCAATCACATCAGCCACACGCGCACTTCGCGCGCCATCGACGACTTCAAACAGGCGCTCTCCGACAGCCTCTACTATGCGCAGGGATCGGCCACGGCCTCAGCCAGCCTCTACGACGCCTACATGGCGCTGGCCTACACGGTGCGTGACTTTCTCATCGAGAACTGGCACCGGACGACCGAGGCGCACTACGCCGCCAACCCCAAGTTCGTCTACTATCTCTCCGCCGAGTACCTCCTCGGCCAGCAACTGACGCAAAACTTGCTCTATACCGACACCCTGGATCTGGCGCGCGAGGCCTTTGCCGAGTTCGACGTGAAGCTCGACGACTTGATCGCGCTGGACAAGGAGCCGGGGCTGGGCAACGGCGGCCTAGGCCGTTTGGCCGCCTGCTTCCTCGACTCGCTCGCCACTCTCGACATCCCCGCCGTGGGCTACGGCATTCGCTATGAGTACGGCATCTTCAACCAGTCCTTCCGCGATGGCTGGCAGATCGAAAGCCCCGACGACTGGCTTTTCCTCGGCAACCCGTGGGAGTTTTCTAAGCCCGACGACATGGTAGCGGTACATTTCGGCGGGCGCACCGAGCAATACCTCGACGACAACGGCCAGTACCGCATCCGCTGGATCCCGGGCGACACCATCCTGGGCGAGCCGTATCACATGCTGTCGCCCGGCTATGGCACGCGCCACGTCAATTTGATCCGTCTCTGGCGCGCCCGCGCCACCAAGGAGTTCGACTTCCAGCTCTTCGACTTCGGCGACTATACCCGCGCCGTCGAGCAAAAGGTCGACAGCGAGACGATCACCAAGGTGCTCTATCCCAACGACAACGCGCCGCAGGGCCGCGAGTTGCGCCTCAAGCAGCAGTACTTCTTCGTGGCCTGCTCCCTCCGGGATATCATCCGCCGCTTCCATATCCGCAACCACGACTGGGAGCAGTTCCCGAACAAGGTGGCGATCCAGTTGAACGACACCCATCCGGTCATCGGCATCCCCGAATTGATGCGCCTGCTGCTGGACGAGTACAAGCTCGACTGGGATCGGGCCTGGGACATTACGCGGCGCACCTTCGCCTATACTTGCCACACGCTCATGCCCGAAGCGCTGGAGAGATGGCCGGTCTCGCTGTTCGAAAGCCTGTTGCCGCGCCACCTGGAGATCGTCTACGAAATTAACCATCGCTTCCTGCAAATGGTGCGCGAGCGCTACCCCGGCGACGAGGAACGCGTCGTCCGCATGTCCGTCATCGAAGAGGGCGGCGAACGCATGGTGCGCATGGCCCACCTGGCGGCTATCGGCAGCTTCTCGATCAACGGCGTGGCCGCGCTGCAAAGCCGTCTGCTGGCCGAGCACACCTTGGCCGACTTCGCAGACCTGTGGCCGGAGAAGTTCAATAACAAGACCAATGGCGTTACCCCGCGGCGTTTCGTGCGCCTGGCTAACCCGCGCCTGTCCGAACTGATCACCGAGACCATCGGCGACGGTTGGCTGCGCGACCTGGATCGCCTGCGAGAGTTGGAACCCTTTGCCGACGACCCCCATTTTCGCCAGCGCTGGCGCGCTGTCAAGCAAGCCAACAAGGCGGACCTCGCCGCCATCATTCGCGAGCACACCGGCGTCGACGTCGACCTGGCCAGCCAGTTCGACGTCATGGTCAAGCGGCTGCACGAATACAAGCGCCAACTGCTCAAGGCGCTGCACATTATCACGCTCTACAACCGCATCAAGGCCGACCCGACGCAGCAGATTGCGCCGCGCACCTTCATCTTCGGGGCCAAGGCCGCGCCCGGCTACTACATGGCGAAGCTCATCATCAAGCTGATCAACTCCATCGCCGAAGTCGTCAACCACGACCCGGACGTGCGCGAGCGCCTCAAGGTCGTCTTCCTGCCCAATTTCAACGTCTCGCTGGCCGAACAGATCTACCCCGCCGCCGATCTTTCCGAGCAGATCTCAATGGCGGGCAAGGAAGCTTCGGGCACGGGCAACATGAAGTTCGCCCTCAACGGGGCCATCACCCTGGGTACGCTGGACGGGGCCAACATCGAGATTCGCGACCTGGTCGGCGCGGAGAATTTCTTCCTCTTCGGCCTCACCGCGGACGAGGTGTTCGCCGCCAAGCAGGCCGGCTATGCGCCGCGGCGCTATGTGGAGGATAACGCCGAGCTAGCCGCGGCTATCGACCGCATCGCATCGGGCTTCTTCTCGCATGGCGACACCGAGATCTTCCGGCCCATCGTCGACAGCTTGCTCGACCGCGACGAGTTCATGCTCCTGGCCGACTACGCTGCCTATGTCGAAACCGCGGAGCAGGCCGCGGCCGCCTACCAAGATCGCGAAGCGTGGACGCGCATGTCGATCCTCAACTGCGCGCGCTGCGGTCACTTCTCGTCCGACCGCACGATGCGCCAATACTGCACGGAGATCTGGGGCGTCCGCCCTGTGGCGGTAGAGTAGGGCGGGCACAAGAAGCACAGACGCGGAGAACGCAAGAAACTGGCGCACATGACGCGAAACGACCAGAGCGCGATTCCTTGCTTCGTGAGATTCGGCTATTTTGTGGCGGAAAGCAAGCGTCGCGCCATCCACGCGCCGCGGTCTATGCTTCTTGTCCGCCGAAAACGGCGAGCAGTTCCTGTGCATGGCCCCGGCTGGCGCCGTCGCAACTGATCGTACGGCGAACATCGAACGTCACGATCCGCGCCTGGGCGTATTCCCGCCGAGTAAAATCCGTGTCGTGGTTCGAGATGATCACCGATACGCCACGGCTCGCCAGCTTTTCGGCCAGCCGCGCCAACTCCCGCTGCTCTTCGACGCCGAACTGCTGGGGGCTATAGCTTGTGAAGTTTGCCGTCGCCGACAGCGGCGCATAGGGCGGATCGCAATAGACCGCATCCCCCGGCTGCGCGCCCGCCATCGTCTCACCAAAGGCGGCGCAGACGAACTCCGCCCGGCGCGCCCGCTCGTGGAAATGCGCCATCTCGGCGGCGGGAAAGTAGGGCTTGCGGTAGCGGCCAAAGGGCACGTTGAAGCCGCCGCCGGCGTTGTAGCGGCACAGCCCGTTGTAACAGTGCCGGTTCAGATAGACGAACAGCGCCGCCTTTTCGCGCACATCCGCCATCTCGTTGAAGCGGGCGCGCAGATCGTAATACGCAGCGCTCGTGTTGTTTTCCGCTGTGAAGTACGAGCGGCAGTACTCGATGAAGCGCGGTCCTTCGTCCTGCAGATGGCGGTAGAGCGCGATCAGGTCCGGGTTGACGTCGGCCAGCAGATAGCGCGCATAATCCGTATTGGCGAACACGGCTCCCGACCCGACGAACGGCTCGATCAGCCGCCTGCCGGGGGGCAGCGCCGCCTTGATCTGTGCGAGGATGCGATACTTATTGCCCGCCCACTTCAGGAACGGGCGCACTGTTGGCGAAGGTCTGCTGCTCATCTGCCGGTCATGCCTAGCGTGTCCCTTTCCGGTACGCACACATCTTACACCAACTCCGGCGCGACCGCCCGGCTCCCCTCTACGCCGCGACTACGCTATCATACAGGCCAAACCAGCCGCCGATCCGCACGCCCGCTGAGGTTACGCCCATGACCAGCGCCGCCAATCCGCCCGTTGCCCTCGTGCCCAATCAGGGCTGGGACCCCCGCCTGCTGATCTGTCGCCATGATTTGGCCTACGCAGGTTTCACCCTACCTATGCACGTCTTCATCATCGTCACCGAGCGCTATGTCGTGCTCGTCGACACCCTGATCAACGCCTCCACAGCCGAGGCGCTACTCGACATCGCCCGCCCGCACCTGGCAGGCCGCCAACTGCTCGTCGCCAACACCCACGCCGATTCCGACCACGCCTGGGGCAACCAGTACTTCGACGGGCCGCACAGCCCCGCGCCCGCGCCCATCATCGGCACGCTCCGCTGCGCCGCACGCCTGCGCTCCGCCGCGGAGCAGACCGCCCTGGCCGAACTGCAGGCCGAGCAGCCCGCCGAATACGCAGGCGTGCGCCTCGTCCCGCCGTCCATCCTCTTCGACGACGCCCTCATCATCGACGGAGGCGACCTGACGCTCGAATTCTTCGCCACCCCCGGCCACACGCCCGACCACTGCTCCATCTGCATCCCAGAGATCGGCCTGCTTCTCGCCGGGGACGCGGCGGAGCAGCCTTTGCCGTTTGTAGGCGACGACGGGCTGAGCGATCTGCGCGCCTCGCTGGAACGACTCGCCGCGCTGGAGCCGCGTGCGGCCTTCTACTGTCACGCGCCCCTCGACGCCGGCCCGGACTTGATCCGCGCCAACCTCGCCTATTTCGACCGGCTCGAGGCGCGTTGCCGCGCCGCGCTGGCCCGCGGCGCGCCCGCCCAACCCGTGGCAGACGCCGATCTCGAAGCGCTGGTCGACCTCCCCTTCGCCGCCGCGATCCCGCCCGGCGCCCATGTCGAGCGCGGCTTCTACCGCCCCGGCCACCACGCCGCCATCCGCGCCATGCTCGCGCACCTCGGCGGCGCGGCCTAGCAGTTCACCTGTTCGCCGCGGTAGTGTCATATTGACATTAACCCCCGAACCTCGTATACTTGCCCGTGTAGCGCCGGCATGCGCTTTGCCGCCCAGACAGCGGCCTGCGCTGATATGTCCCGGCCCGCCGGCAGCCGGTACCGAGAGAAACGAGAAAACTACCGTGCCTATTCACGCGTCGTCGGTTCAAGAAACGTATGAGCAGATGAAGAAACAGCTCGCCAACGTCGTACCCGACATCGAGCTGCGCATCAAGGCCGAGCTGGCCTACGAGATCAACCGCCTCAAGGTCGAGAAAAACGCCGTCATCCTCGGCCACAACTACATGGAGCCCGCCCTCTTCCACTCCGTACCCGACATCGTGGGCGACTCGCTCTACCTCAGCCGCATGGCCGCGCAGACAGACAAGGACATCATCGTCTTCTGCGGCGTCGAGTTCATGGCCGAAACCGCCAAGTTGCTCAACCCTGAAAAGATGGTCCTCATCCCTTCGCAGAAAGCTGGCTGCTCGCTCGCTGCCAGCATCACCGCCGAAGATGTGCGCCGCCTCAAAGCCCAGTACCCCGGCGTGCCCGTCGTCACCTACGTCAACACCTACGCCGATGTCAAAGCCGAATCCGACATCTGCTGTACCTCCGGCAATGCGGTCGAGGTGGTCAATTCCTTCGACTCGGATACGATCATCTTCCTGCCCGACGAGTACCTCGCCAAGAACGTCGCCCAAGAAACGGGCAAGCGCATCATCGTCCCCTCGCGCATGTCCAACATCGAGTTGGCAGAGGTCGGGGCCGACTTCGACATGATCGGCTGGCATGGCCGCTGTGAGGTGCACGAGCAGTTCACCGTGCAGGACGTAGCCGATGTGCGCGCCCAATTCCCGGATGTGGCGATCCTGGCCCACCCGGAATGCAGCCCCGAAGTTGTCGCCGCATCGGATTTTTCCGGCAGCACGACGGCCATGATCCGCTTCGTCGAGCAGACCGCCAAGCCGCACTACCTGCTGCTGACCGAGTGCAGCATGGGCGACAACGTGGCCGCAGCCAACCCGCACAAGGACATGCTGCGCCTGTGCAGCGTGCGCTGCCCGCACATGAACCAGATCACCCTGGAAGATACGCTCGAAGCGTTGCGCAAGGACCAGTACCAAGTACATGTGCCGGAGGAGATCCGCGTGCGCGCCGCCCAGGCCGTGCAGCGCATGATCGCCATCGGCTAAGCAGTTTGTTCGCCAAATGCAGCCTGTCATGCTGAGCGTAGCGAAGCATCTCGACCTCTGGTACACGAGATTCTTCAGCTCGCTAACGCTCGCTTCAGAATGACAGATGCTTGGCGAAAACGCCTAAACGCGGCGAACAGCAAACCGCAAACGCTCACCCCGCCTGCCGTGGAGTTCACAACTCTCCGGCAGGCTTCTTCGTTGCCCACACTCCTGTCAAAATGGTATAATCTCGCCGTCATCGGCAACGCGATCG
>CAYXRG010000026.1:0-1598 GCA_964467575.1 uncultured Caldilineaceae bacterium | reverse complement strand
TTGCCCACACTCCTGTCAAAATGGTATAATCTCGCCGTCATCGGCAACGCGATCGAGCAGGGATGTTCCCGTCAGTCTCCCTTGCCAGCATTTACACATTTACAAGTAAGTCGCGCAGGAATCGCCGCACATCGCGCGCGTTTGCTGCCCCATCGCACGGAGACAGCGCCATGCTCGCCAACCCTGAAGCAATCGCCGCGACCCTCACCCGCCAGTTGGAAGCCGCCTGGAACGCCGGCGACGGCCACGCGTACGGCGCTTTCTTTACCGAGGACGCCGACTACATCACCGTCCTCGGCCACCTGATCCGCTCGCGCCAGTCCATCGCCGGCGCGCATCAGGGCATCTTCCACACGATCTACAAGGGCAGCACCGTGCGCCAGACTGTCGCCGACGCGCGCGCCCTCACCGGCGACGTCATCATCGCCCATGTCAACATTGTGCTCAACGTACCGTCCGGCTATATCGCCGGCGATCACAACGCGCTCCAGACCTTGATCATCATCAACCGGGATGGCGTCTGGCGCGTCTCTCATTTCCAAAACACGCTGATCGTCCCGCACTGATTGTCCCGTCCCGTTCGGAGCATCCCGCACGGAACACCCGCCGACATTTACGCCAATCAACACCGGAGCAACCTTCGCCATGGCCGAACACCCGCAAACCCACCCCGCGCTCCCCAAACCGGGCGCGTACCCCCGCGGGCCGGAACGTTCATCCGGCGCCCAATTCCGCCACAAGCTGTCGTCGAACGAGAACCCGCTTGGCGCATCACCCGTCGCCGTCGCCGCCATCCAGGCTGCGGCCGAAGGGCTGTGGGAATATCCGCCCTTCCTCGACGACGAACTGCGCAGCGCCCTCGCCGCACACCACGGACGCGGGCTGACGCCGGACAATTTCGTCACCGGCAACAGCGGCTGCGACGTGCTGAACCTGATCGCCCACGCCTTTCTCGCCCCCGGCGACGAAGCCGTGATCTGCCGCCCCACCTTCCCCATCTACGAGACGACGGCGCGCGCCGCCGGCGCAACCATCGTCCCTGTAGACCTGCCCGCAGACACCTTCCGCTATGACGTCGACGCCCTGCTCGCCGCGGTGACGCCCGCTACGCGGCTGCTCTACCTGTGCAGCCCCAATAACCCGACCGGCATCCTGCTCTCGGCGCAGCAGTGGTCCGCCATCCTCGCCGGCCTGCCCGAACGCGTGATCGTCGTGTTCGACGAGGTCTACTGCCACTTCATTACCGAAGCGGACCGGCCCGACCCGCTGGCGGACGTGGCGGACGGGGCCAATGTGCTGGTCGTACACAGCTTCTCGAAGGCGTATGGCTTGGCGGGGCTGCGTCTGGGCTACGCCGCGGGCAAGCCGGAGTTGGTCGCGCAGACGGCGGCGCTGCGCCTGCCCTTCCACCTCAACGCGCTCTGCTTCGCCGCCGGGCTGGCTGCGCTGAAGGACGATACGCATGTGGCGCGCACGGTCGAGGTGACGCTCGCCGGCCGCGACTGGCTGTACGGACAACTGCGCGAGCTGGGGTTGGAGGCGTGGCCCAGCCAGGCCAACTTCGTGCTCTTCCGCTGCCCGGCATCCGCGCCGGCGGC
>CAYXRG010000025.1:0-51867 GCA_964467575.1 uncultured Caldilineaceae bacterium | reverse complement strand
CGGGCCGCGCCAAGTTATTGACATGTGCGCCGCAATGCTGATATACTGCGCGTACAACTGAACAGTTGGTCCCGTGGAGGTGCGCTAGACGCCCGGATGCGTAGCGCATAAAGGGGGAAGACCGGTGAAGTCCTTTCTGGATCAGTCCGGCACTGTCCCGCAACGGTTAGGCGGCCTGCCCGCCAAGTCCGAACACCCGCCTTCACGGTTGCTTGAAACCACCTTCGTGGAAAAGGGGCCAGGCGTTCGCGAAGTGAACCTCTGAGCCTGCCGATCCGGCAGGCTCTTTCGTGGAACAAACCGGCTCCGAAGATCGGGCGCCGGATTCCCCCTGCTGCACAACCGAAATCCGCCACGCCCGCCTTCGGAGAAGCGACACGCCGCCAGCGTGTTCCGTCTTCGCCGGTGAGAGACGACGCACCCGCCATGCCTCTTCGGGATGTTTGTGTTCAGACGAGGACGACGGCAGTCGTCGCTCCAACGGTCAACACCGGCTGTCAAGACCGGCAAGGAAAGGGTAGGGCAATGAACGGGGTATACGACAGACAGTGGCGGTTATCGCTCTCGATGTTGGCGATCGGCGTAGGGCTGGCGCTGATGACGCTGCTGGCAATGGGGACGACGGCGGCGCTGGCGGCGGATGCGTCCGCCGATGCGGCCAATGAGGCGCATGTGGCGGTGCAGTTGGACGGCGCCGATTTGCTCGTGCGGCCCATCACGTTCACGGAACCGATTTCGGGCTTTCGGGCGCTGGAGCTGACTGGGCTGGACGTTCAGACGCAGGAGTTCGGTTGGGGCACAGCCGTGTGCAGCATCGAAGGGGTAGGCTGCCCGGCGGATGACTGCTTCTGCGACCCGGATGGCAAGTTCTGGGCTTACTACCAATGGGATGGGGGCGATTGGAGCTTTTCGTCGGGCGCCGGCAGTTCGGTGATCAGCCAAACGGGCGCGGTCGAGGGTTGGCGCTGGGGCGACGGCAGCGCGCCCTGGGCATCCGCCGAACAGGCGCAGGCGGCGCAGCGCGGCTTGGCGGCGATTCAGGCGGGCCAGTCAATTACCGACGGCAGCTACGGCGGCTCGATGAGCAGCAGCCTGGAGGCCATGCTCGCCATCGGCGCCAACAACCTCGCCGCGGACGAGTGGCGGGCTGCGCCGGGCGCGCCGTCGCTGATGGAATTCGTGACCTTTGCCGCCAGGGGCTATACCTGGAAGGACGTGAGCGCGGCGGGCAAGGCCGGCGTGGCGTTGACCGGGGCCGGCGGCTGCATGCCGCCGGGCATGCCCTACCCGTCCGAGTTCTACAGCCCGACACTGGGCGCGATGAGTGACCAGCCAGGCTTCCTGTCGTGGGCAATCTTGGGCAGCGTAGCGCTGTCCGAGCCGGTGGCGGCGGGCAACGTGGACTACCTGCGCGGCATGATCCAGCCCGACGGCGGATGGGAATGGTCGCCCACCTGGGGCACGGACACGAACACGACCGCGTTGGCGCTGCAAGCGTTGCTGGCCGCGGGCGTGCCCGTCTCGGCGACGGAGATCGTAAGCGGCGTGGCGTACCTCAGGGATGCGCAGAACGACGACGGCGGCTTCCCCTACCAGCCCGGCTCGCCCTTTGGTTCGGACAGCGACGCCAACTCGACGGCCTGGGCTGTGCAGGGGCTGCTGGCCGCGGGCGAAGATGTGACCGCGGCGCAATGGGCGCCCGGCGGCGCAAGCCCCATCGATTTCCTGTTGGACATGCAACTGCCCGACGGGTCGTTCGAGTGGATGAAGGGGGCTGGCTTCTTCGCCACGGAGCAGGCTGTGGTCGCGCTGTTGGGCGGCTCGTATCCGCTGCGTGTGCACTCTCTGAATGCGTGCAGCGTACATTTAACTTACCTGCCGTACACCTGCACGAGTCGACTGGACCAGTGAAGCAGGCATGATGCAAGGCGACAGGCGCGGTAAGCGTCATCCGGTACATTTCGCCCGCAGCGCGGCCGTCACCGCGCTGTGGGCGTTGATCCTGCTGATTGCAACAGGGCCGGGCATCCACGCGCAGACGCCGAACCGGGCGGGCATCGTCATCGACTATGGCAACGGGTTGTTCGACGCGCGCTGTGTGGCCTTGCCGGATGGCAGAGAAGCGATCAGCGGCTTTGAACTGCTGGACGAACTGCGCAGACAGACAGGGCTTGCCGTCAGCATCGAGCCATTTCCGGGCAAGGGCAACGCCGTCTGCCGCATCGGGGACACCGGCTGTACGACGCCCCAAGAGAACTGCTTCTGCAAGTGCATGTCCTCCGAATGCCAGTACTGGTCCTACTGGCAGCAGGCGGGGGGCGTATGGACGTATTCGGTAACCGGGTCCAGCTCTACCGAAGTGCGCAACGGCAGCGTGGACGGCTGGTCGTGGAGCGAAGGCGTGATCGGCAGGCATGCCGAGAACGCGCCGCGGCTGCTCACGTTCGACGAGATCTGTAACCCCACGCCCACGCCGACGGTCACGCCTACTGAGACGCCGGCAGGGCAGCCGACCGCAACGCCGACGGAAACGCGTGAGCCTTCGACCAGCACGCCGGCGCCCATCCCTACGGAGACGTGGACGCCCACGCCCGGCCCCACGCCGACCGACACGCCCACGCCCATCGCTACGCCGAGCATCCTGCGCTTCGGCGCGGATCGCGCCGCCGTCTCATTCGGCGAGAGCGTGACGCTTAGTTGGGACGTGGCGGGCGCGGACACCGTGTTGCTGCGCTACCCGGGCGGCGAGGAGCAGTTGCCGGCCCAGGGCAGCAAGGCGATGTCGCCGCAGCAGACGATGACCTACGTGCTGTTTGCCGCCAGCGCCGCAGGCCATAATGAAGCGGCGCTGACGGTGGACGTGGCGGCGGTCTTCTCCGCGCCCACGGCCGACCTCGCCGCAGCGCAGGCGCCGCCGCCTGAGCCGTCCCCGACGGAGACATGGACGCCGGAGCCGCCTCCTACGGCAACGGAAGTCCCGACCTTGCCGCCGACCGATACGCCATTCCCCACCGATACGCCGCCGCCCGCGGAGACGCCTACACCTCAGGAAGCGGCAGTCGCAGCGGTCCCGCCCGTCACGGTCATGGCGCCGGCGGCAAGCCCGCTCGATACGCCGGTCGCGCCGGCGCAGCCCGCGGTCGTGCTGTTGGACCCGGCGGACGGTCTGCCGTCAGCGGCGGCAAACGTCGCTCCGGCAAGCGCAGACCGTTTGGAGCGGCTGTTCCTGGTTAGCGGCATAGCGCTGGCTTTTGGCGCGCCGCTGCTCTTCGGCGGCATTTGGCTTGTGATCTGGGCGATATGGAGGCGCCGATGAGACAGAGCGGCCTGAGCGTCGCCATCTACGCGCTGACCACGCTGCTGGGCGCGGCTGCATTTCTCTATCCGTTTTGGCTGCCTGCCGCGGCGCAGGCAGCCGGCTCCGGCATGGCGCACGCGGCGGACGCGCCGCTGATGGTGAGTTTACTTGCCGGGTTGTGCTTCGCCGTGCTGCTGCTGGAGGTGCAGGGGCAGGGTATGAGCGCCAAGGTGGTGGCGCTGCTCGGCATTCTCGTGGCGATGAACGCGGTGCTGCGCTTCATCGAAAGCGCTGTCCCTGGGCCGGGGGGCTTCAGCCCGATCTTCCTGCTGATCGTACTGGGCGGCTATGTATATGGCGCGCGTTTCGGCTTCCTGCTCGGCGCGCTGACGATCTTCGTGTCCAGCATCCTCACGGGCGGAATGGGACCGTGGCTGCCCTACCAGATGTTTACGGCGGGGTGGACGGGCATGGCCGCGCCGCTGTGCCGCCCGCTCGTGCGTGCGTTGCGCGCTGAGGGCAAGACCGGTGAGGCAGTGGTCCTGGCCGTATATGGCGGACTGTGGGGCTTCCTGTTCGGCGCGGTCATGAACATCTGGTTCTGGCCCTTCGTCTCCGGGCCGGCAGGCCAATATTGGGAGCCGGGCGTGACGTTCGTCGAAGGGCTGCGGCGCTATGCCGTATTCTATGTGGTCACGTCGCTGGCATGGGACGCGATGCGCATGGCAGGCAACGTGGTCTTTATCCTAGTAGTGGGCGTGCCCGCGCTGCGCATCTTGCGCCGCTTCCGTGACCGCTTCACGTTTGAGTATGCGGCCGATCGTACCGGCGTGAACGCGCCGCTTGTGACGGGAGGCGGACGGTGAACCCGGCGACGCAGCCGGCAGTCCGGGGCGACGCCTCGATCCACGCCGGGGCCTGGGCGATGTGGCTGGCCGCGGTCGTGGCCGCGCTGGCCGTGAGCCGCAATCCGATCTACCTGGCGTTGATCCTGGCTTGGCTCGCGGCGACGTGGATCGCGGCGAAATATGTGGCGGGCGCGCTGGATGCGGAGCGGGCGGTCCCGCTGTCGCCGCTGCATTTCGGCCTGTTCGTGGTGAGCGTGTCGGCCTTGTTCAACGGGCTGATGGTGCATGTGGGCGACGCGGTGCTGGTGCGTCTGCCCGACGCCCTGCCTCTGATCGGCGGGCCGGTGACGCTGGAGGCGCTGCTGTACGGCGCGCTCAACGGGCTGGCGTTGACCGGGCTGTACGCCGCCTTTATCCTCGTCAACCAGGCGCTGCCTGTGCGGGAGATGGTGCGGCTGGCCCCGCGCGCCTACTATTCGATTGCGGTCGTGGTATCGATCGCGGCGGCCTTTGTGCCGACCACGCTGCGCCAATACCGGCAGATCCGCGAGGCGCAGGCGGTGCGCGGGCGGCGGGTGCAGGGTTTGCGCAGTTGGCTGCCCTTGCTGCTGCCCCTGCTAACCGGCGGGCTGGAGCGGGCGCTGCAATTGGCCGAGGCGATGACCGCACGCGGTTTTGCCGGCGCGTCGACGCCAACGCACGACGTGTGGACGCAGGTAAGCCTGATCGCAGGGATTGCCCTGGCCGCGGCCGGGCTGCTGCTGCGGCTGGTGTGGGGAGCGGGCGCGCTCGGCCTGGCGACTGCCCTAATCGGCGCGGCGCTGGTGGCGGGCGCAGTGTGGGCGGCAGGGCGGCGGCATCCGCAGACGGTCTACCGACCGGCGCCGTGGCGCATGCGCGAGTGGGCTGTGGCGGGCGGCGCCTTGTTGACGGCGGCGTTCTTCGTGCTGCCGCTGCCGGGGCTGGACCGCAGCTCGCTGTTTTTCTACCCGTATCCGAGCCTGACGCCGCCGGGCTTTTCGCTGTGGATCGGGATGAGCACGTGGGGGCTGCTGCCGCCTGCGTTGGCGATGGTCGGGCCGGCGCTGCGTTAGTCAGGCGTCATGACGCCTGACGACTGACGCATGACGACTGAAAGGGACTGCCTGTGATTCACTTTCGACACGTCTCCTATACCTACCCGAACGCGGCGCATCCGGCGTTGTCCAACATCAGCTTGGACCTGCCGCAAGGGGAGTTGATCCTCGTCGTCGGCCCGTCGGGCGCGGGCAAATCGACGCTGCTGCGCTGCATCAACGGGCTGGCGCCGCACTTCAGCGGCGGGTCGCTGGCGGGCAGCATCCGCGTGGGCAATTTGGACCCGGTGCAGGCCGCGCCGCAGGTGATGAGCCATCACGTCGGCTTCGTGTTCCAGGACCCGGAAGCCCAGTTCGTGATGGACCGCGTCGAGGACGAGATCGCCTTCGCACTGGAGAATGCCGCCATCCCGCCGGAGGAGATGCGCGTGCGCGTGGAGGAGACGCTTGACCTGCTCGACCTGACGCCGCTGCGCGACCGCGCCCTGAGCACGTTGTCGGGCGGCGAACGCCAGCGCGTCGCCATCGCCGCGGTCCTGGCCCTGCGCCCGGAGGTGCTCGTGCTCGATGAGCCGACTTCGCAGTTGGATCCCAAGTCGGCGGAAGACGTGCTGTCGGCGCTGGTGCGGCTGAACACGGACCTCGGCCTGACCATCCTCGTGGCGGAGCACCGGCTGGAGCGCGTGCTGCCCTATGCGGACAAGATCCTCTACCTGCCCGCGGACGGCAGTTCGCCGCTGTTGGACGAGCCGCGTGCGGTGCTGGCGCAGATCGACCTGGCGCCGCCGCTGGTGCGCCTGAGCAAGGCGTTGGGTTGGCATCCGTTGCCCCTGACGATCAAGGAGGGGCTGCGTCACAGCCGGCGCCGGGCTGGCAACGGGCGGGCGGCGCAACCGCGCCAGGAGAGCGTCGCCGAATCTGCGGTCGGAGCGCGCACGCCGTTCCTGGCGGCGCGTGATGTCGCCGCCGCCTATGGGGGAACCGAGGTGCTGCACGGCCTGAGCCTGGACGTCTACCCCGGCGAGATCGTGGCTTTGATGGGGCGCAACGGTTCGGGCAAGACGACGCTGCTCAAGTGTATGGTCGGGCTGGTGCGGCCCGTGCGCGGCGATATCCGGATGGATGGCCGTTCGATTGCAGGGCGGGACGTGGCGGACATCTGCCGGCAGGTCGCCTATTTGCCCCAGGACCCGAACTCGCTGCTCTTTGCCGAGACGGTAGCCGAAGAACTGGCGATCACGCTGCACAATCACGGCCTCATGGCGCGGCGCAGCGGGCATGCGCTGCCCGACGACGCGCGAGAACTGCTGCGCACGCTGGGCATGGCGCAGCACGCCGAGAGCTACCCGCGCGACCTCAGCGCGGGCGAGCGCCAGCGCGCGGCATTGGCCGCCATCATGGTGACGCGGCCGCGGGCGCTGCTCCTGGACGAACCGACGCGCGGGCTGGACTACACGGCTAAGCGCCAACTGGCGGACCTGCTCAAGGGTTGGCGGGCGGCGGGCATGGCGATCGTGGTCGTGACCCACGATGTGGAGTTGGCCGCGGAGATCGCGGACCGCGTGGCGTTGATGAGCCAGGGCGAGGTGATCGCCCAGGGCGAGCCGGCGCAGGTGTTGGGCGCATCGCCGCTCTTCGCGCCGCAGGTGGCGAAGTTGTTCCCGGACAGCGGCTGGCTGACGGTGGAAGATGCGCTGCAAACCGCATAGGAGAATGGAGAGAGGCGAGCGATGCCGAGGCTGACGAAGATCTATACACGGACGGGCGACGAGGGGATGACGGGGCTGGGCGGCGGCCAACGCGTGCCCAAGGACGCGCTGCGCGTGCAGTCGTACGGCACGGTGGACGAGTTGAATTCGCATCTGGGCCTGGCGCTGGCGCTGGGGCTGTGTGACCGGCTAGCCGCCATCGTGCCAGAAATCCAGAACGAGCTGTTCGACGTCGGCGCGGACCTTTGTTTTGTGGAAGAGGACAAAAAGCGCTATCCGCTGCCTCAAATCGAAGAGCGGCATGTTCGCCGGCTAGAGGACCTCATCGACGAGTTGAACGAGTCAGTCGGCCCGCTGGAGAACTTCATCCTAGCGGGCGGCTCGCCTGGCGCGGCGCAGCTCCAGGTGGCGCGCACGGTATGTCGCCGGGCCGAGCGAGAGGTGACGGCGCTGGCGCGTGAGGAGGGCGTGGGTCCGCATACGCTGATCTACCTCAACCGGTTGTCTGACGCGCTGTTCGTGATGGCGCGCTATGAGAACTACGCGCGCGGCGTGGCCGAGCCGTTGTGGCAGCCGGGGAAGTAGCGAGGAACGGGCAAGAGCCGCAGCGCATTTCACCGTAGAGGCGGCCTCCCTGCCGCCGTGCGAACTGAAGAATCTCATCTCACGTCATGCGTCATGCGTCATCCGTCATTTTTGACTCGTGACGCTCAGCGTCTGTCATTCTGAAGCGAGCGCAGCGAGCTGAAGAATCTCGTGTGCCGGAGGTCGGGATGCTTTGCTTTGCTCAGCATGACAGCGCGCATATCGGGCAGCTGACTTGACCCCAGGCCCGGCTTCCGTGACAATAGCCGGTAGTATTGTCATTCGCCTCGACGCTCGTGCAGTCGACCGCGGAATTCCGTTGCGCCGCTTGCCGGGCGTCCACGTTAAGTTGAGCGCCTGCCGATCATGGCGAACGTAGCCACACCCTCTGCTACACCTTCTTCCGCATCCCCCGCTGCATCCTCTGCCGCGCCTGCCACGCGCCACAGTTGGGTGATCGACCACAGCCCGTTTTTCTATGGCTGGGTCATCCTTGCCGCCGGTTCGCTCGGCGCGGTGATGATGGGCCCGAGCCAGACCTTTACCGTCAGCCTGTTTATCGACAATTTCGTGTCGGAGTTGGGCATTTCGCGCTCGACCGTCTCGTTGATCTACGGCGCGGCGACGTTGGGCGCGTCGCTGCTGTTGCCCATGACCGGGCGCCTGGTAGACCGTTACGGCACGCGGCGCATGATGCTGGCGGTGACGCTGGCTTTTGTGGCGGCGCTGGCCGCTATGTCGCGCGTGGCGGGCATAGCCGGTCTGCTGCTTACGTTGCTGGCGGTGCGCTTTTTGGGTTTCGGTTCGATGCAGCTTGTGAGTAACAACGTCATCGCACAGTGGTTTGTGCGGCGGCGAGGCATGGTGATGGGGCTGGCCTCGCAAAGCCTGGCGGTGAGCCTGTTTGTATTTCCCGCTTTGGCCGAGACGCTGATCCGCCAGTTCACCTGGCGCGGGGCCTGGATCGGGCTGAGCCTGATTGTGCTGGTGATTGCCGCGCCCGCGGTCTGGCTGCTCTACCGTGACCGGCCTGAACTATACGGGCTGCAACCGGACGGGAACGCGCGCGATCGCTATGCGGACGGCGCTGCCGAAGAGGACTGGACCTTGAGCGAGGCGCGCCGCACGTCGGTGTTTTGGGTGTTTACGCTGGCTTTCCTGGTGATGGCGACCGTCAACGCCGGGCTGATCTTTCACCAGGCGTCGCTTTTTGTCGAGCGCGGGTTGAGCCGCTCCGACGCCGTGATCGCGTACCAGGCGATGGCGCTTGTCTCCATCATCGGCAATCTGGGCATGGGGCATCTTTTGGACAGAGTATCGGCGCGGTTGTTGTTGGTCGTGCAGATGGGGCTGCTTTTGGCGGCGCTGTTGTTGCTGCAAGTCATGGAAACGATGTGGGCGGCGGTGATCTACGCTACGCTGCTTGGCCTGGCGATGGGCGGCTCGCGCGTGATGGACTCGACAGTATGGGCCAAGTATTTTGGCCGCCGCCATCTGGGTTCGATCCGCGGGGCGACGATGGTCGGGTCAGTGGGCGGGACGGCGCTGGGCGCGTATCCGCTTGCGCTGAGTTACGATCTGGCGGGCAGTTACTCGCCGGCGCTGACGGCGCTTATCTTATTGCCGATAGCCATTAGTTTTTCCATGATATTTGTTAGGCGGCCCCAAAAGCGAGAGAGGAGGGAGGCGGATCATGCCATCACAGTGGGTTGAGTGGTCTGTGCGCAGCGCGGATCCGGTGCAAGCCGGCCCGCTGCGGATGACGCCGCAGGCGCACGTATTGCGCATACACTGGCCCGGCGGCGGGTTCGTCTGGAACCATCCTGCCGCAGTGATCGTAGAGCGGGATGGGGTGACGGAACGCCTGCCGGTGATCGACGTCCTGTGGGCTGTGCGGCTTGGGTTGCTGGCCGTGTTGGGGGTGTGGCTGTTCGGGTTGATCCTGCTGGCGTTGTTTTCCAAGCGAAGTGTTGTAAAGGAGAGGTGAAATGAGCGAAGACAAAGAACTGATTGATGAAAAGGCCGCGCCTGTCAGCGCGGAGAGCATCTCCGGGGCGGCGGTGCACTCTACGGAGCAGGCCGCCGCGGTGATCGGCAGGCTGTTCGACGTGGCGCAACCCAACGCCATCTTCGGCAAGCCGGCTGAGTTTGGAGATTACACGATCATCACGGCCTCGGAAGTCACGGTTGGCATGGGGGTTGGGTTTGGCGCAGGCGGCGGGCCGACGGAGGAAGGCGACGAGGCCGGCGGCGGCGGAGGAGGGGGCGGGGGCGGTTCGCTGGGGCGTCCCGTGGCGGCGATCATTGTCGGTCCCCAGGGGGTGCGCGTGGAGCCGATCGTCGACGCCACCAAGATTTCCATCGCCTTTTTTACCGCCATCGGCGCCATGTTCATGAGTTGGCGCGCCATGCGGCGCGCGGCGCAGTAGAGGAGTCTGCCGTTGGGCGCGCCGCGTAGATCGGCGCCCACGCAGTTCGTAGGCTTTTGGTCCGAATTAAGACCGGAACAGGCCGCAACTTACACGTACCATCCATTCGTATACATAGTATCTGCAAGCCCGGGTGCGCTGCGACAGGTTTTTACGCTATTCCGCCAGAGGGTCGCCGGGCAAGAATCCGGCAAGCCGGCTCGCATCATCCACGCCGCGGGGGTCAACGCAAGGCCCTTTTTCCGCACAGCCTGCACGCCGGCGTCCGGGTTCCACTACGAATGCCAGTACGAATGCCAGGGTTGTCTGGGGTCGCCGCGCCGCATTGCCGGCCGGAAGATGTCCACACAGGCAGGGAGGTACGAAATGGAGTTGCTGCTTTTTATGGCGCTGACAGGCATGGTTTCGGGCGTGATCAGCGGGGCCTATCTTGGCGGGCAGGAAGGGCTGATTTTGGGCGGCAGCACCGGCCTGGTCAGCGGCGTGATTCTGTGGTCGCTGACGGGCATCATCGGCCGTACGTTGCGTGAACGACGCCTGGACCGTTACTTCAATCAAGACAGCGGCGAGCATCGCTAGCTCGTCGCACCAGCGCCACGATTGGGGCGAGCCATGATCGAACGCAATCCTGTTGCTGCGCCGCTGCCGACCTTGCGCGACGTGATGGCCGCCCAAGTCGTGGTGCGCCGCTATCTGCCGCTCACACCGCTGCACCGCTACCCCGCGTTGGACGCCTTGCTCGACGCCGAAGTCTACATCAAACACGAGAACTACCAGCCAATCGGCGCTTTCAAAGTACGGGGCGGCATCAATTTCATGGCGCATCTGCCTGCGGCGGAACGCGCCCGCGGGGTGGTGACTGCTTCTACCGGCAACCACGGACAATCTATCGCCTATGCGGCGCGGCTGTTCGGCGTGCGCGCCGTGATCGTTGCGCCCGAAGGGGCGAACCCGGTCAAGGTCGAGGCCATGCGCAGCTACGGCGCGGAGGTGGTTCTGCACGGCGCGGACTTCGAGGCCAGCAAACGCTATTGCGCCGAGTTGGAAGCGGAGCAGGGGCTGCGCTTCATCTCGTCCGGCGATGAGCCGTTGTTGGTCACCGGCGTGGCGACGCACACGCTGGAGATTCTAGAAACGCAGCCGGATGTAGAAGTGATCGTCGTGCCGATCGGCGGGGGGAGCGGTGCAGCAGGGGCCAGCCTGGTCGCCAAAAGCGTCAACCCCCTGATCACGGTGATCGGCGTCGGCGCGGCGGGCGCGCCTGCCGCGTTCCTTACATGGCAGACGCGCGCCTTTCGCCGCGCGCCGATCGACACCTTTGCGGGCGGCCTCGCCACCGGCGAGCCGTTTATGCTGCCGCAGCGCATCCTTTGGCAATATTTGGACGATTTCACGCTCGTGGGCGACGACGAAATGCGTGTTGCCGTCCGCCTCTTTCTGGAGAAGGCTAAGACGTTGGCTGAACCGGCGGGAGCGGCGCCGCTCGCCGCGGCCCTGCGTCTGCGCGATCGTCTGCGCGGCAAGAAGATCGCGCTGATCCTCAGCGGCGGCAACATCTCGCCGGACGAACTGCGCCAATGCCTGGACGCGCCTATCCCGTCGTTTTGAGCGGTTCACCATAGTCGACGAGAAAGCGGATAGAGGCGTACGAATGCAACCGCTAACGCTTCGCATCCTGCCGGAGCGGCTGGCGATCTGTTCGCTGCCGCCGGACGCTGCGCCGCCGGCGTGGGTTTTCATGGGCCGGTTCTACGCGCTGATGCGTACGCCGGAGGAATTGTCGATCGTCTGTGCGGCGGAGAACGTACCGGCGTTTGTTCCGTCCGTGGGGCCGTGGGCCTGTCTGCAGGTGGAAGGCGTCCTCGATTTTGCGTTGACCGGCATCCTCGCCGGTCTGGCTGCGCCTTTGGCCGAAGCGGGCATCGGCTTGTTCGCCCTCTCCGCCTATCGCACCGACTTCATACTTGTGCGCGCCGAGGATCTCACCCACGCGCAGAGGGTCCTCCGGCGGGCAGGCCATGCGGTAGGCTAGACCTGCGGCGCTGGGCGGACCCTCTGCGGCGCCCCCCTAAGGTATTTTATCCCCGGTACACGGGCCTAGATGTCGAAGCGCGGGATCTCGATCAGCGCGCCGCCGCGCATGGCGGACATGTGCGCGCAGATGCCCGGCGCGGTCCAGTTGGCGGCGGTCACGGCGTCGATGGCCGGTTTTCGCTCTTCGACGATGCTGCTCACGAATTCGTGCACCAGGTGGGGGTGGGAGCCGTGATGCCCGCCGCCCTGCTCGAAGGAGAGGTGCTTGTCTTCGTTGCTGTAGACGAAGCGCTGCGTGTACTTGCCGATGGACGGAGGCAGCAGGTCGGCCCGGTCCGGCGGCTCGGGCTGTTCGACGGTCACGTCGCGGAGTTGATCGGGAACGATTGGGCTCATCGTGAAGAGCATGGGCGGCTCGTCTTCCATTTGCCATTCGTAACAGGCGTTTTCGCCGTAGACCACGAAGCTCTCCATGTAGGGGCGCGCGCAGTGGAAGAGCGAGCGCGTGACTTCGAGCGAGAGTTCAGGGACTTCCGTACGGAAGATGGCCGTCTCGATTGGATAGTGGTTGCGGTATTGCCGATGCAGTTCCTCGCGCATGACGCCTGAGCCGAAGCAGTGGACCGCGGTCGCACGCGTATTGGCGAGGGCGAGCAGCGGGCTGATGGCGTGGGTGGCATACCACAGGGGCGGCAGGCCGGCCCAGTACGCAGGCCAGCGCTCCATGTCCTGGTAATGGGCGCCGCGCAGGAATTGGATGCGGCCGAATGCGCCCTGTTCTTTCAGCGCCTTGGCATAGAAGAACTGGCGCGTATAGACGGCAGTCTCCATCATCATGTAGACCTTGCCGGAAGCTTGCTGTGCGTGCACGATGGCGCGCAGGTCTTCGAGGCTGGTCGCCATAGGGACCGTGCAGGCGCAGTGCTTGCCGGATTGTAACATGGCGACCGTCTGCCAGGCATGGTCGGGGATGCCGGAGACAAGGTGCACGGCGTCGAACTCATCCGAGTCGATGATCTCGCGGACGTCGCTGATGCGACGCTCGATGCCGAAACGCTCGCCGACGCGCTGGAGCCGTTCTTCACTCAGGTCGCAGATCGCCACCTGTTCGACGTTGGGGTGTTCGAGATAGATGGGGACGAACTCGGCTCCGAACCCCATGCCCACTACGGCGACGGATAACTTCTTGTCGGTGTTCATCATGATTCCTGCTTGATTGTTCTGCTTGGTCGTGATGGGTTAGGTTCCTTGGGTTGCGCCGGCGAGAATGCCTTCCACGAGTCGCTTCTGGCCCAAGATGAGGATGGGGATAATGGGCAGCAGCACCAGCACGCCGCCGGCGGCGATCAGGTCGTATTGCGGCAGATAAACGTCTCCGCGATTCGGCATTTCGAAGAGGCGGACCGTCAGCACGCGTTTCTCTGGCGTAACGCTGAGAATGTAGGCAAAAAGAAACTCGTTCCATGCATGAATAAAGAGCAGGAGGAAACTGACGACAAAACTGGGCAGGGCGATGGGCAACATGACGCGGAACAGGGTGTCGAACCAGGAGCAGCCGTCGATGGCGGCGGCATCGTCGATATCCCGCGGGATCGAGTTGAGGGCCGAGAAGACGACGAGCATCGCCAGGGGCAGGCCGCCTGACAGGAAGACGAGCGTCAGACCGAGCCGGGTGTCGAGGAGGCCAATGTCTTTGTAGGTCATGAAGATGGGGCCGATCGTCACCATGCCGGGCAGCGCCAGGGTTGCGACCATGAAGCCGTAGAAGGCGCTTCTGCCGGGAAAGTGCAGCCGGTTGATGCCGTAGGCGGCCATGCCGCTGAGGATGGTGGCGCCCAGCGCAGAGAAGGTGGCGATGACAAATGTGTTCAACAGCACCTCGGGATAGTGCCATCTCTCAAGCAGGAACTTAAAGGCGTCGAGCGTGGGGATGCGCGGGATCAGAGTCGGCGGCAACTCATTGGCCTCTATCGGCGTTTTGAGCGATGTCACGAGCATCCAATAGAGGGGGAAGAAGACAAAGACTAGCGTTAGCGCCAGCAGTGAATAGAGGATGACCGAAGTGATGAGACTTCTGTGGTTTCGCTTGCGCATCTGAATTACCTTGCTGCCTGGTATAGTTTCCACGAATAATAGAAGCCGACGAGCGCTGCAAACAGAAACAGCCACATATTCACGGCGGAGCCGTAGCCATACCTGAACTCAGTGAAGAACCGCTCGTAGGCGAGCAGCGCCAGGGTGCGGGTGGACGTGCCAGGTCCGCCCATCGTCAAGCCGTAAATTTGCTCGAAGGTTTGGATTTCGCCCATGCCTCTCAGCAGCAGGATGAGCAAGGTGGTGGACTGGAGCAGCGGCAAAGACACCCTGAAGAAGCGGGTGAAAGGGCCGGCCCCGTCCACCTCGGCTGCCTCCAGCACTTCCTTGGGCAGGGAGCGCAGGCCAGCCAGGAAGATCAAGGATACCCAAGCCACATTCTTCCAAACCGAGACGAGAGTCACGGATACCCTCGCCCAAAACGGGTCGCTCAGCCAGGGTACGCGAGAAAATCCCGCCACGGTGAGCGTCTGGTTGAAAATGCCGGTGCTGTCATAGAGCAAGAGCTTCCACACGTTGCTGGCGAGCATGGGGGCGATGACCCAGGGCAGCATTACGATGAAGATGGCCGTAGACTGGCCGCGCAACTTCTGGTTCAGCAAAACGGCGATGGCGAGGCCCAGGGCCGTCTCGATCAACGTGGCTGAGATAGTATAGACCGCGGTCCAGCCAAGCGAGTTGATGAACAATTCGTCCTGGAACAACATCGCGTAGTTCCTCAATCCGACGAACTCACCGGGGTTGGTGATGGACATGTTCGTCAGGCTGAGCCAGAGAGTGCGAAAAAGAGGAACTATTGTGTACGCAAAGCGCACGATGATCGCCGGCAGCACCAACAGATAGGCCATCCAGTATTTGGCGAAGAAACCGGCTTCATGGCGCGTCCGTGAGCGAGTCGGGGAAAGTGCAGATTCGGCCTGTGCCATAATTGCTATGTCCTGCGCGGCTCCCGTCTGGCGAAGTTTATCTATCGGCTTCGCCAGACGGGGCAAGAGGCTGAGGACGCTATGTCAGCGTCTAGGGATGGGTAGGTTAGCCGGCATCCGCCATAATGCGCTGATACTCCGTGACAGCCCACTGCTGGGTCTCTTCGGGAGTCTTTTCGGCGGAGAAGATGAAGCGACCGATGTTCTGGAACATGCTCCAGAGCTCATTCACAGGTTTCTTGTTGACGATGGGCTCGCGGAACTTGGCGCCTGCCAGGATTGTTTCCCAGCCGACGGGCAGCGCCAGCGTGGGCACGGCCTCGATGACGTCCGGGTCGTTGATCAACGAATAGCGCGGGGGCGCGTCTCGGTGTACGTTGATGATGAATTTCTTGAGGACTTCGGGCTGGGAGAACCAGGTGAGGTATTCGATTGCCAAGTCCTTCTTCTCGCCAACCTTCGGCAGCATCCAGCCCCAGCCGTGAATCAGCCCAATGTCGCTTGCCGGACCCATAGGCCAGCGCGCGGCAGGCGCGTTCTCCATCGTGAGCACGCTTTGTTCGTGTTCGAGTGCGTTGCGATAGCCGCCGGTGTAGTTCCACCACATGCCGGCTTTGCCCAAAGCGCTGAGGTTTGCGATCTGGTCATTGCCTTCACTGGTCGTCGACTTGGGCGTGATCTCGTGGGTGAAGACCCAGTCCTGCATGAATTGGAAGGCTTCCAGCGTTCCGGCGTCGTCGAGCGTATCGAGGTCTGCGCCGGCCTGGTTGAGCATGAGCAGCACCGTGTTGAACTCATGGCCTACGCCGTTCGTCGGGCGCCATCCCCACACATCCTCGTCCGCGTTGGTAGCGTCCTTGCCAAACGTGATCAACTGGTCCCACGTTTTAGGGGCTTCCGGCACCAAGGCCGTGTAATGGAAGAAGGGTTCCAGGTCCAACAAGAAGAAGATGCGATAGACGCCGTTGAGCACCGAATTCAGCGTATGGATCCCTTCGACCGTATCATCCTCATGCTCGGTCCAAAAATCATAGTCGCCTAGTTCGGCTGCGAAGCCATTGGCTGCCATCATGCCGGCGATGAGGTCGTCGGCAATGGTCAGGTCATAGCCCGAATAGCCTGTCTGGCTCCAGAGCGCGAATTTGTTCATTACGTCAGACCAAACGCCCTGAGGGAAGACCGCCTGGCTAACGTCGATGCCCGTTTCGGCGGTGAATTCCGCATTGAAGGAATCGAATCCCTCCATATCCCAAGCCATTAGGGTGATCTCGCGCTCCTCCTCTGCGGACGGAGCGCCTGCCGCGCCGCCTGATGGCGCGGTTGACGGCGCGCAGGCGGCTAGGCCGAGGCCCACGCCGGCAATGGCTGCGCTCTTCAAGAAGACGCGACGGCCGAAACGTTTGTGCTCTTCCATAACCATATCCTCCGGTTTGTCTTGCAAGGTGAGTAGTTGAAGAACAGGGGTGCTGTGGACTATTATAGAGTTCCGGTCCGGGCCTCTCAATGCCATAAAGGCCAGGAAGGGGACAAGAATAGGACCGAGGGACGATATATGGACCCGTATGATCTCTTTATACGCGAACTGCGTTACGCACTGAACCATCTCTATGAACCCGAGTTGCTGCGACACAGCCCCTTGCAGGAATTGATCGGCAAGTCGGACAGACCGCAGGCGCCGCTTAGCGAATTCTTGACGGCCGCGATTGAGGCCTTGAAGCCCCCGATCAACGAGGCGGCGAATTCGCCTGCCTGGCATGTCTACGAGTTGCTCTACTACCGGTACGTGCAACGGGCTAGCCAGGGCGATCTAGCCAACCAGTTGGCATGCAGCATCCGCCAGGTGCGCCGAGAACAGTCGCATGCGCTCTCTGTATTGGCGGAGAATTTGGCGCGCCAAGCCGGTTATGCGCACGACGAATGGCCTGTATGGTCCGGCGAACACGCCGCCGATCCGGCTGCCGGCGACGACCCGCTGCGCGACGAGTATGCGGTGACCCTGGCGAGCGGGCAGGGGCAATATACGGAGATTGGCGCGGAGTTGTTGGCAGTTTCCGACATCGTGAAGCCGTTGTTGGCGCGCTATCGGGTCTCGCTGCAAATGCCGCCGGAGAGCGATTATTGGCTCACCTCGATGCCAAGCGTGTTCGTGCGCCAAGCTCTGATCGGCCTGCTGACGCATCTCGTTCCCTCCTGCGCCGGCGGCGCGGTGCGGATTGGCGTCGCCCAAGAGAACGGGCGCGTGTATCTGCGGATTCATGGGATGAAGGGCGGCATAGGGCATTGGGCAGAGAGCCGGCAAGACAGCCTGGATGAGACGCGCTTTTTGCTGGAAATGAACGGGGGCAAGCTGGATATTGCCTCGCAGGGAACCGATCTGCTCGAAGCGCTGCTCACACTGCCTGCGGTCCAGGCAGAGACGGTCTTGGCGATAGACGACAACCGAGATGTCTTGCAACTCTTCACTCGCTATACGGAAGGAACCCAGTTCGCTCTGTTTCCATGCAGCGACCCGGCAGGCGCTTTGCGGCTGGCAAAAGAGCGGAAACCTCGGATCATCACGCTCGACATCATGATGGCGGGGGTTGACGGCTGGCAACTCATGCGCGAATTGCGCGAGAACCGCGCTACGGCGAACACGCCGATCATTGTTTGTTCGGTTTTGGCGCAGAACGAACTGGCCGAGATGCTGGGCGCAGACGACTTTGTCTGCAAGCCGGTTAGCCGCGAGGCGTATTTGGCCGCGCTGGAGCGTCAGATACGGCAACGGGCGTAACCGTTTGCGCCAATGCGCCGATCACGTCGAGCAGTTCTTTGCTCGTGAAGCCGCTTGAGCGAGAGAGGGTCAGGCGGCTGGTGATCACCGGTTCGCCGATCGGGTCCTGTGCCGAGGTCACCACGATTCTAATGTCCTGCAGGGCCGGTTCTAGTTTCCGGGCGGCGAGCACCTCAAACCCGGTCATATCAGGCATGATCAGATCGAGCAGAACCAGGTCCGGGCGGCGGTTGCGCATGAGTTCGAGCGCGCGTGCGCCGCTGCTTGCGCGCAAGATGGTGTAGCTGTGCTCGGCAGCAGCCAGCATGCGGGCGAACAGTTGCACCGCCTCGTCTTCATCATCCACGATGAGGATCGTGTTCACGGGCGGGTGGAAGCTCGTCACGACGGACAGCAACTCCTCATGCGAGATCGGTTTGATCAGATAGCCGTCGACGCCCAGGTGAGCGGCGGCTGAGGGCGTACTCGGCGCGGAGCACGCCACTACGGGCAGCCGGTAGGGGACGGCTCTGAGCGCCGCTTCCAGATCGCATAACTGTAGGGCGTCGGACTGGTTGAGGACCGCCATCTGCGCGGTTGTATGGCGCAGGTCTATGACGGCTTGGTCAACGGTCGGTGCGAGGGCCAACTCTATCTGATCGCGCAAGTGATAGAGCGCCGACGAATAGAGACTGCCGTCGGCGTCTATAAAGAGCACGCGCCTATCGATGACGGGCAGCTCGCGGCGACGGCCGTCTGTGCGATTTCGATGGGCAAAATCGCGCGATATCCAGCGGCTGGGTCCGCTTATTTGTTTAGGCGGCGTCTCGATGGGAAGGCTAAAGGCGAAGCACGCTCCCGCGCCGGGTTTTGACTCCAGCCACATGCGCCCGCCGTGCAGTTCGACGAGCTTGCGGCTGATCGCCAGGCCGAGGCCCGTGCCGCTTTGCTCGCCGCGGTGCGCGATTTCCAGTTGACGGAACGGTTCAAAGAGAAACGGCTTCTCGTCTTCCGGGATCCCCGGCCCCGTGTCTTCGACGGTGACTACCGCTTCGTTGTTTTCCATCCGGGCGTGAATGGTGACGCCGCCGTTTTCCAGCACTCGTCCCGCGTTGCTTAGAAGGTTCAAGATGACTTGGCGGATGCGCGTAGCGTCGCACAGCACTTCGGGCAGGTCCGGCTCCATCTCCATCCGAATCCACAGATGCTTGGAGTCGAACAAGTTCTTTACGGCTTGGGCGGCTTCTACGGCTAAGTCCGGGATCGAAGTGTAGGAGAGCGACACCTTCATGTATCCGGCGTCGGCTTTGCTCAGGTCGAGCACGTCGTCTACCAGCTTGGAAAGGTGCAAGGCGTTGCGTTGGATGGCCGAGATGTCCGCCAGGAGTTCGGGAGGGAGTCTTCTGCGGTAGGTGAGAGGCGCTTTGGCGATCAAGCTGCTGAAGCCGATGATCATGTTGAGCGGCGTGCGCAACTCGTGGCTCACGTTGGCCACGAACGTTTCTTTGGCCTGACGAGCCTCGTCTACGGCGCGTTGAGTCGCCAAGAGCATGGCGTTCAGGCGGCCCATTTCCTTGTATGCACTGTGCAGGTCTTCGTAAGCCTGGTTTAGCTCTTCTTGACGGTCTCTGCTTTCTTCAAGCATCTTGCGCGCAGCCGAATAGTGATACCAAGATTCCGCCGTGGCCGTCCGCAACGGGCGGAGCGCGGCTCCTACGAGCGCGATTCCGCACCAGATGGCGATAAGCGCAATGTCGAGCGATTCGAGGTGAAAGTACGCGGGTTGCACAGCAAAAAGCGCTATCAGCAGCCCGGAGACGATAGCCCCCCAGATAAGACCTGCCTGCAACCCCAGGTAGACAGTCACGAGGAGGCAGGGCAGGGCGAGCAGCGTCAAGGCGGCGGGCAGTTGAAAAAGAATGCTGCCTAACACGATGATCGAACTCGTACCCAAGGCGATAACCCATACACCATACGGGTAGCGCAGACGGAGGCGCCATGCGGCGAATGACACCACGCACAGGGCGATCCCCAGGATATCGCGACGGCGCGAAACGTCGGCGTTGTTCGTGATCCATAGAAAGGCGACGGCAGCCGCCAAGAAGAGAGCAACGGCGATGAACGGGAACGAGCTGTTCTGAAGCCCGCGCAGGTATGTTTGCAGCAGCGCATTTTCGTCATCCGGCTGCGAGTCTGTATGCGAGGTTTTCGTCGGCGGGGCGATTTGGGAAAGGTGTGTCATAGCAGAATCTGTGCGAAGCATGAACGGCCAAGGAGTAGACATGCGGACCGGCGCACGTCCTAGTTGATTCTACTACCTGCCATGCGATTCCGCGAACGTAGGGAGCGCGGACTCTTGGCGTGACTTCGCCGGGTTTGATATACTCCCACCAAGAACAGCCTCATTTCGCGCCGGTCACAAAGCCGGCAGACGGCGTTCGTCTATGCTGATCCCCGCGCTACGGCGCTCCACACGAACGGCAAACCAGCTATGCAACGACCGAAAATCTGCGTTGTCGGCGCCTCGAATATTGACTTAATCAGCTACGCCCCGCGCCTGCCCAAGCTGGGCGAGACGATCCCCGGCACGCGCTTCCAGATGGGCTTCGGCGGCAAAGGCGCCAATCAGGCCGTGATGGCCGCCAAGCTCGGCGGAGACGTGGCGATTGTGACCAAGGTGGGGCAGGACATCTTCGGCGAGGATACGCGTAAGAATTTCGCCAAGTACGGCATCGATACGACCTATGCTTTTGCCACCGTTGACTCGTTTACCGGCGTGGCGCCGATCTGGGTCGAGGAGAGCAGCGGCAACAACGCCATCATCGTGGCGCTGGGCGCCAATGACCTGCTTAGCCCGGCGGACGTGGAGCAGGCTCGCCCCGCGCTGGAGGCGGCCCAAGTCGTGGTCTGCCAGTGGGAGTTGCAACTGGACACGGCGTTGGCGGCGCTGCGTATTGCACACGGGGCGGGCGTGATGACGATCTTCAACCCGGCGCCGGCGCGCAGTTCGCTGCCCGACGAGGCTTACGCACTGAGCGACATCTTCTGCCCCAACGAAAGCGAAACCGAACTGCTGACCGGCATGCCGGTCGCGACCATCGACGAGGCGGCCGCGGCCGGGCGCGAATGCCTGGCGCGTGGCGCGGGCAACGTCATCCTCACCTTGGGCGAGCGCGGCAGTCTGTTGGTGACGCACGAGCAGATCGCCCACGTTCCCGCGCCGCAGGTGCGGGCCGTCGACACCACCGGCGCGGGCGACGCCTTCGTGGGCAGCCTCGCCTACTTCCTTGGCTCCGGCCGATCGCTCACGTCCGCCGTCGAGCGAGCCAACCGCATCGCGGCCGTCAGCGTGCAGGCCCCCGGCACTCAGAGCAGTTTTCCCGACGTAGCCGACTTGCCGTCCGAGTTGCTTGCCGGCTGAACGGCGCGGGCCAAACGATACGAACAAACAGGACGCAGAGCAGCGAGTTGAGCCTGCTCTGCGTCCTGTTTTGTTTGCCGATATCCGGCCTGCCGCACGTCTAGACGGCGAAAAGCCTCCACACCTGCGCAACAACAAACGTGACCAGGAGCCCCATTACCACCGGCAGGAGCGCGGCTACCGCCGTCCATTTGGCGCTGCCTGACTCGCGGTAGATGGTGTAGATCGTGGTGCTGCACGGGTTGTGGATCAGGCTGAAGAGCATCAGGTTGATGCCGGTCAGCAGCGTCCAGCCGCCCGTCTGCAGGATGGAATAGGTGGCGTTCTGGCTCGCCAACTCAAAGATAACGCCTGCGCCTGCGCCGGCCTCGTGCATGCCCGTAGACAGGACGGTCAGCATCAAGATGGTGGGCAGGACGATCTCGTTGGCCGGGATGGCGACGATATAGGCGACCAGGATCACGCCGTTGAGGCCGATGAGCAGGCCGACGGGGTTGAGGAACCCGATGAGGTGTTCGGCGATGCTCGGCCCGCCGATGTGGATGTTGGCGATCAGCCAGATGACCGCGCCCGCGGGCAGGGCAAAGACGATGGCGCGCCACAGCACATAGAGCGTGCGGTCGATGATCGAGGTGTAGATCGTCTGCAAGATGCGCGGCGGGCGATAGGGGGGCAACTCCAGGCTATAGGCGCTGGCCTCGCCCTTGAGCACCGTGCGCGAGAGGCCGGCGGAGACCAGGAAGGTCAACAGAATGCCGAGCATGGTCACGCCGACAACAGCCGTGGCCGAAACCAGGCCGGCCAGGTGAGCGGGAGCCAGCGCGCCGATGAAGAGCGTGGCGATGAGAATCTGCGTGGGCCAGCGCCCGTTGCACAGTGCGAAGTTGTTGGTGATCATGGCGATGATGCGCTCGCGCGGGCTGTCGATGATGCGCGTCGCCACCACGCCCGCGGCATTACAGCCGAAGCCCATCATCATGCTCAGCGACTGCTTGCCGTGGGCGCCGGATTTGCGGAACAGGTTGTCCAGGTTGAAGGCGACGCGTGGCAGGTAGCCGGCGTCTTCCAGCAGCGTGAACAGCGGGAAGAAGATCGCCATAGGCGGCAGCATCACGCTCACCACCCAGGCCGTGGTCAGGTACATGCCGTCGACCAGCAGGCCGCTCAGTTGCCAGGGCAGGCCGATCCCGTCCACTAGCTGTTTGAGCGCGGGGTGACCCCAGTCGACCAGAATG
The DNA here is from genome assembly GCA_964467575.1 of uncultured Caldilineaceae bacterium. Lineage (GTDB taxonomy): Bacteria > Chloroflexota > Anaerolineae > Caldilineales > Caldilineaceae > JASGTU01. The sequence goes on along the minus strand of CAYXRG010000025.1, from coordinate 29,460 downwards.
GCGGCAAGCCACTGCGACGGGTAGTTGGAGCCGGCAATCGTGATCCAAAAGACCAGCGTAAAGAGCAGGATCATCAGGGGGAAACCCCAGCGGCGGCTGGTGACGATGCGGTCGATGGTGCGATCCAGGGCCAGGCGCGGTGACGCTCCCGGCCGGGTGACGACACTGTCGGCGATGGCGGCGGCCTCGGCGTAGGCGGCTTCGACGATCTTTTCGTGGAAGTCGCCGCTGATCTGCCAACGCAGCGCTTGGGCTGTGGCAAGGATGTCGTCCGGCTGTACGCCGTCTGTAGACGTGTGCATAGTCTCTGCGGTTGAAGCGGTCATCGGGCCATCTCCAGTTCTACGGGATGCGCGGTTTCGACTGGGACCGGCTCGCCGCGGGTCAAGTCGCCTAGCCCGCCGTTGCGCAGAGCCGCGGCGATGCTTTCGTCGCCGTCGAGCAGGCGCAGGGCGACCCAGCGTGCGTTGGGCAGGCCGGGATACAGGGTGTGTATCTGGCGCACGAGCGTGGACACGGCGTGCTTCAGCGCGGGCGGTTCGTTGCTCAGCCGTCGCGGCTTGCACACGGTGCGCCCGGTCGCCACGTCTGCAACTGCGGCGAGCAGTTCGGGCAGCCCCTCGCGGTAGCGGGCGGCGGCGGGAACGACGGGCACGCCCAGCCGCCGCGCCAGGGCGCGGTGGTCGACTTCGAGGCCATGCCGTCGCGCCTCGTCCATCAGGTTTAGGCAGACCACAACCCGGTCGGTGATTTCGAGGACCTGGAGCGCCAGGTTGAGGTTGCGCTCCAGTTGGGTGGCGTCGACTACGACGATGGTCACGTCGGGCTGGCCGAAGAGGATGAAGTCGCGCGCCACCTCCTCGTCGGGGCTGGAGGCAAGCAGGGAGTACGTGCCGGGCAGGTCGACGAGCTTGTAGCGATGGCTGTCGTACTCGAAGCCCCCTTCGGCGCGGGTGACGGTTTTGCCGGGCCAGTTGCCGGTGTGCTGGCGCAGTCCGGTTAGGGCGTTAAAAACGGTGCTCTTGCCCACGTTCGGGTTGCCGGCTAGGGCGACGACATAGTCCCAATCGCTCATGTCGACGCCGAGGCGCAGGAGGTTGCCTGCGTTGTGCACCGGGCAAGTTTCGCAGGCGGCGTGGGCGCGGATACTCTTCTGTTCGGTCATATGGCTTCCCCTGTCGGGTGTTCGATATCAATTAGGCGGGCTTGCTGTTTGCGCAAGGCGATCAGCGCGCCGCGGATGCGGTAGGCGATGGGATCGCCGCTTGGGCTGATAAGTTCGGCCGTGATCTTCGTGCCGGGCAGGATGCCCAGGTCGAGCAGACGGCGGCGCTCCATTCCACGGCAGCGCGAGGAGAGGCGAATCACCTTTGCCGACTCGCCCGGCTGTAGGCTGTCCAAATGGCGTGAGGGCGTGTCGTCGACCGCCTCGGCGGCGGGCAGCGCGCGCACCGATACGTTGGCGGCGGCGATGGGCGCCAGCACATGCTCCTTGCCATCCGCCCAGAAGCGAATGCGTGTGGGCGATACGTCGAGCACCTGCAGGCGCATGCCCGGGTAGAGGCCCTCGGCCATTAACTGGGCGTAGACGGCTTCCGGCTCATCCTCCAGATGAACGATTTGCAGCGGCTTGTCCGGCGCCATGCCGTTGAGCGGCTTGCCGCCGTGATAGACCAGATCGCCCTCTGCGGTGGGGATAGGATCGCCGTGAGGGTCGTGCATCGGGTGGCCGAGTTCGCTGGAGAGGGCGGCTAGATCGTCCTCGGAGAGAGTGTGCTCAACCCAATCGGCGCGCTCGTGCCACTCGCTTTCGGCAAAGCCTGTTTTTTCAGCCAGGTAGCGCTCCCAGAGGCGATGGGCGCGTAGCACATTGAGCGCGTAGGTCTCTCCTTCCGGCGTAAGGCGGATGTCGCCGTTGACTAGTTGGACGAGTTCCAACTCGGTGAGGCGCTCGACGAGCTGGGCGGCGCGGTCGGCGGAGATATTGGCGGCCCCGGCCAAGCTCTGGAGAGTCGGCTTGCGCTGGCGCAGCCGCGCCCCGTACAGGTGTTTGAGCGCGTCTTCGATGAGCACGCGCTCGTCGAGGCGCTGGGCGCGACGCCAACGGGCATAGAGGCCTGATCCCGGCCAGAGAACCAGGGCCAGGAGAACGGCGATTAGGGCAAGGATGAGAAGGGCGATAAGCGGTTGGATAAGCGACGGCTGTGTCATGTGTGATTCTGCCTTTCTGTCCGGCAGCATTTGCGAAGTTGGTTCATGTCTGTCTGCTTCAGCATATGTGAAGATGCGTCAAAAACGGAAAATCGAACAATCTAATCATGGTTTTGTTTATAGCACACTTTATTTTTAGTGTCAACTAACATTTTGCGCAGATGAGGTCGAGCCACATCTTCCGGAAAGCTTCGAGCTTACCGAAGGCCGGACGGTCGTTTCGAGGCAAATTTGGTGGGATTTGATGGCGATAGCGGCTGACGGGCTGTGCGGCCACAGCGTGCGCTAGGAGGCGCCCGCGCTATGAAGCTCTCTTGTTTGAACTCAGCGCGCTTCGCGGCGGCGGTTCTAGGCCATAGGGACGCGGCGCAACTCGCCCAGATCTTGGGATTCGCCTTGCGGGCGAGCGGCCTGGTCGCCCACGATTTCTCCGTCCGCCAGCGTGATGCGCCGCGAGGTGCGGCCCGCCAGCTCTTCGTCGTGGGTCACCATGAGGATGGTTTTTCCCCGGCGAACGAGGTCCTCGAACAGCTTGAAGACGGAATCGGCGGAGCGCGTATCTAGGTTGCCGGTAGGCTCGTCGGCGACGATCACGGGCGGATCGTTTGCCATCGCCCTGGCGATGGCAACGCGCTGTTGTTGGCCGCCGGAGATTTCGCTGGGCAGCTTATGGGCTTCGTCCGCCATTTCCACCTGCTGCAACAAATGGCGCGCGCGTTCTTCGCGTTCGCTGGGCTTGAACATGCGACAGAAGTCCATGGGCAGCATGACATTTTCGATACAGGAGAGCATGGGGAGGAGTTGGAAGAACTGAAAGATGACGCCGATGTTGCGGCCGCGCCATTCTGCCATCGGCCCCTCCGCCAGCTTGTGGATGGCGGTATCGGCGATGTAGATCTCGCCGGCGGTAGGCCGGTCGATGCCCGTGATCATGTTGATCAGGGTGGATTTGCCGCTGCCTGATTTGCCGACAACTGCCACAAATTCGCCGGCGCCGATAGACAGGTCGACGTCGCGCAGGGCGATGAACTCGCCGGCGGGCGTTTGATAGGACTTGAGGATGCGTTCCAGGCGAATCAGGCGCGAGCGGCCATTGGCGTGCTGCCCGTTGGCGGCGATCTCACTCATAGCTGAGAACCTCGCGTACGGTAAGCTGTGAGGCGTGGCGCGCCGGCAGGTAGCTTGCCATGAACGCCAGCGCCAGCACGATGAACAGCCAGAGTATGGCCCCTCCCACGGAGAAGATGTAGCTGGGCGCGGCCTGGAGGAGGACCATGCCCACGGTCATGGTCAGGAAGCGACTGGCAGGCAGCGCGATCAATCCCCCGATGGCCCAACTGATCAGGCCGATGATCAGGCCTTCGACCAGGACGATGCGCAGCACAGAGCTGTTGGAGGCGCCGATGGCGCGCATGACGCCGATCTCGCGGGTGCGTTCCATGACGTTAATGCTCATGGTGCCCATCAGGCCCAGGCCGCCGACGATGCCCAGGAGCAAGGCCATAGAAAGCAGAAAGGCGATCAGAACGTCGAATATGGTGTTGATGGTCGTGCGCAGTTGGTCGATGGTCCCCATTTGATCGACGCGAAAGCCGCCGTTGCGATAGGCCTGTTCGATCTCCTGTCCCTTAGCGAGTTGGCTGGCCGACGAGCGATCGTCGAGACGCACGAGCGATACTTGGGCCCGATCCACCTCATTAGTGACGTAGGCGAAGTATCTAAAGTTGGCGAAAGCATTGGCGCCGGTGAGGATGCCGCGTACGATGCCGACCACGACCCAGTCCATCTCCTTGCCGTTGATATTCATGGTGATGACGCTGCCTACGCCGACATCATCTTCGTTGCGCAGCGCGTCGGTATTGAGGACGATGGCGTTGTCGTCATCCGGGTCGAGCCAACGGCCCTCGACGATGATGGGGTGGAGCATGGTGGTGTCGGGTTCGGGCGCATAGATGATGATGGCATCGCTCTCGCTTTCATCGGGGCGAACGCGGCGCGCTGTGCCGAAACCCCATGTTTCTATGGCGTCGATGCCGGGCACATTCTCGAGTTGTTGGGTGATGCGGTCGGTGCGATAGGCGCGGCTAAAGACCACCTGCACGTCGTAGTCGAAAAAGGAGAGAGCGTCGTCCATCGTCTGTTGGAGCGAGGCGCGGATGCTGAAGATGGCGATGAAGATGACGCTGGCAAGCGACAAGGTGAGCAGGGTGAGCGAGAGCCGCGCCTTGCGCCGGAAGGTGTTGCGAATTGAGATCTGCATGGGGCGACCCATGGGCATGATGCGCCGCAAGCCGACGAGGATGCGGTCGAGCAGGCTATGGCCGAAGTGGCCTTTGCCCAGGCCGATTTCGCTGATGGCTTCGCGCACGGTGACGCGCACGCCGCGCAGGATCGGCCAAAAGGCGGCGAGCAGCGGCGCGGCGATGGCGATCACGCTCTGCACGATGACTACTTGCGGTTCCGGGCGCAGCCCTTCGACGTCGAAATTGAGCATGCCGGAGAAGATGTAGGCCAGACCGGCCGCGCCGAGGCTCCCCAGCGGGATGGCGAGCAACAGGGCAAGGATGCCGAACAGCAGCGACATGACAAGATACATGACGGTGATCTGCCCGGCGCGTGCGCCGATGGCCTTCATGATGCCGATCTGGCGGACGTGCTGCGTGAGGATGGCGGAGAGCGTGTTGACGATCAGGAAGCCGCTCAACCCGAGCGCCAGCACGCCGATGCCGCCCAGGATCAGCGAGAACGCATCCAGGAAGTTTTGCGCGGGGTGCTCTCCGGGCGTAAAGACGAGCGCGAACAACACGTTCACGCCGCTGCTTTCCATGCGCTTTTCAATCAGCTTGGCGACATCGTTGATGTGATCAATGTTCGTCTTGTTTTCGGACACGACGAAGACCAACTGGTTGTAGTCGCGCGGCTCGTCCAGCCAGGCAAGCGTCTCGAAGTCGATATAGCCGTAGCCCGCCCCGTTCATAAAGGCGGGAAGCTGCGACATGTCGTGAACGGAGCCGGCGATGCGCATGGTGCGCTGCTTGCCAGAGGGCGACTCGACCAGCAGCGTGTCGCCGATGCTTACGCCGCCAAGACCGAGCGAGGCCTCGAATGAGGCGCGTTCAAGCAGCATTTCGCGGGGCGGCGGCGGGTATTCACCGCTTTCGGGTTTGATGATGTTGATGGTGATGTCTTTGTAGTCGGGGATGGCCGTTACGGTGAGATTGCGCCATTCGTCGCTGTTGGACGAGCGAAAGCGGAGGTTGACGCTGCGGCGCGCTTCGGCTTCGGCCACCTGAGGCAGCGCCTTAACGGCTTCGACCATCCTGTCGTCGAAGGTGTTGAAGGTGTAGAGCGTGGCGCTGGCCGGGTTGATGGCGGTGTAGGCGTCGGGCAGGTTGCGGTCGACGATGATCTGCGCGCCCATCACCATGCCGATGGCGCTGACGCCTACGGCAATAGAGAGGAGCACGAGGATGGTGCGCGTTTTGTTGGACCAAAGGTCCCGGAAGACTTTGAGCCAGCGCGGGGCGATCCATGACACGGCAGGTTACTCCTCGGTCAGAATCGTCACAGAGGCCGTCATGTTCCAGCGCAAGCGTTCATCGTGGGCGTCGGGCGCGATGGTAGCGGTGTAGGTGATGTCGCCCTGCTTGTTTTCGCCCAGGGGCCTGATGCGCACGACGGTTCCCATCAGTTCCAGATCGGGCAGGGCGTCGACGGTGATGCGGGCGCGGTCGCCTTCTTTGACAAAGACGACGTTAATCTCGGTGAGGTCGTCGGTTTCGATGTGCCAGGCCGACTGGTCGGCCAGGCGCGCCACGGGCGCGCCGGCGGCGACTTGTTCGCCGATCTCGAGGCTGAGCGAGGCGATGGTTCCGGCGAAGGGGGCGCGCAACTCGGAATCTTTGAGTTCGAGTTGGCGCTGCATCAGCGTGGTCTGCGCCTGGATCAGATCGGCTTCGGCGGCCTGGATGGTTTCGGGTCGTGCGCCGGCGCGGCGCAGGGCCAGTTCGGCCTCGGCCTGGCGAACCTGCGCTTCGGCTGCGGCGATGTCGCTGGGCGTGGCTGGGGTGAGCGCCCGGTCGAGGGCGGCTCGCTGCTGTTCCACCTGTGCCTGGGCGTTGGCGATTTCGTTGTCTTTCGCTCCTCCCGCCACTAAGTCGTAACGCGCTTTGGCGGCCTCGTAGTTGTTGGTTGCCCGCTCCAGTTCCGCCGCCTGCGGAAGGGCCCCGGCGCTGGGATTCCATTTGACCAAGTCATAGGCGCTTTGCGCCTGGCGAAGAACGGCTTCGGTATTCTGCAGATCCGCCAGCGCCTGGATAAGCTGGGCGTCGTCCGCGCCCTTGAGCAGTTCCGCGAGGTTTGCCTCTGCGGCGGCGAGGGCGGCTTGTGCGGCGACAATATCTTCCGGCCGCGAGCCTTCGACCAATTTGGCCAGGTTGGCGCGCGTCAAGTCGACGGCGGCTTCGGCCGCGGCCAGTTCTTCGCTTCTGGCGCCGGCCTTGAGTTCGTTGATGCGGGCCTGGGCGCTGCGCACCTGGGCCTCGGCTTGGGCGATGGCGATGGCCTGGCGGTCATTGTCGAGACGGGCGAGGAGTTGGTCTGCTTCCACCGCGTCGCCCTCTTGCACGAGCACCTCCGCCACCGTCCCGGAGGCGCGCAGGCTCAAGTCCGCATAGCGAATCGGCGCTACGATGGCGTCGACGATGATTTGCGGGCTGGTCTGGACGACCGGAAGAGGGGTAGGGGTGGCCCCGGCCTCGCCGCGGTCGAGCAGGGCCGAAAAGCCCCCTTGCGAGTTGACGACGACGAAGGCGGCGATAGCGACGATGATGATACCGGCTAGAATAATGATCCATTTCCGCATCGGCGACTACGCTTTCGTGTGTATAGATCCTCTGATGATGCCAATTATTGCCATATTCAATGAATTATAGATGAATCGATCGCAAGCGCCATGATTTGGTCCGGCAAGCTTGCTGGCGGATGGATGAGGGGGCGTCCGCCATACTGAACGCACTACGCAGAATAGGCCCTTGCGGTTGCAACAACCGGACGGGCTCATGCGCTGTGCAAGACGAGGTTGTCCGTTCCCGCGCCATTCAGATGAACGACGCGATCTCCTCGATGGACTTCTTTGTGATGACAGGCGTTTGGGCATCCTCTGCGGGATAGCCCGTCACCACGAGCAGGTAGGGACGTTCATGCGCCGGGCGGTTCAGGATGCGGGTCAGAAAGGCCATTGGGCTGGGGGTATGTGTGAGCGTGGCGAGGCCGGCGTGATGGAGTGCTGTGATGAGGATGCCGACGGCGATCCCGACCGATTCGGCGACGTAATAGTGTTTGACTTTGCTTCCGTCGGGTCTCAACGAAAAGGGCTGGGCAAAGACGGCGATAAGATAGGGCGCGACCTCTAGGAACGGCTTGTTGGCGTCAGTCCCCAGCGGGGCGAGCGCTTTGAGCCATTCGGTTGTGGCGCGGCGATTGTAAAATTCGCGCTCCTCCGCTTCGGCTGCGAGACGGATTTTGTGCTTGGTTTCCGGATCGCTGACCACGGCGAAGTGCCAGGGTTGCTGGTTGGCGCCGCTTGGGGCGGCGCCCGCCGCGGCGATGCACTGTTCGATGACGGCGAGCGGGACAGGACGCGACGAGAAGCTGCGCACGGTGCGGCGGCGGCGAATTTCAGCGTAGAATTCGGCGGCGCGTGCCGTCATCTCGTCAGGCGAGTATTCCTGATAGTCTGGCAATGGGGTGAACAGAGACTGTTTCACAAGCTTCCTTTGCAAAGGATGGGCGTTGCGCACTTGGTCCATGATCGAAGCGATTGTACCACCGGCATCCTGTGACCGCCAGTTGTCCGCCCCCTGGAATGCAGCGCAAAACGACCTGCAGCGATTTCCCGTTCAGGGCGCTCTCGCCATTGGGGCGCCGGGTATGCAACATAGGCATATGCGGTAAGCGCGTTAGGAATGACGTCTACGCACAGGCACGAGCTTGAGCCGTTCACCGTAGACGCACCCCGCAGACCGGCGAAGCCGGAAGCAGGCGCGGCAAACAGTTAGCTTGCCAAAACGCGCCTTTCCGATTATAACAGGATGTACAGGAAATCCAAGCTGGCGGCTGCGCGCGAATTCGGCGGATGGCGGCTTTGCAGCTTGTCTGCGATGGCTGATTTGCAGCCGAAGTCCAACGGCCCTTGCGGGATAGAAAGTCTAGCCTCGCCAGACGATGCCTGCCTGCGGTCCCTCCGGCGGGGCGTACGTTTGGCCGGGACAGCCGGCGATCGCTGTTTGATGGCGCGGGGCTATACATGGTTTCCCGCCGGATTTGTGATGCGACTGTTTCAACAGCGTCCACTAGCGAAATGCCAGCGGGATGCGGCGGTCCAGCGGACCGGCGTATAGACAGCGAGTAGGATTGACCGCCTGATGACCGAACTCATCACTCGCACCCGAATCCAACCGCCGCGCCTCCGTCCGGACATCCTCTCGCGCGAACGACTGCTCCGGGCGTTTTCCGATCTGCTCAGTGCCAAGTTGGCGCTGGTCATTGCGCCGGCGGGATACGGCAAAACGCTGGCATTGGTCGATCTGATCAACCAGGTCGAGATGCCTGTTTGCTGGTATTCGCTGGGACCGGCCGACCATGAACCGCACCGCTTCATCGGCCATTTTGTCGCCGCGCTCGCCAGGCGGTTCGCTCCGGCGGGCAACGAAACGCAAGCCGCGGTACAGAGTTTGGCGGCAGGTAACGGGACGTTGGAACAGGTCGTGACGACGCTGGTCAACGAACTGCACGCGCACGTCGACTCCGATTTCCTGTTTGTCCTCGACGACTATCATCTGGCAGGCGACAACCCCGACATCAACCTGTTTGTAAGCCTGTTTGTCCAACAGGTCGACGACCATTGCCATTTGGCGATCGCGTCGCGCACTTTGTTGAATCTGCCCGACCTGGCGCTGATGGTAGCGCGCGGCCAGGCGGCCGGTCTGGATTTTGAGCAGTTGGCCTTTCGGGCGGATGAACTCCAGGCGTTGGCGCGACGCAACTACGACGTGGAATTGGCGAGCGACACGGCGCAGGAGATGGTGGAGGCCACCGAGGGGTGGATCACCGGGCTGTTGCTGTCGGGGACGGCGCAGCAGTGGCAAAAGGCAAGCCGTCTGCACCCGGTGCGCGCGTCCGGCGTCACGCTTCACGCGTATCTTGCCGAACAAGTGCTGGACCGGCAGCCGCCATGTCTGCGCGAGTTTATGCTGCGCACATCGTTGATGGACGAGATCGATGCGACGCTGTGCGAGGCCGCCTTCGATGCACATTGGCGCCCGCCCGACCAGGCTTGGCAGGACCTGATCGACCGTGTGATGCAGAGCAACCTGTTTGTGATGCCCATCGGCGAACAGGGCGACGGATTGCGCTATCATCAGTTGTTCCAGGACTTCTTGCAGCAACAGCTCGCCGCGGAGCGCCCACATGAGGAGCGCCTGATTTTGCGGCGGCTGGTCGCGGTCTATCTGGAGCGCCGGCAGTGGGAACATGGCTACGCTACGGCCAAACGGCTCGACGAGCCGCAGTTGACGGCCTGGGTCATCGAACAGGCCGGCTTGCCGCTGTTGCGCGCCGGCAGGATGCTGCTCTTGGCGAAGTGGCTGGACGAGTTGTCGCCGGCGCTTTTGTCCGACCGGGCCAGGCTGCTTTCGTTGAAAGGCTATAACCTGGTGCGTCTGGGCCGGGTTGAAGCGGGGCGCCGGTTATTGAACCGGGCCTGTGAGCGGTTGGAGCGGGAAGAGGGCATGCGAGGGCTGTTGGCCGAGGCGCTGATTTACCGCTCGATCGCACAGCGGCTCTTGGGCGACTATCCGCAGGCGGTGCGCGATGCCGACGCCGCGTTGGCGCTGTTGGAACAGGCCGGCGGCGCGCCGCACGAAACGGCGGACTTGACGGCTCTGGGCCGGCGCGCCAAGGGATCGGCGCTATGCATGATGGGGACGTTGGAGCCGGGCATCGAGTGGTTGCAGCGATCGCTGGCCGCGTATCGCCAGGCGGAAGACGCTCAGAACGTGGCGGCGGTGGCGATGGATATCGCCATCGTCTACGCCAATAGCGGCCAAAACGAGGATGCCTTGACGCTGTTCCGCCAGGCGCATGAGGCGTGGCGGCAATTGCATAACCTCGTTGGACAGGCCAACGTGCTCAACAGCCTCGGCGTCCATTACCACCAGTTGGGTCAATATGAAAAGGCGTTGGATTCGTTGGTCGATGCGCTGGACTGCGCGCGGCGCAGCGGCTATGCGCGCATGGAAGCTTTTTCCCTCGCCAGCCTCGGCGATCTGTTCGTCGATCTGGACATGTGGCAAGTCGCGGGCGAGGTGTACGGGCAGGCTTACCAAATTGTGCAACGGATCGACGAACGCTTCTTGTTGCTCTATTTGGAGTTGGCGCAGGCCGCTCTGGCTTGGTCAACCGGACGATGGGACGCAGCGTATAACTGCCTGGATACCGCAGGCCGCATGGTGCTAGACCACAATTCGCGCTACGAGTGGGGGCTGTACCGCCAGGCGATGGGGCGTTTCTATCTGGCGCAGGGCAACCCCGAAGCGGCGCTGGAACCGCTCAACGATGCGCTTATCTGTTTCATGGAAGGGGGCCAATTCCCGGATGCGGCGCGCACGGAGCTGCTACAGGCGTTGGCCCTGCGCGAAGCCGGCCGCCAACGGGAAGCCGACGTATGCCTTCGCGACGCGCTGCAAACCATCAACGAGCTTGAGTTGCGCCATCCGATAGTGGTCGCAGCCAGCATGGCGGCTCAGGAACTGGCTGCATTCAGTCGAAACGGCGCCCTACTCTCTCTGGAGCGACTGCTCAGGGAGGTGGATGAATTCGTCGTCTCCCTGCCGGCATTGCGCCGCAGTCTGCGCCAAAAGGCAAGTTCCGTGTTGCCCACGGTACAACTCAACGATCCCACGTTGACGATTCGCTCGCTCGGTCGCGCCGAGGTCATCGTCAACGCCAGAGTCGTGCCCAACCGAGACTGGAAGACTAAGAGCGCACGCGATCTCTTCTTCTGCTTTCTCGCCCATCCCAATGGTCTGACAAAAGAGCAGGTAGGGGCGTTGTTCTGGCCGGACTGCTCGCCGAACCAACTGAAATCGCGCTTCAAGAACGCGGTCTATCGCTTGCGCAGCGCGTTGGGCCGCGAGGTGATCCTGTTTGCCGACGAACTATATCGCTTCGATTGGTCGATTGATTATGACTACGATGTGGAATCCTTCGGCAAGTGGCTGAAGGAAGCGCATCGCAGCCGCGACGCCGCGTTGCGCCGGGCCGCGTTGCAGCGTGCGGTCGATCTCTATGCCGGTCCGTACTTGGCGGATGTCGACGCGGCCTGGGCGAGCGTGGAGCGTGAGCGGTTGCGGCGCATGTATGTAGAGGCGGCGACCGAATTGGCCCAGCTTTACTTCGAGCAAGGCCAACTGGAGCGGGCGCTGGACTGCTGCCAGCGTCTCTTGGCCGAGGACCCTTGCCTGGAGGATGCGCACCGTCTCGCCATGCGTATCTATGCATCGTCGGGCAACCGCGCCGGCGTGGCGCGGCAGTATGCCTTATGCCAGAAGTTGCTGGAAGAGGAAATCGCAGCCCCGCCGTCCGCTCTCACCGAGGAGTTATATGTGACGTTGATGAAGTAAGCGGCTGACGCAGGCGGCGCGACGGTTCCGAATCGGTCTGTCCCCCTCAGTTGACGGACAGGGATGCTGGTGACGGACGCGAGCAGGCTAGATCCACATTTTCCGAAATACTAATGTGGTGGAGACGGAAATCGGCTCGATTGGAGCCGATTTTTGTTTTGGCGCGGAAATGAGTCCGATTTGATGCCAACCCTGAAGCCAGGGGCGTAGCAGAATACAACCATACTGATTCTTCATCGACATATCCACCAGTGCAGGGGAGAGCTTGAGATGACACGCAGCATGTTGAAGGCGAATGTGATCCGCGTCTTGGTGGCGCTGGGAACGCTGTCTCTGTTCGTGTTGAGCGCGGGTGCGCCTCACGGTTACGGCAGCTAGACGCGGAGCATTCAGACCGCGCTGCCGGTGGAATTGTGCGCCGGCGGCAGGGATGCCGCCGTTGCGACCGGCTGGAAATCGCCATAAAGCGTCCCGCCAAGCGGACGCGACACACCGATCCACAAGGGGACTTGAGATGACACGCAGCATGTTGAAGGCGAATGTGATCCGCGTCTTGGTGGCGCTGGGAACGCTGTCTCTGTTCGTGTTGAGCGCGGGCGCGCCCCACGGTTACGGCAGCTAGACGCGGAGCGTTCAAACTGAACCGGACAACCGACTTCGCGGCGACGGAGGACTGCGTTTGATTTCGATTCTGTTGGCCGCGGTGGCAGCGGGATTGGCGGCAGGCTTGCTGCGGGCCGGAATTGCCGGGCGACCCTTTTCGCCGCCGGACCTGCGTGGCGTCTGGCTGGCGCCGACCGGCTTTCTGTTACAGGTTGCTGCGCTTCAAATCGGCCTGCCGGACGAGCGGATTTCTGCAGCATTGTTGGTAGGGAGCCTGTTGACCCTGCTGATCTTCGCCTGGCGAAATCGCAGGTACGCTGCCTTCTATTGGCTGGGCGGAGGGCTTCTGCTCAATTTGGCGGTGATGGCATTAAACGGCGGTTGGATGCCCATCAGCCCGGAGACGCTGGCGCGCGTCTACACCGACCTGCCGGCCGGCGCCGTAGAACTCGGCAGCCGGGTGGGAGACTCGAAGAACGTGGCGCTGGCCGCGGCTGATACCCGGCTGGAGTGGCTGGCGGATCGCTTTCTTCTGCCGGAACGGCTGCCGTTCCGGATCGCCTATAGCGTGGGAGACGTGTTGATCGCCATCGGCGCCTTTTGGCTGTTGTGGCAGTGCGGAGGTGCGCAGGCCGCAGCGGCGGAAGATGGCCGCAAAGCTGTACGTTGAACGTGTGCGGTTCGGATTGTAATTTGTTATTTTGAACGGGATGGATAAACTTGTGAACAGGGCTCCATTTGGTCTCCACAAAGGCAAGGCGGCTGCAGACGCCGGAAACATCGGGCGTTCTGCACAGGTTTTCCCAAGACCGTCGCTCAGTCCGGAATTGAATCGGATGTTGAGCGCTGCGGTCGTCAGTGCAGGATTTCGCCGGATGTTGCTCGATGATCCGGCGGCGGCGCTGGCCCGCGGGTATGGCGGAGAGGTTTTTGATATCCTGCCCGATGAACGGGCGCAGGTCCTGGCCATTCGCGCCAACACGCTGGCCGAATTTGCGGCGCAGCTATTGGAGCGATTGTGGTTTGAACGGCTGGATGTCAGACGCCAGGGGATAAAGGGAGCGCCGGTTAACGGCGTCGACCATGCTATGCAAAAACGCGAGACGCCGGCCCAGACGATACTTGGGGCGGGCGAATCGCGGCAAGGCGGGCCATTCCTCAACGCACCTATCTGATCTATACCCACACGCTGATCAACTATCAACCGTCGTCGAGCATCGTCAATCATAGACGCAGGCCAAAATCGCACATTGCGGCAGGCAATGCAAAACCATCCATCCCTCAGCTCATATCCACCAAAGGAGTAAGGCAATGCAATCGACAACTGGCCGGCCGGCTAGGTCGCGTTGGCTTTGCGTGTTTCTGGCATGCCTGCTGGCGTTGCTGCCGGTTGCGGGCCTTCAGGCGCAGAGCCTTGGGCCTTACCGCGTGCCGGCCAACCGCATGCCGCAGGACTTGGCAAGTGCGGGCTTGCCGCCCGACTTGCAGCCGGATTTTCCGTCGATCTACGTCCCGCCGGGTTACATTCCGCCGGGCAAGATGATTGTGGATACGGATACCGGCGTCGACGACGCCGCTGCGCTGGCCTGGCTGATGATGCAGGCCGGTCAGGTGGAACTGCTGGGCATCGTTACAGTGGCGGGCAATACGACGGTCGAGAACGCAACCCAAAACGTGTTGACCCTGTTGATGAGCGCGGGGTGGCCGGTTGAAGAATGGCCGTCGGTGATCACGGGCGCAGCCAAGCCGCAGAACCGTAAGCTGAGCAGCACAGGCAAGCTGATCCACGGCACGGATGGCCTGGGCTACATGCGTTATGCCCTGAGCGGCGTCTTCTTCCTTCAGGGGAGCGAAGGCAAAGCGCCCAAAGATGCGACCGCATTCTATTGCTCGCAGGCGCCGAGCAGCCCGGAGGCTGAACCGATCACCATTTTGGCGCTGGGGCCGCTCACGAATATCGCCGCGGCAATCAAAAAATGCCCCAACGAAATGCTCCGCTATCAATATGTGATCTTGGGCGGCAACCGCGGGCTGGGCAACCAGACGCCGTCCGCCGAGTATAATTTCTGGCAAGATCCCGACTCTGCGCAGCGCGTGTTTACCGCCGGCATCGAACGGCTTATCGTCGTGCCGACGGACGCCTTCGCCCAGTTTGCGCTGACTCTGGGGGATACTTACCCGCTGCTTAGTCCTGATCAGATGCCGTTGGCGCAGGTGGTCGGCGGCGCGCTGGCGTATTATACCGGCGTTCTTTCGTTCGGCGACGACTCGCTGCCCGTGTCTGTGCCCGATCCGGCAGCTGCCATGATCGCGGTCTACCCGCAGTACTTCGCTCCGTATGATCCCTCCGGCTTCGGCGCGATATCGGAGGGGTTGGTGAAGGTGAACAAGGAACCGGAGCCGGAATACCTGCGCGGGACGTCGACCATCGGCATCTATGCGTATAACGAGCCGCTGACCGTGATCGCGAAAGATAAGGAACTGAGCGCGTTGTATGATCGTCTGTTGGACGGCGTAACAACGGCGGAGGATGCGTTCGGCAAGGTATATGAGTGGCAGGCCGCGATTATGGAATTGTACGCGCAAGAAGGGCCAAATGCACAGGTTGTCCTTTTTCTGGACGGTGCGGCCATGCGCGCTTGCTTCTTAGGCGCTTTCGGCGTGCCGGGCTATGAAGATGCTTGCCCGTCCCCGATTGTGGCCGAGACGGATGCCAATACGGCTATAAGCAGCGTGGATGGGGAGCCTGATTTATATCTGCCGATTCTTGCGTCAGAGTGACGAGGTTGTTGCCGCCGTTGATTTAGCGCAGGTTAAGTGAAGGGGAGCGTTGAAAGCGTTGACAGACATGGGATCGCGCGCAGAGACTTCATTGAGGATTCATACCCTGTCTGATGTACGGCACGAGACAGGATGGCGGCGAGAGCAGAATCACGGTGCGCATCATGCCGGCGGCGCGGACGGCTGCCGCCAGGCTCAGACGCCTACGCTAGAGGAATTTCTATCTGCGCCGGTGGAAGCGGTGCGGCTGATCGCACCGGCCACTGTGGTCTTGGGCGCGGGCGGGACAAGGCGGCGCGCGGTGTTGGCCGGCCTGTCTCCGCAAAGCAAGGAATACGCCCGCTGGACGCGCGAGCAAGCGTTCGCCTGTTTGGATCTGATCCTGGATCATGGCGTGCGGCATGTGATCGCGCCGGTGTTGGTGCATAGCCATGAGCACGAGACCACGCCCGGCTATAGCGACCAGTTGCTGAAGTGGGTGCAGTGGGCCATGCTGATGGATGGGGCCGGCGAAGAATATGCGCGGCGCGGGTGGCGCGTGCGTCTGATCGGCGCGGAGAGTTGGCCCGAACTAGAGGAGACGGCCGCTCGGGTGCGCGCCATGACGGCGGGCAATCCCGGCCCCACGGTCTGGTTCTCGGTGGTGTCGCAGGTAGAGGCGCATTGGCAGGTGATGTTGCGCTTGGCGTGCGAACGCCGGGCCTCGACGCGCGAGGAACTGGTGCGCCTGATGTATGGCGAGGACGTGCCGCCGGCGACGCTCTATATCGGCACCGGCAAGCCCCAGATCGCCCAATCCGTCGTGCCGCCGTTGTTGGCCGGCAAACTGGAATGCTATTGGCGGCAGCACCTGGGCTATGACCTGGACGAGCGCACCCTGCGCACGATTTTGTACGATTACGCCTATGTGCGCTGCATCACACAGGCGGACAAGACGGGACGTGCCGAACAGGTGCTGGCCTATGAAACCGCCTGGGAAGACCCGCCGGTGGTGGGGATGGGTATGCGGCTTGGGCCGTTCTGGTATCCTGCGCCGGTTGAAGCGCCGATCGTGAATCACCGTCAGGCCCCATGAACTTTCGCGCCATCATCGTCGACCGAGACGGAGTGCTGACAGATTTTGAGATGGCGCCGGCTGCGGCATATTTTTCGCCGCTGCTGCCGATCTCGTTGTGGGAGATGTCCGATCGCTGGGAAGCATGGGGAGCGAAGGTTGGCTTCCCGCGCAACATGGCGGAAGAGCGGCGTTTCTTCGCCGGTTTTTGGGACGCGCTCGCCGATGAGTTCGGCTTGAGCGAAGCGGCGCGGGCCGCGCTGCACGCGTTTGATTACACAAGTTACTTGAGGCCCTTTGCGGACGTGCGCCCGGCACTGGACGCTGCGCAGCAGGCGGGTTTGAAGATCGGCGTACTCTCCAACTTTACGCTTGCCAGCTTGGAGCCGTCTCTGGAAGCGACGGGACTGGCCGATGCGGTCGATGCGGCCTGTGCGGCGACAGTCATCGGCGCGTCCAAGCCGGACGTGAAAGCCTATCGCATCGCGGCGGCGGCTTTGGGCGTGGAGCCGCGAGAATGTCTCTTCTTCGATGACGAACAGCCTTGCGTCGACGGGGCGCGTGCTGCCGGCATGACGGCGTATCTTGTGGATCGCAGACGTAACGAGCACGACCTGGCGCAGGGCGTGGTGTGCGATCTGAGCGGGATTGCGGCGGCATTGGGGCAAGAGACAGCCTAAGCGCGCCGCGGCATATAGCGACCTTACAGCGAGGCTGATCCGAACCGATCAGCCTCGCTGTTTCTATTGGCGAGGCGGCAATTCGGCGAGGGTCGGGACGATCTTCAGCTTGGCCGATAATTCCTCGAGCCGGGTAGGTTTGGAGATGAAGTCGTCCATCCCCGCGGCGATGCATTTTTCTTGATCGGCCTGCATGGCCGCGGCAGTCATGGCGATGATAAAGGGCCGATAGGTGAGCGATTTGTCGGCGCGGATGCGGCGCGTGGCTTCCAGCCCGTCCATCTCGGGCATCTGCACATCCATCAGGATCACGTCATAGGCGGCGTTGTGCACGGCGGCGACTGCCTCCTCGCCGTTAGTGGCTACGTCGGCCTGGAGACCGAGACGGGCGAGCATGCGCAGGGCCACTTTCTGATTGACCAGGTTGTCCTCGGCGAGGAGGATGCGCAACGGGCGGTCGTTCGCCCCGGGTGCATCTGAGGCAGTGGCGGCGCGGGCGGGCGCCCGCCGCGCGCGGTGCGCGGCGACCGGTCTGACCAGGGCGTCGACGAGGGCGCGTTCCAGTTCGCCCGGCTTTACCGGCTTGTACAAGATCGTGCGGACGCCTGCCTGGTCGGCGTGCATGCGCATCCCGGCTTCGCCGATGGGCGCGAGCAGGATGACAGGCTGCGTGAAGCTCAGTTCTCGCAAGGCGTCGACCAGAGCAAGTCCGCTGAGAGACGGCAGATTTGCACTGATCAGGGCGACGTCGAAGCGGGCGTCGTTGCGTTGCACAATCTCCATGGCGTCGACGGCGGAGGCCGAGGCGGTAACGGACAGGCCAAGCGCCTTGAGGTGATCTTCGAGGACGGCGCGACCGGCGGCGCTGCGCTCGATAATGAGCGCAGATTTGCCGCGCAGGCGAGCGGCGTGGGCAGTCTCGGCTAGCGCAATCCTGCGAGAGACGGGGGCGATCAGAGTGAAATGGAAAGTGGAGCCGACATTCTTTTGGCTGTCCACCCAGATTTCGCCGCCCATCAGTTCGCACAGACGTTTGCTGATCGCCAAGCCGAGGCCGGTTCCCCCATAGCGGCGCGTGTTGGAGACATCGGCCTGGTTGAAGGGCTGGAAGAGGGTTTGCAGCTCTTCAGGCGCGATGCCGATGCCCGTGTCGCGCAAGGAGAAATGGAGGCGCACCTTGTCGTCGGGGAGCGATTGGGCCTGGACGCGCAGGAAGACTTCGCCATTGTCGGTGAATTTGACGGCGTTGGAGAGCAAGTTGAGGAGGATCTGGCGAAGGCGCGTCGTATCGCCGAGGATGCCGGCGGGCACGTCCGGCTCGATGAAATAGAGCAGTTCAATGCGTTTTTCGGCGGCTTTGGGCGCCAGCAAATCCAGCGTATCTTCGACAGTGCGGCGCACATCGAGCGGTGCGATCTCGAGGCCGAGCTTGCCGAACTCGGCTTTGGACAGGTCCAGAATATCGTTGATGATGGTGAGCAGGGCGTCGCCGCTTTGGCGGATGGTGTCGACGTAGACGGCCTGCTCGGCGTTGAGATCGGTGTTGAGCAAGAGGCTGGTCATACCGATGACGCCATTCATCGGCGTGCGGATCTCGTGGCTCATATTGGCGAGGAATTGGCTCTTGGCGCGCGTGGCTGCCTCGGCTTGCTCCTTGGCGGCGCGCAGCTCTTGCTCATAGCGCTTGCGTTCGGTGATGACAGTGAGCGTGAAGAGGAGTTGATCCGGCCGGTTGTCGGCGTCGCGGGTGAGGATCGTGGCGCGACTATGCACCCATTCCCATGTGCCGGTTGCGCTTTGCACGCGAAATTCCTGCTGCCTGGCGCGATTCGGCGCGTCGTCAGGCTCGGTCCAATGGCCGAGCACGTCGTTGCGGTCGTCCGGATGGACAAACCCTTTCAAGCCGTCCGGCTTCATCAACACGTCCGCCGCCCAGCCGAGGAACTCGCCGCGATTGTGATATGAGCAGTTGCGGCTCGACCCTTCCCAGATATAGATGAAGTCGGGGGAGTTTTCGGTAAGGCTGCGAAAGCGCTGTTCGCTTTGTTGGCGTACGGCGATTTCGGTCTCCAACTCTTGGTTGGCGAGCGCTAGTTCGAGCGTGCGTTGCGCCACGCGCTGTTCCAGCTGGTTGCGGGCCTGCTGCAGCAGCAACTGATTGGCTTTGAGTTCGCTGTTGGTCACCGTCAGGGCGGCGGCGGCGATGCGCGCATCTTCGGCGCTCTCTTCTACGTCGGCGAGGATCGCCAGCATGAGCGAAGTGTTCAAGCCGATGCCAAGCAGGACGTAGAACAGATCATCTACCGTTGAGCGCACGCCCAGGAGCGGCTGAAGCACGCCGGTCTGTTCCATGTACCAGGTGAGCGACACCGTTGCCACCGAGATCGTGACGAAGCCGAGCATGGTCTTGCGGCCGAAAAGGAGGCCGGCAAGCGGGATCAGCACAAAATAGCCGATAATACTCGGCTCGTGGATGGTCTGAAAGACGATAATGTGCGAATAGACCGTCTCGCCATAGACGAGGATCAGAAAGAAATAGGCGACGATCTGCAGGCGCCCTTTGCGGATCAGATAGAGCGAGCCAAGCAGGGGCACGAAGCTGGCGGATTGCAGAATGAGGAAGCGCAGCTTGGTGGCCGGATCCATCGGGCTGAACGGCAGGGGGATGGTGATGGCCGTCAGCGTAAAGATGAAGATCCACAGCACGAAATTGAGCCAACGCGCGGCGCGCGTCTTTTCCGGATCGGGAAATTGCGGGGGGCTAATGAGTTGACGGAGCCAAGTGAGCATCTCGTTTTGGGTTCGCGGTTTTAAGTGGCCCGGCGATGCGGCGAAGCTAAAAGGCGAGCAGGGCGCTAATCGCGTTGCATGCAGTCTAGTTGGCGCTCGCGACGCTGTCAAACTGCTTTGGCGACGGAGATGCAGCGCCAATATGCGCCGCATATTAGCGGCGCAAAAAAGGAAACGCATCGCCATCCGGGAGACGACTGAGCCTTACCATCGTGATGGGCGCAATCGATGCGCCTTGCGCATTCCTTACGCTTATTTTAGCGAAGCGCGCTACAGAAGTCATGCGGGTTAGGACGGTGACAGGATGCGACATTTGTCTCGGATGCGTTGACAAGCCGGGGGGCCTCCACTAGAATGAGCGAAGCGGGGGCTGCAATGCCGGCCAGCCGCAGAGCCGCCGTATGGCGACGCAGGCTGTTTCGAGTGCGTGCATCCCTGAGATGTCTGGAATGATCGAGTCGAGCGGGCGACAATCGTCCGAACCGAACCCCATAGCAACCCCACTAGAACCCCAAAAGAACCGAGGTGAATACAATGCATGGCGGTACATTGCGCGGCGTGTTCGCGCCTACGTTGACGCCGGTCGACGAGGACTTGAGGATCGATGTCGCCCGTTGGATTGAGCATAGCCGCACCTTACTGGCGAATGGCTGTGACGGCTTGTGCCCGTTCGGCACGACCAGCGAAGCGACTTCGTTCTCTGTAGACGAGCGCATCGACGCGCTGGAGCAGTTAACGGCGGCGGGCGTGCCTGCCGCGAAGCTGATGCCGGGCACAGGGTGCAGCGCACTGACGGATACGGTGCGCCTGACCGCGCATGCGGTCGGCTTGGGCTGCGGAGGCGTGTTGATGCTGCCGCCGTTCTACTACAAGGGTGTGAGCGATGAAGGCATCTACCGCAGCATCGCCGAGGTGATCGAGCGCGTGGGCGACGACCGGCTGCGCGTCTACCTGTATCACATTCCGCCGCAAGCCGTTGTTTGCTTCAGCCTCGACCTGATCGAGCGACTTGTTACCGACTACCCGGGTACGGTCGTGGGCATTAAGGACAGCTCGGGCGATTGGAACAACCTGCACGGCATCCTCACGCGCTTTCCCGGCTTTGGCACGTTTACCGGGTCGGAGGCGTTTTTGCTGCAGACGCTACGGCTGGGCGGGGCGGGCAGCATCAATGCGGTTGCCAATGTGATTGCACCGATCCAGCAGCGGCTGTTCGCGGATTGGGAGGGGCCGGAAGCCGAACAGTTTCAGGCTGCGATCAATCAGGTGCGGCCCATCTATGACGGCTACTCTGCCATCTCCGCGCTGAAGGCGGTAGTGGCCCACTACCGCAACGATCCGGCATGGGCTAGGGTGCGCCCGCCGCTGGTGGAACTGGACGCGGCGGCAGCGCAGGCTGTAGTTGACCGGTTTGCCAAGCTGCCGGTCGCAGCCGAGAGGGCGATTTGAGCGATTAGGTCCAAGTTTCCGGCCCGATTCGCGCCGGAAACTCAGGCGTACACAAGGCTTCCTGTCGCATGCAGGGAGCCTTGCCGTTTTACGGCCCGCGTCGAACTTAGCCGGCGGCAAGGGGGCGGCTGTAAAGCGTATAGCGGCGCATCGTCTTGGCGGTGTGTGCGCTGATGTGGCGCGAGCGATTGGTCTCGTGCATCAGGGCGTGGACGGCATGGCGAAAGCCGAGCGCTGCCGCCGCCTCATGCACGCGGGCCGTGAGCAGACTGCCCAGCCCCAAACCGCTGACTTCCGGGCGGACGGCGACCGTCTTGATGATCAGCGTGTCGATCTGTTGGCCGCGCTGCGCTTGGGCCAGGTCGGGCAGCGAGAAGGCGAAGCCTACGGCGGCCCCGGATTGCTCGGCGATGAGCGTGGTTGCGGGGCGGATGTGGGGCCGGACAGGCGCGTATTGGGCGAGAAACTCGGCGCGGTCGATGGGCGTGTAGAGGAAGTTGGTTTGGAAGGCGGCGGCAACGACTGTGTAGATGCTCTGCAATTCCAGGTCAAAGGCGTCCAGGTCTACCGGGCGGACGGTGATGCCCGCGGCGGCGCAGCGTTCGACCAGCGCCGGCAGCCGCGGATCCGGCGCCGGCAGGTCGCCGATGGCAGAGAAATAGTGCGCCAGGGGCGTGAAGCCGGCGCGGGCGAATTGGACCGGCCAGGCGTCGGGGTTGTCCGGCTCCAGGAAAAAGGGCGGACGGGCGATGCCATCGACGGCGCGTTCCGTTACGAAGCGGTAATGGCGGTGGGTGCTGCCGTCCATTGGGCCGGCTGCAAGCGTGCAGCCGCGCTCCGCCAGTTGGCGACAGACGTGATCCAGGAGCAGGGCCGCCGCGGCGTCGTCCTGTGCAGCGTAGTGGCCGATTAGGCCGAGCCTATGCTCCGGGTAGGCGGGCGCGGACGACCACCAGAGGGAGCAGCGCGCCAGAATGGCGGCGGCTTGGCTGCGGACCATGTAGTGCGCGTCCGCCTGACGTATAGAGGGCGCGTTCGGCGTGAGCGGCGCCGACCCGGTGAACCGGCAGAAGTCGTCTAGTTCCGCGGGCGTTGCGGCGCGAGTCAGGATC
The DNA here is from genome assembly GCA_964467575.1 of uncultured Caldilineaceae bacterium. Lineage (GTDB taxonomy): Bacteria > Chloroflexota > Anaerolineae > Caldilineales > Caldilineaceae > JASGTU01. The sequence goes on along the minus strand of CAYXRG010000025.1, from coordinate 7,097 downwards.
ATAGCATCTCCTTGGCATTGTCGTGCCGTCAGACAAGCTGCACGGCGGCAAAACCGAAGACGGAAGCAAGCCCGGCGCACAGCGTCTGGATCAGCCAGCGCGGCGCGGTGTTGCGATAGCCGTCCGGCCCCATCTGGCTGGCGGCGAAGAGCGCGGCGCCGCTGCCGATGGCGAGGAGGCCGGCTGCGGGGTAGATCCAGGCGTGGCGCGTCCAGCCGGTGACGGCCATGTAGGGCAGGACGTAGATCGCCCAACTCATGACGACGCTGCGGGCGAGCAGGAGATGGGCGCGGCCGGGGGCTCCGGCGCGCAGCGGGCGCGATGACCGGATCATCGCCAACTGCGTGGCGAAGCTGAGCAAGAAGGGGAAGAACAGGCTCGGCCGGTTTAGGATGTCTCCCCAGATCAGCCAAAAGAGGCCGGCGGCGCCGACGCCGAGCATGACCGGGGCGGAATAAAGCGGCTCGCTTCGGGGCGCGTCTTGCGAAGAAACGGTGTTGTAGATCAGGAAGAGCAGAAGCGGCGGCAGCACCCAAGCCCAGCCGCCCAACGTCCAACAGACGTAGCCGTAGACTACGGTTCCCATGAGCGCGCTGTCGTTGAGCGTGGTGCGTTTCCGCCAGAAGATGACGAACGCGATCATGGCAAGGGTAACGGCGAACTGGGCCAGCAGAACGGCGGCATCCAGATTGACGAACGCTCTGAGCAACAAGAAGCTGAGGACCGGGATGAGCAAGTTGTCCAGTCCTTGCCAGGCCATGGCGTCGAGCAACATGGAGAGGAGGCCCATGAGCAGGCTGATGAGCAGCGTTTCGGTGCGGCCGATCTCCGTGAAGAGGAGGATGGGGATCAGCGCGCTGAGAAAGGCGGTTTGGAAGAAGGCGAGCGAGCCTTCCAGGGTCTTAGGACCGTCGGAGGCCGTGTAGCGATAGACGCCGTAGAAGATGCCGATGAGCGCGGCGCTGGCGTCGGCAAAGGTGAGGATCAGGATGGGGATGGAGTAGAGCAGCTTGTCGCCGCCGGACAGGGCGAAAACCGTGCCCGCGCCCAGAGGAAACCAAACCTCGCCCAGCGTAGAACGCACGACGCTGCCGGTCACGGCGCCTAGGCCGCTGCGCAGTCTGCGCACGTACTTGAGCGCGAACATTCCGCCCGACGCCAACAGCGCCAACACGATGACCGGCCAGGTTTCGCTAAAGAGCCAGGGCAGCGCCAGCGCGATCAGGCCGGATCCCATGTGCATGAGCTTGCGCGCCCACTCCGGATGGGGAGAACGGCGTCGCTGATAGACAGCCAGGCCGGCCATCAGCGCTGCGGTACAAGCGATGACAGCAAAGATCTTCAGCCCGTTAAGCAGTAAGGGCGGCATTAGATGACCTCTTCGACTACGAAATCGCTGTAGAAGAACGCTTTGTCTTGGCGGTGCAGTGCGGCGGCCAGTTCGTGCAAGGGCCGAATCTGTTCCGCCAGGCTTTCGGGACGACGCCGGGGAACCATCATGTTCCAGTAGGCGAGCCTTGCGCCCGGCCGGGCGCAAAGGCAAATGTGGCGGAGCAGGGCAGCGTAGTTCTCGGCGGATATGTATTCAAAGATGTCGCTTAGGTTGAAGCGGTCGATGGCGGGCGCGCTCGCCAAATATTCTTCGAGCGATTGGCGGCGCCATTCGAGCCGGTCGAGGTTGTCGCGGATGGCCTTGAAGTTTTCGGGGCGCAAGGCATAGGGCAGCGCGGCGCCGTGCCGGCCAAGTACGATCCACTGCAAGTAGGGATTCTCCACCGGGTCGAGGACGGTGAGGGCATAGCGCGTGCGAGCCAACAGGCCGGCGGCGACATCGCCGGTGACATACTGGAAGAAGTGCGGATCGCGCCCCAACGAGCCCATCACCCGGCGCGAGAAGAAGAGGCGGAAGGCTGTGCGCCAACGCCAGTTATTCCAGCGACGATCGTAGAACTGCTCGCGCTCGGCCTGGGTGCGCGGCTGCAGCAGGCCGGCGCGCGTGGCTTTGGATTGGAGCAGGGGAAGGATGCGCACGCCAAAAAAGCGCAGATAGCGCTCGAACTTGCCGGCGTTGCCGAAGCCCGCGGCGATGGCGTGTTCTTGCGTATCCCAGAAACGCTGCGCGGACGGCGAGAGGCCGGCGCGGCAGGCCGCGTAGAGATCGGCGCGACGCTCGCTAGGGCGGGCGCCGATCAGTTCGAGCAACTGCGGGTGGTCGAGCCGGCGGTAGGCGGCCACGCGCAGCTCCAGACAGGCGATCTGGGCGGCGCTGAGGTCGAGTGCGAGCACACGTTCGGGGCCGCGACTCAGGATCGCCAGCGTGTTGTCGCCAGCCGAGGCGATGGAAAGACAGACATGATGCGGCTGGACATCCAGCGCGGCGAGCAGGATGTCGGCATCTTCCCAGCACTGCGCATAACGGATGGCCGAGAAGCCGGCCTTAGCGGCGATCTCGCTGGCGGGCGGCGCCGTCGACGCCTCGAGCGACCGGGCATCCGCCAAGCTTAATCGCCCAGCGAGGCGCCGACGCGCCGCGCGCAGTTGATCCAGTGATGGTCGAGGGGGACGTTCTTTAGCTTGCCGGCAACCTCTTCGAGCGGGACGGGTTCGGTTTCTTCGCCGCGGGCTGCGACCATGACGCCATAGACGCCCTGGTTGACCAACTCGGCGCAGGCTGTGCCCAGGCGGGTGGCGAGCAGCCGGTCGCCGGCGGAGGGCGTGCCGCCGCGTTGCAAGTAGCCGAGGATGGTCAGACGCGATTCGAGGCCGGTCAGCGCTTCCAGTTGTTCGGCTAGGCGCACGGTATTGCCGACGTGCTGCATCTCCAGTTCGAGGAGTTTGGCTTTGGCCTCTTTCTTTTTCTTCTTGTTCGCATCTTTGTCGGCTTTGGCCTCGGCGAGTTTTTGCTCGGCCTTGGCGAGCGCTTGCGCGTACTCGACGTCCATAGCGCCTTCGGCGACGGCGACGATGCTGAAGTGTTTGCCCTCTCGGCTGCGCCGGTTGATGGCCTCGGCCACGCGCTCGATGTTGTAGGGGATTTCGGGGATTAGGATGACATCGGCGCCGCCGGCGATGCCTGCGCCCAGCGCCAGCCAGCCGGCCCGATGACCCATGATCTCGACGACGATGATGCGATGATGGCTGTGGGCGGTGCTGTGCAGCCGGTCGATGGCCTCGGTAGCGATGCCCAGGGCTGTGTCGAAGCCGAAGGTGACGTCCGTCATGGCGACGTCGTTGTCGATGGTTTTGGGCAGGGTGATGATGTTGAGGCCCGCCTTCATGAGGAGCAGAGCGTTCTTTTGGGTGCCGCCCCCGCCCAAGCAGACGAGCGCGTCGAGGTGATGGCGGTTGTAGTTGGCGACGATGACCTCGGTCATGTCCATCATCTTGCCGCCGATGGGCATGCGGTTGGGCTTGTCGCGGCTTGTGCCCAAGATCGTGCCGCCCATGGTCAAGATGCCCGACAATATGTTCCCGTCGAGGAAGACCGTGCGGTTTTCCATCATGCCGCGGAAGCCGTCGCGGAAGCCGATCACGTCCATGTCTGGATAAGTGCGTGCGGCTTTGCCGATGCCGCGCAAGGCCGCGTTGAGGCCAGGACTGTCGCCGCCCGCGGTCAAGATGCCGATGTGTTTGCTGGTTGCCATCAGATCCCCCTATCTATCTCCCTGCAGCGGGTGTGCGGAGCAGTATTTAGATGCGGTCAATGGGGCAAGACGGGACTGCTCCCCTGCGCAGCATTGTACCGCGTCCGTGCAGTTGTTTCAACGGGCGAAAAAAGGGCTTTGGCGCGGTCGGGATCTTGGCTGACGCGGAGCGCCTGTTCGGATGTCTGTGCGTTTCGTGGCGCAGTTGTTGGGGGGGGCGCTAGTGGACCGCCGGCTCGTCGAAGGCTTGCTTAACGGCGCGCAGCGCGGCCAGCAGCGATTCGGGCGGGTCGGCCTTGCTGACGAAGAAGTCTGCGCCCGCGTCCAGCGCGGAACTGCTCGCCTCGGGGCGGCCGCTGAGGACAATGACGAAGAGGTCCGGACAGAATTGGTGCAGCGCGGCCAGAATTTCCTGTTCGCCGCCGGCGGCGCGCATGCCAGGCAGCTCCCAGTCGAGCAGTACCAGATCGGGACGCGCACTCTCGACCCTGGACAGCAGCGCGCGTGCGTCGCCGGCCTCGCCGATGACCTCGACGCCTGACTCCTGTTCGAGGAGGAATCGCAGTGCGGACCGCAGCCATGCCTGGTCGTCCGCCAGCAACACGCGCAACATTCCCGTTCTCCTTAGGCCGAATAGACTGCATGCGCACATGGCAAGGGGTTGCGCCTTGCACGCTGGCTTTAGTGTAGGGAGTTGGGCGCGGTTTGACGCCATGCACATGGTTAGCCGCACTCCCCGACTAGCGGGGAGTTTTTGCCCTGGTCACCTGACTAGGTGGGATGGCGCTCGTGCCGCGCTGCCCAGGAAGGGGAACGCAGCAAGGATGGCGTCCACAGCGGCTTGCGGCGTTTGTACGCCGGAATCGACGACGAGATCGGGGTGGAGCGGCGGTTCATAGGGCGCGTCCAGGCCGGGAAAATCCGAGATCTCCCCGGCAGCCGCTTTGGCGTAGAGCCCCTTGGGGTCGCGCGCTTGGCAGATGGCAAGCGAACAGCGCACCCAGATTTCGAGGAAGCGCGGCAGGCTATTGCGGGCCTGGTCGCGGTGGGCGCGGCGGTTGGCCGTGGCGGCGATGATCACGTTGATTCCCTGAGCGGTCAGCAAGCCTGCGAGCAGGGCAAGACGCGCGTAGAAGTCGTCGCGCTCTGCTGCGCTGTAGCGCGGGAGGGGCGTCAGGATAGCCCGCACTGCGTCCGAATCAAGAAGAATTGCCATTATCCCGCATTCTGACAATGCTTGTTGAAGGCGCAGGGCGATTGTGGTCTTGCCGGAGGCGGGCAGGCCGGTCAGCCAGACTGTCCAGCCGGGTTGGGCGGTTGGGACGGCGGAGGAGTTAGGCATGCGCGACCTCGCAGTCGCCGGTGGGCGCCGGCGGTTGCAGGTAGGCGTTGACGTTTGCCGGGTCGAATGTCTCCGCCCCCAGGACGTTTTCGATGAGGTGCAGGAGCGCGCGGCGCACATTGCGCTCGGTGTTGTACCAGACGGGGCTGGCAAGGACGAGGGCGCGCCAGGCCAGGAACGGGGCGACGACAGAGAGAATCTCGGCGTCGCCGGTGCGTTGCAGGTAGACGTTCCAGAATTCGTCCCACAGCTCAGAGAAGGGCGGGGCGAGTTTCCCGCTGCGCTGGAGGGAAAAGAAGAGGTGGTTGATAGCCAGGCAGCTAACGTCGTCGGCGGGTTCGCCCCACGCGCCGCGGCTGCGGTCGAGCAGCAGGAAGTCGAGGTCGCCCGTAAAGAGGATGTTGAAGGGGTGGAAGTCGCCGTGGACCTGGCGCAGACGGTGGACGAGCGGCTTCAGACGCCAGCGCCAGTCGATGCAGGCTTTTTCGATGCGGGCGAACCACTGCGGCGAGGCGAGTTCGAAGCCGGCCGGATAGCTGTCGATCAGACCGATGATGCCCTCACCGCTGCCGATGGTGTCGCGGATGCGCCGGCGGTAGAGCGCGACATCGCCGTCGTCGAGCCGCGAACCTTGTGCGGCGGTTCCTTGCGGCGGACGTTTGACGGCGTGGATGTCTGCGAGGTAGGCGGCGAGCAGCGCCGCGCGTTGCCGATCCAGCGGCGCGGCCCGCCCGCTGTCGCGCAGCCGCTGCAAGTCATGCGCATAGGGCGTACCTGTAATGAAGCGGGTGAGAAGGAAGAACTCGTCGCCGGAAGCGAGCGAGACCAGGCGTTGGGCGAGCGGCTCTGCGGGCGCGAAGACGCCTACGTCCAGGGCGGACGCGTGGCGGGGGAGCGTGTTGTAGGTGTCGAAGGCGAGGAGCATAGCTGCGGCGCGGTCGGCGCGCGTTTCGTGCCCGAATTGGTTGGCGGGCGCAGTGTGCAGCACGACTCGCTGCTCCTGGTTTCCCAGCCGATAGGTGATGAGCAGCGGGCGGCCGTAGCCGAAGGCTTTGAGCGATACGGCTTCGCCATTGGCTGTTGTCGCGGCGCGGACGGAGCGGTCGCTGAGGGGGTCGATGGAGAGAACTTGCACTGGTTGGGCGTGGCGGCGGCTGAGGTAGGCTTCCACCGCGGCCAGATCGAGCTGCATGGCGGTCACCTCCGCAAAGTGGGCGCGTGGGGCGCAAAACTCGGAACGGGCGGGCGCAATACGTTCGTGCCGCGCGACGGGCCGTCAGTTGACGAGGTTTGTTTGGAGGGCGAGGGCGACGGCTTCGGTGCGGCTGGAGACGTGCAGCTTGGACAAGATGTTGCTGACGTGGAACTTGACGGTTGAACGGCTGACGATCAGTTTGTCGGATATCTCGGTGTTGTTGAGACCTTCGACCATCAGCGACAGGACTTCCCGCTCTCGCTCGGTCAGATCGAAGCCTGGCTGGCGCGCATCGGAGTTGCGGGCGGTGTGGATGAGGGCTTGGGCTGCCTCTGGGGCTAGGGTGGGCCGCCCGGCGTGCGCGGCGCGGATGGCGTTGGCAAGCTCGTCGGCGGAGATGTTCTTGAGCAGGTAGCCGATAGCGCCGGCCTTAAGCGCGTCTTGCACCAACTCATCTTCTTTGAAGCTGGTGAGCGCGATCACTTGAGTGTCCGGGTACTTCTCGCGGATGGCGCGCGTGGCGGTGGCTCCGTCCATGCGCGGCATCACGAGGTCCATCAGCACGACATCGGGACGGACGCGACTACACAGGTTGAGGGCCTCGGCGCCGTCCGCTGCATCTCCTACCAGTTCGAGATCGTCGAATGCGAGCAGGAAGGCTGACAGGCCGCTGCGGACGACGGCGTGGTCATCTACCAGCATGACGCGAATGGTTGGCGCTTGCTCACTCACAGGATACTGCCTCACATCTGGCGTACCGGCGACGGACGCCAGCCCGACAATCAACCTATTATTAGCTCTCAAAAATCCTCCGGCCAGTTCGCAGCGTCCGCGAAGATGGCCGCAAGCGAATGCCTAGTTTGCGTCTCCATTATATGCGCTTGCAGGGTAAACGAAAAGATCGCGCACTCTGCGG
>CAYXRG010000024.1:49550-52194 GCA_964467575.1 uncultured Caldilineaceae bacterium | reverse complement strand
GAGGCTGTGATGATAGAATCGAAGCGCTACTGCGGACGATTCTCTACAGCGCGGCAGCATCCCAAAGGGGGAAACAGGTGGCGCATAGCATACGGGCAAAATGGGGTATGTGGCCGGCAATTTGGCTGATAGCAGTCCTGATGGCGACCAGCGTCGCCATGCCCGTGTTGGCGGGGGCCAATGTCCAAGTGCTGTGGAGTGATGAGCCGCCTTTGGCCGGCTATCGCTTCGGCGACTTCGACGGCGACGGGCGCACCGATGTTTTTCGCATTTCCGGCTCGCAGTGGCAGTTTTCCTCCGCCGGCGCGGGGCCGTGGCAGAATCTGCCCATGGTCGATTCCACACCTATCGACAATCTGCGCTTCGGCGACTTCGACGGCGACGGCATCACCGATGTCTTCAGCGTGATCGCCGTGGGCGGGACAAACCAATGGCGCTGGTCGCGCAGCGGACGTGATCCGTGGCAGAACCTGGCATCGGACCCCACACCCCTGACGGAGTTGCGCTTCGGCGACTTCGACGGCGACGGGCGGACCGACGTCTTCAGCCTCTACTCCATCGGCGGCACATACCAATGGCGCTTTTCGCCCCGCGGGACGGGCGGCTGGATCAATCTGGCAACTGACCCGACGCCCCTGCATGACCTGCGCTTCGGCGACTTCGACGGCGATGGGCGCACCGACGTCTTCAGCCAACTCTCTATCGGCGGCAGCTACCAGTGGCGCTTCTCGTCCGGCGGCGCCGGCTCCTGGCAGAACCTGCTGATCGACCCGACGCCCCTGCATGACCTGCGCTTCGGCGACTTTGATCGCGACGGCCGCACCGACGTCTTCAGCGCGCTCGCCATCGGCGGCACATACCAGTGGCGCTACTCGTCCGGCGGCGTCGCCGGCTGGCAGAACCTGGCCTCGGACCCGACGCCCCTGGCGGATCTGCGCTTCGGCGACTTCAACGGCGACCGCTGGACCGACGTCTTTAGCATCTCCGGCGGGCAGTTCCGCTATTCCCCCAGCGGCACAGGCGCATGGATCTATCTTTCGCCCACGCCTTCCCCGACGGTAACCCCAGGGTGGAGTCCGGTCTCGGACCTGCGCTTCGGCGACTTCGACGGCGATAACCGCACCGACGTCTTCCGCGCCTACGGCAGCCAATGGCAGTTCTCCTCCGCCGGCGTAGGCGCCTGGCAAAACCTGGCGACCGACTCGCTGCCGCTCACCGATCTCCGCTTCAGCGATCCCTATGGAGACGCCAGGGATAATTTCAAGACAAACCCCTATGCCGACAGACGCACCGACATTTTCAGCGTAAGCTTCATCGGCGGTACGAACCAGTGGCGTTTCTCTGCGGGCGGCGCCGGTTCGTGGCAAAACCTCGCAGCCGATCCGCTTCCCCTCACCGATCTGCGCTTCGGCGACTTCAACGGAGACGGGATTACCGACGTCTTCAGTTTGATCTCCGTAGGCGGGACTAACCAGTGGCGCTATTCGCCCAGCGGAACGGGCGCCTGGATTAACCTGGCCTCTGACCCGACGCCCCTGCATGACCTGCGCTTCGGCGACTTCGACGGCGACGGGCGCACCGACGTCTTCAGCGTGATCTCTGCCGGCGGGACCAACCAGTGGCGCTATTCGCCCAGCGGAACGGGCGCCTGGATTAACCTGGCCTCTGACCCGACGCCCCTGCATGACCTGCGCTTCGGCGACTTCGACGGCGACGGGCGCACCGACGTCTTCAGCGTGATCTCTGCCGGCGGGACCAACCAGTGGCGCTATTCGCCCAGCGGAACGGGCGCCTGGATTAACCTGGCCTCTGACCCGACGCCCCTGCATGACCTGCGCTTCGGCGACTTCAACGGCGATAACCGCACCGACGTCTTTAGCATAGGGACAGACGGCCGCTGGCGCTATTCCTCCGGCGGCGAGTCCGGCTGGATCCTGCTCGGTCCGCCCCAGGTCACGGTAACGCCGACCTACACCCCCTGGCCGCCGATCACGGTCACGCCGTGGCCGACGTCGTGGCCGACGCATCAGCCGGGCTGCACCAACATCGTCGTCAACGGCGACATGGAGCGCGACCAGGGCTGGGTGTTTGGGCAAAGCCCCCTTCCGGGCAAATATGTGGGCGCGAAGGTGCGCAACGGCCTGCGCGCCATCCAACTGGGCAACCCGCCCAATTCCAACGAGCGGCCTACGGTCAGCTACTCGTCCGTGCGCCAACTCGTCACCATCCCCGCCAACGCCTCAACTGCGGAGCTGCGCTGGTGGCACATGTACGGAACCGAACAGGGCGTAGATGCCAACCCGAGTAACCGCAGTTCACGGCAGGAGGTCATCTTACTCACGCCGCACGGCGGCACGCTCAAGATCTTGCAGCGCGTGCGCCGCAACGAAGGTTCCTGGCAGCCGGATTCGGTTGACCTGACCGAGTTCATCGGGCAGAGCTTCTACATCTATTTCAACGTCTATACCGACGGCAGCCCCGCGCGCACATGGATGTACCTGGACGATGTGACGCTGGACGTCTGCGGTCAAGGCGGTCATGGGCCGCAACCGTATCCGCAAGCCGCGCCGCAAGCCGCTCCACAAACTGCACCGTACTACGGGCCGCAATACCCTCCACAATATGCGCCACAATACGCACCGGA
>CAYXRG010000024.1:0-49450 GCA_964467575.1 uncultured Caldilineaceae bacterium | reverse complement strand
CACCGTACTACGGGCCGCAATACCCTCCACAATATGCGCCACAATACGCACCGGACTACGCACCGCAGTATGCGCCGCAATATGCGCCGCAGTATGCGCCGCAGCCTGCACAACCGCAGTACCCCATACCCTACGGCGCGCCCGCCCAGCCGGGCATGCCATATGATTACGACTATCCCAAATATTCGTCCGGCATGACCGTGTCGCCCAGAGGGGCATTCGTCGCGGCGACCTACACGCCGACGCCGATGCCCACCTCCACGCCGGCCGCCACCGACACCCCAACCATGACGCCGGCGGTTACTGAAACGCCGGCGCCGGAGGAGACCGTCGAGGCTGAGGCGCTTAGCCTAGCTCCTGTGGCCGCGCCGCTGATCCCGCCCGACGCCGTCTCCGCCGTGGTAACGCGCGTCATCGACGGGGAAACCGTCGAGGCCATCCTAAACGCGACCGGTTCCGGCCCAACCACGCCGCTCGGCGCAACGGTGCGCTACACGCTCATCGCCGACACCGGGGAGGCGGACCCAGACGAAGCCGCCGAAGGCGCGGTGTTCATTCGCTACGCAGGCATTGACGCCGCGTCGCTCGACACGGAACAAGGCCAACTCGCCGCCGAAGCCAACCGGCTGTTGGTCGAAGGCGCGGTCGTCTACCTCGAGATCGTCGAGCAAGACGGGGACGAAAGCGACGACGCCATCGACGCCTATGTGTTCTTGGCGGACGGTACGCTGGTCAACGCCGTCATGGTTGCCGCCGGCCACGCCGTCATCGCCCCGTCTGCGGCCGAAGGTCCTTACGAAGACTTTCTGCGCCAGGCCCAAAACGAAGCCCAAGCGGCGGAAACAGGCTTGTGGGATCTGGCTTCCCCCGAGGATGAAAGCAGCCTGGCTGCCGCCGCCCTGCCCACGTCTTCTGCACAGCGGGGCATAACCCAAACCTCGCTCATGGCGGCGACAGCCACGTCCGCCGCCGGAGCGGGAAATTGCGTGGAACTGGTGAACAACGGCGGCTTCGAAGCTGCCGGTCCCGGCTGGAACCTGACCGTCAGCGAACACGAGCCCGTCTACGAGACGGAAATTGTATTTGGCGACGGCGGCCAAGCCCTGCGCCTGGGCAACGTCGATCAGGAGAACACCGCCGGTATCAGCGCCGCTGACCAGATCGTTTTCCTGCCGGAGGACGTCGCCAGCATCGTCCTCTCCTTCCGCTACTATCCGGTGATCGACGGCGAGCCCGACCCCGGCGACCTGCAGTACGTAGACATCTACAACGCCATGACCGGCCAGTTCGCCGGGCGCGCTCTGGGCGTACAACAGAACGATGCGCGCTGGCTGGCGGCGACCTACGATTTGACTTCGCTGGCCGGCCAGCCTGTGCGCATCGTCTTCGCGGTCAACAATGACGACGCCGGCGGACGCACGGCCATGTTCGTGGACAATGTATCGATCCTTGCCTGCACCGCGGCAGGCGGCGCGGTTCCTAGCGCTGCCGAGACACGCGCGCCCGCCTCTCCGACCAACGCCGCCACCGTCACGTCCGCAGAGGCTCCTTCCGACTCGGAGTTGACGCCCGTGCTGCATACGTCGCTCGCCGGTCGGGAGACGGGATCTGCGCCTGTGGGCGCCCGGAAGTGGCTGGGCTGGCTCTTCACCGGCGCTGTGATGCTCGGCGTGCTGGGCATGATCGGCTTCGGCGTCCTGGTCATCCGCAACACGTTCCAGCCGCCCAACGGCTCCTAGACGCAGGCAGCTTGTTTTTGCCGCGCCCGTTTCCTCGCTCCGCCGGCGCAGACGTCGGGAAGTGGGCCTACTTGTCTCGCCCCTGCCGCTGCGCTATACTCCTCGTAGCGTCCTGACGGACGACGCCATGCGTTTGGCGCCAGGAACCCAACAAGACATGACGGACTGAGCAAACAAGGCATGACCAGCGCGAACCTCTGTGCAGATAAACCCGTCTCCGCGGCGGGAAAACCGGCCCATACCACGGCCTCCTCCCCCGACGCCTCGGCGACCGGCGCAGCCGATGCCGGCAAGGAGTTGGACTGTATTGTCTACGGCCCGGACAGCGAGACCGGCGGTTTCGATGCGCTGGAAGCGGAATGGAACGCACTGCTCCAGCGCGCCCGTTACAACACCATCTTCCTAACCCACGAGTGGCTCTCCACCTGGTGGAATTATCTCGGCGAAGGTGAACTCTGGATTCTGGCGATGCGGCGACCGGCGACCGGCGAGTTGGCCGGCATCGTGCCGCTCTACCTGACCACGCCGCAAGCAGGCGAGCGGGCCGGCCTGCGCACCCTCTTCCTGGTCGGCTGCATCGAGGTCAGCGACTACCTCGACATCATCGCCGCCAAAGAGTGGGAAACGGCCGTATACCGGACGTTGCTGCGCTGGCTGCACAGCGACGCCGCGCCGGCCTGGGACGCGGTTGATCTGTGCAACCTGCCGCAAGACAGCCGCACCTATCAGGACTTGCCGGACCTGGCGGCTGAATTCGATGTCGATGCGAACGTCATGCGCGAGGACGTCGCCCCGCAGTTCGAGCTGCCCACGCGCTACGAAACCTATCTGAGCGATCTCGTAGACAAGAAGCAGCGCCACGAGATTCGCCGCAAGCAACGCCGCGCCGAACGCGAAGCGCGCGTCGACTATATCCTCGTACAGCCGGAGGACAACCTCGACGCGGAGATGGACGATTTCATCGCGCTGCAACAGGCCAGCCGCAGCGACAAGGCCGAGTTTATGACGCCGGAAATGCGCCGCTTCTTCCACGCTATGGCGCGGCGCATGATGCAAAAGGGTTGGCTGCGCCTCAGCTTTCTGAGCATCGACGGCGAAAAGGCCGCGGCGCTGCTCGCCTTCGAGTATAACCGGCGCTATCTGCTCTACAATTCCGGCTATGACCCCGAGGCGCACGCCCACCTCAGCCCAGGCTGGGTGCAGCTCGCCTACGCCATCCAGTACGCCATCGCCGTCGGCTGCCAGGTCTTCGACTTCATGCAGGGCGACGAGGAATACAAGTATCGCTTCGGCAGCCACGATTACGACGTGATGCGCGTGATCTTGCGGCGGCGGGCATAAGCCCCGCTCACACGCTCTCTGGCAGGCCGCGCCGCGCGAGTGACGCGCAATTTGACACAGGGAGACGAGGCGATGATGGACAACGAGATCCCGGTCGGCGGCGCGACCAAGCGCAGTTCCGCGGTCAAGAGAGCCGCCCAGGAAGAAGCGATCGAAGTGGAAACCGCCGCGCAAGAGGCGGCGGACATGTCCGCGCCGCCCCCCAGCGCACGCGACCGCGCCGCGGCGAGCGACTATGCGCCGCGCTACGAAACACCCCCTCGCCGCCCCGCCGACGACCGTGCCGCGGCTTTCAATCCTCTCATCTGGTTGGCGGACGGCATCACCGGCTTCATCGAAGAGGCGCGACACAACGACTTGGGCCTGTCAGAGGAGTTCTGGACGCATGTCTACGCAGTGCGCCGCGAGAGCTTGCTGGCCGCGCAGGCGTTGATCGAGAGCCTGTTGGAGCAGACCGAGGGCCAAGCCGGCAAAGAACAAGAAAGCGAGCCGCGCCGGGCGCGTCGCGGCGGCGTGGATATCGAATTCTAGTCGCTTCTGGGCTGCTTCTAGGCCGCGCCTTCGGGCAGTTCCGCAGCCACGAACAACATCTCCTCGTTGCGCACCGACACCTGGCCCGGATGTCCGCCGGGGATGCGCTGCACGAAGCGGCGCTCCGCCGCCATGACCGCAGCCGACCGTTCCCCGCGTGCTTTGGAATAGTAGGCCGCCAACTGCGCGGCCATGCGCAACGTGGCCTCGTCCACGGGCCGCCCGGCGCTGCGGATGGCGACATGCGCGCCGGGCACGCCCCGCGCGTGCAGCCAGCGGTCCTGCGGGTGCGTCAGCTTGAAGGTGATGGCCTCGTTCTGGCGCGCATTCCGCCCGACCAGGATTTCGAAGCCGCTTGGGCTGTCGAAGCGCAGGATGCCTGCATCCGCCCGCTGCGTCTTCTGCTTCTGCGGAGCGCGGCGCGCGGGCTTGCGCACGAACCCGCCGGCGACCAACTCTGCGCCGACCGCTGCAATCTCAGGCCGGTTCTCGGCCAGCGCCAGGTCCATCTCTAACTGCGCCAGAAAATCCTGGTCCGCCAGAAGCCGGGCGCGTCGCTGCGGGATGAACTCAGCGGCGCGTTCCAGCTTGGCCGCGCGCTTGAAAAAACGTTCAGCCTGCTGCACCGGCGTAAGGGCGCCGTCCAGGGAGATCGGCAAAACCTCGCTGCCGTCGCCGTTGACGTCGACTTCCAACACGACTTGCCCTGCAGCCACGGTATGCCCCAGCGCCAGGAGCCATTCGGCCGCGGTGCGCAGGCGCGCCGCCTCGCCGGGGGTCGGTTCGTCCTCTGCCAGCGCGGCGAGTTGGCGCGCCACCCGTTGATGCGCCTGGCGCAGTTGCGCGGCGACCTGGCCGCGCGCCGCGGCGTAGGCGTCCGCCTGTGGCAGCGTGGCGCGCGGCGCGGCGAAGTAGCGCTCGATGGCCTCGCTCGCCGTGGGGCAAGGGATGAACTCGCCGCGGAAATGCACCGGATAGACGCTGAAGCCCACGGCCGCGCCCGCTTCCTCGATCACGCCGGGCTGCCATTCGCCCGTCGTCGCCGGCAGCCACAAGGTTTGCAGCGCCTGGGCCACGCTGACGATGGAAGCGGCGTGCGCCGGAGCGTTGGCGTCGCCGGTCGCCAGCCAGGCCGCCTCGCGCGCCTGCGTAGGGCTAACGCCGGCTACCTGCGCGGTCAGCGCTTTCCACAGAGGCCCTTCGCCCGCGACCACAGCAGCCAGACGCTCGTAGTAATTAGCGCTTCCGTCGTCGAGCGGCGGCGTTTTGTCTTGGGGTGGCGGCGGCAAGTAGGGCTTGCCGGGCAGGAGCAGCCGTTGCGCGTTCTCGCCGCCCGGCGCGCGGTGAATACAGTCGAGGATTTTGCCGTTTACGTCGAGCAGCAGCACATTGCTCAGGCGGCCCATCGGTTCCGCCACGAGCACGGTCACGCCATGCTCCGGGTGGTCGAAGTGCAGATGCAGCACACGTTCGGTCATGTCGGGCTGCTCGATGCGTTCGAGGACGGCCCCGCGCACGTATTTGCGTAACAGCAGCAGGAGCGGCGTCTCGCGCTCCGCGCCGCGGCGCAGTTTCATGCTAGAGAGGTGCAACCGTCCGGCGCCGGGTTGCGCCGAAAGCAGCAGGTAATAACGCGTGCGCTGCGCGTAGACTTCCAGACCGGCGCTTTGTGCATCGGGCAGGAGCGCCTGTTGCACGCGCCCGCCGGCGATGCTGCTGCGCAGTTCTTGGGCGATACAGGCCAGGGTTAAGGCGTCGAAATGCATGGCTCACCAAGAGGGTTGCAGGATTCGGGGCGCAGCGTCAGGATGATGGAGCCAATCCGTATGGGCGGCGCACAGTGTGAGTTTCCGCCAGTATAGCGTATAATGAGACGCACAGCATAAGGCAGAATTGCTAACCGGCGGCCATTCCCCGAAGATGATCCTAAGCAAACCCTAAGCAGAGATGACGTGCTAGATCGTCAGAAAGTAATCCTCGCTCTACAAGACAAGCGGACGCAGTTCCTGGACTATACCGCAGACCAGCGCCGCCAGCATGAGTTGATCCGGAAATTGCTGGCGGAGTTTACGCAGGCCGATTGCCAAGCGATTCTGGCGCGGATCGAGCAGAGCGGCATCGAGTGGCCCGGCGCGCTGCCCACCGTGGAGTTGGACCAGGCGCGCGATCTGCGCCTGCCCTTTGGCCGCGGCTGGCGCAACCACCAGGACGCACGCGCCTGGGCGCTGGAGACGCTGGCCGAACAGCCCGTGATCGCAGTCGACGGCAGCCAGGTGACGCCCACCAAGGATTTCTCCGTGCCCGTGGGCGCGGTACAAGTCGGGTGGTATGTGAACTACCACACGCCCGGCGGGCGTTATATCAAGGATGTCGAGTTCGAAGTGCTTGGCCCCGACGAACTGGCCGCGACCGAGGACGACTTGGAACTGAGCGGCGACGGCTTCCCCAACTGGCGCGTCAACCAGGTGCGCTTCGTGCGCGAATGCCAACGCCTCTGCCGCCTGATGGAAGAACATGCCCATTTACCGGAGGAGCGCCGCCCGCTCTGTTTCTTCGACGGTTCGTTCGTGATCAGTTTCGCCGGTCAGATGCGCCCGCAGCGCGCCCGCCCCTACCTGGAGGCCGTGGCGGAACTGCTGGACTGCTCGCAGCGTTTTCGTATACCGCTAGCCGGCTTCGTGGATTCGTCCTACAGCCGTGATCTGGTCACGTTGATCGAGCTGCTGGCGCATACGCCGAACGCGCTCACCCTGGGCGACGCCGCGCTGCTGGCCCCGCGGCTGCCGGAGTGGGGAGACCGTTCGCCATTCTTTATCTGCGCGCGCGACGACTCGCTGAGCAGCGAAGGCCGCGCCGCCTTCTATCGCGACGTCGTATTCACCTATGTGCGCCTGACTCAAGACCGATCGCCGGCGCGGGTCGAGTTGCCGCGCTGGCTGCTGGAGAGCGGATTGGCCGAGACGGTGATGGACGTGGTGCGAGCCGAGTGCGTGGTGGGGACCGGCTATCCCTATGCCGTAGAGACCGCGGACGCCGCCGCCGTGATCACCCAGCAGGATCGCCAGCGTTTCTATGCCCTCTTCCAGCAATTTGTCCAGGGCCAGGGCATTCCGCTGACGTTGGCGCGCAAGGCGGCGAGCAAACAAGGACGCCGCGCTTGAGGTGACGTCAGGCCTAGGCGCGGCTTGAAGTGGGCGCGACCCCGGGCCGGTTGCGGGGTTTTACCTATAGGCAGTATCGCGGCAGGTTGTGCCGGCGGGCGCGTTGAATGAGAACAGATTGTCGATGAGTCAAACACCCGAAACCCACGCCACACCCCCGTCAGTCGAGCTTCCGGCTCCGTCCGAACCGGTATCGTTGGCCCCGATGGTCGACCCGGACCTGCGCGTGCCGGCAGTAAGCGATTCGCGCTGGGATCTGCCGACGAAGCGGACTGTCGTCGTCATCTTGCTCATAGCGGCGGTGGGTCTGCTCTGGATCAGCCGGTCGGTCCTGCCCATCCTCGTCATCGCGGCCATCATCTCATACATCCTGAGCCCGTTGGTCGACCTGCTGGAGCGGGTGCGCGTGCCGCGCGCCGTCTCGACGATTGTACTCTTTGTCTTGCTGCTGTTTCTCATCGTCCTGACGCCCATCTTGTTGGCGCCCGTGTTGGTCAATCAACTCGTCTCGTTGAACTTCGACGTGCAGGCGACGGCTGTGCGCTTCTTCGCCTGGTTGGGGCGCACGGTGTACAACTTGCCCGAAACGGTCGAGGTGTTGGGTTTTCAGATTCCGCTCACCGGCGTGACCGAGCAGATCGAAACGGGCCTGAGCGAATTTCGCTTCATCCCCACCATCGCCGAGATCCTCAACTATATCCAACAGCTCATTAGCACGGCGACAAACCTGGTGAGCAGCACCGCAGCCATCAGCATTAGCGTGGTCGGCGGCTTGGTCCAGGCGGTGATCACCTTCCTGGTGCTCTTCTTTGTCAGTCTCTACCTGACCAAAGATGCACCCAGCATTCGCGCCTACGTGGAGGGCCTCGTCCCCCAGTCCTATCATTCGGAGTGGGTGGACCTGTTGCGCCGCGTCGGCCACATCTGGCAGTCCTTTTTGCGCGGCCAGATTCTATTGAGCTTCGTGATCTTCCTAGTGACCTGGGGCGTGCTGACCGCCATCGGCATGCCCGGCGCGCTGCTCTTGGCAATTTTAGCCGGCGCGCTCGAGATCATCCCCAACTTGGGACCGACGATCGCCACCATCCCGGCCGTGATCATCGCCTTGATCCAGGGCAGCGACACGTTGGCGGCCTACGGCATCAACAATTTCGGCTTTGCGCTGATCACGGTCGCCGCCTATTTCATCATCAACCAGTTGGAAAACAGCATCCTGGTGCCGCGCATCATCGGCGGCTTCGTGAACCTGCATCCGATCGTCGTCATCTGCGGCGTCATGGTCGGCTTCCAAACGGGGGGCATCCTGGGCGCGCTCTTTGCGGCGCCGGTGCTTGCCAGCATGCGCGTGTTGGGCGCCTATATCCACGCCAAGCTGTTGGACTATACGCCGTTTCTCGGCCAAGAGCTTCCGGAGCGGCGCAAACGGCCGGCCGTCTACCGGCGCACCGTAACGGGCGACGAACTGGCCGCACAGCCGCGACCCGCCGTGGCGCAGCGCAACGCCGCCCCGACACCGCCGAGTGAAGCCGACGACGAGGAAACCCCACAAAGCCGCGAACGCCAGACGGAAGCCGAGAGCAGTTCCGGCCAAGAGAAGTCCTCTCCCGCTTCGCCTCCCCAGTCCTATCCGGCGGAATCAACCTAGTTCACAAGTTTAAGTTTGGGCGCCGTCAGTTGCCGCGCGTAATGCGGGCGGGCGGCGATTCTACGCGCCTTCTTCCGGCAACGGCAGGTTGGCGAACACATCCAGCCCCAGGTCCGCCGTCGCGTGAGGATCGACCTGTGAACGGTAATACGCGGCCGCGGCGATCATCGCCGCGTTGTCGGTGCAGAGCGAAAGCGGCGGGATATAGAGCGGCAGGCCGGTGGCGGCGAAACGTTCCTGAGCCAGTTGGCGCAGCCGCGCGTTGGCGCTGACGCCGCCGCAGATGCAGACCTGTTGCGCGTCATAAGCTTTGGCCGCGGCTGCGGTCTTCTCTACCAACACGTCGGCGACGGCGTCCTGGAACGAGGCCGCCAGGTCCGCCGCCAGCGCCGCATCGTGAATGTCCTGGCCTTCACGCTCCAGTTGGCGCACCAGGTTCAGCACAGCCGTCTTCAGGCCCGAAAAACTAAAGTCGAAACGATGCTCTGCGTCGTGCTGCAGGGCGCGGGGCAGGGCAAAGCGCGCCGGGTCCCCGCCGGCGGCGGCTTTTTGGATGGCCGGCCCGCCCGGAAAGCCGAGGTCCAGCAGCCGCGCCACCTTGTCGAAAGCCTCGCCGGCCGCGTCGTCGAGCGTGCCGCCCAGGCGCCGGTAACGGCAGTGGCCGGTCATCAGCGCCAACTCCGTGTGCCCGCCGGACACGATCAGCACGACGACGGGGAAGGCGGCTTCCGGCGGCGCGCCGTATGGCCCGCCGGCGTGCAGCCAGTTGCTGTAGATGTGGCCTTCCAGGTGGTTGACCGGCAGCAAAGGCAGCCCGCCGGCCAAGCTCAGCCCTTTGGCCGCGTTGACGCCCACCAAGAGGCTGCCCGCCAGGCCGGGGCCGTAGGTCACGGCGATGGCGTCGACCTCGCGCACATGGCGCAAGCCGGCATCCTGCAGCGCCTGGCTGATGACGGGATGGATCGCCAGGACGTGCTGGCGGCTGGCGACTTCGGGGAAGACGCCGCCAAAACGACGGTGCAACTCGATCTGCGTAGCGACGACGTTGCTGAGGATGTGGCGGCCGTCCTCGACGACGGCGGCGGCGGTCTCGTCGCAGCTTGTCTCAATAGCCAGGATTTTCGTCATTCGGCAGGGTTCCTTGGGCATTGCCTGCCCAGATGAGCACGCCGAGCGCGACAGCGCCAAGCCCCAGCAGCGCGACCAGCTTGTAGACGCGGTCATCGAGCAGCAGGGTCAGGCCGCCGAAGACGGCGCAGAAGGACCAGTAGCCGAAGACGATGGTGCGTTCGGCCAGGCCTAAATCGAGCAGGCGAAAGTGCAGGTGATCGCGGCCGGCATGGGCGGGCCGCACCCCGCGCCGCCAGCGCTGGATAATCAGCCAGGCGACGTCGAGCGCGGGCAGCCCCAGGACAAGCATGACCGTCGCCAGCCGCGCGCCGCCGACGATGCCCAGGCAGGCGACGGCATAGCCCAGGAAGTAGCTGCCCGTGCTGCCCATGAAGATGCGCGCCGGCGCGAAGTTGAAGGGCAGAAAGCCCAGCGCCACGCCCAGCAGGGCGACGGGCAGTATGGCGACGCTCAACTGCGGCGGCTCCGCGGCGAAGAGCATGTGTAGGGCGAGCACGGTGCAGAGGATGGCGGTGACGCCGGCGACCAGCCCGCTCAACCCGTCGAGCCAGTTGACCGTGTTCATCATGCCCATGAACCAGAAGACGGTTAACGGACCCACCAACCACCAGGGAAGGCCGCCCGACCCGTAGAGCAGGTCCTCGCCAAACGGGTTGTTGACGTGCTTGATGAAGATGAGGCCGGCGATGGCGATGAGTGAGGCTGCGAACTGGACCAGGTATTGCGGTCCGCTGGGCAGATCATAGCGGTCGTCGACGAAGCCCATGACCACGCAGAAGAGCGAGCCGCCGAGCAGCGCCCATAGCCGCCGCAACTCGTTGGGATCGTCGCGCGGGGGAAACCAGGCCGCAGCCGCCGGGGGCAGCACCGCGGGCAGGACCAGCGTCAGGCCGATGGTGATGGTGAAGGCGGCCCACAGCGCCAGCCCGCCCGTGCGCGGGATGGCGCCGCGATGTCTGCGCCGCCCGCCGGGCCGATCCACCAGACCATAGCGCACGCCGAGCCGGCCCGCCAGCGGGGTGAGACAGGAAGTCATCAGCCAGGATACAAGGAAAACAACAAGGAAAAAGGAGAACAACTCTAAAATGAAACGCCCAAGATCAATACGGGGATGTCGATATCAGAGACGCCGCGGGTTTCAAGGTCCCAAACGAACTGCTCGAAATAGGATACTCCGCTCGACATTTGGTCTGCTAGGTCTTTCACGGGCACGATCTCTACGCCAGTATCAACCACGCCAAGGTTTCGAAATATCGTCATCTTTGCACAAACGTTGTAGACCATGAACGCATATTTCCCAAACTGCACTTCGATCCCTAACCGATTCTTTACAAAGTCCATCTCGCGGAATGCGCCTGTCCATTTTCCACTCGATTGATAGCCTGACGTGTAATAGTTTGCCGGATAATCGCAATGAACCCGGTGAGCGAACCAGTTTCGAGCCTCGAACGCCTTCTTATAGGCTGCATTCAATGAAGCAGGATGATACAGCATCTTACCTCTGGTAGTCTTCTCATTACTAATCTTTGTCTTGTATCGGGTACTGTCCACCTCCGCGATGACTTCAAGAATTTCCGCAAGTTCGATAGGATATCGCTGCTCAACAACCTCCTTGCCGCCATTAAACGAATAGACGCCCGCAACAATCATTTATACTGCTCCTTCTTTTCGAGCAGCCGACCTTGAGGCTTCGGCGCTGTCTGCCATTCTTCGGGCACACGAGATACTTTTTCCTTTCCAGTCGGTTGAAACACCGGTTTACCTAGCGGCCTCACTCTTAGATTGCCGTTAAAGTAATCCGTCAGGCGCTCACGAGCTATCTGCACATACTCATCCTCTTTTTCGCTGCCTGCTGCACGCCGATTATGCATGATAGATGCTAAGAGTGAGGAACCCACGCCGGCATAAGGGTCTAGTACCCAATCTCCTTCATTGGTCAACGCAAGCACACATCGTTCCACCAACTCAATAGGAAACTGACAGGGATGTGCAGTCTTTTCCGGATGGTTGGACTTTACATTGGGGACATCCCACAATGCTTCTTCCCAATCACGCAACACGATTTGCCAGATATCGGAAGGATTCTTGCCCAATGGATTGCCAGATGGTTTGCCAACGTTTGGCCCTTTGTAGTGTCGCTTGCCTGGGTATTTCGATGGCACTCGAACAGCATCCAAATTGAACATGTATTTCTTGCTTTTCGTGAACCATAAGATGGTCTCATATCGTCCAGAAAAACGCCTAGAGGCATGGAGACCATGCCCAAAATGCCAGATAATGCGATTGCGCAGATAGAGGTTTAGTTTTTTGAAAATGGGATAATAGAGGATGTCTAGCGGGAAAACTTCCCCATCCTCCACAAAGTTTCCTACTTGCCAACACAGGCTCCCGTCAGACCGTAAAACTCGGTAGAGTTCCTGAATGACAACGGTCTGCATTTCTAGGTAATGCTCGATTGAGACTCGATCTTCATAGTCTTTGCCCAGGTTATAGGGTGGCGAAGTTATGACTAGACTTACCGACTCGTCAGGAATTGTAGCGAGAAAATCACTTACATCGCCTTGATACAATACAAGCCTGCTATCAGGCGAGAACGATTCCTGAATCTCATATGGCTGTTCAAATAGCGATGGGCCATTCATCATTACACTCCACCTTTCGTTGTTCTAGCCCGCCTCACGGCCGTATGTTGCCCAGCGTGCGCGGGAAGGCGATGGTTTCGCGCACATGCTCCAGGCCGCAGACCCAGGCGACGGTGCGCTCCACGCCCAGCCCGAAGCCGCTGTGGACGGCTGAGCCGTAGCGGCGCAGGTCGAGATACCATTCGTACACCTCGCGCGGCAGCTTGTGCCGGTCGATGGCGGCTAGAAGCAGTTCCGGGTCGCTCATGCGCTCGCTGCCGCCGGTGATCTCGCCGTAGCCTTCGGGCGCGAGCAGGTCGACGCTGCGGCAGACTTCAGGCCGGCCCGGTTCCGGCTCCATGTAGAAGGCCTTGATCTGCGAAGGGTAATGGTGGACGAAAACGGGCTTGTCGAACTGGGCGGCGAGATAGGTCTCGTGCGGGCTGCCGAAATCGTCGCCCCACTCGATGGGCGGCACCGGGTCGGGATAGCCGGGGACGAGTTCGCCGGCCTCGGCGGCGCGGTTGATCATGGCGACCGCTTCGTCATAGTGGATGCGCGGGAAGGGCGGGGTCACGTTCTCCAACTGCGTCGTATCCCGTTCCAGCACGACAAGCTCGGCGGCGCAGTCCTTCAGACAGCGCTGCACAATATAGCTGACGAACTCCTCCTCCATCTCCATCAACTGCTCCAGATCGCAGAAAGCCATCTCCGGCTCCACCATCCAGAATTCCTGCAGGTGGCGGCGGGTCTTACTCTTCTCGGCGCGGAAGGTCGGCCCGAAGCAGTAGACCTTGCCGAAGGCGAAGATGTTGGCCTCGTTGTAGAGTTGGCCGGTCTGGGCCAGGTAGGCCGGTTCGCCGTGGTAGTCAATCTCGAACAGCGTGGTAGTGCCCTCCGCCGCGGCGGGCGTGAGGATGGGCGTGTCAACGTTGAGGTAGCCGTGGTCGTCCAGCCAGTCGCGGATGGAGCGGATGATGACGGCGCGCACGCGCATCGCCGCCCACTGCCGCGAGGAGCGCAGCCACAGATGGCGGTGCGACATGAGGAACTCGATGCCGTGTTCCTTGGGCGTGATGGGGTACGGATCGGCAATTTGGACGGACTCGAGCTGCTGCACATCCAGCTCATACCCGCCCGGAACGCCGGGGGCGCGCGGTTCGGCCTTCACCACGCCGGTGACTTTGAGGCTGCTTTCCTGCGTCAACTGCTTGCCGGCTTCGAACTGCTCGTCACCGACGTTGCCGCGAAAAACGACGGCCTGGCAGATGCCGGTACCGTCGCGCACCTGCAAGAACTGGAGCTTGCCCTTGCCGGTGTGGCGGTAGAGCCATCCTTGCAGGGTGACGGTCTCGCCCACATGCTCGCTGAGCTGGTCGATGGAAACAACGGGCGTCACGGCTTTACTCCGTTTCGGATGTGGCGGTTGGGTCGTAGGGACCTTCTTCGTCTTCGTCGTATTTATCGTCTTCTTCGTCGTATTCGTCAAAATCGCCTAGGTAGTCCAGGCGGGGCGCGGTCGCTTCCGGCGATTCGCCTTCCTCCGGGAAGAGCGCCGATAGGTCGATGTGGAAATCCTCCAGCCGCCGCGAGATCTTGGAGAAAGGGTCGGACCGAAACTCGTAGCTGTCGCGCGTGGCGGGCCGGATCACGTGGGTGTAGATAAAGACCGACGCCGGCGGCTGGAAGTTGAGATCTTCCGCTTCGGGCTGAGGCTGTAAAGGCCCGGCCTGCGCCTGTCTTTCGGATTTGGCGCGTCGCCGCCGCCGCCGCTCGCGGCGCGCCTTTTCAGAATCGGCGGATGCCGGCGGAGACGTAGAGGCCGGCGCCTCTCCGCCCTGCGCCTTGCGCGCAGGCTTATTGCGGTTGCGCAGCGGGCGACGACGTCGCCGCCGCTTGGGTTCCTGGTCGGGTTGGGTCTGGCGTTCTTCGGGCATGATCTCTTTCTTCTCCGCCCTTTCCGCTTATGGCGCGGTTAGGCTGTGTACAACGGCCCCCTGGGCGCTGATGAGCTGGGCGACCGTTCCGCTTTGCCAGACCGCCTCGCTCTGTCCCCAGTATACGTCGACGCTGGTGTTGCTGCCGGCGCGGGTGTGGACGCGCACGCTGCCGCCGGGGAACAGGGGCACATTGCCGAACGTATAGGCGGGCCCGCCCTCACGCGCCAACTGCCAGCCTTGCAGGCTGAAGGCGCTGTCGCTGTCGTTCACCACCAGCACAGACTCGGCATCCAGATCGCCGCCGCCGTCGACGGCCGCGATTTCGACGCCTTCGATGACGACGGGCGTAGGCGTGGGGGAAGCGCCGCCGCTCACCGGTATGACCAGGCGCTGGCCGGAAAACACAAAATCCGGATTGGTGAGGCCGTTGGCCTGCATGATCTGGTCGACCGTGATGTTATAGCGCGTCGCGATTGCCAGCAAGCTGTCGCCCGTCTGGACAGTATAGACTTCCTGCTCATCCGTCGCCGCGTCTGTCGCAGATGCGGCGACGGGCTCGGCGGCGGACTGCTGCTCCGCGGGCAACGGGTCGCCCTGCGGCTCCTGAACAGCAAGGGCGGCGCCGCCGGTCACTGTGGCCGGAGGCGTGGCGGCCAAGATGCCTTCCGGCCGCGGCAGCGTCAACGCAGCGATCTCGGCAGCATCCGGACGCCGGATCTCGAAGACCCAGACAACACCCAGGGCGATGACGAGGCTGACCAAGCCGTTGACAAGAACAATAAAGGCCAACTGGCGCCGATTCATGCTTAACATCCGTTGTGTCCGCTGGCGGACCGTGGACAACGGCAAGCGCGCCGTTGCAGCGAATTGTAGCACAGCCCTGAAAGGATGTCATGAAGTGCAATGCTACCCACTTTTCGGATCAGGGCGGATGCCATACAATCTAGGAGATGGCGATCGAGATGCCGAGCCGCGGCATGTCGAACCGTCTTCCAGGTTGGCGGCAGATCTGCAAACGCCCCCGGCCTAGCCTTAGTTCCTGCGGCGGATGCACAGGGGGCTTGCGGGCCGTCTCTGTCAAAGCGAAGGGTTTGTGAGAATGCCTGAATCTATGCCTGAGTCTACGAAAAAATCGAGCAACACGGTTCTATGGGTAGTAGGCGGCCTGGCGGCCTTTGTCGTGCTTGGCTTTCTGCTGCTCACCGTGCCTGCTCTCTTCCTGTTTGCGCGTTCGGAGCCGCGGATCGAGACGGCCAGCGTGACGCCGGGCGCGGTGCGCACATCCGCGCAGGCAGTCGCCCTGCCCACGCCGCGCGTCATTGTCGCCACGCCGGAAGGCGGCATCGACTACGAGACTGCAGTATTCGCCAACATCTACCAGCAGGTGAACCCGTCCGTCGTCAACGTAACGGTATTGGGCACGGTGCAATCCAGCCTCTCGGATGGATTCACCCCTAGGGGAGTGGACCCGGACGATTTCGTGGTCATCAGCACCGGCTCGGGCTTCGTGTGGGATGTCGAGGGCTATATCGTCACCAACAACCATGTCGTCGAAAGCGCCGAACAGGTACAGATCACCTTTGAAGACGGCGCCGTCGCCGTCGCCGAGGTGGTCGGCACGGATGTAGACAGCGACCTAGCGGCGCTCAAAATCGATCCGGATGGATATCGCCTCGTTCCTGTCATACGCGGCGATTTAGATGATGTATTCGTGGGCATGCGCGTGGTCGCCATCGGCAACCCCTTCGGCTTGGAAGGGACGCTGACCAGCGGGATCGTAAGCGCGATCGGCCGTTCGATCCCGGCGCGCGGCGGCTTCAGCATTCCCGACTCAATCCAGACGGATGCAGCCATCAATCCGGGCAATTCGGGCGGGCCGCTGCTTAACGAGCGTGGCGAGTTGATCGGCGTCAACGCCCAGATTCGTTCGGATGCGCGCTCCAACAGCGGCGTAGGCTTCGCCATCCCGGTCAACATCGTCGAACGGGTTGTCCCGGCCCTGATCAGTTCCGGCAAATATGCCCACAGCTACATGGGCATCAGCGGCGGGACGCTCAGCCCGATCTGCGCCGATGCGCTGGGCGTGCCCAAAACGCTGCGCGGGGCTTTGGTCATAGACGTGCTGCCGCGTACGCCGGCCAGCGCAGCCGGTCTGCGCGGCGGAACGACGCCGGCCCAGACCGAATACCCCAGCATTTGTCCGGACAGGGCGGGCGGGGACGTGATCGTGGCGATTGAAGGCCAGCCCGTCACTAAGTTCGACGATGTGCTCTCCTATCTGCAACGCAACACTAGCCCCGGCGATGCGGTTTCGCTTTCGATCTGGCGAGATGGACGGACTGAGGAAGTGAATCTGACGTTGGCGCCGCGACCGGAGAATTCGGCGCCGTAGAGGATTTGCGGTTCCAGAATGTCGATTGCCGAATAGAATAGAAACGTCTCCCGCTCAGGCGCTCTACGCTTGGCGGGAGACTTGTTTTTTGGAGCGGTTGATAGACGGCAGCGCTTGCCGTGCGCCTGCTTACCGGCTTAATCGTCCAGGTCGATGCGTTGTTCGGTGTAGCCCTGGCGCCAAATGCCGTTGGCATCGCCCACCGCCCACGTCGAGCGAATGGTGATGGTGCGCCGGGCGCGCGCAGATAGGGGTTGTTCGGTCGGAGGGGCCGGCTGGATGGGGGCGGGTCTCGAAGCGGGCTGCACCTTTTGGAGCGCAGCGTCGACGGCGCTCTCGGCCGCGGCCTGCGCCCAGCGACTCTGGAGGACTTTCCACCCGACCCGCAGCGCCAAACTCGCCGCGCCGAGCAGAAACGGCACAGCCGCTTTGCCGATGACCGCGGGCAGATTGCTCTGCGGCATGGGCAGTTCGCCCTGAAAATCGTAGCCGCAATTCCCGCAATAACGAACAGTCAACGGGGCGGATGCCCCGCATTGAGCGCAAATTCTCCGAATATCGCTCATATCGTCCTCCCTGATCTGCCGCCCGCGGCTCAATCCGCAAGGGCTATCGCTCGGTTCAGTGTATCATCGAGGCAAAGGCGGTGCAACCATCGCCGCACGCTCGTTGCGATAGATCGCTCCCCGCGATCGCGATTTGGGCGGCGGCTCCCCTGTCGCTATACTATACACTCGCAAACATCAAATAAGTCCGGAACCAGCGCTATCGGGCCGCAAGCCGGCCAGTTTATCAGGAGGAACCGCATGGCGCAAAGTACAGAAGCCGCCGTCGCCCCAGCCGGCACGTCCCAGCCTATCCTGTTTGGCGGAACGCCGCGCAACCTCGTACCCGGTACGGCGATGGTTTTGGCGTCGGTCGCGGCCTTCGTCATGGACCTGACGCATGTCTTCTTTGCCGAGGCTATGGCCTGGACCTTTCTCATCTGGGGCGTCTTGTTGGTAATGATCGGCTTGTTCGACATTTACCAAACCTTCGCCGTGACGGACGAGGGACTGGTGATCCGCAACAAGATCCGCTTCTGGAGCCGGGGAAAAGTATGGGACTGGGCGGAGATCAACCGGCTTGAAGTGGCCGTGGGCAAGAAGGATCGACGCCGCCAGGACGCCATGCTGCGCATCTACCGCACGGCCCAGGGCGAATTGACGATCGAGCGCGAGGACCGCGCCTTCGATGCGGAACTGGCGCAGGCGATCATCGAACGCGCCGGACTACAGCCGGCTGCAAACGACAACCCGCAGGACCTGGCCCAGCTTTCCGTGGAGCATCCGGTCACCTACACCTGGCAGTAAACGGCGACATCGCGACGGCGGACGCGTGCGACGCGCCCCAATAGGCGGCGGGCCATCCTGGGTTCAGGGTGGCTCGTTTTGATTCGCAGCCGGACACGGCGCGCAGAAAGGGCGGACAAGCAAATGAGAATCGAATTCCTGGGCAGCGGCGGCGGTATCACCACGCCTCAGCCGGGATGCCGCTGTCGCGTCTGCATCGAAGCGCGCCAGCGCGGCGCGCCCTACAGCCGCACCGGCCCCAGCGTCTTTGTACATGGACCGGATTTGCTGATCGACACGCCGGAGGAGATCAAGTTCCAGTTGAACCGGGCCGGACTCGGACCTGTCCCCGCGTGCACCTACTCGCACTGGCATCCGGACCACGTCTTGGGGCGGCGCGTGTGGGAGATGAACAAGGACTGGCGCGGCTGGCCCCCGCACGACCGCCAGTCGGACATCTACCTGCCGCAGCAGGTCGCCGCAGACTTCCGTGT
The DNA here is from genome assembly GCA_964467575.1 of uncultured Caldilineaceae bacterium. Classification (GTDB taxonomy): domain Bacteria; phylum Chloroflexota; class Anaerolineae; order Caldilineales; family Caldilineaceae; genus JASGTU01. The sequence goes on along the minus strand of CAYXRG010000024.1, from coordinate 31,124 downwards.
ACGGCTGGGATCGTGGGAAAATTTCGAGTTTCTCGCCGCGCAGAACGTGGTGCGCCTGCATGTGCTGCAGGACGACGAAACCTTCACCCTCGGCAAGACGCGCATCCTACCCGTGCGCCTGGCCGAAGATTATGTGTACGCCTTCTTGCTGGAGCAAGAGGATAAGCGCGTCTTGATCGCGCCGGACGAACTGGTAGGCTGGGACCCGCCGCAGGCTGTGCGCGGGCTGGACCTAGCCGTGCTGCCGATGGGAGTGCCGGAGTTCGACCTCTTCACCGGCGCACGCATGGTCCCCGCCGAACATCCCGTCCTCCAGGCTGAGGCCACCTGGGCCGGCACATTGGAGATTGCGCGCAAGCTGCAGGCAAAGCACGTGGTCATGACCCATATCGAGGAGCCTTTCGGCCTGAGCCACGACGACTTGCAGCGGTTGGCCGCAAAGCTCCAAGCGGACGGCTTCAACATCGACTTCGCCTACGACACCCTACAAGTCGAGGCGTAACCCTCAAGGCGGAACAAATGGCGTCGATGGACTACGACCAACTGGCTCAGGCCTATGCGCCCAATCGCACGGCGCACCCGGAAACATTGAACAAACTGGCCGCGTGCTGCGCCGAACTCCCGGCATACGTCATTCTGGAAACCGGCTGCGGCACCGGCAACTATTGCGGCGCGCTGCGCAGGCTCATGGGCGCGGCTTGCACCGGTCTGGACGCGTCGGCGCGCATGTTGGCCGAGGCAAGCAACAGGGCGTCTGGCGTGCGCCTAGTGCAAGGGCGCGCCGAGCGGCTGCCCTTCGGCGCGGATCGCTTCGACCTGATCTTCTCGGTGGACGTCATCCACCACATCGGCGACCACGCCGCCTATTTCCGCGAAGCGTACCGGACGCTTCGCCCCGGCGGGCGGATATGCACGGTGACCGAATCCGCATGGATGATCCGCAACCGCAATCCCCTCGCCAAGTACTTCCCGGAGACGGTTGAACCGGAGACGGCTCGCTACCCGGCTGTAGAAAGCTTGCACGCTTGGATGGAAGAGGCGGGCTTTCACGTCGAAGATGAGGACACGGTCGAACGCAGCTATGAGGTGACGGACCTGCAAGCCTTCCGCGACAGGGCTTTCTCGTCGCTGCACCTGATCACGGAAGCCGAATTTCAGGCAGGGCTGGCGCACATGGCAAACGACCTGGCGCAAGGGCCGCTCGCGGCTGTGTGGCGCAACGTGTTGTTGTGGGCGCGCAAATAATCCCTGACCTACGTACAATTCGAGCGTTAGCGAACTGAAGAATCTCCCTTAAGCGTCGTAAGTACGGATGAACTCCTCCGCTTTTTGCACCAAGTCGCGGCTGCCGACGAAAAACGGCACGCGCTGGTGCAGGCTGTCCGGCTGTAAGTCGAGGATGGGCTGCACGCCGTCAGAACCATAGCCGCCCGCCTGCTCGGCCAGGAAGGAAAGCGGCGCAGCCTCGTAGAGCAGGCGCAGCTTTCCTTTGGGCTTGGCCGAGTCCTTTGTGTCCGCCGGGTAGTAGAAGACGCCGCCCGTGAGCAGATTGCGGTGAAAATCGGCCACCAGCGAGCCGATGTAGCGCAGTGACAGCTCATGTTTCTGTTCGTTCTCCCCTTGCAGCCAACGCGTATACTTCTGAACGCCGGCGGGCCAATGGCGTACATTGCCCTGATTGGCGCTGTAGTACTTAGGCTTTGCCGGGATGCGAATGTTGGGGTGGGTGAGCAGGAACTCGCCGATTGTGGGGTCCAGCGTAAAGCCGTGGACGCCCTGACCGGTGGAGTAGACGAGCATGGTGCTTGAGCCGTAGATGACATAGCCCGCGGCCACGAGGTCGCGTCCTTTTTGCAGGCAGTCCGCCAACGTGCCGCGCGTGCCGTCAGGCGACTTGCGCCGGTAGATGGCGAAGATCGTACCGATGCTGACGTTGTAGTCGATGTTGGACGAACCGTCCAGCGGGTCGAAGACCAGCACGTACTTGCCTGCGGGAAAGCGGTCGGGGATGGGGATAATGTGCTCTTCTTCTTCCGAGGCCATGACGGCGAGCCGTCCCGTGTGATCGTTGAGGCGGTAGATGGTGCGCTGGGCAAAGCTGTCCAGCTTCTGAACGACCTCGCCCTGGATATTTTCTTCGCCGGTGTTGCCGAGGATGCCCACCAGTGCGGCGCGCGTGGTGCGGCTGGCGATGATCTTGGCGGCCAACGCCACGTCGTAGAGGATATCGGTCAGCGCGCCGGTGGCGTCCGGGTGGTTCTGCTGCTGCTCCAGGATAAAGCGTTCGATGGTGATGATGGCGCCTGTCAGGGCGCTGTCCGTAGACATCTGGCGAATTCTCTCCTTCGGACCGTTTCGGCGGAAACGAGCCGACTCACCTATGAGGCCGGCGCGATGCGGCTGCGCGCAGTATTGGGAAGCGCGGCGCAGCCTTAGGATGAGCGATTATACAGCATATGGGTTGGCGCGCAACACGCGCGATCGAGCAGGAAGTAAAAAGTGCGGAGGTCTGGAGGGTGCAGAGGTTCGGCGCGACGCTCAGCCCCCGCCGTAGAGGCGGTGGTAGTGATAGAGGTTGGCGGTGATGGTGCGCACATAAACGCGCGGCTCGGTCAACTCCAGCAACTCGACGAAGATGGTGTCGTCCGGCCCGGAGGCGGCGCGCCAGCGCTGCGATGCGCCCGGCCCGGCATTATAGCCGACCAGCGCGGAGACGAGATTGCCGTCCAAGTAGGTGCGCGCCCGGTCCAGGTAATAGGCGCCGAAGCGCACGTTGACGATAGGCCGGTACACCAGGTCATTGGTGTAGTCGGAGAAGCCCAGCTGCCCGGCGATCTCGACGCCGGTCGCCGGCATGATCTGGGCGAGGCCCTGCGCCGAGGCGACGGAGCGCGCCCCCTCCTCGAAGAGGCTCTCCTGGCGGATGAGGCTGAAGAGCAGCAGCGGGTCCAGGTTGTGGGCGATCGCCTGCTCGGTGATCAGGTCGCGGAAGCGAAGCGGGTAGAGGCGTCGCTGAAGGAAAATGGGCGCGTCCTCCACGAGGTTGGCCGGGCTTTGCTCGATCACGCGGGCCATTGCCATCAGGCTCAAACGATAGGCGCCCAGGCGCTCGAATTCGAGGCTGAGGGCGTAAAGGGCTTGCGGGTCTTGCAGGGCGCGCTCGTAGACCCGTTCCAGCGCGGCGAGGCCCTCCCCGCGCGCGTCCAACTCCAGCAGCACGCGGCCGGCGGCCAGGTCTGCGTCGGCGGAGATGTGGGCGGGCAGATTGGCGAGCGCGGCGCCGTCGACCTGAAGCCAGGCGGCGAGCCACTGCTCGGCAAAAGCCTGCGTGCCGTCATCGCCCGCTAGACGGCTGGCCGGCCCGACGACGGCGGACATGGCGGTGAGCATGGAGCCGCCTGTAAAGGGCAGTTGGCGCAAGGACTGCGCGGCGAGGATGCCGTAATAGATATCGGGGGCGCGGCCGACGAGAGCCTGCCATTGGGCGTTGGCCGCCTCATTGTTGCCCTGCGCCTGGTAGGCGCGGCCGAGCCAGTAGCCGGTCGCGTCCCAGCGATAGTCGGGATATTGGCGCTGCAACCGGGCGTAGGTATCCGCGGCTTCGTTGTAGAGGCCGCTGTGAAAGGCGCCCGTACCTACCCAGAAGAGCGCCTGTGGCGCAAGCGCGCTGTCCGGGAAGGCGTCGGCCAGCACCAGGGCGTCGACCGCGGCTTCGAGGGTGTTGTCTTCGTTGAGGGCCAGCAGCGCGCTCTGCCACATGGCTTCCGGCGCGAGCGGGTCGTCGGGGAAGTCACGGGCGAAGGTGCGATAGAGGCGGCGCGCGCCTGCGCCGTCGCCCTGGGCGGCCGTAGCCCGCGCGATGTCGAGCCGCGCCTGCGCGGCGCAAGCGCAGTCCGGGTACTCGGCGAGCACGCGCTCGAACGCTGCCAGCGCGGCGGTGGGATCGCCCGCGCCAAGGTAAGAGCGTCCTAGCCCGTGGACGGCCAAGCCGGCGCGGGGATCGTCCGCCGGCACGCTTTCCAGATAGGCCGTAAAAGCGTTGATCGCCGGCGTCCAGGCGGACGCCACCAGGTCGATGTAGCCGCGCTCGTAGAGGTCGAAATCAATCTGCCGGTCGACCAGTTCGACCAGCGCCTCGTATGCGGCGCGGATGGCGCGGCTCCTGCCCGCGGCGGTCTGCCATTGCTGCATGCTCTCGATGTCGCTGGCGGCCGTCCCTGTTGCCGGCTCCGTCGAATAGAACGGGCGGGCCTCGGCAATGGCAGCCTGCCAGCGCTCCACCGCCGCGCCCAGATCGCCTGCGGCGGCAAAGGAGCGGCCGGCCTTGTTCATCACCTCAGCGCGGTAATAGGGTATCTGCGCCATGTCTAGGATGGCGTCGTAGACGGCGGCGGCGGCGGCATGACGCCCGGCGTTGGTGTGGATCGAGGCCGCGGTCTCCAGCAGCCCGGCGCGCTGCGAGGCGTTGGTGGCGCCGTCGGCCGCGGACCGATAGGCGTTCGCGGCGGCTTCGGTATTGCCCTGCGCCATATACAACTCGGCCAGCTTCGTCTGCACGGCTACGACGGTCGCCGGGTAGCCTTGCAGGAAGCGCGTGTAGACGGCCACAGCCTCGTCATAGCGCCCCAGCCCGGCCAGGGCTTCGCCGCGCAGGAAGTCGGCCATGCCGCGGACTTCCTGCAGCGAAAAGGGGCCAACAGCGGCTGCGGCCAAGCCGAGATCGTCCTCCGCCTGCAATTGGTCGAGCGCGGCGAGGGCCTCGGCATAGTATTCCTCGGCCAGATAGGCCTTCGCCAACTCGAACTGGGCCAGGCGGCGCAGGTCGTTGGCGATGTCTTGGCCCGCCAGGAGCGCGGCCAGGTGGCTGCGCGCCGCGCCGTAGTCGCCCAGGCGGTAGGCCTGTACGCCTAGGGCCATGCGTTCGTCGGGCAGCGGGGCGGGCGTGGCTGTAGGCGGCGGGGACGTAGGCGTAGGCGTCGCGGCCTCCGTTGGCGCGGGTTCGGGCGGGGCGAGTTCAGTCGCCGCGGGCTCCAGCGCAGGCTCAGCAGTGACGTCGCCCGCAGGAGGGGATATAGGCGCTTGTGCCGCGGCGGGCGACGTGGGCGTAAAAGTCGGCACCACCTGCACCACGCCTTCTTCCGAAGGCGGCAGCGCTTTACGGATCGCCCAGTTGGCCAGCCAAAGGGCCGCTATCAGCAGGGACAGAATGATAGCCAGCCATACCCATACAGGCAATCGCCTCAGGCCGCGGCGTTCGCGGTTCATCTGTTCCATCGTTCGCCTGTCTGCTGGGGGCCGGCGCGCCCGATTTCGCCTATGTGTTTGTCGAATTGCTGACGAGACAGTATCATATATCGGTTACCCGCGGTCGAAGAGCCGGTCATCCGCTCTAGTATAAACGACGCGACGGCCGTTTCGGTTGCGACCCATTGTAACGCGTTTGCCTTCATCGCCTGAATTATCTGTGGGGGGTCCCCGTGCTTGCCGCAACAACCAAGTCCGACACCCGGTATGAACTCGTCGTGGGCATGGAAGTGCATGTCCAGTTGCTGACCCGGTCCAAGATGTTCTGCCGCTGCGCCACCGACTATGCCGGCGCGCCGCCCAATACGCGCGTTTGCCCGGTCTGCCTGGGTATGCCCGGCACGCTGCCGGTGATCAACCGGGCCGCGGTCGAGGCGACCGTCAAAACAGGCCTGGCATTGGGCTGCGAGATCGCGGAGACCGCCGTCTTTGCGCGCAAGAACTACACCTACCCGGACCTGCCCAAAGGCTATCAGATCAGCCAGTTCGAGCTGCCGCTCTGCATCAATGGCCGCGTCGACGTCGACCTCCCCGACGGTGCGACCGCGACCATCCGCATTCGCCGCGTGCACCTGGAGGAAGATACGGGGCGTTCCGTCCACGAGGGCGGCTATTCCTACGTGGACCTGAACCGGGCGGGCGTGCCCCTGATGGAGATCGTCACCGAGGCGGATATCCACAGCGCAGAGCAGGCCTATGCCTTCCTGGTCGGCTTGCGCAGCGTGTTGCGCTATTTGGGCGTTAGCAGCGGCGACATGGAAAAGGGCGCCATGCGCTGCGAGCCGAACATCAGCGTGCGTACGCCGGAGCAGAAGGCCCGCGGCGAGTACGGCGCTAAGGTCGAAGTCAAGAACCTGAACAGCTTCCGCGCCGTGCGCAGCGCCATCGAGTACGAAATGCGCCGCCAGATCGATGTGTTGCAGAGCGGCGGCGCAGTCGAACAGGTCAACATGGGCTGGGACGAAGAGCGGCAGCGCACCGTCTTGCAGCGCACCAAGGAAAGCTCGGACGATTATCGCTACTTCCCAGAGCCCGACCTGCCGCCGTTGGCGTTGAGCCGGACGTGGGTGGACGAACTCCGCGCCGCGCTGCCGGAGTTGCCAGGCGCCAAGCGCGCCCGCTATATCCAGGATTGGGGCCTGCGCCCTACAGAGGCCGACGCGCTGACCGGCGAGAGCCTTGTCGCCGGCTTCTTTGAAGGGGCGGTGGCAACCTATGGCGAGGAAGACGGCAAACCGCAACGTATGGCGAACTGGATCACGGGGGAGTTGTTCCGCCTGATCTACGCCGATGGCGAGGGACAGGACTTGCGCCAGATCGCGGAGGTGCGCATTGCTCCGGCGCAGTTGGCCGCGCTCCTGGCGCTGATCGACGACAAGACGATCAACCCCAACACGGGCAAGAAGGTGCTGGACATCATGTACGCCACAGGCGACGATCCGCAGGACATCGTGGCGCGCGAGGGGTTGGCGATGGTCAGCGACACGAGCGTGATCGACGAAGCCGTTGCGTCGATCCTAGCGGCGAACCCCGCCGAGTTGGCGCGTTACCGCGGCGGCGAGACCAAGCTATTCGGCTTCTTTATGGGGCAGGTGATGCGCGCCACCCAGGGCAAGGCGGACCCCAACGCCGCGCGACAACGGCTGCAGGAACTGCTGGACAGCAACTAACCGCCGTCAGTTCTGCGGTCGGGCAGGGCGTAGCCGCGCATCGCAATCGCCGGCGCGCCGGCGCAGACGACCTTGAGCGGGCAGACGGCGCAGCCCGTACAGCCCTCATCTACTTCGACAAGCCGCCCGCGCTGCACCAGTGTGTACAACAGTTGCGCCACCGTCTCGGCCGGCAGCCCAAGTTGCCAGCCAATCATCTCCTGCGACAGCGGGATGCCGCTGCTCTCTTCTAGAAGCGTCAGGACCTGTTGCAGCATCGCATCCTCACCCGAGACCGATCAGGCGACCGCCCTGGTAGACAAGCGTCGCCAGCGTCCACGGCACGACCAGCGTAATGACGACCGACAGCGCCGCCCAGCGCCAGCCGAACTCCTGCGCCTGTGCGCCGATGGTGGCGAGACACGGCACGTAGAGCAGCACAAAAACCAAGAAGGCGATGGCGCTAAGCGGCGTGAAGGAGCGGCGCAAGGCAGCCATGAGCGCGGTGTCGGCTCCTTCCTCCTGGGCCAACTCCTCGAATAGTGGCACGCCGGGAGTAAGCATGTCGAGCAGGCTCCGCCCCGCCTCAAGCGTGGCCGCGCCGAAGCCGGTTACGATGTCTGCCAAGCCGGCGAGCACGTCCGGGTTGGCAGCTTCGTCCGCCTCCTCCGCCCCCTCGCCTACATAGACCTGCGCCAGGGTCGAAACCACGATTTCCTTAGCCAACATGCCGGTGAGGAGCGCGCCGCCGGCCTGCCATTCCCCAAACCCCGCCGGCGCCAGGACCGGCGCCACCGCGCTGCTTGCCCGACCGAACCAGCTTTGGCGCATGTCCGTCGTTCCGGGGGGCATGTTGAGCAGCAGCCAGAACACGACCGTACCGGCGAGAATGAACGTCCCGGCCTTGCGCACGAAGGCGCCGGATTCCTGCCATGCGTAGTGGAATACTCGCTTGACGGAGGGCCAGCGGTAGGGCGGCATCTCCATCATCAGGATGCCGGGCGGGAGGTTACGGAAGAGCGTACGCGACAGCACGAGTCCTACCCCCCCGGCCACTGCCACGCCGAGCATATAGAGCAGCCAGATGGCGAGGTTGCCATGCCGCGGGAAGAAAGCCAGGCCGAAGATCACATAGACCGGCAACCGCGCCGAGCAGGACATAAACGGGATCAGAAGACCGGTCAGCAGCCGCGCCCCGCGATTCTCAATCGTACGGGTGGCGTAGATGGCGGGCACGTTGCAGCCGAAACCGAGCACCATTGGCATGAAGGAACGCCCGTGCAGCCCCAGCTTGCCCATCGCCCGATCCATCACGAACGCAGCCCGCGCCATATAGCCGCTGTCTTCCATCGTAGCCAGGGCGAGATACATGATGAACAGGCCGGGCAGAAAGACGAGCACGCCGCCCACCCCGGCGATGATGCCGTCGGTTGCCAGCGAGATCAGCCACTCCGGCGCCCGCATCCAACCCAACAGCGCTGTTACCCAGGCGGTCAACGGCCCGCCGAACACCCCGTCCACCCAGTCCAGATAGGGCGCGGCCACGTTCTGCACCAGGCTAAAGACCACGTACATCAGCCCAAAGAAGATGGGGATGCCCAGCCAACGGTTGGTGACTACGCGGTCGATGCGGTCGGACACGCTCCACTGCTGCGCGGGCGCGGTCAGCACCTGCTCGACCACGCCGTGCACGAAGCGGTAGCGCTCGTCGGTGATCGCCAGGTCTACGTCCTCTTGGTAAAGGGGGTAGAGGCGTCGGCGACCGGCTTCGGCTATTTCGGTAATGCGCCGGCGATCATCTTGATCGACTAGGTGCAATAGGCTTTCTTCGCCCTCCAGCAATTGGATGGCGAGCCAGCGCGGGGGCATCTGCGCGTAAGGGCCCGACAGCCCGACAACGGCCTCCTCCAGTTGTGCGATTTCGGCTTCAAGGGGGGGGCTATACGCGATGGCAAAGGGGGCAGGCAAGGGATTGTTCTCTCTCATTCGCGGCTAGACCGGCGATGACACCGGTTAGCTCCATATTGTGGGTCATCTGCCAGATGTGTTCGCGCAGTTCGGGCAAGCCGTCGCCACGCGCCGCCGCGGTTTGGACCACAGGCGTTCCGCCCAGCAGATGTGAAAGTTTGTGCGCGTCGACGCGGCGGCCGCGGCGCAGCGCCAGGTCGTGCATGTTGAGCGCGATCAGCAGCGGCGTTCCGGCTTCCAAGAGTTGTGCGGTCAGGTAGAGGTTGCGCTCCAGGTTCGAGGCGTCGATCACGTTGACGACCAGATCCGGGCGCTGCAAGATGATATAGTCGCGCGTTACCTCTTCGTCAGGTGAGTAGGCCGAAAGGCTGTACGCCCCCGGCAGGTCTACGACCTCAAAGCGTCGGTCTCGGTAGACATACCAGCCCGCGCGCCGGGCGACCGTCTTGCCGGGCCAGTTGCCAACATGCTGGTTCTCGCCGGTAAGCGCGTTAAACAGCGTGCTCTTGCCGGTATTGGGGTTGCCCGCCAACGCCAGGCGCACGGTATCCGCCATGTTAGCGCGCTCCTCGCAGGGCTGCCAGCGCTCGCATCACAGCACCTCCACATCCAGCTTGCTGGCGATGCCCCGGCCCAGGGCGACGCGCGAATCGCGCACCGATATGAGCAGCGGGCCGCCCGCATCTTGCACCACGCGCAGGCAGACGCCCGGCGTCAGGCCGAGTTCTGCCAGGCGACGCGCCATGCGCCGCCCCCCGCACAGCTTGCATAGGCGCAGATCTTGGCCGATGGGGGCCTTCGTCAGCGGGCAGGCGCCCTGAATTGGGCAGGCGTCGTCTTCAATCAGGTTGGTCATTTTGCCGAATTCCATAGATATGCGCTGCAATCTCGTGTCCCAGCGCGTGAGGCAGGCCGCCGATCTGGACCATCATGGGGCCGTTGAAGGGAGCAAGTTCCGTCACGACGACGGTCCGTCCCGGCTGGATGTTGTGCATCGCCAGGTAATCGAGCAACAGATACGATTCGGGATAGATGCGCGAGAGAGCGCCGCGGTCGCCGGGCCGCCACTCGCTCAGCGGCTCATCGTCCAACTCCGCCAGCCGGCCGTTGCGGTCGGGGATGGGATTGCCATGCGGACAGACGACGGGCTGGCCCAGAAAGGCAGCCATGGCGTCGGCCACCTCATCGGTGGTGGCATGCTCCAACTGGCAGGCGTAATCATGTACGTGCTGCCAGCCCAGCCGCAGATGCTCGGACAGAAAGCATTCCCACAGACGGTGGCGGCGGATGACGCGATGAGCGTGCTGTGCGCCGGATTCGGTCAAAGCGACGCCCTTGTAGGGCACATGGTCGACCAGACCTTGTTCGCCCAGCCGGTGCACCATCTCGGTGGCCGATACGGCGGAGATGCCCAGGTGCTGCGCCAAGGCGGAGATAGGCGCCAGGCCGTCATCCGCCGCCAACTCGCTCACCGTCTTGAGATACATCTCCACACTTTCGTTAAAGGACTCGTGTTTCATGTCGCCGCTGTCGACCGCTTTCGTTTACCATCGCCCATTCTCTTCTGCATCAAGGCCGGGCCGCTGTTTTAAGGCACACCTAAACCCCTAATTGCAGGTTCGCCCTTATAGTACCGCGAAGGCGCGCCTAGTTCAAGTGAACTTTTTCACGAATCGACCAGGGCGCGTGTTCTGCGCCTGTTCTGTTGCCCGTTAACCTCGCTTAAATCCACCCGCGCGCCGTCGTCCGGCGCAACCGAAAACACACGGCTGCGCCGGACGACGCACACACAGGGACGGAGGTGAGTTAATTAGCGTTCAAGCAAGAGACGGCGCGGCGGATGATCGTCTATCCGCATCACTCTTCGTATGGGGGGAACCCTGGGGATTCGTTCAGCGCCGCTGGGGGAAGGTGCGTCGACTGCCTAGAGCGAAACCGGCTGGTCCTTAGATGGACCGGCGAAGCGACCGCATAAGGCGGGACGCTCTTCGCCAAAACGCGTATCTGTGCGCAAGCGACTTTCGAGTGTTTCCGGCCGGCGCTTCTTCTCGGTTCGGCCGGCCAAGACGCAGGCGAGTGTTACCATGCCTGCACATACGGCGCTGACGCCGATCAAGAACCATAGAGCTAGAGTCAACATAACAGTCATCCCTGATCTGGTCTTCTTTGACGGTCGGGGGAACGGCTCGGTGCGGGCTTCACCCGCCACACCCACAGGGTACCATCGATCATGGCCCGAAACTATGTGACATTTGACCTGTCTTTGGCGCGGTCAAACGTCGTGTGCGAGGGACATTCGACCCTTTTTTCGGGTTTGTAGCCATTTTGTAGCCGCGCTCAGGCTATCCTGAAGATGCCGGCGCAGAACTTGCGCCGGGCAAACGCACCCCGTGAAATTCAGAAGGGAGGAGTAGCGATGGCAGGAGGGTTGAAGACGACCTTCTTGGTGCACATGGTAGTGGCATTGGTTTTCGGTCTGCTCATGTTCCTGGTTCCCGCTTTGTGGGGAAGTCTTGTCGGTTATAACGTAGCAGATCCAACCATCACGCGCTTGGCCGGCGCGGCGATGTTGGCGCTGGCTCTTTCATCATGGTTGGGATCGAGAGCGGATCGTTGGGAAACGGTGCATATCGTCGTGCAAATGGAAATCGTGTTCACCGTTCTCGCCGCCTTGGCCGTTCTGTATGGCCTCTTCTTCGAAGGCGCGCCGGCGTTTGGCTGGGTGGCCTTCATCCTCTTTGCAGCGTTTGCAGCGGCCTGGGTCTTCTTTTTTCTCAAGCTGCGCGCTGCGTAGAGCATGATGCGGCAATGGACCAATTGTTCCGGACCTTACGCCGAAAGTCGCTTCGGCTTTGGGCGCAAGGTCCGCTCCAGATTCGCCCTGGACGCCAACCGGAATCCGGTTCGGACGGCGTCTGTAGCCATTTTGTAACCGCCCTTCTGCTACGCTGCAAGCGACGGCATCAAATCTGCCGGACGGCTCGGGTACGACGGCTGAACGCTGCTGAACGGCAGCCGCGCCGAGTGACCGGCTGTCAAACGTGTACTTCAATCCGTCTTATGGCATGGAGTAAAGGAGACCGTCATGTATGAGCTGCGTCGCATTCTTGTCCCGCTCGACGGGTCGCTGGAGTCGGAACAGGCGCTGCCCATAGCCACGGCGTTGGCGAAGCAATTCGACAGCGAGGTGCTTCTCCTGCGCGTGTTGGACACGCCGATGCCCTCGTTGCTGGAGTCCAAGGCGGAAGCGTTGTGGATTCGCGAGGCGGTCCAGCATCGACAACGGGAATTGGAGTTGTATCTGGAGGCCCACCAGGCGGCGCTCGCCCAGGATGGAGTGCAGGCGCGCCATGTCGTTCATGACAACTCGCCGGCTGAGGACATTCTGTGGGTTGCAGCCAGCGAGCCAATCGATCTGATTGTCATGACCTCGCATGGCGAAGGCGGCTCCACGCGCTGGTCGTCGGGGAGCGTAGCCGACAAGGTGCTGCAACACAGCCCCTGCCCCGTCCTGCTGGTGCGCGTCGCAACCGAGGGCACGATCTCGAATACGGCGAAACGCTTCGGGCGGCTAGCCGCCTAGACTGCGCCACCCCGGCGCTCATGCGCCAGACTTAGGAACTGCGCCCCTGAGTCTGGCGCGCAGCGTGCGCTCTGGCTACTCTCACACAAAGCCTCTCTGTGCAACCGGCGTCTCCAAGCCGGCGGCGTTTCCGAATGCCTCGAAACAATCCCACATCGGCGGTTATGTGCTACCATAGTCGGGCGGCCCTATCCATTGCGGGCCGCCGTTTACGCTGCCGGCGCCGTCTGTGAGCGCCGGCCAATGAATTCAAGCTATGGTGAGACAATACTATGAGCCAGACTGCCGCTGGTGAGAGCCGCCCGGAGAAACGCCGCCCCACTACTGTGATCCTGGTGCGTCACGGCGAGACCGAAGCGAACGTCCTGCAAGTATGGCATGGCGCCCTGGATGCGCCATTGACCCGCCGCGGGCAACGCCAGGTCGAAGCCGCCGCAGGCGGCGTGGCCGAACTGAGCCGCCGCTATCCGATTGACCGCTTCTATGTGTCCCCGCTCGCCCGAGCGCAGAGCACCGCAGCAGCCATCGCCGCCGCCATCGGCATGACGCCGGCGGTGTACGAAGGTCTGCGCGAGTTTGACTTGGGAGAATGGGAGGGGCGCACGTTCCAGGACTTACACGAGAGCGAAAATCTGTGGACGCGCTGGGACCGAGACCCGGCGTTCGCGCCGCCAAAGGGCGAGTCGCCTCGCTCCTTCAACCAACGCGTCGTGCAAACTGTACAGACATTGGCCGAACAACATCCTGGAGAGACGTTGCTGCTCGTGACGCACGGCGGCGTGATCTGCAATGTCCTCGCCACCTGGGTAGGCGACGGCCCTCAAGACTGGCAGCTTTGGGACCCTCACAACTGCGCCATCTCGGTGTTGCAATGGGACGGTGAAAGCTGGCATGCCGTCCTCGTCAACGACATCGCCCACTTGCCGCCGGATGCCGTCGTCACCCAGGCGACGGACTATGCAACGCAGCGTTAGCCTTCCGTAACGAAACGGATGGCGTGCGCCTGGTAGGATGCGCCCACGCCCAGGCCAAGCAGAACGTGCGCTGTGCCGGGCATAACCACCTTTTGGGCGGCTAGCGTCGTCAGAGCGCTGAGAGAAGTCCCGGCGCTGATGTTGTTGAAACCGGCGTCGGGCATCACCCAGGGGATGTTGAGCGAAAGCGCGTCGATGCCTAGCTTGCGCAAATAGGCCAAGCGCTCGGAGATATCGGCGCGCATGAGTTTGCGGATGTCTTTTGTCGAGAGTGCGGCCTCCTCGCCGCCGGCCTCTTGGCTCTCTTGGCTGCGATTCTCCAGCGCAATGCGAAACAGCGTGCGGTTGAGACCATCCACCACCGCCTGGCTGGGCTGATGGCCGATAGTCGCGCCTAGCTTGCCAAGGCTCTGGCTGAACTTCTGCCGGTATGTCTCCATGACGTTCCAGAGCAGTTCCGTCACGCCGGTGGAGGTGAAATAGCGGAAGGTGCCGCGGCCGTCCATGCGGAACGTCTCGTCGCCGGGAATCTCCAGGAAAAGGCCGTTTTCCGTGGCGTGGAAGCGGCGCTTGGTCTCCTCGCCCAGGACGCGATAGTCCGCCGGCAAGCTGCGCGGCTGTGCCTTAGGCCGCCGGTTAACGATATGCGGCACGTTGAAAAAGCCGTCCGTATCGTATTCGACAACCGTTTCCCCAGCCAATACCTCGATCTCTTTACCCGGCACATAAGCCATAGCAGCGCCGCCGTTGCCGAAGGTGGCGAAGGTGACCGGGTCTGTGCTGTCGGTTGTGTTACCGGACAGTGTATCGAGGCCGACGACGGCAACACGCTGTCCGGCAAACGCCGGCTCGCGCAGTGTATCCGCCAGTGCGGCGGTGGCGCTGTTACAGGCCATGCGATACCAGTAGATCGGTCCGACCTGCTTGCCCTTGCGCCTCAGCGCAGCGCGCACGTCGTCCAACGTCTCTTCGAGTATGGTCTGCGTGCCGACGAAGAGCGCATCGACGCTATCCCACCCGCGCGCCTCCATGACCCTCTCCACCAAGCGCGTGATGTAGCCTGTCATCAGGTTCTGAACACGCGTCGAGAAAGTGTCGCTGTCAATGGGAAAATGGTAGCCGCCGCTGAAGCCAAGTTTCTCGATGGTGGCGGCGAGATCCAGCGAGAAACCGGATTGCGTGGCAGCCTCGGCGATGGCGCGCGAGTCGATGTAGACGCCCCAGCCGGCGCGATAGATAGAGATTGGACCAATCCGGGCCAGATGGGTGGACCCCGGCGCAAATTCGTCGTTATCGGGAAGAGGTGCGATGGGCAGCCGGCTGGCATAGCTCGCCGACATGTCAAACGATTGCTGAGAATTCGCGGATGGTTCTGTCATGATAAGCCCCTGCTTGGCCTAGCCTCTTGAAAATGAGTGATGCTCGCGCAAATAACCGCCGTGCAAGGGCGATTCGCGTTATTATACGACAGATCGCCGGCGGCGGCTAGTCCGGACGCTGGCATTTTGATCAGATCGCGGATGGGTTTTACGGAACCGCAACCGGGTCGCCGTCGTTTTACGCGCCGCCAAGCGCCACGGGCGACATCGCCTCTGCAATGCGTGCGCCGGTCGGGGGCCTTTGCAGATTTGTGTGCCGCCTTATGTTAATTTGGGTGTTGAAATTGCGTGCGCTTGCTGATATACTTACGACAAATGGGCCAGGGTCAGTGGGAGGGGCGCTCCCGCCTTTTTTTTGGCCGTTCGTTTCTTTCAAATTGGAAGAAACATCGCTAGCGCGAACTCATCGCCGTGCGATAATTGGTCGGTTACGGGTATCGCACGGGTGTTTTTGGGTTAGGTTCATTCCTGGGTGCAACGTTTTCTCTGGGAATAGGACCTGAATATAGTCTACACGGGTGTGCCGCTCTTGTCAACACGACTAACTGCTCGCTCACAAACTGCTCACAATGCCGTTCCGCCCGTCATCGACTATGAGGGCAGTCAGTACCGCACCGACTTCTGGGAAGGTCAGGGGCGTCAGTACGAAGATGCGGCAGAGCGATTGGCATTGCAGGCGTTGCTGCCCGCACATGGCCGGTGCATCGTAGAACTCGGCGCCGGATATGGTCGTCTGGCGGATCTGTATCTCGGCTATGAGCAGATTGTGCTGTTTGACTACAGCCGGACGTTGCTTCAGGAAGCGGCTGCACAGCGGGGACATGACCCCCGTTTTGTCTTTGTGGCGGGCAACTTGTATGACCTGGCGTTGGCGACCGGCGCGATGGACACGGTGGTGATGGTGCGCGTGATGCATCACCTGGCTGATGTTCCGCGAGCCTTGGCACAGATCCGGCGCGTCATGCACCGGGAAAGCGTGGCCGTACTGGAGTACGCCAACAAGCGCAACCTTAAGGCGCTGGCGCGTTGGGCCTTGCGCCGGCAGACGTGGTCGCCTCTCGATACGGAGCCGGTAGAGTTCGTGGAACTGAACTTTGACTTTCACCCGGCGTGGATGTGGAGCCGCCTGGAGGAGGCGGAACTACGCGTGCAGCGCCAGTTGGCCGTATCGCATTTCCGGGCGTCGCTGTTCAAACGCACGGTCCCGGCGCAGACTCTGGCGCGCATCGACCGGCAGTTGTTCACGATTGGCGGGCGTTACCCGCTGGCGCCGAGCGTCTTTGTACAGGCGACGGCTCCCGATGCAGACCTGCCCGTTGCAGTCAGGCGCGATCCGGCATATGTGGAGGCGCTGCTGCGTTGTCCGAGCTGCCGGTCGGACGGCGCGTTGATGCGGCTCACAGACGATCGACTGGAGTGTCGCGAGTGCGGGGCTCGCTATGCGCGCCGTGACGGCGTGTGGGATATGAAGGAGCCGCTGGACTAGGCCACCTCACATCGTTGGGGACGTTCCGGCTTTATGGCTGGAAGGCAAGTCATAGCGGAAACGATTGATGCGGATAGATGTATGCAGTTATTGACGATTTCGGACTTATTGTAGAGTGGAGAAGTGGCACGGATAATGGCGACACAACGACCAAGGGAAAACTCAGAGGACGCAGACATGGAAATGGGTTTCGACGCGGATTTCGAGGAGGAATTCTCCGACGAAACCAATGAACGCGCCGCTCTGAGCGACGCCGTAACGGACGATGCAATTGAACAGACCGAGGTATTGAGCCCGGAGGCGGCTCTTGAGCATTTGCTCGAGTTGGGGCGCAAGCAGGGGTTCGTAACCTTCGACGATGTCCTGCGCGTGCTGCCTGAAGCCGAAAACAACATGGACCAATTGGAGGACACATTCGCCGCGTTGTTTGAGCAGGGCATCGAAGTCGGACAAGCACGAGAGGATGAACCGGTGGATGCTTCAGATGTAGATGGCGAGACTGCGGAAGAAGACGCGTTTGATTTGAGTCAGATTGAGATCGACGACTCCATTAGTTTGTACCTGAAGGAGATTGGCCGGGTGCCGCTCTTGACGGCGGAGGAAGAAGTCAGCCTGGCCAAGCGCATGGAGAAGGGCCGCGAATCGCGCAAGCAGCTTACGCTGGGCGTTGATGACTGGGAGGCGCGTGAGCGGCTTTTGTGGCTGGTGAGAGACGGGCAGGCGGCGCAGGAGCACCTGATTAAGGCCAACAGCCGGCTGGTGGTGAGCGTAGCCAAGAAATATGTGGGGCGCGGCGTGCCGTTTTTGGACCTGATCCAGGAGGGCAACATCGGCCTGATCCGGGCGGTCAAGAAGTTCGATTACCGACGCGGCTACAAGTTCAGCACCTATGCCACTTGGTGGATTCGCCAGGCGGTAACGCGAGCTATCGCCGACCAGGGGCGCACAATTCGCGTGCCCGTGCATATGTACGAGCAGATCAACCGCCTCACGCGCACCAGCCGCCAGTTGGTGCAGGAGTTAGGTCGCGACCCGACGACAGAGGAGATTGCCGACGAATTGGGCGTAACCCCGCGCAAGGTGGAGCACATCATGCGCGTCAGCCAGCGGCCTCTCAGCTTGGAGATGCCGGTGGGCGAGGAAGAAGACAGCTACTTGGGCGACTTCATCGAGGATGAGGACGCCGATGCGCCGGGCGATGCGGCCGGTCAGCAGTTGCTGCGTGAGGTTATCGACGAGATCTTCCAAAGTCTGACCCCGCGTGAGGTGCGCATTTTGCAGCTTCGCTTCGGGCTGGTAGACGGTTACTGCTACACGCTGGAGGAAGTGGGTAAGAAGTTTGGCGTAACACGCGAACGCATTCGCCAGATCGAGGCGCAAGCGTTGAGCCGGCTGCGCCACCCCAGCCGCAGCCGCAAGTTGCGCGATTACCTGTAGATCTGCCCTGGACCGTCTGTTTTGGACGGAATTGTTTCACGTGAAACGCCGGCGCTCGATTGGGCGCCGGCGTTTTTTGGTACGGTGAATTGCTGAATGACTTGCCGAGAGTGTTTCACGTGAAACACCCTCGGCAACAAAAAGGGTGTGCGGCGGTCCGCGTCGTACACTCCAAGGCGCTCTGATTCGATCTGCCCCTAGACGCCCATACGGTTACGCGATAGGATCTCGCTCGTCGCCTGGCGCGTGGTTGGCTCATGTCCCGGCAAAGGCAAAATGCGTTCGTGGATCGTGTCGATGATCCACTCCTTCTGAGGGAAGAAGCCCTCTTCCAACTCCGCCGGCGGCGTGATCCAGTTGCGCGCGCCCACCACCGCTACAGGACCGTCCAGGTAATCGAAGGCCAGTTGGCTGATGCTCGAAGCCATCGTGTGCAGGAATGACCCACGCTCCGTGGCATCCGATGCCAGCACGATCTTGCCGGTCTTCTTGACCGACGCCACGATCGGCGTGTAGTTGAGCGGGTTGAGGAAGCGAGCGTCGATCACTTCGACTGATAAGCCGTATTGTTCCTGCAGGACGTCCGCCGCTTCCAGGGCGCGATACAGCGTCGCCCCCACCGTCAAGATCGTCAGGTCGCTGCCCGTGCGACGCACCGCCGGTTCGCCCATCTCCACCTCGTAGTATTCGGTGGGCACGCCGCCTTCGACCAACGTCTCCGGCTCAGAATAAAGCCGCTGGCTCTCGAAGAAGACGACAGGGTCCGTGCCGTGAAGCGCCAGGTTTAGCATGCCCTTGGCGTCATAAGGCGTCGCCGGGAACATGACCTTTAGACCGGGGATATGCGCCACGATCGACGTCCAGTCCTGTGAATGCTGCGCGCCGTATTTAGAGCCGACCGACACGCGCAGCACCAGCGGCATCGTCAACACGCCCGCAGACATGGCCTGCCACTTGGACATCTGGTTGAAGATCTCATCGCCGGCGCGGCCCATGAAATCGCAGTACATCAACTCGGCAACGGCGCGTCCGCCGCTGAGGGCATAGCCCACGCCGGCGCCGACGATGGCGCCCTCGGAGATCGGCGTGTTGAAGAGCCGGTGATAGGGCAACGCCTCGGTCAGGCCGCGGTAAACGCCGAACGCCCCGCCCCAGTCGCGGTTTTCCTCGCCGAAGGCGGCCATGGTCGGGTCCTCATAGAAGCGGTGGATCATCGCCTCGAACAACGCCTCGGCGTAAGTGATGCAACGCATCTTGGGCAGCGGCTTGCCGTCCGCGTCCAGCCCGAAGCGGCTCTTAGCCAGCGTGGTCTTGAGTCGCGTCTCCTCCAGCGGCAAAAGCGTGTCCGGCTCGCCATCAGCCATGCGGTCCATGACGCCGTTCGAGAACATCATCTCGCCGATGACGTCCGTGGTGATGCTCACCCGCGGCGAAACCTCTAACGATGCGGCTGCCGTCAACACCTTGATGATGCGCCCGACTGTCTCCTCTTGCACGGCATCAGCCTGATCCTCATCCAGATGGCCGTTGTCGAGCAAGTACTGCCGGTAGCCGGCGATGGCGTCCTGCTCCATCCACAAGTCGAGTTCTTCTTTGGTACGATAGGCCATGGCGTCAGACGGTGAATGGCCGGAGTAGCGATAGGTCACCGTGTCAAGCAATACAGGCCCGCGCCCCTCTTGGAGCACCTTGCGCTTGCGCTCGATGGCGTCAGCCACAGCCAGCGGGCTATAGCCGTCCACCCGCTCGGCGTGCATCGCTTCGGGGTTGACGCCTAGGCCGACGCGCGCCAGCACGTCGAAACCCATGGTTTCGCCCTTCGGCTGGCCGCCCATGCCGTAGAAATTGTTCATGAAGTTGAAGAGCATCGGCGGCGCCCCGCCCAGTTCTTTTTCCCACAGCGTGCGGTACTGGTCCATCGCCGACATCATCATGCCTTCCCACACCGGGCCGCAGCCCATAGAGGCGTCGCCGATGTTGGCGATGACGATGCCCGGTCTGCGGTTGATGCGCTTAAACAGCGCAGCGCCCACAGAAATGTCCCCGCTGCCGCCGACGATGGCGTTGTTGGGCATCACGCCGAAGGGTGGGAAGAAGGCGTGCATTGAGCCGCCCATCCCCTTGTTGAAGCCATACTCACGGCCGAAAATCTCGGCGAGCGTGCCGTAGAGAACGTAATATGTCGCTAGCTCGCGCACATCCTTGACATCGCCGGCGAAACCCTCTACCACGCGCAGCGTAGTCCCCTCGTTGTATGACTCCATGATGGCCTGCAGCTCGCTCTCCTCCATCTTGGCGATGGCGGAGAAACTCTTGGCGAGGATCTCGCCGTGGCTGCGGTGCGAGCCGAAGATGAAGTCGTCCGGCGACAGGTGGTAGGCTTGGCCGACCGCGGCTGACTCCTGCCCGATGGAGAGATGCGCCGGGCCTTTATGGTCATAGGCGATGTCGTGATACACGCCTTCCTTCTTGATACGGTCCAGCATCGTCTCAAACTCGCGGATGTGGACCATATCCCGGTACATGCGCACGAGACCTTGCTTGCCGAACTTCTTCGCCTCGGCTTTGGGGTTGGACTCATAGGCGTTGACCGGAATCTCCGGCCCGGTCAAGACGCCTTTCCTGCGAACCTCGCGCGGGTCAATTGTAATGGCTTTGGTCATGATAAATCCCTTTTTCTTGCTGGTAACGCCATCCCCATTAAGCCGACAGCCTCGTGGGAGATGCCATATTCACTGAGAAAACGACAGTCCTACGCGGCCAACAGCAGATCAAACTGCGCAAGACCTTTCGCCAATGCCTGCAAAAAGCGAGCGCCAGGCGCGCCGTCGACCACCTGGTGATTGATCGTGAGCGACAGATTCAGATGGCGTACGAACTGGACGTCGCCGGCTTCGGACTCGACAGGCTTGAGCGTGACGCCCCCTACGCCGAGGATCGCCACTTGCGGCACATTCAGGATGGGCGTAAAGCTCTCTACGCCGAGATTGCCCAGGTTTGTGACGGTGAACGTTCCGCCGCTCAGTTCGTCCGGCTGCACGGTTCCATCCTGGCAGGCTCCAGCCAAACGCCGGCTCTCCAACGCTAGATCACGCAGCGCAAGGGCATGCGCGTCGCGGATCACGGGGACGATCAGGCCGCGCGGCGTATCGACAGCGAAACCGAGGTGCACCGACGTAAACTGCTCGATGGCGTCGCCGCTGAAGAGGGCATTGAGGTCAGGATACTGTGGCAGGATGCGCGAGACTGCAAACAACACGAGGTCGTTGATGGTGACCCCCTGCAGACCCCATGCAGGATCGCTAGCCTTTAGCCGTTGGCGATAGGCCAAGATGCTGCGGGCGTCGGCTGTGCTATTGAGGGTGAGCTGAGCCGTCGATTGCATCGATTGAAGCATACGATCTGCGATCACCCTGCGCACCCCCCGCAGAGGGATCGTAGTGACCGGCTGCGCGGGGACAGCGGGTGGAGCGCCAAATACAGTCGGGGCGGGCGCTTGCGGTTCGGGCGCCGCTGCCGCCGCGGCGAGGTCGCGAGACATTACACGCCCGCCTGGCCCACTGCCCTGGGCCGGCGCACGATAAGCGCCGCTCTGTACCATGGCCTGCGCCACCGGGCTAAGCCGTGGCTGAGAAGACAGCGCCGCTTGCACGTCACGCTCAATTACACGCCCGCCGGGGCCGCTGCCCTGCAGGCCCTCAAGCGAAACCGCCTTCTGCTCCGCCAGACGGCGCGCGCGGGGCGATACGCCGATCGGTTCCTCTGCGGCGGCCTGTTCCGGCTTCGCAACCGCTAACGCGGCAGGCGTCTCAGCCGGCGGTACAACCGCTTGCGGGGACTCAGGGGCTTCGGCCTCTGCTGCGCCTTCAGGTCGAAGATCGCTCACATCTTCGCCGGGTTGACCGATAGCGGCAATCGTCTCCAGCACCGGCACTAAGTCGCCTTCCTGGTAGAACAGCGCAAGCAACGTGCCGCCAGCGGGACTTTCCACATCCATCACCGCTTTATCGGTCTCCACCTCGCACAGCACATCGCCTTGCGCCACCTCATCGCCGGGCTTCTTCTTCCACTCGACGATAATGCAACTCTCTACGCTTTGGCCCTGTTTGGGCATCACAACTGGGGTAGCCATATGCTTCACTCGCTTCGTCTTGAATCGTGTCCGCCGCCAGCGATCTGCGCCGGTAATGCGCTAGAGCAGGTCTGCAATCGAATCGATCACGTGGGTGGGCAAATAGGGATAATTGCCGATGTCCTCGCGCCGTGTCACGCCGGTCAACACGAGGGCCGTCGCCATGCCGCTGTTCGTACCGGCTACGATGTCGGTGTCCATACGGTCGCCCACCATCACCGTGTCCTCGGAATGCACGCCGAGATAATTCAGCGCGGTGCGCATCATCAGCGGGTTGGGCTTGCCCACGAAGAAGGGACTGCGGCCGCTCGCCGTCTCAATCAGGGCGGCCATCGCCCCGCAGGCCGGCACGATGCCTTCCTCAGATGGGCCGGACGCATCCGGGTTGGTGGCGACAAAACGCGCACCCTCGCTGATCAGCCGGATCGCTTTGGTGATGGCGGCATAGTTATAGCCCTGCGTCTCGCCAAGAACCACGTAATCCGGGTCTTTGTCGGTGATCACATAGCCGATGGCGTGGATGGCGCTGGTCAAGCCGCTCTCACCGATGACATACGCCTTGCCGTTGGGCCGTTGGCTGCCGAGGAAGCGCGCCGTCGCCAGCGCCGAGGTAAAGATGCGGTCTGCGGGCACGCTCAGCCCCTCCGATTGCAGACGGTGGGCCAAATCGCCCGGCGTATAGAGCGGGTTGTTGGTCAGCACCAGATAGGGCGTCCCCTCTTCGTTGAAGCGACGGATCACCTCAACGGCGCCGGGGATGGGGGTGCGTCCCCGCACCAACACGCCGTCCATGTCCATTAGGTAGTTCTGATATCTCTGCATGCGCTCCCCTTCCCCTCCTCCAAGCGCTATTGGCGCCATCGCACGGCAGCGGCTACACCACGAGCACCTCGACGCCGGCGCTGCGCACCTCTGCCACCAGGTCCGCATGCGCGCCGTCGGTCGTGATGACCTGCGTTAAGTCCTCCAAAGCGGCGAAGGAGGCCACGCCAACCCGACCCCACTTCGTCGCGTCCAATACGGCGACGACCTCGCGACACATGGCGACCAGGGGCCGCTTGACCTCCGCCACCTCTGCATTCACGTCAGTCAGCCCATCCGCCACGGTGATGCCGTGTGCGCCGAAGAAGCCGCGGCGGATATTGAACGAGCGCACCGCCTCCAGGCCGTAGACGCCGACCAATGAGGCAGTCTCGCGCTGCAAGACGCCCCCCGTCATCACCACCGCTACCGCCGGCGCGTCCAGCAATTCCTGCACTACGGCTAGGCTGTTGGTGATGACGGTGACATGGCGATGCTGTTTGAGGTGGTAGGCGATTGCCAGCGAGGTGCTGCTACTGTCGAGAAAGATGGCATCGCCATCGGCTACCAGGGCTGCACCGGCGCGGCCAATGCGGCTCTTCTCGCGCACGTGGCGGCGGCGGCGCATGGCGAGGGCCAGTTCGCTCACCTCGCTGCTCCCCGGCACAGCGCCGCCGTGGGTGCGCACGAGCAGGTTGCGCTCGGCCAGCGCCTGCAGGTCAGCGCGGATCGTGACTTCGGAAACGCTGAAGGCGCGGCTCAAGTCCGACACCGATACGCGCCCTTCCCGGTTCACCAGTTCCAGGATGGCCTGCCGCCGCTCTTCGAGATAAAGGTCACGAGCTATTTCCACGCAACGTTGTCCATTGGCGCTATGTTTTGCTTTGTTTGCTTTCGGTTATTTTCAGTTTACCTGGTATAGCAAGAATAGTCAAATCGGCAAGACAGCTGATCCAGCCGAAGGTCGCGGCCCGCTCGTGGTATAATCACGCACGGAGGCTACGACAAAGCAACTGATCTGATATGGACCTATTCGCACAGGCTCGCCAAGAACGAATGCACAAGGAAGCGCCGCTGGCCGCGCGCATGCGCCCGCGCACGCTCGACGAGTTCCTCGGCCAAGAGCACATCGTGGGACCAGGGCGACTGCTGCGCCGCGCCATCCAGGCGGACCAGCTCGGCAGCCTGATCTTCTACGGCCCGCCGGGCACGGGCAAGACGACGCTTGCCCAGGTCATCGCCAACACCACGCGCGCCCACTTTATCGCCCTGAACGCCGTGCTCTCCGGCGTCAAGGAGATCCGCGGCGCGGTGGAGGAGGCTCAACAGCGCGCCGAACACTACAGCCAGCGCACCATCCTCTTCATCGATGAGGTGCACCGCTTCAACAAGGCGCAGCAGGACGCGCTGCTGCCCTGGGTGGAGAACGGCACGGTCATCTTCATCGGCGCTACAACGGAAAACCCCTACTTCGAGGTCAACAAGGCGCTGGTCAGCCGCAGCCGCATCTTCCAGCTTACGCCGCTGGACGAGGACGACCTGCGCGCCATCGTGCGCCAGGCATTAGAAGACAAGGAGCGCGGCTACGGCAACCTGCATGTGACCGTGGACGACGACGCGCTTGCCCACTTGGTGGACGTGGCGAACGGCGATGCGCGCGGCGTACTCAACGCGCTGGAACTGGCTGTGGAGACGACTGACCCCGTCGACCCCGGCCCGCCGCCCACGATTCACGTCTCCCTTGCCATTGCCGAGGAGTCGATCCAGCGCCGCGCCGTGCTCTATGACAAAGAAGGCGACTACCACTTCGACACGATCAGCGCCTTCATCAAGAGCCTGCGCGGCAGCGACCCGGACGCAGCGGTCTACTGGATGGCAAAAATGCTCTATGCCGGCGAATCGCCGCGCTTCATCTTCCGGCGCATGCTCATCTTCGCCGGGGAGGACGTGGGCATGGCCGATCCCAACGCCATCCAGGTGGTCACGGCCTGCGCCGACGCCTTCGAGCAGGTCGGCTTGCCCGAGGGGCGCTTTCACCTGGGCTTGGCAGCGCTCTACCTGGCGACGGCCAAGAAGTCCAACTCCAATTTCGCCCTGTTCGACGCGCTCGCCACGGTGGAGCACGAAGCCGACAGCGGCGTGCCGGCGCATCTGCGCGACGCCAGCCGCGACGCCGAGGGCTTCGGCCACGGCGAGGGCTATCTCTACCCGCACGCCTACCGCGATCACTGGGTGGCGCAGCAATACCTGCCCACATCGTTGCAGGGCAAGGTCTTCTACGAGCCGTCTGACCAGGGCTACGAGGCCGCCATCCGGCTGGACGTGGCGCGGCGCCGCGAAGCCCAGCTTGCCGCTATGCTAGCGGTGGACGGCGTTGACACACCCGACGAGATTCTGACCTTCACCGCGGCCGACCCGGCCAAAGACCGCTGGCTGCAACGCACCATCTCCAGCACAGGCGAGCGGCTGGGCGCGCTGCGCGACCGCGTGCTCGACGCCTGCGCGCTGGTGCGGCACAACACGGTGCTGGACCTGAAGACGAGCAGCGGGCTGCTCACCTGGGAGGCGCTGCGCCGCGTGCCGGAGGGCGGCGTCTACACCCTGGCGCGCACGCCCCGCGACGCCGAGGCGGTGCGCGACCTGGCCCAGCGCCTGCCTGAGCCGGAGCGTCCCATCGTTATGCAGGGCGAGATCGCAGACCTGCCCGATCTGCTGGCGCTGCGCGCGCTGGCGGAGCACCCCGACCAGCCCATGCGCTTCGACGCCATCGTCGGGCACAATGCGCTGATCGACCTGCCCGACCGGCCCGCGGCCATCGCGCTGCTGGCAGACCTGCTGGCGGCAGGCGGCGTCGTCAGCCTGGCTGAGCGCGTCCCGCGCCACACGCAGCGCCTGCACGCGCTGGCCGACCTGACCGAACTGGGCGATGAACTGGCCGAGAGGGTGCGCGCCGCGGAGGAAGCCATCTACGTCGCCCAGGACGATGCGCTGGTCAACTGGGATGCGCCGGACCTGGCCGCACTGTGGGAAGCGTCCGGCTTTGCGGTGATGTGGGAGACAGAGGAGGAGACGACGGAGATGCGCGTGACAGCGGGGCTGCTCGACCGCTGGTTTGCGCCCGCGGGCGAGGGTCGCCCTACCTACCGCCAACGGCTGTCCGCGTTGCTGAACGAGGCGGAGATCGCCCAGGTCGAAGCGCTCTACCGTCGCCAGTTCCTCAACCAGGTCCTGCCCTGGCGCAGCCGCACGGTGTATCTGACGGCGCGACGACAGATCTAGAATCCATGAGAGCTATGCCAGAAATCAGCCGATTCTTCGGTATCAGCATTTTCATGTATTACAGCGATCATCCGCCGCCACATTTTCATGTCCGATACAGCGGGCAAAAGGCTGTTGTCATGATCGAACCGCTTGCCCTTCTTGAGGGGCAGTTATCACCGCGCGTATTCGGTATGGTGATGGAGTGGGCTTCGTTACATCGATCGGAGTTGGAAGAAAACTGGCAGCTTGCCGGCATGCAGCTTCCACTCAAAAGCATTCAACCATTGGAGTGAAAAATGCTTGTAGACGTAATAGACGTCCGTCCGCTTGGTGCATACCGGCTCCGACTCACCTTCGAAGACGGCGTCGAGGGAGACGTAGACATCACGAAACTGGTCACGTTCACCGGCGTATTCGCGCCGTTGGCGGAACAGCACTACTTCCGCCAAGTTGCGGTCAACCCGGACAGCGGGACGGTCTGCTGGCCGAACGGCACCGACATTGATCCCGATGTCCTCTACAGCCAGGTCACGGGGCAACCCCTGCCCGCCGTCCAAAAAGCTCGTTAAGCTGTCCTCACGATGTGTGCCGTGAGCAAGGAGGTGACCGCAATGACAGGACTTGAGGTCTTGCAGAGTGTGCAGTATGTAACCGTGCATGGGAAATGCTTCGCCGTGATTGATGCGGATGACTGGGAAGCGCTGTTCGAATGGCTGGAGAGCATTGAGGATGTTGAAGCGGCTCAGCAGGCCTACGCTCAGCAGGCGGAGATCGGGCTACGGCCGGCGCCTTAGTTGGAACGAAATCAACAGCAAGACGGAGTCATTTTGTCCATGACCATTGAACTGGCCTATTGCACCTGGGGGCTATCCGGCCCCGATAATGACGTGCTCGACCGCATAGCTGAACAGCGCATCGCCTGGATCGACATCCGGCCCGGCGACTTTCTGCACCACGCCAGCCGCCGGCGCATGCACGAACTGGGCTTGCGCATCTCGTGTATGGGCCTCTCCTTCGGCATATCGCCGGAAACAGCCCTGGACAGCGCCGACCGCAGCGAGCGCCTAGCCGGCGTGCGCACCGCGGAGGCGGCCATCCTGCGCGCGGACCGGCTGGACATCCTCACAACCTACGTCGTGCCCGGCAAGGACGGCAGCGAGGAAGGGCTGGCGCGCTATGCCGAGTCGCTTACCCGCATCGCCGACCACGCCGCCGACTTCGACATTCGCCTCTGCATCGAGCACTTCCCCGGCACGGCGCTGCCCGCCATCGCCGACACGCTGGCCTTCCTGCGCCAGGTGGGACACGCCAACCTCTACCTGCTGCTCGACATCGGCCATGCCCAGATGTCACATGAGGATCTGCCTGCGATGATCGCGGACGCCGGCCCCCTGATCGGCTACGTGCACCTGGACGACAACGACGGGCAGGGCGACCTGCACCTGGCGCTGCACGACGGCATCTTGACCGAGGCGACTTTGCGCGCTACATTCGACGCCCTGCGCCAGGCGGGCTACAGCGGACGCGCCAGCCTCGAACTGCACCCGGACCTGCCCGACCCGCTCGACGCGCTGCGCCGCAGCCAGGTCGCCGCCCTCGCCGCGCTCGAGTGATATGGGAGGCATTGAACCGTGTTGCGAAGGATGGGGAAAGGAACACAGCATGTTTGACCGAATCACCGTAAATCCAGCCGTACATTTCGGGAAGCCTTGCATTGCCGGCACGCGCATCACCGTGCAAAGCGTCCTGGAATTGATTAACGCGGGCATCAGTTTTGCCGATATCATTACAGACTACTACCCCGACCTAACCCTTGATGATATTCACGCCTGTATGAGTTATGCCATCGCCTTGGTAGCAGCCGAAGACATAGCCGTGTCGGCGGACTGATGAGGAGGATGCTTCTGGACCAAGACGTATACGCCGTTACGGCGCGCTTTCTGGCCCAGGCTGGTCACGACATCGTGCTCGCTGCGGAGTTAGGGCTATCCCGTGCGGACGATGAGACGGTGTTGAAGGCTGCCCAAGACCAGCGCCGATTGTTCGTCACGCGCGATCGCGATTTCGGACACCTGGTCTTTGTGCGCCGGCTAGGAATTGGCGTCATCTACTTGCGCATTCAGCCCTCATCTATGACAGCCGTCCATGCCGAACTTGCGCGCGTACTCGAACGCTATTCAGAAGAAGCGTTGCACGAAGCGTTTGTGGCGGTTAACGGCAAAGGTCATCGGATTCGACGCATCCCTCGACAAACGGAATAAACCATGCACCTCAGCACAGACCAAGCGCGCCGCTTTCTCCTCGCCTACCAGGGGCTATGGCCGCCCCAGGCCCGCCGCGGCAAGGCGGGCGTGCTCGACCACATCCGGCGCGTCGGCTGCATCCAGTATGACCCGCTCAACATCGCCGGCAGCAGCCCCGAACTCACGCTGCAAGCCCGCGTGGCCGATTTCCGGCCCGCCATGCTTCACGAGCTGCTCTACCAGGATCGCAAACTGCTCGATGGACTGGACAAGGTGATGTCCATCTACCCGGTGGAGGACTGGCCCTACTTTCGCCGCCGCCGCGAGGCCGCCCGCCAACGTTTCGGAGACAGCGCGCAGCCGGCCACGGCCATCCTGCCCCAGGTGCGCCAGGCAATCGCCGAACGCGGCCCGCTTTCCTCCCTTGACTTGGACCACAACGAAACCGTCGATTGGGCGTGGGCTCCGACCCGGCTGTCACGCGCCGCCCTGGAAAGCATGTACCTGTGGGGAGAACTCGTCATTTACCACAAGGTGCATACGCGCAAGGTCTACGATTTCGCCCGCCGCCACATCGCGCACGACCTGCTCGTCGCATCGGAGCCGAACCCTACCGACGAGGAATACCACGACTGGTATGTGTATCGCAGACTGGGCGGCATCGGCCTCCTCTGGAACAAGGCCGGCGACGCCTGGCTGGGCATGCAGGAGATCAAGAGTAAGGAGCGCACGGCCGCGCTGGAACGGCTGGTCCGGCGCGGTCGGGTGATCGAGGTCGCCGTGGAGGGGCTGGACACGCCCTGCTACTTGCGCGCCGAGGACCGCGCCCTCTTGGAGCAGGCGATGGACGGGGACACGCCTGCTCCGCGCGTCGCCATCCTCGCGCCGCTCGACAACCTGCTGTGGGACCGGCGCTTCATCCGCCGGCTTTTCGGGTTCTCGTATATCTGGGAAGTCTACAAGCCGGTAGCCGAGCGGGAATACGGCTATTACGTGCTGCCCATCCTGTACGGCGACCGCTTTGTGGCGCGTTTCGAGCCCGGTCGCGACAAGCGTAGCGGCGCGTTGGTCGTCAAGAATTGGTGGTGGGAAGAAGAGGTCAGGCCGTCCGCCGAGATGCAGGCCGAGTTGCAGCGCTGTTTTCGCCGCTTCCTGGGCTTTCTCGACGCGCCGGCATTGCAGATCGACGCGCAGCTAGCCGCCCGGCCGGATCTGCGCTGGCTGGCCGAGATTGCGTCCGTAGCGACCTGACACAAGCTAAACGAGAAAGGCACGCCATGCCCCTCATCCACCTCGACACCGACCTGGGCGGCGACATCGACGACCTCTGCGCGCTGGCGTTGCTGCTGCGCTCGCCGGACGTAGAGCTTGCCGGCGTCACCACCGTAGGCGAGATTGACGGCAAACGCGCCGGCTACGTGCGCTATGCGCTGCGGCTGGAGGGGCGCGACGACATCCCCGTGGCCGCGGGCGCGGACAACGCGCTTGGCCGCTTCCGTGCGTGGATGGGCCTGCCGCCGGAGGATCGTTATTGGCCGGAGCCGGTCGCGCCTGCGCCAGGCCCGCTCGAAGACGCGCTCGACCTGCTGAAGCGAAGCATCGAACAGGGAGCCACGGTCGTGGCAATCGGGCCGTACACTAATCTGCACCTGCTGGACATCCGCTACCCCGGCATCTTGGCGCAGGCCAAGTTGTACCTCATGGGCGGGTACGTCTATCCGCCGCGGGCGGGCTTCCCCCAGTGGCAGAACGAGGACGACTACAACGTACAGACCGACGTCGCCGCGGCCCGGCATGTTCTGAGCAAGGCAAACCCGACCCTGATCCCGCTTTCGATCACGGCGGAAACAGCCCTGCGCCGCACCGATCTGCCCGCCCTACGCGCGGCGGGCGCGCTGGGCGATCTGATCGCACGCCAGGCGGAGGCGTTCGCCCAAGACGAGCGACACGAGGCGACCTACGGCCAAAGCTGCCCCGGCCTCCCGCCCGACATCATCAACTTCCAGCATGACCCGCTGGCCTGCGCCGCGGCGATTGGCCGGCGCGAGGGCATCGAGATCGAAGAACTGCGGCTGCGTGCGGAAATAGAAGATGGATGGCTTACCGAGCGCATCCATCCTTCAGGAAATGCTGTACGCGTGGTCACGCGCGTCGACGCCGCGGCTTTCAGCCGCTTCTGGCTTGGCCGCGTGGCGCCGGAAGCCGGGGCTTAGGACCCTTCCTCGACGCGCGGCAGGGTGAAGTGGAAGGCGGCCCCCTCGCCGGGTTGCGACTCGACGCCGATGCTGCCGCCGTGCCGCTCGACGATCTTCTTGCAGATCGCCAGGCCGATGCCCGTTCCCGGACGTTCGATCTGGTCGTGCAGACGCTGGAAGATGTCGAATATCTGCTCCGAATACTGCGGGTCGATGCCGATGCCGTTGTCGCGCACCACGAAGCGCCACATGCCGTCCGCCGGCTCGGCGCTGATGCGGATGCGCGGCGGGTCCTCACTGCGGTAATCGACGGCGTTGCTGATCAGGATGGAGAACACCTCCAACAACTGCGCCGGGTCCGCCAGCACTTGGGGCAGGTCCTCGACGATCACTTCCGCCCCTTCTTCCTCGATGCGCTCGTTCAGGTTCTCCAGGGCGTGCTCTACCACCACGCGGCTGTCGGTCGGCTCCGGCATGGTGCCCCACGTCTCGACGCGGGAATAGGCCAGCAGGCTGTTGTTGAGGCGCTGGACATGCTGCGAGGAGTCAACGGCGCGGGCGATGATACCGCGGCTGACATCGCCGATGCGCCCGCCGAGCCGGTCTTGCAGCCGCTCCAGCTCGCTCGCGATCTCCATGAGCGGGCGCTGCATGTCATAGGAGACCATGTAGGTGAACTTCTCCAGCTCGCCGAAAGCCTGGGCTAACGCCG
>CAYXRG010000023.1:46256-52553 GCA_964467575.1 uncultured Caldilineaceae bacterium | reverse complement strand
TCGTTTTCGCCCGCGACGACGACTACTTCTTCGGCGTGCTGCACTCGCGCTTCCACGAGCTTTGGTCCCTGCGCATGGGCACGTCGCTCGAAGACCGTCCGCGCTACACGCCCACCACCACCTTCGAGACCTTCCCCTTCCCCTGGCCGCCGGGCAGCGAACCCGCCGGCGACCCGCGCGTCCACGCCATCGCCGCCGCCGCCGCCGACCTCGTGCAGAAGCGCGACGCCTGGCTCAACCCGCCCGGCGCAACCGAGGCCCAACTCAAAAAGCGCACCCTCACCAACCTCTACAACGAACGCCCCACCTGGCTGCACTTGGCCCACCGGCGACTGGACGAAGCCGTCGCCGCCGCCTACGGCTGGCCCGCGGACCTGGAAGACGAAGAGATTCTCGCGCGGCTGCTGGCGCTGAATCTGGAGCGGGCGGGTGCGGGCGAGGAGTAAAGCGAAGGCCGCACGTCCCGGCGGCAAGGATGCCGCCTCTACACGTTGATCGGCCCAGCAACTTCCCCGCAGTCTTGCGAAATCGGCCTGCCTGCGCTATCGTGTACGGCTGAATACAGACGAATATCGCACGTTGAAGGCTGTCGGACGGTCGCCGGCAGCTTTCCTTATAAGGAACGGATCCTCTATGAAGACAGTAGCGCCACAGACCGCCCCTGCGCTTTCCATCCGCGAGCAGCGCTCTTTGCCGGGCTATATCCACCTGGTCGTGAGCGGCTTCCTGATCGGCGGCGCCAACGTCGTCCCCGGCGTATCCGGCGGCACGATGGCCCTCATCCTGGGCATCTTCGAAGAACTGGTCGAGAGCCTGCGCATGGCCGGCCGGCCCGAATTCTTCCGCGCGCTGCTCGGCTTCCGTCTCAAAGACGCCTGGCGCATCGTCAACGGCAACTTCCTCCTCGCCATCGCCGTAGGCGCGCTGCTGGCAGTGCTTGTCCTGGTCCCCGGCCTCGAATGGATGCTCGTCAACCAGCCGGTCATCATCTGGAGCTTCTTCTTCGGGCTTGTGTTGGGGTCTGTGTTGCTTATCGTCATCGGCATACAGCGCTGGACGCCCGGCCTCGCCGCCGCGCTGCTGATTGGCGCTGCGGCGGCCTACTGGATCGTGGGCATGGTCCCCGTGCAGACGCCGGAAACCTGGTGGTTCCTGATGCTCAGCGGCGGTCTGGCGATCTGCGCCATGATCCTGCCGGGGGTCTCCGGCTCGTTCATCCTCGTCCTCGTCAACAAATACGAGTTTTTCGTGCGCGCCGTCAACACGCGCGATCTTCTGCCCATTCTATGGGCGGGCATCGGCGCAGCGGTCGGCCTCGTCACCTTCGCGCAATTGCTGAGTTGGCTTTTCAAGCGCTACCACAACGCCACCCTGGCCGTGCTGACCGGCTTCATGTTGGGCAGCCTGCGCAAAATCTGGCCGTGGAAGGAGACGCTCGAAACCTACATGGACCGGCACGGCGAGTTGGTCCCGCTGATCGAGAAGAACATCCTGCCCGCCTTCAACGGCGAGATCCTCTTCGCGCTGATCGCCGCCTTCGTTGGCCTGGCGGCGGTGCTGCTCATCGAGAAGTGGGCAAAGCGTCGCGAGGCCCCTGCGCAGCCATAGACCCGCACAGATGCCCGGTAGCCGGACCATGACAGATCGCCCCGCTCCGACCCGCCGCATCGCCGCCGTCGTAGCCGCGGCCGGTCGCAGCACGCGCATGGGCGCACCCAAGCAACTGCTGCCCTGGCAGGGCGCAACTGTAGTCGGAACGGTAGTCGATAACCTGCACCAGGCCGGCGCCGGCCCAGTCGTGGTCGTCGTGGGCCACGAGGCCGAGGCCGTCGCCGCAGCCCTGGCGGGCAAGCCTGTGCAGATCGTCCCCAACCCCGCCTATCGCACAGGCGAGATGCTCGCCTCGCACCAAGCCGGCCTGCGCTATCTCCTTGCCGCTGCACCGCCCGAAGCCTTGCCGCTCGGCGCGCTCCTCGCCTTGGGCGACCAGCCCCACATCCCCGCCGGCCCCATCCGTAGCGTCGTCGAGCAAGCGCTGGCAACGCCGCAGCGCATCGTCATCCCCAGCTACAACATGCGCCGCGGCCACCCCATCTACTTGCCCGCCGCGCTGTGGGGCGAAGCCCTGGCGCTGGGCGCGGACGAGACGCTGCGCACCCTGCTCAACCGGCATGCCGGCGACATTCATTATGTCGACTCGCAGACGCCCGCCGTCCTGCGCGACATCGACACGCCGGACGACTACGCCGCGCTCAAGCCCCGCTGACCGCGAATGCAGCCGCTTCCCTCATCGCCGCCGTTCGTGCCATAATAGCCCCCAGGGACTTGACGCGGCGAGGCGAGTAGACGAAGGGAGAACGCCCACATGCCGGCATCCATCTATCACGAACTGAAGAAACTGCGCGAGGCGGGCCTGCCCGCCGCAGTCGCCACCATCGTCGAGGTGAAAGGCTCCGTCCCCCGCGAGGTCGGCGCCAAGATGATCATCCATCCCTACGGCAAGCACATCGGCACCGTCGGCGGCGGCTGTGGCGAGGCTGAGGTGATCCGCGCCGGCCTCGACGTAATCCAAGACGGCCGGCCGCGCAACGTCCAGGTGGACTTGACTGAAGAAATATCCATGCAGAGCCTGGGCGTCTGCGGCGGGACTATGACCGTCTTTATCGAGGCGTGGCTGGAGTTGTCATGAGCGATCGCGTCCTCGACCAGCTGGTCGACGCCATCGAGCGGCGTCAATCTGTGGCGCTGCTCACCGTCACCGCGGCGGATGGCGACTACGCGGCGTGCCTGGGCCGTCGCTGCCTGCTCTGGCCGGGCGCAGATCGCGAACCCGCCGGCGATCTGGGCCTCGGTGCGCTCACGCACGACGTGCTGGCGGACGCGCGTGAGGCGCTGGAGGCTCGCAACCATCGCCTTCTGTCCTACAGCCGGCCCGAAGGAACGGTCGCCGTCTTCGTCGAGGTGCAGGCGCAGCCGCCGCACCTGATCATCGCCGGCGCAGGCCATATCGCTGCGCCCCTTGCCGCCATTGCCCACACCTGTGACTTCCAGGTGACGGTCCTGGACGACCGGCCGCAGTACGCCCGGCCTGAGCGCTTCCCCCACGCGCGCGTCATCGCCGGGCCGTTCCGCGAGGAACTGCGCGCCCTGCGCGGGCAAGGCCCCGGCCTGGGCGAGAACGACTACATCGTCCTGGTGACGCGCGGGCACCAGCACGACATTGACTGCCTGCTCGAAGTGCTCGACGACCCGCTGGCCTATATCGGCATGATCGGCAGCCGGCGTCGCGTTCGCGCTGTGTTCGAGTTGTTGGAGCACGAGCAGGGCATCCCCGCGGCCAAATTCGACCGGGTCCGCGCGCCGATCGGACTCGACATCGGCGCACGTACGCCCGCCGAGATCGCGGTCTGCATCATGGCCGAGATCATCAACGTGCTGCGCGGCGGCCCGGCCGAGTCGCTCAGCGAGCAGATCCGTCGCGAGCGCCAAGCGCGACGAGAACGCGCCGCCAACCGGCCGTAACCGCGCCCGCCCGCCTCATCCGCCGCGGCCCGATCGAGCCGCCCGCAGACACGGAGTTCAGCAAGCAATGGACGACACCACCACCATCGGCGAACTGCGCTCGGCCGTGGCGCAGTTCGTCTCCGCCCGCGACTGGGACCAGTTCCACACGCCCAAGAACCTGGCGATCAGCATCGCCATCGAAGCGGCGGAGATCATGGAGCATTTCCAGTGGTCCTCGCTCGAACAGGCCGCCGCGCTGGTCACAGACGACGACGCCCGCGCCGAGGTCGCCGACGAACTAGCCGATGTGCTCATCTACTGTCTTAGCTTCGCCAACGCTGCCCAGATCGACATCGCCGCCGCCATCCGCGCCAAGCTGGCCCGCAACGAAGGCCGCTTCCCCGTCGACAAAGTGAATGGCCGCCTCGGCGCACGCCCCTCCCCTGACGCATGACGCCTGACTCGTAACGCCTGATGCATCACTCCTGACCACCAATCAAAGGCCACGCACTCGTGAACTACCAACTGCTGCTTCGCACCGATCAGCCCGTGCGCGCCGGCCTGATCGGAACCGGCGCCTTCGGCAACTCCTTCCTGTTCCAGGCGCGGCGCACGCCCAACCTGGAGATCATGGCGGTCTGTGACCAAGACATCGACGCCGCACGCCGCGCCTGCATCCACAGCGGCGTCGCCGCGGCGAACCTCGCCGTGTGCGCAACCGTGGCGGAAGCCCGCGCCGTAGTCGAGACGGGCAAGACCGTCCTCACCACCGACGGGCTGCTCCTCACCGAGCTGCCGCTCGATGTGCTCATAGAGGCAACCGGCGTGCCCGAAGCCGGCGCGCGCCACGGCCTTGCCGCCATCCAACAAGGCCAACACGTCATCATGGTGAGCAAGGAGACCGCGGCGGTCGCCGGCCCGTTGCTCGCCGCCAAGGCCAGGCAAGCCGGCGTCGTCTACACGACCGGCGACGGCGACCAGCCCAGCATGTGTATCGGCCTGCTCACCTGGGCCGAAACCCTCGGCCTGGACGTGGTATGCGCCGGCAAGGCCACCGAAGCCGACTTCGTCTACGACCCTGCCGCCGGCACAGTCACGAACGGGCGGCAAACCGTGACGCTAAGCGGCGACAACGCCTGGGACCTGTGGCCCCTGACCGCGGGCGACCCGCGCGAGCGGGCGCAGGCGCGCAGTCGGACTTTGGCGGCGCTGCCGCAGGCGGGCGTTGCCGAATACACCGAGATGGCGATCGTTATGAACGACACCGGCTACGGTCACGACGGCGAGAGGCTGCACGCACCGATCGTCCGCCTACAGGAGATGCCCGAACTGCTGCGCCCTGCACAGGACGGGGGGCTGCTGCGCCGCGAGAAAGTGATCGACGTGGTGAACTGCCTGCGCCGCGACGACGAAGCGGGCATGGGCGGCGGTGTTTTCGTCGTGGTGCGCTGCCATGACCGCGACTCGTGGGAACTGCTGCGCCGCAAGGGTCACTTGCTCAGTCGCGACGGCGACTATGCCGCGCTCTACCTGCCCTATCACCTTCTGGGCGTCGAGACCGCGACCAGCATCTTCTCGGCGGCAGTCCTGGGGCTGCCCACAGGCGGCCTCGATACGCGCCCCGTGACGGAAGTGGGCATCCGCGCGACCGCCGACCTGCGCGCCGGCCAACGCCTCGTCATGGACCGCGACCACGCCATCCCCGGCGCGACGCCGGTCTTCACCCCGCCCGCCCCGGTCGCGCCCGATGCACCCGTCCCCTTCTACATGGCGGCAAGCGCGACGCTCGCCGTCGATGTGGAAGCCGGAACCCTCCTCACCTACCGCATGGTCGAGGAGCCCGCCGGGTCCGTTCTGTGGGCCATGAAGCGCGAACAAGACCGGCTTTTCCTGGCGTAGAGACGGCGGATGAGATCGGCCATTTGTTTGACACGCACCAGGCCGAATGCTACACTGACCATGCCTTCAACGCCGCGCCCGCCGGCATTCAACCACAGCGTGCCGGCATGCCGTCGACGCCTTAATCGCTCCTTCTCGCCTCGCCGGCGCGCCATAAGCAGCGCACCGATGGAGAATGCCAACGCCCATGAGCAAGTCCAAGCAATACACCTCGGCAAACGTTCTCGTCCGCCCGACGAGCGATGCAAGCGACCCCGACCTGATCCTCTCGATCACGCCCGAATCCGCCGGCTGGGACTACATCTCGTTCCAGGCGCGCAGGCTTACCGCGGGCCAAACCTGGCAATTTGAGACCGGCGAATGCGAACTCGCCTTCGTCAACCTGACCGGACGCTACGATATCACGTCGAACCGCGGCTCTTGGTCCGGCATCGGCGGGCGCAGCTCCGTGTTCGAAGGCGCTGCCCATGCGCTCTACCTGCCGCGCCGCACCCGCTTCACCGTGACCGCAGTCGAAGCCGGGGAATTCGCCGTCACTTGGGTTCCCACAGACGAAGACCACGACCCCTGGCTGATCCGCCCGCAGGACGTGCCTGTTTCCATCCGCGGCGGCGACAACGCCAGCCGCCAGATCAACGATCTGCTGCCGCCCGGCTCGCCCGTCCATCGCCTGGTGCTCGTC
This sequence comes from uncultured Caldilineaceae bacterium, assembly GCA_964467575.1. Classification (GTDB taxonomy): domain Bacteria; phylum Chloroflexota; class Anaerolineae; order Caldilineales; family Caldilineaceae; genus JASGTU01. The sequence goes on along the minus strand of CAYXRG010000023.1, from coordinate 46,468 downwards.
GAGGTCTACACGCCCAGCGGCAACTGGAGCAGCTACCCCGGTCACAAGCACGACGTCCACATCGAAGACGCCGAGGGCAACCTGATCGAGGCCGACCTAGAGGAGGTCTACTTCTACAAGATCGACCGCCCGGAAGGCTACGCCTACCAACGCGTCTACACCGACGAGCATTCGCCGCTGCACCAGGCCGGCCACCCAATCGACGCCCTCGT
>CAYXRG010000023.1:0-46156 GCA_964467575.1 uncultured Caldilineaceae bacterium | reverse complement strand
CCCCCAAGACAAAAGCCGGCGCACCTACGACTCGCTGCACATGGGCCGGTCGTCCATCGACCTCTACAGCAACGATGTCGGCGCGCCCTTCGAGGCCATCACCAGCTTTGCCGCCTACGTGGGCGGCTCCCCGACCAACATCAGCGTGGGCGGGCGGCGGCTCGGCCTCAACACCGCGCTGCTCACCGGCCTGGGCCAGGACCCCGTGGGCGATTTCATTCTGAACTTCCTGCGCAATGAGGGCGTCGAGACCAAGTTCAGCCCGCGCAAACCCGGCCATCGCACCAGCGCCGTCGTGCTCGGCATCGAGCCGCCCGACAAGTTCCCGCTGGTCTATTACCGCGACAACTGCGCCGACATCGAACTGACCATCGACGACGTGCTGGCCGCGCCCGTCGCCGGCAGCAAAGTCCTGCAGTTCGCCGGCACCAACCTCAGCAAAGAGCCGAGCCGCAGCGCCACCATGTTCGCCGCGGAGGCCGCACGCCAGTTCGGTACGGACGTCATCTTCGACGTAGACTTCCGCCCCGACCAATGGCACGACCCCCGTGCCTTCGGCGTCGTGGTGCGCTCCGCCCTGCCCTTGGTCGACGTGGTGATCGGCACCGAGGATGAGATCAACGCCACCATGCTCACCGACGTGCGCCAGATGGAGTTGACCCACTCGCAGATCTCCGACACGAAGGTGAGCGGCGACGTAGGCCGCGCCATCGCTGCCATGCTCGCACTCGGTCCCAAGGCGGTCGTAGAAAAGGTCGGCGCGCAGGGCGCGCGCATCCACCTGAAGGGCGGCGAAGTGATCGAAGCTCCGGGCTATCCGGTCGACATCTACAACATCCTCGGAGCGGGCGACGCCTTTGGCGCCGGTTTTCTCTACGGCTACATCAACGGCTGGGGCTGGCACAAGTCGGCGCGGCTGGGCAACGCTTGCGGCGCCATCGTCGTTACCAAACACGGCTGCGCCAACTTCATGCCCACCTACGACGAGGTCATGGCCTTCGTCGCCGAGCGCGGCGGCCTGGAGTAGTCAAGCAGTCACGAGTTACGAGTCATTCGTCATTTTTCCTCTCTTTCAAACGGAGGACCTGCCCATGCAACCCGATACCATCCGCCTGACCACTGCCCAGGCGATTGTCCGCTTCCTCACCAACCAATACGTCGCCCGCGACGGCCGCGAACAACGCTTCTTCGCCGGCTGCTTCGGCATCTTCGGCCACGGCAACGTCTCCGGCATGGGCCAGGCTCTACAGCAATACCCGGAACTGCGCTACTACCAGACGCGCAACGAGCAGGCCATGGTGCACACCGCCGCCGCCTTCGCCAAACACAGCAACCGTCTGCGCACGCTCGTCTGCACCACCTCTATCGGTCCCGGCGCCACCAACATGATCACCGGCGCGGCCACGGCTACCGTCAACCGCCTGCCCGTCCTGCTCATCCCCGGCGACATCTTCGCCAGGCGCAACGTCGCGCCTGTGCTCCAACAGCTTGAGTCGGAGCACTCGCAGGATATCTCGGTCAACGACTGCTTCAAGCCCGTCAGCCGCTATTGGGACCGCATCTACCGGCCCGACCAACTAATCCTTGCGCTGCCCGAAGCCATGCGCGTCCTCACAAGCCCCGCCGACACCGGCGCCGTTACCCTGGCCTTGCCGCAGGACGTGGGAACCGAGGCCTACGACTTCCCCGCGGAGCTATTCGCCAAGCGCGTGTGGGCTGTCCCCCGCGCCCGCCCCGACCTTAGTGCATTGCAGCGGGCTGCGTCGTGGATCCGCCAAGCCAAACGGCCCATGATCATCGCTGGCGGCGGCGTGCACTATTCCGAGGCGGAGGAAGCCCTCGACCGCTTCGTCGACGCCTCCGGCATCCCCGTGGGCGAGACAATGGCCGGCAAGGGCAGCTTGCGCTACGACCACCCGCTCTGTCTCGGCGCGGTTGGCGCTACCGGTACGCTCGCCGCCAACCGCATCGCCAAAGAGGCTGACCTCATCATCGGCGTCGGCACGCGCTACAGCGACTTCACCACTTCGAGCAAGACACAGTTCCAACACCCGGACGTGCGCTTTATCAATATCAACGTGGCCGAGTTCGACGCGCACAAGCACAGCGCCACCCCCTTGATCGGCGACGCCCGCGCCACGCTAGAGGAGCTTGGCGATCTGCTTGACAGCTACTGCGTAGCGGACGACTATCTAGCCGAGGCCCAAGCGCTGCACCAAGAGTGGGAAGCCGAAGTAGATCGCATCTACGACGTCCGCAATCAGCCGCTGCCCAGCCAGGGCGAACTGATCGGCGCTGTCAACGACTTGGGCGACCCCGACGCTGTCATGGTGTGCGCCGCCGGCAGCCTGCCCGGCGATCTGCACAAGCTGTGGCGCACGCGCCACCCCAAGCAGTACCACCTGGAATACGGCTATAGCTGCATGGGCTACGAGATCGCCGGCGGCCTGGGCGTCAAGATGGCCGACCCCGACCGCGAGGTCTACGTCATGGTCGGCGACGGCAGCTACCTCATGCTTTCCAGCGAGATCGTGACCTCCATCCAAGAGGGCCGCAAGCTCACCATCGTGCTCATGGACAACCACGGCTACAAGAGCATCGGCTCGCTCAGCCGCTCCCTCGGCCAGAGCGGCTTCGGCACGCGCTTCGCCTTCCCCGGCGAGATCGCCCTGCCCAGCGACGAAGCCGGCGAACAGCTCGAGTACCTGCCCGTCCACCTGGCTGCCAACGCGCGCAGCCTCGGCGCCGAAGTCATCGAGTGCGCCGCTTATGACGACTTCGTCGCCGCCCTGGCGCAGGCCAAGCGCAACACGCGCACCACCGTCATCTACGTGCAGAACGACCGCTACGTCGGCGTGCCCGGCTATGAAAGCTGGTGGGACGTGCCCGTGGCCGAAATCAGCGACTCGGACTCCGTCAACGCCGCGCGCGAAGAGTGGGAAGAGATGCGCGCCAAGGAGCGCTTTTTTCTATGATGCCGCTGCCCGATGAATTGCGCAGGAGGGGCTTAGCGGTACGCACCGTGGCAGAGGACGGCGCACTGGCGCATCGCATCGTTGTGCTGAGCGACTCAGTCTGGCCGCGCTTCGTGTTGGAGGCCCATACGCCTCGCAACCACCCCTACCCCGCGGACTGGCCGGGCATCTTCGCGCGCTGGCCTCAGTACCAGTTCGGGCTACTCGACCAAGACACGGATGAACTCGTCGGCGCAGCCCATGCGCTCTCCTTTGCCTGGGACGGCGCAAACGCGGACCTGCCCGACTTCGGATGGGACTGGGCCATGTGGCAGGGCAAACAGGACTATTTGGCGGGCGCTACGCCGCGTACCATGTGCGCCCTCAGCATCACCGTCGACCCGCGCTATCGCGGCCAGGGACTATCCACCCTGTTGGTGTCCATCATGCGCGATGCCACGGCGCGAGCGGGCTTCACACGCCTCATCGCCCCTGTCCGCCCGACACTCAAGCATCGCTACCCCATCACCCCGATGGCGGTCTATGCGAACTGGCGCAACCAGCGCGGCGAACCGCTCGACCCCTGGATGCGCGTCCATGCGCGGCTAGGCGCAACCATCGCCAAGCCGTGCGATAAGTCCATGAACTTGGCCGGCTCCGTCGCCGACTGGGAATCATGGGCGGAGATCCCCTTCCCCACGTCGGGGGCCTACATCTTCCCCGGCCTGTTCGCGCCGGTCGTCATCGACCGTGAAAGCGATGAGGGCGTGTATGTTGAACCGAATGTCTGGATGGTACACGATGTGTCAGCTTGAAAGGACCGGCTATGTCGCAGAACGGGCAGCTTCTTAACTTCATCAACGGCCAATGGCGGCGTTCCAGCGCCGGCCAATACCTGGACGTTGTTAACCCGGCCACCGCAGCCGTCATGACCACGGTCCCCCTCTCACCCGGCGCAGAAGTGGACGCCGCGGTGCGGGCCGCCGCAGCAGCCTTCCCCGCCTGGCGGCAAACGCCGGTCGGAGACCGCATCCAGCACCTCTTCAAGCTCAAGGCTCTACTGGAAGAACACATCGACGAGATCGCGGTCGCAATCACCGACGAATGCGGCAAGACCTTCGCCGAAAGCGTGGGAGAGTTGCGTCGCGGCATCGAGAACGTCGAAACGGCCTGCGGCGCGCCTGTCCTGATGCAAGGCTACAACAACGAGGACATCGCCCGCGGCATCGACGAGCACATGATCCGCCAGCCGCTCGGCGTCGTCGCCGCCATCACGCCCTTCAACTTCCCCGGCATGATCCCGCTGTGGTTCTTGCCCTATGCCGTGGCGACCGGCAACTGCTTCATCCTCAAGCCGAGCGAAAAGGTGCCTGCGACGAGCAGCCGCCTGTTCGAGTTGCTGGAGCAGGCAGGCTTCCCGCCCGGCGTCGTGCAATTGGTACACGGCGCCAAAGAGACGGTCGACGCGCTGCTCGACCACCCCACAGTCAAGGCCATCAGCTTCGTCGGCTCAACAGCCGTCGCCAAGTACATCTACAGCCGCGCTACGGCCAACGGCAAACGCGCCCAATGCCAGGGCGGGGCCAAGAACCCCGTGGTGATCATGCCCGACGCCGACATGGAAACGACTGTACGCATCATGGCCGACTCGGCCTTCGGCTGCGCGGGGCAACGCTGTCTCGCCGCTTCGGTCGCCATCCCCGTGGGCGAGGCGCATGACGCCTTTGCCGAGGGCATCTGTGACGCGGCCGCCAGCCGCAAAGTCGGCTACGGCATGGATGACGGCGTTCAGATGGGGCCGGTCATCACGCCGCAGAGCAAGGAGCGCATCGCCGGCCTGATCGAAAAGGGCGCTCATGAGGGGGCCAACGTCCTGGTGGATGGCCGCAACCGCACCGTCAGCGGTTACGACGACGGCTACTGGGTCTTCCCCACTGTGCTCGACAACGTCAAACCATCCGGCGAGATCGCCCGCACCGAGATCTTCGGCCCCGTGCTCAGCCTCATGCGCGCCGAGACCATCGAAGACGCCATCGAGTTGGTCAACAACCGCGCCTACGGCAACATGGCCTGCATCTTCACCAACAGCGGCTCGGCTGCGCGCCAGTTCCGCTACGCCGCCGACGCAGGCAACATCGGCGTCAACATCGGCGTCGCCGCGCCGATGGCCTACTTCCCCTTCTCCGGGTGGAACGAGAGCTTCTTCGGCGATCTGCACGGCCAGTCGCATCACGGCGTCGAGTTCTATACCCAGACCAAGGTCGTCATCGAGCGCTGGCCCAAGGAGTGGAGCCGCCGCTTCTAGCCCCTGTGCGGCTAACGCTCCTCTGCGGTTGCCCTTGCGATAAGGAGCTACTATGGCACGCGAGATCGGCATCGGCGTCATCGGCATGGGGTGGATGGGCATGGCCCACTCCCGCGCCTACCGGCAGATCGCAGATCGTTTCTACGACAGCGACATCGTCCCGCGCCTCGTGATCTGCGCCGACGACGCGCCGGCCCGCGCCCAACGCGCCCAAGTTTCGCTCGGCTTTCACCACAGCACGACGCGCTGGCAAGACGTAATCGAGCACCCCGACGTGCAAGTCGTCAACATCGCCGCCCCCAACTATCTCCACCTGGAGATGGTGCGGGCCGCGGCCGCCGCGGGCAAGCATATCTTCTGCGAAAAGCCGGTAGGCCGCACGCCCGATGAGACCGCCGAGATCGAATGGCTGGCACGGCAGGCCGGCGTTATGTCCTTCGTCGGCTTCAACTATCGCTGGGCGCCGATGGTGCAATACGCCCGTGAACTCATCGCACAGGGCAAGCTCGGCCGCCTCACCCACTACCGCGGCCGCTTCTTCTCTATGTATGGCAGCAACCCGCTCGGCCTGCTCACCTGGCGCTTCCAATCCGAACGCGGTGGCCTCGGCGTGCTCGGCGATATCATGTCCCATGTCGTCGATATGGCGCGCATGCTGGTTGACCCGATTCGGCGCGTGGTCAGCAGTCGCCACACCTTCATCTCCGAACGACCCCTTCCCGTGCCAGGTCAGGGCACGCACTTCTCGCTCGGCCAACCCGGCGACCCAACCGGACCTGTCACCAACGAAGACTACGCAAGCGCGCTCGTCGAGTTCGAGAACGGCGTGCGCGGCACGTTCGAGACTTGCCGCGCCATATATGGTCCCAAGTGCGAGATGGCCTTCGAGGTCAACGGCGACCGCGGTGCGGCGAACTGGAACTTCGAGCGCATGAATGAGTTGGAGCTATATCTCCCCGGCGAGGACGGCTTGCACGACGGCTATACCCGGCTGCTGGGCGGGCCGCGCTACCCCTTCCACGGCCGCTTCAACCCAGGGGACGGCATCGGCATGGGCTACGAAGACCTGAAGACGATTGAGGCGCACCAGTTTCTGCTCTCCATCGTCGACGGCGTACAACGTGCGCCCAGCTTCGCCGACGCCCTCGCTCTGGCAGCCGTGCAGACAGCAATGCTGCGCTCCTGGGAAAGCGGAAAGTGGGAAGCCGTGCCCGACCTGCGCCGCACTTCGTGATTGTCCGCCTCATTTTCGCTGCCCATCGGGACGCCGATGCCGCAACAAGGGAGCGCCTGAACATGAATACCATACGCATTGGCAATGCACCCTGTTCCTGGGGCGCGCTCGAGTTCGCAGAGACCCAGACCGGGCGCCTCGACTGCACGCAAATGCTGGACGAGCTGGCCGAAACCGGCTATGCCGGCTCGGAGTTGGGCGACTGGGGTTTTATGCCCACCGACCCTGCGCTGCTCAGCGAGGAATTTCGTCGCCGCAACTTGGCCCTCACCGGGGCTTTCGTCGGCGTCGCACTGCGCAATCCTGCGGCCCACGCCCCAGGGCTGGAGCAGACGCTCAAAGTCGCCGGCCTCGTAAGCGATGCCGCCGCCCTGATCGGCCAAGACGTAGAGCCTTTCCTCGTATTAGCCGACGACAACGGCACGGACGCAGTTCGCACCCGACATGCCGGGCGCATCACGCCAGCGCAGGGCCTAAGCGATGACGAATGGCGCACCTTCGCCGCCGGCGCCGTGCGCATCGCCCGGGCCGTGCGCGACGAGACCGGTCTGCGCACCGTCTTCCACCACCACTGCGCCGGCTTCGTCGAGACGCCGGACGAGATCGACCGCCTTCTAACCGAAACCGATCCGGACTTGATGGGCCTGGTCTTCGACACGGGCCACTATGCCTTCGGCGCAGGCGGCTGCGACGCCGTGATCGACGCGCTTGACCGCTACGCCGGCCGCATCTGGTATGTCCACTTCAAAGACTGCCACCCGGACGTCATGCGCGATGCCCGCGACCACGACTGGGACTATTTCGAGTCGGTGCGGCGCGGCGTCTTCTCCGAACTCGGCCAAGGCTGCGTCGACTTCCCTGCTGTGCGCGACTGGCTCATCGCCCACAACTATACCGGCTTCATCACCGTCGAGCAGGACGTGCTGCCCGGCATGGGTTCGCCGCGCCAGAGCGCGCAGCGCAACCGCCAATACCTGCACGCCATCGGTTTGTAAGAACACGAATCACACGTCACGAATCAGGCGTCATCAGTCATCAATGACCCATGACTTGTGACTCACCACGCCCAAGGAGACCCGATGACCACACTCAACCTCGGCATGGTCGGCGCAGGGCGCATCGGCCAGGTGCACGCTGCCAACCTAGCGGCGCGCGTGCCCGGCGCCCGCCTGGTCGCCATCGCCGACATCGCTTTCGAGGCCGCGCAGAGACTTGCCGGCCAATACAACATACCGCACGCCTACGACAACCCTGAAGCCATCCTGGACGATCCGGCTATCGACGCCGTGATCGTCGCCTCCGCCACCGATACGCACCCAGCCATTATCGAAGGCGCCGCCGCCGCGGGCAAGCACATCTTCTGCGAAAAGCCCATCGCGCGCAGCCTCGCCGAGATCGACGGCGCGCTGGCCGCAGTCGACAAGGCCGGCGTCAAGCTCCAGATTGGCTTCAACCGCCGCTTCGACGCCAACTTCGCGCGCGTGCGCCGCGCCATCGTCGACGGCGAAATCGGCCAGCCGCACCTGCTCCACATCATCAGCCGCGACCCCGGCCCTCCGCCCCTGAGCTATATCCGCGTCTCCGGCGGCATCTTCCTGGACATGACCATCCACGACTTCGACATGGCCCGCTTCCTGCTCGGCTCCGAGGTCGTCGAGGTCTACACATCCGGCGCTGTGCTGGTCGACCCCGCTATAGGCGAAGCAGGCGACATCGACACCGCGCTCGTCCTGCTCACCTTCGCCAACGGCGCGCTCGGCGTCATCGACAACAGCCGCCGCGCCGTCTACGGCTATGACCAACGTGTCGAAGTCCTCGGCTCCGGCGGCGCCATTCAGACCGAGAACAAGTACCCCAACGCAGCCGTCATCAGCACCGGCGATCACATCCGCCGCGACCTGCCGCTACACTTCTTCCTGGAGCGCTACGCCGACAGCTTCGCCCTCGAACTGGCGCAGTTCGTCGAAGCCGTCGTCCACGACCGGCCTACACCCGTCACCGGCGAGGACGGGCGCATTCCCGTGGTCATGGCGCTGGCCGCGGCCAAGTCGCTGCACGAAAAGCGACCCGTCCGCCTCGACGAGATCGCGCCGGCATAGCAGCCAAGCAGCAGAGGCGCTCTCTGCGTTCTCTGCTGCCCCTCTCATATGCTCTTGCCGGCTGCATAATAAACCTTTATGGGCAGTCTGCGCCCGCCCCTCCTTGGGGAGCCCCGCCCGCCATGCTATAATGATGCGCTAGTCGCGGCGCGAGGTAGCGCCGCCACATTGCATACGCGTCATGCCGCCATAAGTGACGAGCAGGCGCTGCAAGGTCAACGCAAGAAGGAGACACGCAATTGCTGCGCAACTTATTCGGCAGACCGTCCAAGGCCACGGAAGACGACGTTCGCCTGGAGAACAGCCTCGCCAAAACCCGGTCGGGCGTCTTTGGGCGGCTCGGCTCCATCTTCCAGGCCAACGAGATCACCGATGAGCTTTGGGAGGAACTTGAAGAAACGCTGATCCTCGGCGATGTCGGCGTCCCCGTCGCCCAGGAACTGGTCGAACGCACCCAGAAGCGCGTCGAGCGCGAGAACATTAAAGCGACGCGTGACGCCTATCTGATCCTGCAACAGGAGATGGTGCGCATCTTGACGCCTGCCGAACCGATGCGCATCGACGACCCGCGCCTGCTCACCATCGTCCTGGTGGTCGGCGTCAACGGTTCCGGCAAGACCACCACCATCGGCAAAATGGCCCACTGGTACAAGAACCGCGGGCGAAAAGTTGTCCTCGGCGCGGCCGACACCTTCCGCGCTGCAGCTATCGATCAGCTCAAAATCTGGGGCGAACGCGCCGGCGTCGACGTCATCGCCCACGAACCTGGCGCAGACCCCGGCGCAGTCGTCTTCGACGCGGTGCGCGCCAGCCAGGAAAGCCGCCAAGCCGACCTGTTGATCGTGGACACCGCCGGGCGTCTGCAGACCAAATACAACCTGATGCAGGAACTGGAAAAGATCAAGCGCGTCGCCGCCAAACAGGTGCACCGCGCCCCGCACGAGGTCTTTTTGGTGCTCGATGCATCCACCGGCCAAAACGCCATTTCGCAGGCCAAGAGCTTCAAGGACAGCGCCGGCGTCACCGGCATCATCCTCACCAAGCTCGACGGCACGAGCAAAGGCGGCGCCGTCCTCAGCATCAACCACGAACTGGGCGTACCCGTCCGCTTCGTCGGCACCGGCGAGCAGATCGCCGACTTTGCGGAGTTCGACCCGGTCGCCTTCGTCGAAGGCCTCGTCGGGCAGTAAACTCGAATCGGCCATGCACCTGCAATGCGCATGTAGAAATGCAACGAACCAGAAAAGAGAAACCCGTTCATGAGCGAACTCGAAAACCGGCTCAACACACTCGTCCAACAGATCGACGCCATCCGGGGGCGTCTTTGACTTACCTAACAAGCTAGACCGCATCCAACAACTCCAGGCGGAGACGCTCGAAACCGGCTTCTGGGATGACCAGCAGGCCGCGCAGAAGAAGATGCAGGAACTGAACGCACTCCAGCAGATCGCGGAGCTGTGGCAGGGCCTTTACCAGCGCGCCGTCGACGCCCGCGACCTCGCCGCCATGGCCGAAGACGACCCGGACATGCTCGACGAGCTGGCTGACGAAGCCGCCTCGCTCGAAAAGGAGTTCGAGCGGCGCCAGTTCTCCCTCGCCCTCGCCGGCCCCCACGATGCCGGCCCGGCGATCTTCAGCATCTTCGCCGGCGCAGGCGGCACCGAAGCGCAGGACTGGGCGCAGATGCTCCTGCGCATGTACCTGCGTTGGACGGAGAACAAGCGCTACAAGACCGTCATCACCGACATGACCGAGGGCGAAGAAGCGGGCATCAAAAGCGTCACCGTCGAGGTGGACGGGCCCTTTGCCTACGGCTATCTCAAGGCGGAAAAGGGCACGCACCGCCTGGTTCGCCTCAGCCCCTACGACTCCAACAGCCGCCGCCACACCAGCTTCGCCAAAGTCGAGGTGATACCCGTACTCGACGAGGACATCGACGTGCAGATCGACCCCAACGACCTGCAGATCGAGGTCTTCCTCAGCGGCGGCGCCGGCGGGCAGAACGTCCAGAAGAACGCCACCGCCGTCCGCATCCGTCACTTGCCCACCGGCATCGTCGTCACCTGCCAGAACGAGCGCAGCCAGACCCAGAACCGCGAGTCGGCCATGCGCGTGCTGCGCGGCAAGCTCTACGATATCGAGCAGGAACGCCTAGAGGCGGAAAAGGCCGCGCTGCGCGGGGAGAACGTCCAGGCCAACTTCGGCAGCCAGATTCGCAACTACGTCCTTCACCCCTACCAAATGGTCAAGGACCTGCGCACCAACATAGAGACCGGCAACACCGGCGCCGTCCTCGACGGCGACCTGGATATGTTCATCGAAGCCTGGCTGAAGAGCCAGGTTGGCGAAGACGCCTAGCGCGAATGTACAAATCCGGCCCCCTATGGTAATATCCTGGGCGCACCGCCGTGCAGAGCCCGCCCGCAACGTTATTGCGAAAGCGGCGTACTGTCCGGCGGCAAACGCAACACCCGGAGAGGTCGCATAGTCCGGCCGAGTGCGCTCGTCTCGAAAACGAGTAGGGTTTACGCCCTCGAGGGTTCAAATCCCTCCCTCTCCGCCATAACAGATGCCATCTATAATGCGAATATTTAACAGATAGATGGTTCCCTTATTGCCCGAGAACGCTTGAAGCAAGCGGTTTTCGGGCATTGCGCGTTATGCCTTGTTTACTTGTCTAGATGCGGAGGGGAAGCTATGTTACTGGGCATTTTAGACGCATTACGCATTATCTCTGTTTGCATGGCGTTCTTTTTTGGATACCAAATCGGCTTCAGAAACGGGTATGATCCCATTGCGCAGTTGCATTTCATGACACCCATATTGATCGTTGCTGTTGCGGGCATTTCCGGGATTGAAGGCTTGCTGTTCTCGAAGCAATCGGCGCAGGCGAAGGGCTTTGAAGTTGGAAGCAACTATCAGAGGCAGTCGGCCATTGCATTATTATCCTATGCGGTCGTTGCGGTATTGGTCTTTGTGGCGAATTGGGGCATCTACGCGGAACTGACAATCCTATTTGCCTTTTGTTTCTTCTTCATATTCTCAGGGCTCAATCACGGCCTTGATGCAGTCAGGAACAAGAACTATAAATGGCAGAATATTAACCGCCCGTTCATTACCCTGTTGATGATCGCCGGGCTGCTATACCCGGTCATCATGGCATTGAAAGGCCTTGAGTGACCTAACCTCATATATGCCGACCCGTTACAAGCAACGGTCATAATCGCCCAAAAGGGGTGCGAACCCTTTCATCAACCGCGACACAATGGAAGCCATCTCGTTTTGAGGTGGTTTCTTTGCGTTTATGAAGGTCAAGGATCGCGGCGAATCAGACAATTGACCAATTGACAAGGCCATATGCGAATGCTACTGTGGATGCATACCCCAAGTTGCCGCGACTTGAGTGGCAGACAATGGAAGCCGATTGCGAACACAGCGAGAATGACTTTGAGTTCGATGCCTTGTGTGATGACGGCATGAATATGCTTGGGCAGGAGACGTTCCAGTAGACTACCGGCGGTCTCAATCGCCTTGCGTAAGTGCGTATGTAGGTAGTGCCGACCTGGCGATACAGGACGCTTGTAATTGTGTTTGTGGATGGGCCGCAGCATCCAGCGCCCTCCTCTTTGAGCACACCCTCCCGTGCATAGTCGTTGCAGACATTGTCCCGATGCTCTTGATCTGCTCGGGCAAGTCGTTGATCGAACCCAATCCAGCCAAGTTACATCAGCAATAAACCGCTCGAAGGTCTCGCCCAAGAAGGCTAAGAGCGCTATACACGTTGGCCTAATGCGATGCAGCCGCCGGTTGTAGCGGCTGGCGTTGAGCGTCCTCGGCAAGCAGCCCAACTCGTGCCGCATGCGGCGGTGTGTTCGCTACACGTGAGCAACGCCGTAATGACTTCGGCGTTGCTCACGTGTAGCGAACATCATTCCCTTATATAACACAAGAGATAAGAAAGAGGGTGAAAAATATGGATGCTAGGAACGACGAATTGGCTCCAACTGCCACAGTCTTCACTGCGTATAAGCTACGGGGGATGAAGCGTTATCTATTGCTGATTCTACTTCTAGCAGGCGTACTCACTGGCTGCCAGAGCTACATCCAAATTCAGAACCCGGACCAAATCCTGGACCCAAGCCCGGGTGGAGATCTCTATCAACAAGCGCTGGATCTGGAAGCGCAGACCAGCTTCAGTGAAGCCGCTAATCTCTATGAACAGGCGCTGCCCCTGCTCCTGGAAGAGAAGAACATGGAACTGGCTGCGAAGTGCAGCGAAGCCTTGCATCGACTGGCGATTTTCGAGGGACTCTACCCCTTCACCATCGAACAACTCGAAGATCATCTCCGGCAGACCTATCCCCAAGCCACGGCAGAACAACTAGCAACATGGACCGCAAGCGATCTGACCGAACATCGTTTCTGGGATGGGGAAGAGCACTATTTTTCTGATACAGCGCAAAATCTCAAGTATCGATACTTGGATCTGATGCAGGCCGATGCGGTAGCCGAACAGGTATATCACGATCTGGCGCTCAAGATCATCCAGATGGCCGAGGAGGAACCGGCTTATTCCTGGATGCAGTATCAGAAGCCGGCGACTTATCGCGGCGTCCATACCATATCCGTCCCGCGAGAGGAGTTGCCCGATGTCGGCACATACCGCATATGGTTTCCAATACCGATCAATACCGGTTCGCAGACCCAGGTTGTCATCGAATCCATCATTCCGGACAAATGGGTGAAGCAGCCCCCCAGCATCGATCAGGACATCGGTCTTGTGTTTATGGAAATCCCCATGGAGGATCTGACAGAAGACTTGATGATCGAGGTTAAGTTTACCTTTACTCATTACGAGCAAAGGTTTATCGTGGACCCAGATAACGTTGGGGAATATGATAAAGACTCCGCTCTTTATCGGAAGTACACGCGGTCATATGGCAATACCGAAATCACAGCGGATATCCAGCAGATGGCAGAAAGCATCGTCGGCGATGAAACCAATCCCTATCTCGCCGCCCGCAAGCTATATGACTACATCGTTGACAACGTGACATATAACTTCATGCCACATTTCATATTCTGGCCGCGGACTTCCGAGGCCGAATCCGACTACGTCCACAGACACCAGCGAGGCGACTGCGGCGCTCAGTCCATGTATTTCTCTGCCATGGCTCGCTCCCTAGGAATTCCCGCCCGGACTACCGGCGGCTGGCAACTTTTCGCAGACGAATTCCGCGGACACTTCTGGGCTGAATTCTATCTCCCCAACTACGGCTGGGTTCCGGTAGACACCTCAGCCGCCCAACTCGCCTATTATCCGAAAGATCTAAGTGATGAGCAGAGGCAAACATTTGTAGACTATTTCTTCGGCAATCAGGATTCGATGCGCTGTGTAGTGCAAAAGGACACAGACGAGCCGCTCATTCCCCAGGCCGACGGTATGGTGATGTTGCCTATGGCCATTCAAATGCCGGCTGTCGAGTATTCTATTCCTGTCGGAGAATTCGCTGACGACGCCATCGTAGAATACTGGGCCATGAACGCCGAAAAGATCAGCGGCAACTAAACCGTCCTTGTGGTTCCTCCATCACATTATTGACGTGTATCCTCGGCACGAACGATTCCCGGCTTAGCCCGGGAATCGTCGCGCCTGGTCCCTGCCAATTGAGACATTCCTCACAGCAACATCCATACCCTGCACATAGACTGCTGGCACGCCGGCCCAAGACATCCTCGCCCCCAAACACGCTGCCAGCCGCCGGCGCGTACGGCGGGCTATGCCCCACAGGAGATGCACAAGACAGGAGGAACCAGATGGACCGAGTCTATGTCATGCAGCTTGTCCGATCATTCCAAGTAGGCGAACTCAGCCGGCGCACGTTCCTGAAGCGGGCGACCGCGGCGATGGGCAGCGCCGTTGCCGCCAACATGCTGCTCGCAGCCTGCCAGCCCGTTCGCCCCGAAACGCCGCCGCCCGTGGTCGAGGAAGCCGCAGCCGATGCCGGCTCCGATCTGCCCTCTGCCGAGGGCATCATTGCAGGAACGGTCGAATACCCAGATGCTGACGGCGAGACCCTCACCGGCCATCTCGCGCGGCCCGAAGGAGACGGCCCTTTCCCGGCTATCCTCGTCATTCAGGAATGGTGGGGCCTAGACAACCACATCCGCGACGTCACCAACCGCTTCGCGCATGAGGGCTTCGTCGCCCTGGCGCCCGACCTCTACCACGGCGTCTCCACCACCGAACCGGACGAAGCGCGCAAGCTCGTCATGGAACTGGACATGGAGGAGGCTGTGCGCGAGATCCGGAGCGGATTTGACTACGTGCTCGCCCAGGACTTCGTCGCCGGCGAAACGGTCGGCATCGTCGGCTTCTGCATGGGCGGGCGCCTAGTTCTGGCGACCAGCCTCGCCGATGACCGTCTGGGCGCAGCCGTCGCCTTCTACGGCACACCTCTCGCCCCGGAAGAGGCCGCCGGCGTACAGGCGCCCATACTCGGCATCTACGGCGAGAACGACGGCGGCATCCCCGTCGACTCCGTGCTGGCGATGGGCGACGCCCTCACAGATGCCGGCATCGAAAACGAAATCTACGTCTACGAAGACGCAGAACACGCCTTCTTCAACGATATGCGGCCCAGCTACAACGCTGAAGCTTCGGCGGACGCATGGGAGAAGACCCTGGCCTGGTTCCGCGACCGCCTGCCGTCCGCCTAAAAATTCCCCGTTAAGCCGGCATGGACGCAGCCTACACCGTCCATGCCGGCCTGCGTCTCCGCCCGACCGCCCCATAGCGCGGATCACCGCCCCGGTTTGACGCTCCTACCTGACGAATGCTATACTCCCAACCACCTGCCGATCGTCAATCCACTCCGCCCACGTCGCCATCCAACCACGATCTTCGTTAACGGAGCCGTTTGTGCCAAACCCAAAACCGGGGATCGCGACCATCTGTCTCATCGCGTGCCTGCTCCTCTTGGCCTGCACCGCCACGGTACAGGAGCCGACCGCCATCCCCACGCCTGCGCCGGTAACAGTGCCGGTCACCGTCGAAGTGACGCGCATCGTGCCTCAGCAGGTGATCGTCGAGACGACGCCCACGCCGCCCCAGGCCTGTGTGCCGGCAGCCTTCGATGAAGCGAGAGAGATCAAGATCGGGGCCATCCTCCCCCTTTCATCCCCCGGCGCGCTGCTCAAGGGCTTCGCCATGCAGACCGCGCTCAATATTGCTGTCGCCGAACTCAACGAGAGCGGCGGCATTCGCGGCCTGCCGGTGCGCCTGATTACCTACGACTCTGCGGGCCAGCCTGACCAGGCAGCCGCCTACGCCCGCAGGCTTGTCATGGAAGACTGTGTTGCCGCCATCACCGGCCTCTACCACAACCAGGCGGCCTTTGCCGTCGCCGAAAAAGCCGCGGCGCTCGACATGCCCCTGATTATCGCCGGCGCCACGGCAGATAATGTGACCGCAGCGAAGTTTCCCCAGGTATTTCGCATCGCCCCAACCGACACGCTGCTGGCGAACATGCCCGCCAAATGGCTGGCCGAGGTGGGCGACTACAACCAAGACGGGATGCTATTCGTCGTCCCCATTATAGACAGCCGCACGGCAGACTCCGCCCACTGGCAGCGTATGCAGGCCGGCTTGGACGAGTTTGCCATTCGCTATGAGGTCCTGCCGGTCGATCTGCCGTCCAGCGACTTTTCCTCCGTGATCGCGCGCATCGTCACGATGGACCATCTCCCCGATGCGCTCTTTATCTACGCCGGCGGTGAAGACGCGCTGGAGATGCACGAGCAGATTCTCGCCTCCGGCATCGGACCGCAAAAGAATACCCTCATCATCAACCACGACCCGGCCCTCGATGACGACCTCTTCTGGCGAATTGTCCCCGACGGCGCAGGCGCTGTCGTCGGGCGCATCGGCCCCTGGGCCAAGACGGTCACGGCGCAAGGACAGACCTTCGCCATCAAGTATGCCCAATACATGGAACGTTGGCCCGAAGCCCACGCCTTCGCCGCCTACGACTCGATCTACCTAATCGCCGACGCACTCGAACGCAGCCCGACCCCTCGCGGGCCTGATGTCATCGCCGCGCTGCGCCTCGCCAACGTAACGCTGGCCTCAGGCCGCTACTACTTCCCCTACACGGCGGACAATTCGTCTGACGGGTTGGCCGCACCGGATTTCATGTGGCAGCAGTGGCCCGACGTGCATACTCTCTATCTCCAGTACGCAGAACCCGGCCAGCCTTCTAGTGAAATGCCGGTGATCTGGCCTCAGATCTACCGCACGGTAGACGCGCCGGTGATCCGTTGACTCTCGCTTCCAGACCGCCCGCCGCAAGCGTTGCGGTCCTGCCGCCAGCCGGCGTCAGGGTCTCGTCATGAGGAGTGCAAAGTCGTCTTGGCCCTATTCATTGCCCTGGCGCTGAGTACGCTAGCCGCCGTCGTCCCCACCATCGTCTACACGTTGACCTTTTACTGGGCGGATCGCTATGAACGCGAACCGCGCTCGCTCTTGCTCGCGGCCTTCATCTGGGGCGCCATTCCGGCCGTCATTGCCAGCCTGATCGGCGAAGTCGCGCTCGGCGCGCCTCTCGTCACAGACCCCCTCTCGCTAGAGGCTGCCCTCGTCGAAGGCGCTATCATCGCCCCCATCGTCGAAGAAGTGTTCAAAGCCCTCGCCCTTTGGTGGCTGTTCACCTGGATGCGGCATGAATTCGACGGCGTACTAGACGGCCTTGTCTACGGCGCACTGATCGGCTTCGGATTCGCTATGACGGAAAACTTCTTCTATTTCATCGGCGCATTCGACGAAGGCGGCTTCGTCAACTTGACCGCTGTTATCATCCTTCGCTCCGTGGTCTTCGGACTGAACCACGCCTTCTACACCAGCCTAACGGGCATCGGATTCGGCCTGGCGCGTGGCGCGCGCCGCCCGCTGATTCGCTTCATGTGGATCGCCGCGGGCCTTAGCGCGGCGATCCTCGTCCACAGCCTACACAATCTCGGCTCGACGCTCGCCAGCATAACCCTCGCCGGCTTCGTTCTCAGCCTGGCAATTGCCGTCGGGGGTCTTTGCTTGCTCGTCATTACCGTCCTCCTAGCCTGGAGCCACGAACGCGCCATCATTCGCACCGAGTTGAGCGACGAAGTCGATCGAACCCTCTCTGCGCAGGAGTTGGCTTTGCTTACCGGCCATTGGCGGCAACCTCTGCGCCGGCGAGCGGGCAAGCAGGCCGGTCGCATGGCGCTCCTCGTTGAATTAGCCATACGTAAGCGTGCGCTCCGGCATGCACGCGAAAAACGCTCTGCGGAGTTGCACGAAGAGATCGCGCAGATCCGCTCCCAGCTTGCGCAAGCCTAGAGCCGGAGACCGGCAAGACTTATTGCCTGCCATTGTCTCTTAGTCAGATGCTGTCGTCGTAGACAGAGGGAGGAAAATTGAGGGACAAGACCGCTACCTACCAGCGGCTGCAAGCGATGATCGTCGAGAAGGGGTGTCCCATCTGCCACTTGAGTCAGGATGCGGCGACGACCTATTTAGACACCATCCTGTGGGAATCCTCCACTGACCTGAATATGCACCAGATGCTGACGGCGTCTATCGGTTTTTGCGGTCGCCACAGTCGTGAGCTTCTCGCATTTGGCGGCCAAAGGCTGGCCGCGGCGGTCGTCGAGCGTTCATCGCTGCTGGCGGCGATCCGCCGGCTTCCCGAGTTGGCGGCAGAAGCCGGCGCGCCCCCGCCCTCGCAATTCCGTCTATGGCAAGTGCGCCGCCAGAATCAAAACCTAGACGGCGAGCGTCCGGCTCTGCCCGCCGGCATCAAACCCTGCCCCGCATGCATCCGCCAGGCCAACGAGGAAACGCGCGGGATAAAGATCTTCTTGGCGCATCTGGAAGAATTCTCATCTCCGCTGTTGGCCGCCGGAGGGCTTTGTCTGCCTCATTTCCTGCAGGCAATTCGTACGGCAAGCGCCAGCGAGCGCGAAATCCTGATGAACATCCAGCAGAATGTCTGGGCAGAACTCGCCGGCGACCTGGACGAGTTCATTCGCAAGCAGATGCATCACCATCACGGCGAACCGATCAGCGAAGAAGCGCGCCACGCCGTGGAGCGCACCATCCGCGGCCTAACCGGCGAATTCCCGGTTCGCTAACCAGCAAACCGCGGACGGTCTAGCCTTCCGGGCTTGACTTGTCGGGGACAGCCGGTTGCGCCAGCCTTGCGCCATTCCGGCGCAGCAGCGGCAGCAGCAGCGCCCCCACACCCACCGACGACACGATAAGCCACATCGTCATGCTCATGAAACGGAAGCATCCGCCCATCGCCCAGAGCAAGCCTAGCGCTCCCGTAAGAATCACTGCGGCAACGCCAACGGCAATCTCAGACCGGACCGGTGTTTTGAGATAGGTGCGGCCGCGCCGCGCCACGGCCGCGGAAATCGCCGCCCAGCCCGCCAAATTGAGTCCCGCCGCGACGAGCAGCAGCACAACTGACACAGGCGCAAGACAGATCGTGATCGCCAGAAAAGCGGCAACGAACACTGCCATCAGGTTGGCGACGATGCCAGCCACGAAGCTCAACGCCGGCTCCGCTACGATGGTCTGGCGGCTCCTTTCGACTAGTTCGGGCTTCGCCATGACGATGATCGCAACGATCAGCCCGATCAACAGCGCAAACATCCCGGCGCCGATCACGCGTGCCGCAAAAGCCCCAATCTCCTGAACCAACGAGCGCTGCGGAGCGGTGATCGCGCCTTGCGCCATGTCAGGCATACTCCGGAACGGCAGAGGGACAGCCGGAACGCCGGGCAATTCCAGCCGCGGGCCTTTCACCACATTGCCGCCTACGAAGGCGCCCTCATCCCGCTCCAGATCGCCGTTGAGGATGCTGACATTACCGTTGACGCGCGCGCTGTCTTCCAGCTTCACGTCGCCGTTCATCGCGGCCAGATTGCCGTTCACCTCTCCGGCCACATCCACATCGCCGCTGAACGCCGTGACGTTCCCGCCCACGCCGCCCCCGGTGCGGATCTTCACGTCGCCGCTGTATACGACCAGGTCGCCGTTGATGCGCCCATCCCGCTCAATTGTCACATCGCCGTCGTAGACGATGACATTACCTGCCAAGACCTGGCCTCGTTCGACCGTCAGGTCGCCGAAATATGATTGTTGTCCATCCGTCGAGACAACGCTGTTCGCGGACAACCGGCTCTCAAGCTGCGTCGTACGCAGCAGCGGTGCAACTTCCATCGGCAGCATCGCCTTTAGCGACGGACCAAACTCGGCCACTGAGTCAGCGGGCCACTTCACAAACAACAGCCCTGTCGGCAGAATCGCCGCCATAGCGAGCAACATCACCGCCAAGAATCCGACTCTCCTCGCGCTCACCATTCACCTCGCAGATATTCTCACCCACAACCGATCGAGAACAGATAACAATCGGACGCTTAGACCCTCGACTTCCAGGCTAATCTCCCGCGCAAGAAGGCCGTCGCGCCGAACTTCTTCTAGAACCTAGGCCGAACGGACATACGCCGGGTTGTCCGGTTCAATCTGCACGCTGTTGCGAAGGAAGCGCACCCAGCAGGTCAACGTCAACACCGCAATTGCCACATAAGCAAGCAGCGCGCCCCGCACTTGTGTTGTGCCCAACAGCGTCGAAACCGCCGAGGCCCAGATGTCCAGTTGGCTCTGTAGCGCCGAATACCAATAGGCGACGCCGTGCACTAACGCCACAAGAGTCTCCGTCTGCCGAAACATGACATAGGCGCCGGCGCCTGCCAGCCCGGCCAACAGGCCGAACCAGAGCGTAGCAGCCATTACGCCGACGATAAGCCCAAACCACAAACGTCGCCGCCGTTCGCGCTGCGTCTGCCGGCGTTCAAACTCCGCCACAAACCCCGTCGACGGGGCGAGACGCGGCGCCTTCGACAACTTCGCATCCAGCGCCTGCCACAGCGCCCATTCCTCGCCCAGCTTCGGGTCTTCCGCCAGCAGGGCATCGAACAACTCGGCCTCAGACGGTTCCAACATTTCGTCCAGCGCCAGCGACATTAGCCACGCGCCGCGCTCGGATTCTTGGTTCGTCTTGTCCATATTCATCTTCCCGTCCTCCTAGGCCGACGCCAACGGCGCCGTGAACTGCACGAGACGCGTCGCCCGCTCTCCCGTGCGCCCTTGCTTCCCGTCTCCGGAGTGCGGCGGGATCGTCGCCGGCTGGCTCTCGCGGTACAACTTGGCGACCTGTTGGCGGGCGCGAAAAAGCCGGCTCTTCACAGCCGGAATGCTCAGATCCATGATCTGAGCGATCTCCTCATAACTGCACTCCTCCCAGTAGCGCAAAATCAGCGGCGTCCGGTATTCCGGTTCCAGGTCGTCCAGCAGCCGCTGCACCTCATCGCGCTGCTCCCGTCTGAGTGCGCTCCCCTCCGGTTGCGGCGAATCTCCGGTCAAGTTCTGCAATACTGGGTTATCTTCGATGGACAGCCATGTCACCCGCCGTTTGCGCAACCGGTCAATGCAATGGTGGTTGGCAATCGAGAAGAGCCATGTACTGAATTTGTGCGAAGGGTTGTATTGCCGCAAATTAGAATAGGCGCGCAAGAATGCTTCCTGCGCCGCGTCTTCGGCCTCCTGCGCGTTCCCCAACATCCTGTATGTCAGGCTAAACACCGGCCCCTGATACGCCTCTACCAGCCGGCTGAAGGCGCGCTTATCGCCGCCACGAGCCTGCTGGATCCAAATCTCTTCCTGGTCGTTCATTGGTTACGCGGACCTGCGCTGTTTGGTTTCTTGACCGTCTCCCATTTGAGACGATCGCCGCTTAGCAATGCACACTGCCCGGACGTCAGCGAGCGCCGCTTATCCGCTTCACAATACATGGGCGCGCCCCGTCCGTTATGCAACAGTACGCATAGCGCCGCCAAAGGTTTCGACATTTCCAATTCCCATACATATTCCACCCGCAGCGACGTTTCCGCAATTTCTGCTCAGTCCAATTCTATAGGGCAGTGATGGGCGAAAGGCGACAGCTAAAGCGGCGACGCCGCATCCCTGCCGAACCTATCTTTCAGTGCCGAGCGCTGCGGTTTTACGCAAAGTGATCCCTTAGGTATAATGGGGCGCGGGAGCAGTAAGGGCGAAGCCGTGCTTCGCCCTTATGCGTTGTGTAGAACCCTAGAATCGAAGGACAATCCTATGCGATCCACCTATCCTTTTTCCGCCATTGTCGGCCAAGAACGGATGAAACGCGCCCTTATCCTCAACGCGATCAATCCCCAGATCGGCGGCGTCCTCATCCGCGGCGAACGCGGCACCGCCAAGTCCACCGCGGCACGAGCGCTGGCTGCGCTGCTCCCGAACATCGAGGTCGTACAGGGCTGCCGCTTCGGCTGCGATCCCAATCGACCCGACCAATTCTGCGACGAGTGCCAGGAGAAGCTGGCCCGGACCGGCCAGCTTCCGGCTGAATACCGCACCACGCCTTTCGTCGACTTGCCCGTCAGCGCCACCGAAGATCGCGTCGTCGGCACGCTGGACATCGAGAAGGCCATCCAGCGCGGCGAACGCCATTTCGAGCCGGGCATCCTTGCCGCGGCCAACCGCGGCGTCCTCTACGTCGATGAAGTTAACCTCCTCGACGACCACGTCGTCGACCTTTTGCTCGACAGCGCGGCTATGGGCATCAACGTTGTCGAACGCGAAGGCATCAGCTTCCAGCACCCCGCCCGCTTCGTCCTCGTCGGCTCCATGAACCCGGAAGAGGGCGACCTGCGCCCCCAGTTGCTCGACCGCTTTGCCCATGCCGTAGACGTGATCGGCCTTACCAATGCGCCAGACCGCGTGGAAATTCTGCGCCGCCGCATCTTCTATGAGCAGAACCCCGACGACTTCATCGCCGCCTACGAAGCGGATGAAGCCGACCTATGCGGGCGGATTGTTGCAGCCCGCGCCCGCTACGACCTCGTCAAGTACACCGAGCGCGACATGTACACCATTGCCGCCCTCACCGCCAGCTTCAAGGTCGACGGGCACCGCGCGGACATTGTCATTCTGCGCACGGCGCGCGCCCACGCCGCCTACGAAGGGCGGTTGCACATCACCGACCGCGATATCCTGCTCGCCGCCGAGTTGGCCCTGCCGCACCGCATGAAGAAGCAGCCCTTCCAAGACTCAATCCTCAACGCAGATCAGCTTCAGTCCAACATGCGCCAGGCGCGCGCCGAGGCGGAACAGGCCGCAGCCGACGAAAACGAGGCGACGGAAGCTCAGGGCAGCGCCGCGGCCGACGAAAAAAAAGCCTAGAGGGCGATGAGTCCGACCTGAGCGACTCCGCTGATGCAGGCGAAGGGGGCATGGTCCAGCCCGACGCCTCGCCCCAGAGCAGCTCATCGCCCGGCGATCAAAAAGGCGCACGCAAGCCAGTCGAAATCGGCGACACGTTCGAGGCCAAGCGTTTCGACACGCCCCTCGACAAAATGACGCGCGAGCGCGCCGGCCGCCGCTCCTACACGCGCACCGAGCGTAAACGCGGCCGCTACATCAAGGCGCAGCCCGCCAAGGACCGTTTAGACGACATCGCCTTCGACGCCACCCTGCGCGCCGCGTCGCCCTACCAGAAGCGCCGCCGCGAGGAGCGCACTAACGATCTCGCCCTGCAACTGCGGCGCAGCGACTTGCAGCGCAAGGTGCGCGTCCGTCGCACCGGCAACCTGATCCTGTTCGTCGTCGACGCCAGTTGGTCGATGGCCGCCAGCGAACGCATGGAGGCCACCAAAGGCGCCATCTTCAGCCTGCTCGTCGACGCCTATCAGCGCCGCGATCAAGTCGGCCTCGTCGTCTTCCAGCGCGACAAGGCGCGGCTCGTGCTGCCCCCCACCAACAGCGTCGATCTGGCGCAACGCGCCCTGCAAGACTTGCCCGTCGGCGGCAAGACCCCGCTCAGCAACGGTCTCTACCTCGCCTGGCAGGTCATCGAAAACGCGCGCCGCCGCGATTCCGAGTTGCGCCCGCTCATGATCTTGCTCACCGACGGCGCCGGCAATGTCAGCATGACCGGCATGCCTGCCCAGGAAGAGGCCATGCGCATTGCCGGACTGTTTGACCAAGCCGCCTTTCGCAGCATCGTCGTCAACATGGAACATGCGGCCTTTGACCGCGGCCTTGCCCAAAAGCTGGCCGTCGCCCTGGGCGGCACATGCTACAATCTGCCCGAACTACGGGCCGACACACTGCTATCCACCGTCAAACGCGAAATCGACACGTAACCATATTCAACGCCAGGAACCTCTATGAACGCCAGACAACCATCCCCCACGCCGCAGCCGATCCGCGGCAGTTGGGAAGACTTGTTCGCCCAAGGCCAACAGAAGGCCGCCAATTTTAACGACGAAGCCATCCCTCTGCTGCGCAAGGTCTTCGACGGACTCCGCCGCCTTCCGGAAAGTAAGCGCAAAAGCGGAGACGGGCGGCTGCAAGACCTGCTCATCCGCAGTGCGCTCGCCTTGCACGGCTACCTCAACCTGCGCGACCGTTACGATGAATCGCTCGAAGTGCTCGCCCAGGCGCAAGACAGCGTAGCCCCCGACGACCGCGACGAATGGGAAACGCAGATCGCCGACGTCCTCCTCCAAGCCGGACGCACCGACGAAGGCATCGCCCGCCTCTATGCACTGGCGCAACGCTCCGACACCGAAGTCGGCGACTGGGGCCGGCTGGTCATGGCGCTGGTGCGCGCCGGTCAGCCGCAGGCAGCCCTGCCCTATCTCGACGAAGCCGAGGCAAGACTCAGCGAAGCGTCCACTCAGGCGGACACAGGTGCAGAAGAAGCCGGCGACGATGCCGGCTACGAAGGCGGAGTTTCCTACTTGCAGGGCCTGCGCGCCGTCGTCGCCATCGAATCACAGGATTGGGAAAAGGGCGTCGCCGCCTTCAAAGAGGTTCTCGACGGCAAAGGCGCCTACGCCCAACATCCGCACCTTGTCTATGGGCGGTTGATCAACGCCGGGCGGCACGAGGATGCCCAGCCCTTCCTAAACCGCGACCAACGGCACCCGGTGCGCTCCGGGTTCTGGCGCGGGCTTTCGCTCTTCAAGCAGGGACAAGCGGACGAAGCCAAGCGCACTTGGCAGCGCGTGACCGGCATCAAACCCGATCAGGGCGATCAAGGCAGTCTCGTGGAATACACTCTTTCGCACTTCTACCTGGGGGACGAGACCGGATCCGCCCTCGCCGGCGTACTGGGCGTTATCCGCGAGCAACAGCAACGCGTACCCTGGTCGCTTTTCTTGCTAGCGGGCATCGGCTGGGCAGTCCGGCATGATCTGGACGCCGCGCGCAGCAACCTGCAGATCGCCGTGGCGCAACGCAAATCAGCAGCCGAAGGCCGGTTGCTGCCGCATCAATATTGGTTCATGGTGGAAGGAGCGCTGGACGACGAAGCCAAAGCGGCGCTGCGTGAATACTTCGAGGCCGAACCCAATGCGGCAGGCGGCGAGGCATGACAAGCGTGACCGAGACGCCGCTTGTGAGCAGCCCGGGCAAGGCAGACGCATTCTTCGACTTCGCCCGCCATCTTGCCGACCTCAGCGCAGGCGCCATCAAGCCCTATTACCGGGCGAATGTCGTGGTCGAGACCAAAGCCGACCAGTCGCCTGTCACCATCGCCGATCGCGAGGCTGAGCAGGTCATGCGCCAGGCGATCATGCAAGCGTACCCGGAGCACGGCATCCTCGGCGAAGAGTACGGCCATCACCAGCCCGATGCGCCCTACCAATGGGTGTTGGATCCCATCGACGGCACCAAGAGCTTCGTCAGCGGCAGCTACCTGTTCGGCACCCTGATCGCCCTCGTCAAGGATAGCCGCCCCATTCTCGGGGTTATCAACCAACCTATCTTCGACGATTTCCTGATCGGCGACGGTCGCCGCGCCTGGCTCAACGGCAAACCCGTCCATGTCCGCCCCTGCCCAAACCTCGCCGACGCGGTAATGCTAAACACGGACCATTGGAACGTAGGCAACTACCATAACGCCGCCGCTTTCGAGGCCCTATCCAGGCGCGTCAAACGCTATAACAACTGGGGCGACTGCCACGGTTACTACCTGCTCGCCACCGGCGGCGCCGACATTATGACCGACCCGGTGATGAACCTCTGGGACCTGATGGCCCTCATCCCCATCGTCGAGGGAGCGGGCGGACGCATCACCGACTGGCATGGCCGCGACCCCATCAGCGGCTGCGGCGTGATCGCCACCGCAGGCGCCATCCACGACCAAGTGGTCGCCGCGCTCAACCCCGCCTAAACTCGTTCTTCCAGGAGGCTGCCGGCCTCCTGGAAGACAACCAGGGGCGCCTTATGGCCTCTGGTAGAGATACCAATACCGATCCGAAGGGTATGCCTTCTCCAGTCGCCGATCCCACACAAAGCCGGGCGACTGTCCCAACTGCCGGATCCGCCGGTCCACCTGGTTCAGCACGCTCATCAGCTCCGGTGAAGCGTTTTTCCCCAACTGCTTGAGAATCTCCTCGATGCGCTGCCGGTTGCGAATCTCGAACGGGTATTCCGTCCGGCACTTGGCGCGGTCTTCCTGGCATTCGTCCAGATACCAACGCAGGCTGTCGAGCCGGGCCTTCATCTCTCGCCCCAACCGCTCATGAAAGCGCGTGCGCAAGCTGTAGATCGCGCGGTCGGCGGAGTTCTGCACTGCATCCAGCCGCGCCTGTTCGGCCGCGCTGAGCGCATCCCGCTCGCCTTGCAGCCGGTGGAACCGGGCCAGGAGGTCGCCGCCGCTCATCTGCAACTTCAGTTCGCCGCGCTCCGTCCGCACCATCACCGTGCGGTACAGATCATTGCCGATAAGGTAGTCGTCTAGCTCCGCAACCATAGCCTCGGCAATCGCCAGGTCGACGGCCGGCACTTCCGCCAGTAAATAGCTGTCTTCGCTCATCGTTTCTCCTCCGCCCGGCTTTCTTCAGGCTTCCGCCATCAGATCATCCGTATCCAGCCAGAGCGTCACCGGGCCGTCGTTGATCAACTCGATCTCCATGTGCGCCTGGAAAACGCCCCTCTCCACG
Source organism: uncultured Caldilineaceae bacterium (assembly GCA_964467575.1). Classification (GTDB taxonomy): domain Bacteria; phylum Chloroflexota; class Anaerolineae; order Caldilineales; family Caldilineaceae; genus JASGTU01. The sequence goes on along the minus strand of CAYXRG010000023.1, from coordinate 19,477 downwards.
CGCAGCCCCTGTCCGGCCAAGGCGTCACAAAAGCGCTCATAGAGCGGCAGGGCTTCCTCCGGTCGGGCCGCCGCCGTGAAGCTGGGCCGGCGGCCTCTACGCACATCGCCGTAGAGCGTGAATTGGCTGACGGCCAACACCGCGCCGCCGGCCTCTTCCAGTCCCACGTTCATCTTGCCTGCTTCGTCCTCGAAGACGCGCAGCCCCGCGATCTTGCGGGCAAGGTAATCGGCCTCCGTCGCGCCGTCATCCTGGGTTACTCCCAACAGGACGACAAACCCCTTGCCGATGGCGCCGGCGGTCTCGCCGCCCACGCGCACGCTGGCCTTGCTCACCCGCTGCACAACTGCCCGCATCACACTGCCCCTTCACCGTAGCTAAACGACCCGTCGCCAAGGCCCGTATATTTTCGGTTATTACGCGCTTGACGACAAGAACGTTTGTTCGTATACTATTCATATGAAATTCAGAGTCGCGCCTGACGCCTATCAGAAACTGTCGCTGCTCGGCGACGCAACCCGCTTTGAGCCTGCCGGCCGCGATCCGGTCGCGGAAGCCGCCGAGATCGCCGCGCCGGGCAAGGGCAAACCACTGCCCTGTATCAGCCAAGTTTCTACGCCGAAAGGCAAAAAGCCAATCCTCAAGGCCATGATGACGACGGCCTGCGAGCGCAACTGCAACTATTGCCCGTTCCGCGCCGGCCGCAGCCAAGCGCGCCGCATTACGTTCCAGCCGGACGAAATGGCCGGCGTCTTCAACAAAATGCAGCAGGCCGGTCTGGTCGACGGTCTATTCCTATCTTCCGGCATCATCAAAGGAGGCGTCAGCACGCAAGACCGCCTCATCGACGCGGCAGAGATCCTGCGCAGCAAATTCCTCTATCGCGGCTACATCCACCTCAAGATAATGCCCGGCGCCGAATACGACCAAATTCTCCGCGCCATGCAGCTTGCCGACCGCGTCTCCATCAACCTGGAAGGCGCCACCCCCAAGCGACTCGAAGCTTTAGCCCCGGCCAAAGACTACTGGCAGGAGCTTATCACGCGCATGCGCTGGATCGAAGACATCCGCCGCCAGCGCCGACTCGCCGTCAGTTCAGCCACCCAGTTCGTCGTCGGCGCCGTGGGCGACACCGACCTCGAGCTTCTCCAAGTCAGTGAGACCCTCTACGCGCAGATGGGCTTGCGCCGCGCCTATTACTCAGCCTTCCGCCCCGTCTCCGGCACCCCGTTCGAGGAGCGCGCGGCCGTTGCGCCTATGCGCCAATTTCGCCTCTACCAGGCCAGCTTCCTGTTGCGCGATTACGGCTGGTCGGTGGAAGACCTGCCCTTCGACGCGGACGCAAACCTACCGCTCGACATCGACCCCAAACTGGCGTGGGCGCAGGAGCATCTGCTCGACGCGCCGCTGGAAGTGAACCGCGCTTCGCGGCGTGAGTTGCTGCAAGTACCTGGCATTGGGCCGGTCACAGCGGACGCCATCGTCAAAGAGCGCAGACGCGGCCGCCTCTCCGACATCACACACCTGCGGGCCATCGGCGTGCGCAGCGTCGAGCGCGTGTCGCCGTTCGTTCTGCTCGACGGGCATCGCCCGCCCGTACAGATGCGCCTTCTCAAGTAGCCGCACGCAGCAGCCCGGCCTCCTCTTCTGCGCGCCACGCCGCGACGAGTTGCTGCGGCAGACCCGGCTCGATCCAGGCTGCGCTGTCCACCTGCACCGCGGCCGCGCCCGCCCTCAACGCCTGCCGCGCTTGCTCCCAGCCGTGAATCCCCCCGCACGCGATCAACACGGCGGGCAGTTGCAGCGCCGCGACATCCAGGAGCGCGCTAAGCATCAGCGGGAAGGCTAACGGCCCATATACTCCGCCGCGTACGATTCCACCCGGCAATGGCGCTCCCGCCTGCGTTTCGGCTGCGGACCGCATCAGCGCGCCGCGCGGCGGCTGTGCGATCACCAGCGCATCCGCACCTGCCTCCACAGCCGGCGCCGCCAGGTCCGCTGCACGAGCTAACGGCAGTTTCACCCAAACGGGCAAATCGCAATCCAACGCCAGCCGCGCCGTCAGGAGCGCGACCTCATCCGCATCGGCCTCCGGAAAGACCAGCAATTCGACGCCGGCCGCTCCGCGCGCCTGCTCCAGCCCGCGCGCCACAGCGCGCAGATCGTCGACGTCCCGGTCCGCGATCTGTATGATCACCGGGCAGCCGAGCCTAGTCCAACTCGGGGCGCAGCGGCGCAGCACGGCCCGCAGCCCTCGATTCTGCAGCCCCACATCCAACACCATCCCGCCGCTCATTTCCGCCACCCGCGGCGGAACCGGCCCGCCGAGCGGGCGCCGCAGCACCGGGCCGACAACCGCCGCACCCAGCGGCTCTGTACGCAGCCCCGGTGCGATCGCATCGCCACAGCCGATGACGCCGCCGGCCAGCAGGATGGGATTGGCTACGGGCAGCCCGGTCTTGTGATTCGGCGCCAGTTCGATCACGCCCGCCTCCCCCAAAACAACACAGGCGAGGCCGTGCATCATATCCTGCTGCACAACCTCGCCTGCACCTCAAACAATCCCGGCCCGCCGGCATCCCCCGGCAAACGGACCGGTTCACGCCGTGTTAGTTAGGTCCGAAACTACCGATGATCTGATCGAACACAGGCTCCTTGGCGGTCCGGTTCGATTCCTGAGCCAGCAGCGTCAGGACGTAGATCTTGTCGTTCGCAATCAGCCCCACCACCTTGGCGAACGCCTTGGCATTGATGCCCTGCGAGCTGAGGTCGGCAATGGCCGTGCCGCGCACGCCCGGCAGGTTGTTGACCGTCGCCGTGTTCATGTCCAAGATCTGGACATCGCCCAACATGGCGGCGTTCGCCTCCAGGTTGGCCTGGATCAACTCCAGCAGCCATTCAGGCGTAGCGCCCGGCGCATCGACTACAAACACGTTCAACGCCGTGGGCAGACCGCCGAACATAGCGCCCATCAGGTCGGTGATATAGATGACGCCCAAACCCTGCCCTTCGGGGCTGTCGAGGAAGTCGTTTAGCGGCCCAAGTTGGGCGCCCATGCCGAACGTATTCGCCAGATTTTGGAACTGCGCGCCGCGCAGATCCAGGGCCGACCAACCGCCCGGAACGGCCAGCGAATAGCCGAGATTATCATCCGTAATTACGGTGAAGCCCTGCGGCACCGTCACCTGCGGCGTAGGGATCGGGGTTGGGGTCGGCGGGACAGGCGTTTCGCCCGGCCGCGGGGTGGGCGTCGGTTCGGGGGTCGGAGTCGGCGTGGGCGCCGGCGTAGGCGTCGCCGTCGGCTGCGCGCCCAGCAGGAATGAGAGGTCTACCGGCAGCGCCGACAGGTCAATCGGCAGCGCCGCGCAGCCTGATAGCGCCAGCATGGCAACCAGCATGACGCCGGCCACGAAGGCCCTGCTTCTCCCAAAAGGTTTCTTCATTGCATCCTCCTTGGAGTGGTGAAATTTGGAAAACTAGCCCTAGTGAATATCTGCGTCAAGCCGGCCATGCACTCCCGCCCAACGCACTCCCGCGTGGCGAACCACGCCCTTCACAATTTCGCATGCCTACAGACGCAATTTCGACCGCTCAAGTACATACACGGCGCCGCTGTCGCTGTCGCCCACAAGGATGCCGCCTAGAAAAGTCTGGACAATGGCATGAAAGGAGATCGCTGTTGGCGCTGTTGCGTACCCCAGTACAGCACGCCGTTGGGGCGCCGCCCATACTTGCGCATACACGCCGCTCGGCAAATAAGCGCCGGGCGGCAGAAGCTCGTCTTGTGGCGGGTCGCCCGCACCTTCTTCACCGCGCACGACCACCTGCTCCCATTCACCCGTGCGCATGTAGTATACATAGATCACCGGGCTTTCGTCCAGATGCAACATCGCTCCGCTTTCAAAGGGCGCGAACACACCCATAGTTGCCGTTGCCCGCGCAGTGGGGCAGGCGAACTGGCGGCGCACCGCCTCGTTCAATTCCTGTATCGTTTGCAGGAAAAATTCGTCAGCCACAGCCGTGCATGCCGATACAACTCCCTCTTGGCCCTCTTTGTCTTCTGTCTCTTCGCTCGCAAGCGTCTCCTGCACAGGCTGCACCGTCGCAGTCGCCGCAGGAAGCGAAGTCGGCTCGACATTGGGCGACGTCTCCGCCGGTGTTGTTCCGGCCGGCATAACGCTCGCCGGTAGCGTATCGGCGGGAGTCGGGCGGGCAGGCGTCGCAGCGCTGAAGGCCGCTGCATCGACCGGCGCATCCTGCACTGGCGCAGCCTCAGTCTTGCTGGACGGCGGCAGCGAAGGCTCCGCGAGACGAGTCCCGACTGTGGCGGTTATCTGCGCCAGCCGTTGCTCTCCGACAAGCGCCTCGTTCACCGGGAGGCCATCCGCCTGACCGTCCTGTAGCGGCAACTCGTCGCGCGCACCCAATCCGCCGCCGGAGAGAGCCAGGGCCAATATCACGCCGACCAGCAACACAGCGCCGGCGAACATCCCCCAACGTCGCTTGCCGGATGCCGACGCTTTCGCCACCGGGGACGAATCGGCATGCATCTCGGACGCAGACGGCGTCAGCACTGACGATGCCTCGCCAAAAGCGCCGCCGATTCCCTCTGCGGCGATGGCATCCGCCAACGTCAAGGTAGCGGTCGCCGTCTCACTTCCACTTTCACCCGGATCCGCCACGCCGCCTGCTGCGCTGATCAAAGCCTCGGCCATCTCCTGCGCGCCGGCGTATCGTTCTTCGGGCTTTTTCGCCAGGCTGCGCCGCAGCAATTGCACGACTTCCGCCGGCAGGCTGTGGAGCACGCGATCTTCGATCAGCACCGGATCATACACTTGAGCGTGCATGACCTGCGTAGCGGAACCGGCGAACGGCACATGGCCCGCTACGCAACGGTACAATACCGTTCCTAGCGCATAGATATCCGCCCGGCCGTCTATGCTGCGGCTGCCTGCACACTGTTCCGGAGCCATAAATGCCGGAGTGCCGACTGTGCGGCCTGCGTTGGTCAGTTCCGGCGCATCCAAATAGCGCGCTACGCCGAAATCCGTCAACACCGGCACGACCGGGTGATCGACCGACTGCAACCGTACGCTGTACGGCTCGCCGGGTCTCGCCGGCTTGAGCAAAATATTGCTCGGTTTGACGTCGCGATGCACGACGCCCTGCCTGTGCGCGTGGGCCAGCGCCTGGGCTATGGGCGCCAGCAGGCAGCAACTCTCCTCGGCCTGAAGTATGTGACGCCGGCCCAACAGATCGGCCAGGCTCTCGCCCTCCACAAGTTCCATAGCGATGTACGCCAGGCCGCCCGCTGCGTTGGCGCTGACCTGAAAGATTTGCACGATGTGGGGGTGGCGCAGCGCGCCCGCCACGAGCGCTTCCCGGCGAAAACGGTCATGCGCCGCCGTCTCTGCGCTGGGCGGAAGCACCTTAAAGGCTACAGTCCGCCCGGCCACCTGGTCATAAGCCTGATAGACGACCGCGGTTCCGCCGCTGCCCAGGCGGCTCTGCACCAGGAAACGGCCGATCTGCCGTCCCGTCAGGTTATCCCAGGCAAGGCTTTGTTCCAGGCCCCCATCCGGGTCAAGCTTCACTACCGCACCCACTGCACAGAATGCTCCAGCCACTTCGGCAGTTCGCCGGGAATATCTGCCAAAGGCTGCGCCTCGCCGCCCTCAATCGGGACAAACCACAGGCGCCAGTACCCGTCCCGGTCACTCATGAACGCCACATAGCGTCCGTCCGGGCTGACTGCCGGCAGGCCGTCTTGCGCCGTGTGCCAGGTCAGTCGCGTCACCGCCAAACTATCCAGGTCTACGCGATAGACATCCCAATTGTCGTCGCGTCCGTTACTCATAAAGACAACGCTGCGCCCGTCGGGCGTCCAAGTCGGTCTTTGGTCATTCCCATTGTCTGTGAGCCGTGTGCGACCGCTCCCGTCCGGGCGAATCAGCCATAACCCCGGCGCGCCCCCGCTCTCATCCGTGCCGTTCATCACGATCAGGTCTTGCGTCGGATGCCACGCCGGGTCCTTACCCAGGCCAAGCTCGGTGGTATTGCCGTTGCCGTCCGCCCATGTCAAGTAGACGCGCGAGCGCCCATCGCCGAAACGCGTGCTGCCGAAAGCCAGCCGATTGCCCATAGGGTTCCAACCGGGCGGGCCGTCGCGCGAATCTTCAACGTATTCCGTGTAGCGAAGGCTCCGCTCATTCGGGTCCAGCCCGGCCGTGATGTCAAACCCGCCGAGCCCTTGCATATCTGGGCGCAAACTGAAAAACGCAATGATCCGGCCGCTTGGGTCCAACGCCTGCTGAGAGCCGTTATCGATCAGCAGTTGAGATTGCGATTCAGGTCCGATGGTCACGCGAAAGATGCGGTAGCGATTGTCTTCGAACGTCGAAACGAGCAGGCTGCCCGTCATTACGGCCAACGTGTCGCGCCGTTGCTCTTCGGCGCATGCCGCCGCATACCGGTTGTAGGCTTCCAGGGCTTGCGCATCCGCCAATAGGTCGTAGGCGTATTCGGCTTGCGCAGCGGCTTCGCACACGCGCCCGCCATCCGCCAACGCGCGCGCATAATCCAAATAGGCGAGCCTGAGCGTGCGCAGCGCAGCCTGCTCTTCCGCCGGTTCGGCTTCGGCCAGGCCGTTGACCGCGTCGCGCAGCGTGGCTACGACCGCCAATTCGGGCAGCAGTTCCGTCGCCTTCTCCAAATTCGCTTGGGCGTCTTCCAGCCGGTCCTCCTCGATGGCTATTGCCGCTTGCCCCATGAAGGCCTCGGCCAGCATTGCAACAACCGTGTCCTTCTCGAACTCCGGGTCGATGCGTTGCACGGCCACTAGCCACGTCACCGCCTCGCCCCAGTCGCGTTCGCCAAAGAACGCCTGGGCAGTGTCCCAGGCATAGTCGAGCGATGCCTCAAGCGGCGGCAGCGCGGCGGGTTCGGCGGCAGCCCCGCTCTCCGCAGCCGCAGTCGCCGTCTCGACGGGCCGCGTTTGGGGCGCACCCACCGCTGCCGTCTCCCGCGCGGCCGGCGACCCTTGAGCAGCCGCCGCAACGGGCGGCGGCGTCGCCGTAGCGGCAGCCGTTGCCCCGTCCCCGTCAGAACCGAGGAAAGGCAGCACGCCGGACAGCAGCGTAATCGCCAGCATAGCCGTCAACGCCACCAGCGCCGCGCCCAACAAGGCAATGCCCAGCCGGTTTGGACGCGTGCTCGGGGCGGCAGGCCGGGCCGCCGGCAGAGACGCGGGCGTTGGTTCGCGCCGCTTCACCACGGGCCGCACCCCTTCCGTCGCGGGGATCGCCGGTCGCGAGACCGGTCGCGCCGGCACCAGTATTTGGGCCGACGTCGTGCGGATTCCGTCCGCCACCGGCAGTGAAGCCATCGTCAACGTCGCATCGGCTTCTTCTGCGGGCGTGTCGTCGGTTATGCGCACCAACGCAGCCAGATCCTCCGCCATCTCGCTCGCCGTCTGATAGCGATCGGCCGGTTCCTTCATCAGCGACCGGCGCAGGACAACCACAGCCGCCTCAGGCAATGATTCGAGGACCTCGGTCGGGATCAACAGTGGATCGTAGACGTGGGCGTGCAGAATTTGGGTCGTAGAGCCCACAAAAGGCGTCCGCCCAACCAGACAGCGATACAGCACAGCCCCCAGCGAGTAGATATCGGCGCGCCCGTCGATCTCTTCATCGCCCGCGCACTGTTCGGGCGACATAAACGCCGGCGTACCGATTGTGCGCCCCGCGCTCGTCAACTCCGGCGCATCCATGGCGCGCGCAATCCCGAAGTCTGACAACAGCGGCACAACCGGCGCATCAAGCGCGCCGACGCGCACGGGCTGCGGATGTTCGTCCGTCGGCTCCTGCAACAAGATATTGCTCGGCTTGACATCGCGGTGCACGATGCCGCGCTCATGGGCAAAGTCCAAAGCCCGTGCGATCGGCTCGAGCAAGGCGCAGGCGTCGTGCGGCGTCAACCTGACCCGCTGTTCCAACAGGTCAGCTAGGCTGCTCCCCGTCACCAACTCCATGGCGATGTAGAACATCCCGTTGTCCGAGACCTGACCGACCTGGAAGCCGCGTACAATATTAGGGTGTTCTAGGGTGACAGCCGTTATCGCCTCGCGCCGGAAACGCTCGCGCGTCGTTCCGTCCGCCCCTGGGTTAAGAATCTTCAGCGCAACCAACCGCCCTGACTTCACATCGCGCGCTTGGTAGACGGTAGCCATCGCCCCGCCGCCCGCCTGCTTCTCTACTAAGTAGCCTGCGATCGTGCGGCCCGTCAGGTTGCCGGCAATGAAAGCGTCCTCGATGCTGCCCGCGGCGGCCGCATCGGTTGCAGGCGCGGGCACAGGCGCCGCCTGCTCGGGCTTTTCAGCGTTTTGCTCAAACGCCGGCGACGCCGGGGACTCGTCAGGTTGCGCGGCTTCGGACATCATCATGAACCAACCGCTTGCTAAGACGGATCGCGACGGCATCACGCGCTCAATCGCCGTCCGCTTTGTTGCCGACCCGTACTCCTGTTATAGTATGGCCATGCGCCACGGCGCTCCACTCAGAGCGCATGACGCGATCATTCTAGCATAGCGCAAGATCGACACCAAAGGGAGAAGCCGTGAGTCGTTTTGGAAGGCTGGTCTGCATTAGCGGCCCCAATGCCGGAACCGCCTACGAACTCGCGCAAGAAGTCGTGCGAATTGGCCGCTCGGCCGATTCCGACATTGTGCTGGAGGATCAGTTCGCCTCGCGCCACCACGCTGAAATCCGCCGCGTCGAGGGCGCGTATCAAGTTCACGACCTCAGCAGCAAGAACGGCGTCGCCGTCAACGGCGCGCGGCTTCCGTCGGGCGGTTCGGCCTGGCTCGACGACGGCGGAGAAGTGCGCTTCGCCTCCACCTCGTTCCGCTTTCACGATCCGGCGGCTACTGTCACGGCGCCGTCGCTCGTCGCCGTACGTGAACCTGCCCTGCGCGTTGACATCACCACCCGCCAAGTTTATGTCGACGGCGTCCTCCTCGATCCGCCTCTTAGCGCCAAGCAGTTCGATCTGCTCTGGTTTCTCTACCAGAGTCGCGGCCGCGTCGTCAGCAAGGATGAGATCGCCCAGGCCGTCTGGCCCGAAGCCGGCGGCGATGTCTACGACGCCAATATTGACCGCATGATCAGCCGCGTGCGCAGCCGCATCGAGCCGGAGGACAGCGAGGAGCCGCGCTTCATCGTCACAGTGCGCGGCTACGGCTACCAGATGCTGCTCGAATAACGCTCGCCGTACCCCTCCGGCGCCGTCTTCTCGACTGCGCCTGTCCATCGCGTCCGCCTTCCATCGGCTACCCGCCCGCTCCGCCCGCCGCTATCTCGTAGGCCAATGGTCCGAAAGCGGTCTCGATTTCCTCAGGCTATTTTAAGAAAAGCCCTGTAGAATCGAGGGTGTGTCGCTGTATGCCACGCTTTTTGGAAGAGAAAGGCAACACGGATGAGCCACGGTTCACAGCTATCGACACGCGCCGGCAGCGAACGCGCTCGCGTCGACGCCTGGATACCCCCCGGGACCGCAAACGCCTACGCACTAGATATGTCCGACGTCATTCGCGCCGCACAACTAGGCGACGAATACGCCTTCGGTCACTTGGTGAGTTACTACTTCTCGGCCGCACAGCGCCTTGCCCAACATATTCTGTCCACCGAAGAGGCCGCCGCCGATGCAGTGCAAGAGGCCTTGATCAAAGTGCACCGCGCCCTGCCCAGATTCGAGGACGGCAACTTCCGCTCGTGGCTGCTGCGCATCGTTACCAACACCTGCTATGATCACCTGCGCAGCCAAAAGCGCCGGCGCTCTCTCAGCCTCGACGAGTTGACCGACGCATCGGGACCCGACCTGCCCTATCTGGCCGCAGACGCACACCAGAACCCCGAAGCGGTTGTGACCCAGCGCGAAGAGATGGAGTTCCTGCTCCGAACCATCGACGAACTGCCCTCCTGGCATCGCAACGTCGTTCTGCTCGTCGATGTCCACGGTTACGACTACAGCGAGGCCGCCGAAATCCTCGACCTGCCCCTGGGCACAGTCAAATCCCGCCTAAGCCGCGCCCGGTCCGCCCTGCGCGACCATTTGGTCGGTTCCGGCTTCGTCACCGCGCCGGGCAAGACGCTGCAATGATTGCCGCGTCCAGTCGCTACGCGCGCCTGATCCACGCCGACCGCCATACGCCGACCTTGTGGAAGCCCAATTTGCGATACACCGCTCCGGCAGCGGGCGTGTCCCAATATAACAAGGGTTGGACGCCCTCGCTTAGCAGTTCGGCGCAGAGCGCGCTGCAGACTGCCTGGCTCAACCCTTGACCGCGCCAAGCAGGCAAGGTATACACCCCTCCGATCATCGCCAGCCCGCTCGTTTCCGCATTCGTCAACGCCGCCGCGCAGATCTCGCCGCCGATGTTCGCCACCCATACGCGTGTGTAGCGCAGCGGGCGCTCGACCCCCGCCCGCGAGCGCGTCATATGTCCGGCATCGGCATACAACGCCGCCAGCGAGTCCAGGTCCGCCGGCATCGCTCGTCGCACCTCGCAACCGACCGGCAGAGGAGCGGGCCGGAAGTCTTCAGCCCGCAACGCCATCAGTTCCTCTTCCGAAACCTGTTCCGCCGCATATCTGCGGAGATATGGCAAAAAGGTCGCTACGCCGCCCGGATTATCCTGCAGCCGCGTCCCCTCGGCCGGATGCGCGTCCATGACCGCAGCGAGTCCGTACCAGTCCGCATCCGGCATCCCGTATACCGACCAGCCGCTCATATAGCGGTTCAGCACCGCACGCGGCGCGCCGGTCGCGCGATCCTCTTCCCCGAAGTCGCCCCAAAATTCGCAGAAATCCGTCGCAATTCCATGCTTCTCCAAATTCCCCAACATATACAGATTTACCCACGGCGACAGACGCAACAGATATACGGCGCCATCGTAGTCAGCCGGCGTTAACGCTCGGATCATCCCATTTCTCCATTTCGCTCCTCCGTCTCGCGTCTATGTCTCGCGTCTATGTCTCGCTCGTGCTGCAGTCCTTCGGCGCCGTTGCCTCACGTTAACGCCTTCAGCCGATTATGACACACTGTTCGTCATACGCACCACTCGCCCGCCGCCACACTCGTGCGGCCATTTTGCCGCCAATGTAGTAAACTCAGCGCCAGAGATTGCGCATATGCGACTTATGGACCACACCAGTCCGGCGCCCTGGCGCAGCGCGTCTTTGTCCATGCCGGCACGAAACACTGAATCACGCTAACGCCATGAAACTACTCGTTCCTCAGCTCTACCACCTGTTGCGGCGACGCCCTAACCAGATCAACATTCTCAACCTCCTGCGGTTTCTGCTCCTGTTGGCGTTGTTGGTCACGGCGCACAGCATCGCCTTTCACTTCATCATGCAATACGAGGGGCGCGAAGACTACAGTTGGATGACCGGCTTCTACTGGACTCTCACCGTGATGTCTACGCTAGGCTTCGGCGACATCACCTTTGCGTCTGACTTAGGCCGCGCCTTTTCCACAATCGTGCTCTTGAGCGGCATCGTCTTTCTGCTGGTGCTGCTGCCTTTCACCTTTATCGAGTTCTTCTATGAACCCTGGCTCAAAGCTCAGGCCGAGGCGCGCGCCCCGCGCAAACTGCCGGAAAAAACTCGCGGTCATGTCATCCTGACCGAATATGATGCGGTCACGCATGCTTTCATCGATCGGCTGGTCAAGCATCAATACCCCTATGTGCTCCTCGCGCCCGATCTGGACCAAGCGCTTCGCCTGCATGATCTAGGCTATCATGTCATACTCGGCGACCTGGACAACCCCGAAACCTACCGCCTAGTGCGCGTCGATCAAGCCCTGCTGGTTGCCACCACTCAGAACGACCGCGTCAACACCAATGTGGCGTTCACCGTACGCGAGATCTCGGAGAACGTGCCGATCGTGGCTACCGCCAATGCCGAGGCGTCAGTCGACATCCTCCAGTTGGCAGGCTGCAACCATGTGCTGCAACTGGCGGAACGCATGGGGCAAAGTCTCGCACGAAGAGTACTGGGCGGCCCCACGTTGGCCCACGTGATCGGCTCATTCGACGAACTGCTAATTGCCGAGGCTACTATCGACCGCACCCCTTTGGTCGGGATGACCTTGCGCGAAAGTGAACTGCGCAAACGCGTAGGCATCAGCGTGCTCGGCCTGTGGAAACGCGGCGTCTTTCAAGCGGCGCACCCGGACACGCGCCTAGAGGCCGGCACGGTATTGGTGATTGCCGGGACAGAGGAGCATATGCGCCGCTTCGATGCCTTGGCCGACCCTTACCCTGCGCCAGACGCGCCCGTTCTGATCGTCGGCGGCGGACGGGTGGGCCAGGCCACCGCCCAGGCGTTGGCCGAACGCGGCTTCGACTACCGCATCATCGAGTCCCAGCCGGATCGCATCCGCGACGCCACCCACTATGTGTTTGGCGATGCCGCAGACCTCGCTGTGCTCGAACAGGCCGGCATCCGCCAAACGAAAGCCGTGGTCATCACGACCCACGACGACGACACGAATATCTATCTCACGCTGTACTTCCGGCGCTTGCAGCCCGACATACAGATCATCAGCCGTTCCCGCCTGGAACGCAACGTCGCCACCTTGCACCGTGCCGGAGCCGACTTTGTGATGTCCTATTCCTCGATCGGCGCCACCATGATGTTGAACTTGCTCAACCGCAGCAACGTCCTGATGGTGGCGGAAGGCCTCGACCTCATTCGCATCAAGGTGCCGCACTCGCTCGCCGGCCGCACCATCGCCGAGGCGGATGTACGCCGCAAGACCGGCTGTACGATCGTCGCCCTCCAGGCAAACGGCGTCACACACACCAATCCGGACCCGGAGATCGTGTTGCCACACGACGCCGAAATGGTGCTGATCGGCACAGAGCAGTCAGAAGACCAACTGCTGAAGCAGTTCGCCGGTGAGCTGGCAACCTAAACCGGAACCTCTCGTGCAAAGCATCTTGGACTTCCGCTTGGCCCCGCCCTTTGCGCGCTCTTCTCGTCAGGTTTGCCCCAGGGCGGATGCGCTCGCTACAATAGATGCCATGAGCATTATCCTCTGCACCCAATCGGCGGACCTGCGCCGAATCGTCTCCCGCTTCGCCGGACGCCCCTGCGTCTATCTTTGTTGGGGACCTCCGTATAAGCCGCAGAACGGCGCAGCGCACCCTCTCCAGCCGGACGTTCCAGGCGGCTGGGACATCTGCGACGTGTCGCTTGCGCCGCCGGCCCTCGAAATCCTGCAAAGCGCCGGCCTCATCGTGGCGGCAATGCCGCCCGCCTCCTGGCAAGAGCCATTCGGCGCCGCCACGGCGGAACGACTGCGCGCCGCCGCTGCAACAGCCGCCATTTTACTGTTAGGGCCTTCCATCGAATTCGCCGGGGAATGGCGTGCGCACGACGCACCAGGTCTGAACTTCATCGCCAATACCTTGATTCTCCACGATCTACAAGCGGTCGCAGACCTGCGTGCACTTCTCGCCTCTCTTTCCGCCGGTCAAACGCGACTGCTTGCCCTGGACGGCCCGGTCTGCGTCGAGTACGATCCGCACTCGGACAGCGTCGCCGTATCAGGTGATGGCAGCGTCCTGCTGGCCGCTTTCGTCCGGAACGCCTCTGCCGGCCAAGCGTCAGTGCGCGCCCAAGTTTTGACCGCGGGCTCGTCAAGCGGCTGGCCCGCATAGCCTCCGGCGATGATCCGCCCCGGCATCTTCCGCTCATTCCTCCCCGCCGCGGCGCGCCGTCTCTCGGATCGCCTCTGGCTCCTGATCTTCCCCCTAGCTTTGCCTGCCCTGGCGCCGTTCTACACCGAAGGCGTCACCCGCTCATTCGACGGCGGGCTGCATTTGCTGCGGCTCGGACTCCTCGACCGCTACGTGCGCAGCGGCGTCTTCTTCCCGCGTTGGGCGCCCGAACTGCTGCTCGGCTACGGCTACCCCTTGTTCAACTACTACGCACCTGCCGCCTACTATGCCGCCGAGGTCTTTGTCTTGCTCGGCCTCAGCCCCTACCATGCCTTCATCGCCGTCGTGGCGGCCTTCGTGCTCGTCGCCGGTATCGGCATGTATGCGCTCGCCCTAGACGTCTTTGGCCGCCGGCACAGCCTGGCCGCGCTGGTCGCCGCCGTCGCCTACCTCTACGGTCCTTACCTCCTGACCAACGTTTATATCCGCGGGGCAATTGCCGAAACCGGCGCACAGGCGCTCCTGCCCTGGATACTCCTCGCCGCCCGCCGGCTCTTTCAAGGCAGCCGGCCACTATCCAGCATCTTTACGCTCGCGCTCCTGTTAGGCCTCCTGGCCGTCACACACACCATCACACTGCTCACCCTCCCGGCCTTCCTGCTCCTTTATATGCTGGTGCACTGGCGCGCGTCCGGCGGCGGCCGCAACGCGCTGCGTTGGCCGGCCATTGCGTTGCTCGCCGCTATGGGCGTAAGCGCCTTTTTCTGGCTGCCCCTGATCGGCGAACGCCGCTACCTAGCGGAAACCGCCTACGACATCTCGCGCACCGTCTGGCTTCCCGCCAGTATGTGGACCTGGGACAACTTTCTTGACGCCGGGCTGACGTATAGCCACACCTTCGCCCGGCCCATCCGACTGGGCATCGTACAAGCAGCCCTGGCCGCGCTTGGCTTCGTCCTAGCCCGCCGCAGGGATGGCGAGTGGCTATTTCTTGGCGGCGTTACGCTTTTACTGGCGCTGCTGATGGGCATCTGGGCGCTGCCTCTCTGGCTCAACATCGAAGTGCTATCCATCATCCAATTTGCCTGGCGGTTGCTCGCATTACTCTCGCTGCCGCTAGCCCTGCTCGCCGGTGGCGTCGCGCTGCACCCGCAAGCGTTGCTTATGCGCGCAGCTCTGGCCGCGGCTGCCATCGGCCTCATCGTCTTCAGCCAACAGCCGCGCCTGGCGTGGATGGACGTCTTCGCGCCCGAAACGACGGACGTCTCCGCGCCCGTATTCGCCCAAACGGAAATCGAAAAGGGCGCGCTGGAGTCCGGTGAAGGCAACAGCTCTATCCAGGAGTTCCGGCCGCGTTGGGCAGACCGCACGCTTACGCTCGATCCGGACAGCATTAACCCCGCACCCGCGTTCGACGCATCGCTCCTGCGGGCTGGCGACTTCAGCCTCTCGCTTCGCACCCGCGCCGAAGAGCCGACTGCGCTACGCCTGACCGCCTTCTACTTCCCCGGCTGGCAGGCGCGCATCGACGGGCGTCCAGCCGCACAGATCTACCCGTCCGCTAATCTCGGCTTGCTCACCGTCGATATTCCTGCTGGCGATCATACAGTCGATATCACATGGGCGGGCACAGCCATCCAACGCGTTGCATCGGTTGTGAGCCTGGCCGCGCTGGCTGCGCTAGCGATCCTGGCCTGGCGACAGCGCCGCCCCCGGCTTGTTGCAGTCTTGGCGGCTGCTGTGCTGCTGGCGCTAGTCGCCTGGGCCGCCTCGCCCGCAGCAGCGACTGTTATGCCCCCCGACGAGAAGTTGTCCGCAGCGGGATTGGAGCTGCTAGGCTACCGCGCATCGCAGACCGCGCCCGGCGCGCTGACCATCATACCCTACTGGCACGTCCGCCATACCCCGCCTGAGGACCTGCGTTTCTCCTGGTCTCTCATCGACAACGCGGGCGTCGTCGTCGCCGAAACCGGCGGCGCCGCCTACTACAACACCCTAGACGCGTCGAACTGGCCGCCCAACACCGTGGCGGACGATGCCGTGCGCATCCGCATGCCCGGCTCGCTCCCCACTGGAACCTACACGCTCGCGGCGGCGGTTCACGCGCGCGATGCCGCCGAACCGCTGGCGTCGGCTCGCATCGGCCAGGTTACGCTGGGCTCGCTGCAGGCGCCCATCTTCCAACCCGCCGCTTGGACAGAAGCTCGCTTTGGCGCGGACATACGCCTGCGGGGCTATCGCTATCTAGGACGCGGCGTGGACGAAAGCCGCGCGGAACAGGAGCCGCTCACGGTGCGGGCAGGCGACTACGTGCGGCTCGCGCTCTATTGGCAGGCGACGTCGCCGCCTGCCACGAACTACCATGCCTTTGTCCATCTCGTAGACATCGCCGGGCAGCCGCTTGTACAAGAGGACCAACTGCCTGGCCCCCTCTTCCAGCTTCCCAGGTTGTGGGACGCTTACACACTCTGGCCGGACGTCTACCTGCTGCGCATCCCGGATGACGCCGAAAGCGGCCTCTACTGGCCCGCCGTGGGCATGTACGACTTCGCCGATCTGCAACGGCTCCCTGTATATAGCGGAACAGAAAGCGAGCCGCGTGATGACCTGCGTCTGCCCCCGCTCAAGGTCCTGGGTACAGGCAGGGCGCGGCCGAGCGAACGCCTAGACTACCGCTTAGGCGAGTTTGCCCGTCTCACCGGTTACGATCTGGAACCAAGCAGCGATCACATCCGCGCCGGCCAGACGCTCACCGTCACGCTCTACTACGAAGCCGTCAGTCCAGCAGACCGCGAGCTGATTCGCTTCCTACAACTTTACAACGAGGAGGCCGGCATCATCGCCCAGCACGACGCCCCCCCGCAACAAGGGGCCAACCCTGCTTGGGCATGGGTTCCCGGCGAGACCGTGCGCGACCGCGCCACGCTGCGCATCGCGCCCGACGCGCGCCCCGGCCGATTTACCCTCTACACCGGCTTTTACGCGCCGGCTCAAGAAAATCGTCGCGTAGAAGTGTTGGATGCCGGCGGAACGCTCGTACCAGAGGGGTGGGCCGCCATCGCCGCCTTCGAGATTGCCGCCGGCCCATAACGTGACATCAGGCCGGCGAATTAGGGCCGGCCTGATGTCACGTTTCCTTATCGCTTGTCTGGCGTCGTCGCTATGCGGGTACGCGCGCCGCTCCGTTCAGCTCCGCTTGCTTTTCGTCGGGCCTCAGCGGCTTATGGCTGAACCACAAAACGTAGCCGTCAGGATCGCGCAAATAGAAATCGCGCCCGATGGGGTCCAAATCCAAGGCTTGCAAAGACCTATCCAGCCCCCTGCCGCCCAAATAGACATGGAGCGCGTCGACATTCTCCAAGTATACGAAGAACACGCCATCGCTCGGCGTCGTGACATCCTCATCCGCCGGCTGGCTCGCACACAGCATCAGTTGTACCTGCCCGGACCGCAGCAGCGCCCATTCGGTTCGCCCGCCCCAGGTCACCTTATCTTGAACCGAAAAGCCCAGCGTCTCGCAGTAAAAGTGAATTGACTCCTCAACATCTTGAACATCTAGCACTGGGACCAGGTTCCGCAGCTTCATTTCGGATCCCTTCATATCTTTCCGCGCTCCGGGGAGATCGATGATTGTGTTCCTAAGGATGGCGGCTCCTCAGTCTTGTAACGCGGAAGCTGTAGCAATATAACCGTGATCGCTTAGTTCTCGCCTTACCAAACAAGACCTGCCGATGCCCAATACTACCGGTAACGAACGCTTCTAGTACATGGGCATTTGTCGTACTTGTAATTGACCATACGCGGTAGAGACGCGCCGCAATGCGGCCAAAAAACGGCCGGCCGGATGGAGACGTCAGGGATGCAGATATCCCTTGGCGACCGCCTCATCGATCAGGTCGCGCACCGCACCCCAAAGACTCGGCGCCCCTTGCTCAATGCATCCGACGCGCTCCAATACCTGGCTGCGCGAGATGCCATGCGCCAGCCAGGCGCCGCCCTTCGCAGCGTAATTGTGGAAGACAGGCAGTAGCCGATCGATGGCGTTGGCATAGCGCGACTCCGCCGACTCGCGCCGCTCAAACTCGACCCACAACGCCATCAACTCCTCTGCCTGGTCCTCCGGCAGCAGGCCGAACAGCCGCCGCGCAGCCTCCTCTTCGCGCGCGTGCTGGTCCAGCCGTCCGGTCGTATCGTAGGCGAACGTATCGCCCGCATCGATCTCGACGATGTCGTGTACCAGCAGCATGCGGATTACACGGTTCACGTCCACCGGCTCCCCGGCATGCTGGGCGAGCGCCAATGCCGCCAAAGCCACATGCCAGCTATGTTCCGCGGAATTCTCGTTGCGGCTGCCATCCATCAGGATCGACCGCCGCTCTACCTTCTTCAACTTGTCCGCCTCGAGCAAAAAGCTAAGTTGGCGATCGACGCGCGCGTTCCCCTCAACCCTGGACATGCGTATCTCCCCTCGGTAAAAAAGAAATGCCGCCATGTGTCAATGGCGGCGTTCGCTAGACATTCATCCAACAGATCCTGCCAGACCTACAAACCCGTAGGCGGCGCCCTGTGTCGCTCAATTGCGCCGGTGCGCCGACTGCGTGATGATGTCCATCAGTTCTTCCGCCGATGCGTTGGCAAGCTCGGCCAACGCCCGTTCCGGCTCACCCTCCAACCGGAAGTACGCGCTCACGGCAAGGTTTGTCTGCATGCCCGTAGCCCTCAACCGGCGCACCTCCTCCAGCGCCGTCTCTCCGGCCATGCGCAGCAACCGGGCGGCGGCCGTCGTCCGGCGATAAGCGTCCTGCTCTCGCGTCGGAATGGGCTGGCCTACGATCTTCACCCGAAACTTGTTATACCGAAACGAACAAGCCGCCGACGGAATCCCACCGTGCAACGATTCCGCATACTCGAACTCGTCGTACTCCCCGTACACGGCGCGCATGACCACAGAGAATTCCGCGAAATCCTCCACCTGGCAGATCACGTCTAGGTCGGTGTCCGGCAGATCCAGGCCAAGCGGCAGCGTCCCCGTAAGCAACGGGTCATAATCGGCCAACACGCTGAACAGATCCAACTCGATCACGGTAATAAACGCGGCCTGCTGGCGGTCGCTGCCCAACTTCAGATAGGCGATGTCATCCGAATAAAGATTCATGTCTTCAGTCTACAACGGCTCCCCAGACCGTAAAAATGGCCAAAGAAACGGCCCAGCGCTTGCTGGGCCGGAGGTGGAGATGGCGGGAATCGAACCCGCGTCCGAAACATTCGTCCATAGACATCTACAAGCTTAGTCGTTCTTTGGCGTTTCGCCGCACCTGTTCCAAACGACTGGGACCAGCTTGTGCGACTAGCCGATCATCTTAGGCTGCCTTATCGGCGTCCGGCAACCGCAACCCGCCAGTATATGACGGCTACCGTCCGGCCTGGGAGTACCGCCGGAACGGGCCGAGGTCCGTGTTTAGCGGACCTGGCGCTTCACTTAGGCGGCCACCGCTGCCGGAGCAGCATTGGCGAAACCGAAGTTGAAGACGCGGCCAGTGTTATTGGCACTTGTAGTGTTTGCGCCTTTTTAACGTAGTCGACGCTCTACGGCTTGCAGTCTATGAACCTCCTGCCCCGTCGAAACCTTTCATCCCCAAGACTGATTATAGTATAGCACAAATGGTCGGAAATGCAAAGGTTTTTCTCCCGTCAGGGTGCGTCCCAGGGTTTTGGCGAGAATCAAGCAGGGGGAGCGAGAGTGGCGAG
>CAYXRG010000022.1:0-53285 GCA_964467575.1 uncultured Caldilineaceae bacterium | reverse complement strand
CCCGCTTCTCTGCACCCAAATGAGAATCTCTTAAGGATGATTTACATTCCGCGATCCATGATGTACACTCTGGGGCACGATTCGGCCGAGTATGTCGCGTTGCGACTAAGGAGCTTCCCCTGTGAGCCAAATTCAGTCCTACTTATCTCCTGCACAGGTCAAGAGCGCGCTGGGCGACCAGCAATACATCGCCGGCGACGAGATCGCCACCACCGTCTACCTCAGCCAGCAGTTGGGCAAGCCGCTGCTCACCGAAGGTCCGGCCGGCGTGGGCAAAACCGAGTTGGCGAAGGCCATTGCCGCGGCCACAGGCCGCAGGCTGATCCGCCTCCAGTGCTACGAGGGGCTCGACGAAACCAAAGCCCTCTACGAATGGGAATATGCCAAGCAGATGCTCTACACGCAACTGCTGCGCGATAAGCTGCAAGAGACGCTGGCAGACTCCAATAGCCTGGCCGAAGCCGCCGACCGGCTGGCCGAAGAAGAGGACGTCTTCTTCTCGATGCGCTTCCTGCTTCAGCGCCCCTTGCTGCAAGCGATCCTGAGCGAGCATCCCACCGTGCTGTTGATCGACGAAATCGACCGCTCCGACGCCGAGTTCGAAGCCTTTCTCCTCGAAGTGCTCAGCGATTTCCAGGTGAGCGTCCCCGAACTGGGCACGCTGGCCGCGGTGCATCGTCCGCTGGTGCTGCTGACCAGCAACAACACGCGCGAACTGAGCGAAGCGCTCAAACGCCGCTGTCTCTACCTATTCATCGGCTACCCCAACGTCGAGCAGGAATTGGCCGTGGTCCGCCTCAAGGTCCCCGAACTCAGCCCCAAGCTGGCGCGGCAGGCCGTCGAACTGGTGCAGAAGCTGCGTGAGATGGACCTGCGCAAATCGCCCAGCATCAGCGAGACCCTGGACTGGGCCAAGTCACTGGTGGCGCTCAACGCCAAGCAATTGGACGCCGCCACGCTGGAAAACACCATGAGCGTCCTGCTCAAGCACGAGAGCGACCTGCACAAGGTGCAGCGCCGTCTGCAGATCACGTCACGCGGCGTCAGCGTCGAGGAAGACGACCTCAGCCAGTTCCGCTGGCGCGACTGACCGCACGGCGGTCCGGAAGCCCGGCAGCTAGCATGGCGGGAAGGAGGAACGTATGGAAGAACGTCTAGTCAAGTTCATCAGCGCGCTGCGCGCCGGAGGCGTGCGCGTCAGCCTAGCCGAAAGCGCCGACGCCTTCCGCGCCGTCGAAGACCTGGGCGTCCAGCAGCGCGACGCCTTTCGCTTTAGCCTGCGCACCACCCTGGTCAAAGATGCGGAGAGCCTGCCCGTATTTGATGAGCTCTTTCCGCTCTTCTTCGACTCCGGCGACGCGCCGCCCATGATGGACCTCACCGGCGACATGTCGCCCCAAGAGGCCCAGATGCTGGCGCAGGCCCTGCACCAGTTCAACCAGCAGTTGCGCCAGATGATGGAAAAGCTCTTACGCGGCGAGCAGCTTTCGCCGGGCGAGCTGCAACGCCTGGGGCAGATGGTCGGGCTGAACCGCATGGACGACCTGCGCTACCGCGACTGGATGGCGCGGCGCATGATGCAAGCGCTGAAGTTCAACGAGGTGCGCGACGCCTTGAAGGAAATGATGAAGCTGCTCCAGCAGATGGGCATGAGTAAGGAGCGCCTTGAGCAGATGCGCCAACTGCTCAAGGCCAACCAACAGGCCATGCAAGACCAAATGAGCCGTTACGCCGGGCAGCGCATCGCCGAAAACATGAGCGAAACCGAACGGCAGGAATCCGCCGAGGGCTTGCTCGATCTGCCCTTCGGCGCGCTCTCCGACCGCGACATGGACCTGCTGCGCCGCGAGGTGACGCGCCTCGCCAACCGTCTGCGCAGCCGCATCGCGCTGCGGCAAAAGCGCGCCAAGGACGGCCAACTCGACGCCAAAGCCACCATCCGCGCCAACCTCAAATACGGCGGCGCGCCCGTCGAATTGCGCCACCGCAACCACAGGCTCAAGCCCAAGCTGGTCGTGATCTGCGACATCAGCACCTCCATGCGCCACTGCTCCGAACTGATGCTCGCCCTCGTCTACGCCCTGCAGGACCTGGTGACCAAGACCCACGCCTTCGCCTTCATCGACCACCTGGAATACATCTCGCCCGACTTCGCCGGTCGCCAGGCCAAAGACGCCATCAACGAGGTCCTCGTGCGCATGCCGCCGGGCCACTACAGCACCGACCTGGGCTATAGCCTGGATAGCTTCACGCGCAACTACCTGGATACGCTCGACAGCCGCACCACCTTCATCATGGTGGGCGACGGGCGCAACAACTACAACGACCCGCGCCTCGACATCTTTTCGCGCATGGCCCGCCGCAGCCGCCGCACCATCTGGCTCAACCCGGAAGCGCCCATGCTGTGGGGAACCGGCGACAGCGACATGCTCCGCTACGCGCCGCACTGCGACAACGTCATCGTCGCCTCTACGCTGGGCGAACTGACCAACGCCATCGACCACCTGCTCTCCTCGCCCTGACCGCGGCCAAAAAGCAAACATGACAGCCGGCCCGTTCGCCTGTATAATAGCCGCCATTGCACCCTCGCGGCGCAAAGCGATGTCTACAGGATAAGCACCAAGGAGACGGAAAATGGCGATGCGGGCTGACTTCATTTGGATGAACGGCGAGATTATCCCGTGGGATCAGGCGCAGGTGCATGTATTCGCGCACGCGCTCCACTACGGCAGCAGCGTATTCGAGGGCCTGCGCGCCTACGAACTGGCGGACGGCCCCGCCATCTTCCGTGGGCCGGAGCACTTCGAGCGCATGCTCTTTAGCTGCAAGGTAGCGCGCATCCCTTGCCCGCTCACCGTCGACGAGTGGATGGCCGTCACCGCCGACGTGCTTCGCGCCAACCAGCACCGCAGCGCCTACATTCGCCCGCTCGTCTTCCGCGGCTACAACACCCTCGGCGTAGACGGCCGCGGCTGTCCGGTAGACGCCATCCTCGCCTCCGTGCCCTGGGGCGCGTATCTCGGCGCCGACGCCCTGGAAAACGGCGTCGACGTGCAGGTCAGCAGTTGGCGCAGAATGGCCCCCGACACGCTCAACGCCCTGGCCAAGATCGGCGGCCAATACGTCAACAGCCAAAACGTCGTCATGGAGGCAAAAGACAACGGCTTCAACGAAGGCATCGCCCTCGACATCAACGGCTATGTCAGTGAAGGCAGCGGCGAGAACATCTTCCTCGTCAAGAAAGGCGAGTTGATCACCCCCCCGATGGGCAACAGCATTCTCGGCGGCATCACGCGCGACTGCGCCTTCACTATTGCCAAAGACCTGGGCTACTCCGTGCGCGAAATGACCATCCCGCGCGAGATGCTCTACCTGGCTGATGAGATCTTCTTCACCGGCACAGCCGCCGAGATCACGCCGGTGCGTTCAGTCGACCGCCTACCTGTGGGCGAGGGCAAGCGCGGTCCGGTCACCAAAGCCATACAAGACGTCTTCTTCGGCATCATCTCCGGCCGCATAGAAGACAAGTGGAACTGGCTCACGCCCGTTACGTTGCCCGAACCAGCCAACGCCTAAGTTCACCGCGCCATTGGCTTGCCTGTTTTGGCCAAGTTCTGTGCTATAATAGCCGCATGAAAGGTGCGATCTGCCGGGGTTTCGTCCCGGCGAACAGCCAGCGTTTCCTGTTGCACATAGCAACCGCCGGAAACACCGTCGGTGGGATGGTCGCGCTTACATAGCCCGCTCAGTTTTTGACGCGGGCCATACCCAAAACGTGAAGTGTGGGACAACACCGTTTGTTACGGTCGCTGTCCGGCGTTTCGCGTTTTTTATTGCCTATCACGAATCCGATCAGCCTACCGACAGGAGTTAGCGCCATGTCTTCCAAATATATGCCTTCACAGATCGAACCGAAATGGCAAAAGGCTTGGGAAGACCAAGACCTGTACGCCACGGTCGAGGACCCAAGCCGCCCCAAGTGGTACGCGCTCACCATGCTGCCCTACCCGTCCGGCGACCTGCACACCGGTCACTGGTACGCCATGACGCCCAGTGACGCCCGTGCGCGCTTCTACCGCATGAACGGCTACAACGTCTTCTTCCCCATCGGCTTCGACGCCTTCGGCCTGCCCGCCGAAAACGCCGCCATCCGCCACGGCGTCCACCCGAAAGAGTGGACCTACGCCAACGTTGAGCGCATGCGCCAGCAACTGCGTAAAATGGGCGCCATGTGGGCCTGGGACCGCGAGGCCGTTTCGTGCGACCCGGAATACTACAAGTGGAGCCAGTGGTTCTTTCTGCGGTTCTACGACGCCGGCCTGGCCTATCGCGACTACGCGCCCGTCGATTGGTGCCCAAGCTGCAACACGACCCTAGCCCGCGAGCAGGTGTGGGGTGACGACCGCCACTGCGAGCGCTGCGGCACGCCCGTCATCAAAAAGAACCTGAACCAGTGGAAGTTCCGCATCACCAACTACGCCGACGAACTGATCGACGGGCTGAATACCATCGAATGGCCGGAACGCGTCAAGGCTATGCAGACCAACTGGATCGGTCGCAGCGAAGGCGCAGAAGTCATCTTCCACACCGAAGCCGGCGATAACCTGGTCATCTTCACCACGCGGCCCGACACGCTGTGGGGGGCCACCTTCATGGTCCTGGCCCCCGAGCACCCCGCCGTCGACAATGTGACCTCGGCGGCGCAGAGGGCCGCGGTCGAAGCTTATAAGGAGGAGGCCGCCCGCCTGGACGAAATCGAGCGCGGCGCCGCCGACAAGGAAAAGACCGGCGTCTTCACCGGCGGCTACGCCATCAACCCGGTCAACGACGAACGCATCCCCATCTGGATCGCGGACTACGTGATGATGGGCTACGGCACCGGCGCTATCATGGCCGTGCCCGCCCACGACCAGCGCGACTTCGAGTTCGCCACGCGCTACGGGCTGGAGATCCGCCGCGTTATCACCGGCCCCGACGGCGCAACCGGCCCCCTGTCCGAAGCCTACGATTCCAAGACGGACGGCGTCATGATCAACAGCGGAGCCTTCGACGGCACGCCCGTAGACGGAGCCGCCCGCGCCGTCACCGCCTGGCTGGAGGAGACCGGCCGCGGCAAGTATGCCGTCAACTACCGCCTGCGCGACTGGCTGATCAGCCGCCAGCGCATGTGGGGCGCGCCCATCCCCATCATCTACTGCGACAAGTGCGGCACAGTCCCCGTCCCCTATGAAGACCTGCCCGTGCTGCTGCCCGACGACGCCGAGTTCCGGCCCACCGGCGAAAGCCCCCTGGTCTATCACGAAGGCTTCCGGCATGTGAAGTGCCCGCAGTGCGGCGGCGATGCCAAGCGCGAGACCGATACCATGGACACCTTCATGTGCTCCAGTTGGTATCACTACGCCTACGTCTGCCCCTACTGGAAGGCGGGCGAGCAGATCCACGCCGGCGACACGCCCTGGTGCGGGGAAAGCGCAGACTACTGGCTGCCGGTCGACATCTACACCGGCGGCATCGAGCATGCCACCATGCACCTGCTCTACACGCGCTTCTTCACCAAGGCCCTGCGCGACCTGGGCATCGTCGACTTCGACGAACCCATGCTGCGCCTCTTCAACCAGGGCACCATCCTGGGGCCGGACGGCGAGAAGATGTCGAAAAGCCGCGGCAACGTCGTCAACCCCGACGAATATGTGGAGCGTTACGGCGCGGACACCGTGCGCGGCTATCTGGTGTTCATCGGTCCCTGGGAGCTGGGCGGACCGTGGGACCCCAGCGCCATCGAAGGCGTCAGCCGCTTCCTGCACCGCGTCTGGGCCGTCGTCGTCGACGCGCCGTCGCGCCCGGCGAGCGGCGACCCCGGCGAAGAGGAGGTCCGCAGCCTGGAGCGCAAGCTGCACCAGACCATCATCAAGGTCACCGACGACATGCAGAACTTCCGCTTCAATACGGCCGTCGCCGCGCTGATGGAGATGAACAACTGGCTGGTGCGCACCAAAGACACGGCCATCTACGACACGCCGGCTTGGCGCAAAGCCATCCATGACATTGTCCTGCTGATGGCTCCCATCTTCCCGCACATCAGCGAGGAACTGTGGCATCGGCTAGGGCATACGGAGAGCGTTCACCTGCAAGCATGGCCCCAGGCCGACGCCGAGAAGGCGCGCGAGGAGGAGATCGCCATCGTCGTCCAGGTCAACGGCAAGGTGCGCGACAAGCTGGTCAAGGCGCCGGGAACGGCGAAGGACGTGCTGGAACGCGAGGCGCTGGAGCTGCCCAACGTCGGCAAATGGATCGAGGGCAAGCAGGTGCGCAAGGTCATCGTCGTACCCGACAAGCTGGTCAACATCGTCGCGGGGTAACCCGCCGCGACGGCAAATAGCCTCCTATCCCCCGCCAACAAAAGAGGACGCGCCGCGTGCGCGTCCTCTTTTTCTTTCTCCGCCTCCGTCCGGGACTCGTCAGCCCGGCGACGCCTAAGTCGCTTGCCCTACGCTGACCATACTGCCCGCGCGACTCTTAACCTGCGTATAACGCACGCGTCATGCGCCATTCATCTTGGCTTAATCTGCCCCATGCATAATGGAGGCCTATGCAAGGTGTAGCCCCAAACAAGAAGGGGACACAGCCAACCGCCGCACGCAGCTAATCCCGTCGCAGAACAGGCCGGCGTCTCACAGAGGTAAGATTTCGTAGTTCTTTTGGAGGCGTACCGATGATCCGCAAACTAAGCTCGCCGGTCCCAGGGCACGTTCGCGTGGTCTTCGAATTGCCGTCCGGCATCTGGGCCGACCGCATCTATGTAGCAGGCGATTTCAACAACTGGAGCGAATCGGCCACTCCCTTGCGTCAAGACCGCGACGGCATCTGGCGGACAATGCTGGACTTGCCCGCCGGAACAACTAGCCAGTTTCGCTACTTGATCGACGGCGAGTGGAGCGCCGACTACCATGCCGACGGCTGCACGGCGAGCGCCTACGGCGCACCCAAAAGCATCGTGCATGCCCAACTGCCCAAGACTGCGGCGGTTTCGGCAACTGCGGCAGCCAGTCCGACCCGACGCCCGCTCACACCGCTCCACCGCGCGGCCAAACGCCGCGAGTGGCGCCCTGCCGCCTAGCCTTTTCCCGGTCAGTCCCCTTCGATCAAACGTTGCAGCGCGTTGACCAAGATTCGGTGTTCCGTCTGGTGCATGCGGTTGGTCAGCATCTCCAGCGTGTCGCTTTTGTAGATGGGAACCTCAGCCGTCGCGATCACCGGGCCGCGATCCACCTGCTCATCCGGCACGAGGTGAACCATGACGCCCGTCTGCTTGATCTCGCCCCGCTGGAACGCTTCAAACGCGTCTTGGATGGCGTGCGCGCCGGGAAACTTGCCGGGCAGCGCCGGGTGCAGATTCACCACCCGGTAAGGAAAATGGTGCAAAAACGCATTACTGAGGATATGCATCCAACCGGCCAACACCACCCAGTCCGGCGCATACTCCTTGGCTAACGCGGCCAAGTCGGCGTCATACTCCTCACGGCTGCGCCCGGCCTCGCGATACGGCTTGAGCGGGTGATAGCGCGTGGGCGCGCCGGCGCGCGCCGCGCGCTCCAACCCGAAAGCATTCTTGCGGTTCGACACCACGACAACCGTCTCCGCGTCCAAGGCGCGCAGACGAATGGCGTCGAGAATGGCCTGAAGATTCGACCCGTTGCCCGAAATCAGAACGGCAAGTCGCGCCGGCATCGTAAAGGAGCCTCCTTCTCAACCTTCTGTTCTAGTCGAATAAACGGATAGCGGCCGCGCCCGACGCGCGACGCTCCAGCCGGCCGATCTCAATCGCTTCGGGCAGCGCTGCGCGCACAGCGGCACGCGCCGCGACCGGCGCGATCATCACCAGGCCGATGCCCATATTGAAAACGCGGAAAGCCTCTGCCCGCTCCAGACCGCTGCGCTCGACCAATAGGGCGAACACCTCCGGCGTTGGCCATCTGTTCGTCTCCACGACCGCGCACAGGCTGTCCGGCAACGCTCGCGGCACGTTCTCCATGAAGCCGCCGCCCGTGATGTGCGCCAAGCCCAACAGCGGCGCGCCCGCGGCCCGCAGCCGCTCGACTTCGGCCACATAGCAGCGGTGCGGGGCCAGCAGCGCATCAGTCAGGCTGCGCCCGTCGCTCAGCGTCTGAGTCAGGTCCTCGCCCGCCATCGCTCGCCGGATCAACGAATAGCCGTTGGTATGCGGCCCGCTGCTCGGCAGCCCGAACAGCAGGTCGCCCGCGGCCATCCGCTCTGTCTTGGGCAGAATCTCGTCGCGGTCCACCAAGCCGACGATTGTCCCGGCCACGTCGAACGCGCCCTCGGCATAGACGCCGGGCATCTCGGCCGTTTCGCCGCCCAGCAGCGCGCAGCCCGCGGCGCGGCACGCCTCGGCCATGCCCGTCACCACGGTCGCAACCTGCTCCGGAGCCAGTTTGCTTGCCGCGATATAATCAAGGAAAAAAAGCGGACGGGCGTTCTGCACCAGAATATCGTTGACGCAGTGGTTCACGATGTCAACCCCGATGCCGCGCCACCGGCCCAGATCCGCCGCCAGCTTGACCTTCGTCCCCACCCCGTCGGTCGAAGCGACCAACACCGGCTGCGGCGGCAAGTTCTGCAGCGCATACAGCCCGCCGAAACTCCCCACGTCCGCCAGCACGGCCGGCGTGAACGTCGCGCGAACGGCGGGCTTCATCTGTTCGACAGCCAGATTACCGGCGTCGATGTCCACCCCAGCCTCTCGGTACTTCGACTCTGCCATCATTGTCCCCTCTCCATCACGCGCCGCCCTCATTCACGCCGGACGATCAGGTTTTGGCCCGGTGCGGGCGCAGCGTCTCCGGCACCAGCAAGGCCAGCGCCAGCGCCGCCCCCAACCCCGCCCCGGCAATCGCGAATGTCGCCAGCGGCAGGCTCAACGCATCTGCGATCCCGCCTACGGCCATCGGTGCGCCGCTCTGCCCCACGTCGCCGATCAGACGCCACACCCCCAGAAACTCGCCCATCGACTCCTTCGGCGCCAGGTCCGAGCCAAGCGTCAGCATCGTGCCCGAGCCGATGCCGTTGCCGAAGCCGATGACCAGCGTCGCCGCCAGCAGAGTGCCGAAACTAAACGCGAAAGGGATCAGCGCCATGCCCAATGCCTGCAGCGCGAACGAAGGCACGGAGGAATACTTGCGCCCGAAGCGGTCCATAATCACGCCCGCCGGGTAGAACATCGCCATGTCGATCGCCGCCGACAGCGTGACGATCCAGCCGATCTGCGTCACGTTCAGCCCCACAACATCCGCCGCATACAGCGGGACGACAATGCCCCGGCCGGAGCGGACCATCTGCGCCAGTAGTTGGGCCAGCCCCGCCGACGCCAGCACGCGGTAGTGCTTGCGCACCACCGTCGCCAGGTGATTGGTGTGGCCCCAAACGCCGCCCCGGTGGATCACGACGCGCTCGCCCGTATCGGTCACGAACAAGGCCACCGCGACCAAAGCGACGATCGCCACCACGCCATAGACCCCGAACGGGAAGCGCAACCCAAATGCCGTCGCCAGCGTTCCGCCTACGGCGGGCCCGGCAAACGTACCGATACGGTTGAACCCGCCGAATGCGGCCGTCGCCCGCCCGCGCTCGTGCAGCGTGATGGAATCAGTCATGTAGGCGTGGCGCGAGATGTTCCACATAGCCGTGCCCAGCCCGGCGATCAAGCCGAGCGCAATCAGATGCAGCGTCGACTGCGCCCAGGCCATCGCGAATACTGCAACGGCCAGACTGCCGATGCCGGCCAGCATAGCGCGCTTATGCCCCATGCGCCCCAGCAAGATGCCGGCCGGAATATCGCCGATCAAATTGCCGATGCCCTGGCTTGCCAGCGCCAGCCCGATCATCCCGTAGGATGCGCCGAACGACCGCGCATACAACGGCAGCACCGGAACCAACATGCCCGCGCCGAACGCCAGCACGAACGAAGGCAGGTACAACGTCAGAAACAACATCCTACGCACGGCAGGCGCCTCGTCCAGTGAAATCAGGCAGAACAGAGCCGGCTACGATCGGCCGTTTGCTCTCCGGCATCATCGCCAATCCGCCATCAGTGTATGCAGGGTAAGGATGATATACTCCTGGCGCACGTCCCAGTCCGGCTGGCCGAGGCGAACGCCGCACTCGTCGAGAATCGCCAGCCCCGCCGCGCTGAAGCGGCCGCGGGGCAACGCCCGGATCAATTGGCTGATGCCAAGCGCGCCTTCGACCAAATTCTCGCGCGCCAATCGGTCGGCGCAAACATCCGCCAGGGCCTGCGCTTCCGGCCCAAGCGCCTGATCCGCCTGGCGGCGGAACGCCGCAATTGCCTGCGCCATCGTCGTTCCGGCATCGGTCCGCGCGCCGCGGGCCAACGTGACGAAACCATGCTCGTTGCCCACGATACGCGCCAACGACAGCGCAAGTTCCAGAGCCGCGCCTGGGTTGTCCATATCGCCCAAGAGCTTGAGCAACAGCGACGTCGCCTCCTTGGCCCCAAGGTTGCCAAGCGCCGAGGCATAGGCCATCTGCAAGCCCTTATCCGTCTCTTGCTCCAGACGCGCCAACAGCTCCGGCACGATCCGTTCATCGCCCAACGCGCCCAGGGCGCGCGCCGCATGGGCGCGGATCGAGCGGTACTGCGAGTTCAGCGCCCGCTCCAGCGCCGGAATGGCATGCGGATCGCCCAGCCGGCCCAGCGCCCACGCGGCCACGACGGTCAACGCCAGTTCGCTCCCCTCCAGCATCTGCTCCAGCTTCTCGACCAGACGCGGGTCGGGCATCATGCGCCCGATGGAAATTACGGCCTCGAAGCGCACGTTGAAGCGCGGGTCCTCCAGAGCCTCCAGCAGTTCGTCCACGGTCAGCGGGCTTTTCGCCTGGCCGAGTTGCTCCGTCACGCGCACCGTGGCGTACTCATCGCGCGCCAGGTGATAGCGGATCATCGAACTCATCGCCAAGAACGGGTTGCCGCGCAAGAAAATACCGGCAAACTGCCCCATGCTCACGCCCCGCTCTTCGTAGATGCCGCGCAACAGGAAGAAGGCGACAAAGGGCAGGATGATGCCGCCGATAAACAGCGGCAGGTACGGGTCAAGCGTGAAGATCCAGAACTGCCCCGAAAACCCTTCGGTCGCGTCGAGCAGGCGGCCGCTGCCCAACTGGCTGACGCCTCCGACAACGCTCGTCCACGTAAAATAGAGCGCCATATAGTCGCGGCGCTTTGCCGGCGGCACAATGTTGACATAGAGCATACGCGCCGAGCCGATGCCCCAGCCCATATCCGCCACGCCTTGCAGCAGCGCAATACTCAACGCAATCGTCAGGCCCCATTCGGTGTGACGCGGCATCAACATCCACAGGAGAGGCAACACGGCGCGCAAGCTCAGCCCGTAAAGCGTTACCGGAATGCTGCCATATCGGTCCGCCGCCCATCCCCAGATGAAGCTCGAAGCCAACGTGCCGACCAGCGTGCCCGTCTGCAGCCACACGATCCCGCTATCGTTCAGCCCGATCTGCTCGCGCATGAAGAGCGGCAAGAACGCGCCGAGAGGCACAGTCACCAGCGTGATCGCGCTCACGGCCAACAGATAGCGCACAAAGCTCCGATCGCGCAGCGCAGACCCTAACTCTCGCGGCCGGGCTTGTTCGTTCCGGCGAGGGCTTCGGGGCGCGCCGCCGGGCACGCGTACCGCCAGAGCCACCGAAATAAAACCGAACACCACGCCCGCCCCGATCAGAACCATGAAGCCGGTCAAGCCGGTCGTACGCGCCAGCACAAAGCCGCCGGCGGTCACGGCGATAAAGCCGGTCCCGGTGGTGAACATATTGTTCCAGGCCGTATACTTGCCGCGTACGCTGTCCGGCACATACTCCTGCACCCAGGGATGCATGGCCGTAATGGCAATAGCGCGAAAGAGCGAGAACACCGCCACGATCACGGTCACCAGCGTGAGCGCGGCCTGCGCACCGTATTGGCTCAGGACCCACGGTGTAAACAGCAGCCCAATCGAGGTGAATGAGCGCAACCCAAAAAAAGTCATGTAGGTGCGCTTGTAGCCGAAGCGCTCTGTTGCCGGGGCCACAAACAACGACATCAGGCCGAAGAACGGCAACAGCGACAGGATCAAACCCATCTGGCTCTTGCTAAGGCCAAGCGCACTGAGAAAGAGCACGAAGAGGGAGCCATAGAAGGTATATTGGGCGAACACGGTGTTCGCTGCATTCGAGGCGATGCTCCACGGCATGCCCTTCAGCTTCTCGACGGTGGTCGGCTCGTCGTCCGTCCGAACCGCGCGCCGGCCCGGCTCCGCCGGTTCTTCCTCTTTGTACAACTCAGGCTCCCGATGCTCGGTCATTGCTGCTTACTTTCCCGCCGCACTGTGCAACGTATGGAGCGCGAGCAGAACATACTCAGGGTGCTCCGCGCCATATTCGCCGATGTGTTCAGCGCACATCGCCAACACGGAGCCGGCCGCATCGCCGGCTCCCTTTTCGAGGATAATTGTAAGGGCGCGCGTAAAATGCGCCGCACCGGCTTCCTCATCCCCGTGGGCGAAGGCGTCTGCCGACGCCTTGATCTCCGCCTCAAGCTGCGCTCCGCCGCGACGCACCCAGCGCCGCTGCACCCGCACAAGCTCCTGCGCCACGGCCGTGCCCAGGTCGCGCCGGGCCTGGCGCAGCAGGTCGATGAAACGGCGCTCGTTGCCCAGAATGCGGGCGATGCTCAACGCCAGTTCCATTCGCGCCCCCGGATTGGTCATAGAAGGCATCAGTCTGATGAGCACGGGCAATGCCTCGCGCGCCCGCAGATTGCCCAGCGCCGACGCATAGGCCATTAGCAGGCCGATATCCTCCTCTTGCTCCAGCCGCTCCAGCAACTCGCCAGCGACCGAGGGGTCGCGCAGCGCGCCCAGAGCCCGCGCGCTCTGGGCGCGGATCGACCGGTAGCCCGAATCCAACGACTGGCGCAACGGTGCAACCGCTCGCCGGTCCCCCAGACGGCCTAGCGCCCAAGCCGCCATCGACGTCGAGGCGACCTCCGTGCCTTCTAGGACCTTCGTCAGCGCCTCGATTACGCGCGCATCCGCCGGCATGCGCGCCAGTGAAACGATGGCCTCGAAGCGCACATGGAAGCGCGGGTCCTCCAGCGTATCGATCAGTTCGTCAAGGGCCAACGGGCTTTTGGCGCGGCCCAAATGCTCGGCCATCGAGATCGTCGACCGCTC
Organism: uncultured Caldilineaceae bacterium; assembly: GCA_964467575.1. Taxonomy (GTDB): domain Bacteria; phylum Chloroflexota; class Anaerolineae; order Caldilineales; family Caldilineaceae; genus JASGTU01. The sequence goes on along the minus strand of CAYXRG010000022.1, from coordinate 40,023 downwards.
GGTGCGCGCCATGTAGTAGCGGATAACCGACGTCATTGCCAGGAAAGGATTGCCGCGGAAAAACATCCCGGCGAACTCGCCCACACCGTAGCGGTTGTCGGCGCGCATGCCCAGCAGCACCAGCGTCGAAGCTAGCGTTAACACGAAGCCCAGCCCGAACAACGGCAAGTACGGGTCGAGCGGCAAGCCGAGCAAACTGCCCGACAGCCCGGCGGTAAAACCGAGGATCCACCCGCCCAGCAGCGCGCCGATGCCGCCGATCAACCCAACCCAGGCATAGTGCAGCGACATATAGGCCGTCTTCTTGGCCGGCGGCACGACGCTGCCGTAGAGCAGTCGCCCGGCCCCAATCGCCCAGGCGATCTCGGAAATGCCGAGAATGACCGCAATGCCAATGCCCGCATAGAGGCTGATGTCGCTGTGCCGGGGCATCGCCACCCACAGGATGGGCAGCAACACCTTCAACGCCAGGCCGATGATCATGAGCGGCTTGCCGCCATAACGGTCCGAAGCCCAACCAACCGGAAGACTCGAAAGCAGCGTGCCGATCAAACCGCCGGACTGTAGCAGCACCACATGGCCGGAACTTAGGCCGACCTGTTCCTGCATAAACAGCGGTACGAACGAAACGACCGGCGCCGTGCCCAGGATGATCAGCGCGGCGCCAAGCAAATAGCGCGTAAAGTTGCCGTCACGGGCCGCCTCCGCCATCCCCCGCCACAGACCGGCATCTTTTTCGAGCACCCGGACCGGCGCCCCGCCCGGTATATGCGTATAGGAATAGACGGCCACAAAACCGAAGACGACGCCCACGCCGATCAACAGCATGTACGAGGACAACTCGCTCGACCGGTCCAGCACGTAGCCGGCCGCGGTCACGGAAATAAGGCCGACGATCACTGTGTACACGCTGTTGGTCGCGGAATAGCGACCCAGCATGGAGCGAGGGATGAACTCCTGATACCAGGGAAAATAGCCGGTTTCGGCCACAGACTTGGTCAGGGCGAAAGCGGTCGTCACACCGATCACGAAGATCACCATCGCCTGCTGGCCGAAGGCAGCCAACACCCACGGCGTCAGCAACAACGCCGCGGTCGATGTCTTGCGCAGCGCATAAAAAATGATAAACGTGCGCTTATAGCCGGCGCGCGCCACTGCAGTGCCGATGAAGAGCGCGATCAACCCGCCGAACGGGACCAGGGACAGCAATAGGCCGATCTGCCCCTTGCTCATGCCCAAGGCGCTGAGCATCAGCACAAAGGTCGAACCGAACCAGGTGAACTGGGCGAACACCGTGTTGGCGGAATTGGCGAGGTAGCTCCAGGGCAATCCCCGCAGTTTCTCGACCGTGGTTGGCGGAGCGGGCTGAGCGTCTTCAGATACAGCGGCGACGGTTGACATGTCTCAAAATCACGTTCTTTGAGCCGCCCTTTGACAGGCTTGCATCCTGGCGAAGGGCGACTTGTTTGGCGAAAACGTCGTCCGGTGCGGTCAGGTCCGGTCGGCCAGTTGGTGCAATTCGTAGAGCCGGTTCAACGCTTCGAGCGGCGTCAGCGCATTGACGTCCAGCGCGCGCAACGCCTCCACAGCCGGGTGCGAATCGGCAAAGAGCGACACTTGCAGCGCGGCCTTGCCGCGCGCCGTCTCCGCCTCATGCAAGCGCCTCGGCCCAGCCGCGCCGCTGCGCTCCAGATCGGCCAGGATTTCTTCGGCCCGATTGACCGCCGCCGGCGGCAAGCCGGCCATGCGCGCTACATGGACGCCATACGAGCGGTCGGCACGCCCCGGAATGATGCGCCGCAGAAAAACCACGTCCCGCCCGTTGCCGCTGTCGTCGACCGCCACATTGTAGTTCACCACATGCGGCAGCCGCTCCGCCAGGTCCGTCAGTTCGTGGTAATGCGTGGCGAACAACGTCTTGGCGCGCAGTTCCGGGTGGTTGTGGATGTACTCCACTACAGCCCAGGCGATCGCCAGCCCGTCGTATGTGCTCGTCCCGCGCCCGATCTCATCCAAGATAAGCAAGCTGCGGCTGGTGGCGTGGTTGAGAATGTTGGCCGTCTCCACCATCTCTACCATAAAGGTGGACTGGCCGCGGTGAATCTCGTCGCTGGCGCCGATGCGCGTAAAGATGCGATCCACCACGCCGATGTGCGCTGCGTCCGCCGGCACGAAGCTGCCGATCTGCGCCATCAGCGTGATCAACGCCACCTGACGCAAAAAGGTGCTCTTGCCCGCCATGTTGGGGCCGGTCAAGAGATGGATGCAGCCCTCCGGCGTCAACCGGGTGTCGTTGGGCACGAACGGCTCATCCGTCAACGTCAACTCGACGACAGGATGACGGCCCGCCACGATCTCGATGGCCGGCCCCTCGTCCACTTCCGGCCGCACATAGCGCCGCATCAAGGCCGTCTCGGCCAGTGCGCTGGTCACGTCCAGTTTTGCCAGCCCCTCCGCCAACTCGAGCAGACGGTTGGTCTGCGCCGCGATCTGTATGCAGACCTCGCGGAACAACTGCTGCTCGATCTCCAGTCGCCGCTCGTCGGCGTTAAGGACAAGCGACTCGTACTCCTTAAGCTCCGAAGTGATGTAGCGCTCCGCATTCGCCAACGTCTGCTTGCGGATGTAGTGATCGGGAACCTTGTCGCTGTGCGTGTTCGTGATCTCGATGTAGTAGCCGAAGACCTTGTTGTAGCCGACCTTGAGGCTCTTGATGTCGAGCCGATCCCGCTCCGTCACCTGCAGATTGGCGATCCAGTCCTTCGCCCCGCGGCTCTTGGCGACCAGGTCGTCCAGTTCCGCGCTGAAGCCGTCGCGGATCACGCCCGGCGTGGACAGCGTAGCGGGCGGCTCGTCGCTGATAGCCCTCTCCAGCAGGTTCAACACATCCTCGCACATCGGCAGGTCCGGCAGCAGCCCCGGCGCGGCCTCGCGGCCGGCAGGACCGCCGTCTTGCGGGCCGGCATAGCTCTCACGGATCGCGGGTAGGCCGCGCAACGCCTCGCGCATGCCCAACAGGTCACGCGGCAGCGCCACCCCTTGCACCACGCGGTTCGTCCATCGCTCCAGGTCGCCCATCCCGCGCAGATGTTGGCGCAGTTCCAGCCGCGCTCGCGTTTCCTGAAAGAAGAATTCGAGCGCATCGTGCCGGCAGCGGATCGCCTCCACGTCCAGCAGCGGCTGGTTGAGTCGCCGGCGCAGTAGACGCCCCCCCATCGGCGTCAACGTGCGGTCAAGCACGTCCAACAGGCTGCCCTTCACATCGCCCGACCGGATCGTCTCCGTGAGTTCCAGGTTGCGGCGGGTCGACTCGTCGAGCGTCATGTAGTTGCCCGCGGCGTAGCTGCGCAGGCGTCGAAGCTGGTTCAGCGCAGAGGGCTGCATCTCCGCCAAATAGGCCACGATGGCGGCGGCGGCGCGCACGGCTTCGATCTGGTGTTGCAGGCCGAAGCCGTCCAGCGTAGCGACCCCGAAATGCCGCTCCAGCGCTTGCCGCGCCGTCTCCTCTTCTACCTGCCACGGCTCCACGGTGGAGATCAGCGGCCCCATGTTGTCGATCAACCCAGCCAACCCGCTCTCAGCCGGCTCCCAGTCAATGACGATCAACTCGCTCGGCTGTAAGCGGCTGAGTTCCTCGCCCACGCGACGCTCGGCCTCGGCCGCGACGGCGCCAATCTGCGTCGTTGCGAATTCGCCGGTGGTAATATCGCAATACGATATGCCAACAACCGTCCCACGCGCATTAAAACTTACCGCCATCAGGTAGTTGTTGCGCTTCTCGTCCAACATGCCCGGGTCGACGATGGTGCCTTTGGTCACCACACGCCGCACCTCGCGCTCGACTAACCCTTGCCCCGGCTCACTGACCTGCTCGGCAATCGCCACCCGATACCCGGCCTCAATCAGCCGCGCGATATAGCCGTCTACACTGTGATAGGGCACGCCGGCCAACGGCACGCGCTGGTCATTGCCCACCGGGCGGCTGGTCAACACCACGTCGCACACCTTGGCGACGGTCTTGGCGTCGTCGTCAAACGTCTCGTAAAAGTCGCCCAGGCGAAAGAGCAGGATGCAGTCCGCATACTGCTTCTTCAACGACAGATATTGTTGGCGCATGGGCGTCGTCATGCCGCATCGCTCCTTCTCGAAACGCTGTCCGCGCCCCCGGCCAAAGTGCTGCGTGGGTGCGCCACAACAGACTCGCGCTTCCCTGCCAAACCCGCCGCGCGGCGGGTGACCGTCAGGTACAAAGTTCTATTATGGAACGCTTGCCGTATTCTGGCAAACCTTCTGGGGTCACCGGCGGTTGGCGCGCCGGTGACGACCGGACGCACCCATCGGCGACAGACTTTTTGACACCCTCCTGAGATTGACCTAAAATCACCTCTCTGGAGACAGTGCGCGCCGGGCGTTGCCTGCCGGCGTCGCCAATTGGTATTGTCGCCTGCCAACAGGCCCAACGGTCGTGACGCGGCATAGAGTTGTCCGTGCTCACACCTAAAACGCTTGCTGCGCCAAACGCTGAAGAGTGCCGACGCATGAAACGCTTATCGACCAATCAGATCCGTCAGGAATATCTGGAATATTTCCACGCACAAGGTCACGCCATCGTAGACAGCGGCAACCTTGTGCCCGACAACGACCCGACGCTGCTGCTCGTCAACGCCGGCATGGTTCAGTTCAAGGACGTCTTTCTGGGCGTGGAACAGCGCCCCTATAAGCGCGCCGTCACCAGTCAGAAGTGTATGCGCGTCAGCGGCAAGCACAACGACCTCGACAACGTAGGGCCAAGCCCGCGGCATCACACCTTCTTCGAGATGCTCGGCAACTTCTCCTTCGGCGACTATTTTAAGCGCGAAGCCATCCAATACGCCTGGGATCTGCTCGTCAACCGCTGGGAACTGCCCATCGAGCGACTCTGGTTCACCGTCTTCGAAAATGACGACGAATCCGAACAGCTTTGGATCGAAGCGGGTGTGGCGCCGGAGCGCATCCTGCGTTTCGGCAAAAAAGATAACTGGTGGACGATGGGCGATACCGGCCCCTGCGGCCCCAACACCGAGATCCACTACTACTGGGGCGATCTTGCCACGCAACACGCCGGCGGCGTCAACCACGATGACGAATACCTGGAAATCTGGAACCTCGTCTTCATGCAGTTCGACCAAAAGGCCGACGGGCAGCTCGTACCCCTGCCCGCGCCGGGCGTAGATACCGGCGCCGGTCTCGAACGCCTCGCCAGCATCATGCAGGGCAAGGACAACAACTACGACACCGACGCCTTCAGCCCCATCATGGACCGCATCCAGCAGCTTTTGCGGCAAGATGCCGCCCACCGCCGCCAGCACCTTTACCGCTACCGCGCCATCGCCGACCATGCCCGCGCCATGACCTTTCTCATCGGCGACGGCGTCCTGCCCGGCAACGAGGGGCGCAGCTACGTCCTGCGCATGATCCTGCGCCGCGCCGCCCGCTTCGGCAAGCTGATCGGCTTCGACAAGCCCTTCTTGGCCGACGTCGCCGCCGCGGTCATCGAGCAGATGGGCGACCACTACACCGACCTGCGCGCCAAGCAGGGCTTCATCCAGCAGGCCATCACCGACGAGGAAGAGCGCTTCCAGCGCACGCTCACCGCCGGCCTCGGCATCCTCGACGACCTCATGCAGCAACTGCGCGCCGAGGGCATAAGCGTCATCCCCGGCGACCGCACCTTCCACCTGTGGGACACCTACGGCTTCCCGCTGGACTTGACGCGCGATGTCGCCGGCGAGCAGGGCTTCACCGTGGACGAGACCGGCTTCAACATCGCCCTTGCCGAACAAAAGGAGCGCAGCCGCGCCACCGTCCAAGAGAAAGTCGCCCCAGACGTCTCCGTCTACGGCGCGCTGCTCACAGACTTGCAGCGCGAGGGCGTCCTCGGCCCGGAAGGCGTGCAGCACCGAATCTACGAGAATCTGGCCGAAATCGACACCGTCGTCGCCGCCATCTTGGCGGACGGCGTGCGCGTGCAGGAGGCTCATGCCGGCGCAGAGGTCGAGATTGTCCTGCCCGAAACGCCCTTCTATGTTGAAAGCGGCGGCCAGGTGAGCGACAGCGGCGAAATCTACTACTTCCCCGACGACATGGACGCGCCCGTGTGGAGCGTCGAGGTGACCGACACGCGCCGCCGCATCCCCGGACTGATCGTCCATATCGGCAAGGTCACCGCCGGCACCGTCTGCGTCAATGACCCCGCCGTCGCCGTCATCGACACCGAACGGCGCTGGGACATCATGCGCAATCACACAGCCACCCACATTTTGCACGCCGCGCTGCGCGAGCAGCTCGGCGACCATGTGCACCAGGCCGGCTCGCTCGTCGCGCCGGACCGTCTGCGCTTTGACTTCACCCATCCGCAGCAGGTCAGCAAAGAGGAACTCGCCGGCATCGAGCAGCGTTCCAATGCCATCGTCCTGGCGAATTACCCCGTCAAGACGCGCTGGACTTCATATGCGCGTGCGGTGGAAGAAGGCGCTATGGCTCTGTTTGGCGAGAAGTACGGCGACGAAGTGCGCGTGGTCAGTTTTGGCGAAGAAGAAAGCGTCAGCATGGAGCTTTGCGGCGGCACGCACGTAGACTCCACCGCCGAGATCGGCAATTTCCGCATCATCAGCGAGGGCGGCGTCGCCGCCGGCATCCGTCGCGTCGAGGTCGTCACCGGCCGCGCCGCCGAAGACCTGATCGAACGCCGGTTCGCCGCTGTCGCCGGCGCGGCGGAACTGCTGCACGCTCCTCTGGACGAGATCGTCAGCGCCGTCGAACAGCTCCAGGCGCAAAACCAGCGCCTCCAGCGCGAGTTAGCCCAGGCCAAGCAGCAGTTGGCCTTACGCCAGACGCAAAACTTGCTCGATCAGGCCGTGCGGGTCAACGGCGTCGCCGTGCTGGCTGTACAGATCGACGCCGACGACGCTGACGCCATGCGCCGTATGACGGACTGGCTGCGCGACAAGCTCGGCAGCAGCGTAGTCGTCGTTGGGGCCGTCATCGGCGAACGTCCGCAACTTGTCGCCGCGGTCACCAACGACCTGACCGCACGCGGCATTCACGCCGGCAACCTCGTCAAGACCATCGCGCCGATCATTGGCGGGCGCGGCGGCGGTGCGCCGCACATGGCCCAGGCCGGCGGCAAGGACGCCGCCAACCTGCCCGACGCCCTGCATCGTGTGCCCGCTTGGGTGGAAGAGAATCTTCGCTGAATTGGACAGCAGGCCGGTTGACGCCCGCGTCGCCGGCCTGCCGCCGATTCTAACGTCGCCATGCCCACTTTCCTGACCATTCCGCCAGACGCCACGTTCGAAGCCGTCCGCCAGGAACTTAGCCGTCATCGCCGCCGTCACATCGTCCTGGAACTCCCGCCCGACTGGACGGAGATCGACAGTGCGGCGCGTATGCGCATCTTGCTGCGCCAAGCCCAGGCGCAGCAGACTCCTCTCGCCCTCGTCACCCGCCATCAGCCGGCGCGCAAGAGCGCGGCCGTCGCCGGCATCCCCGTCTATACGCGGCGGCAAGATGTTCCCGGCGATTACCACATGCGCCCCATCGCGCCGCTGGTCAACCCGCGCCGGCCGCTGCCTGCGCTGCCGGAAGCCCCCGCCTGGCGGCGCGAGCAGATCATCGGCCGCGCCGTGCGCCCCAACGCGCATCAAGCCCGCCGCCGGCGCATCGCACAGGGAGAAGCGCTCCGCCGCGGCCTGCCGTGGTGGCTGCACCTGATCGCCCAGGGCTTTATGGCCATCTTGATCGTCGCCCTGCTTGCCGTCTTTGCGCTCAACATTTTACCCGCAGCCACCATCACGCTGACGCCGGGCCAAGAGGCGATCGCAACCACGGTTCAAATCACCGCTGACCCGGCGCTTGTCGCCTCAGACATCGAAGCCAGGGCCGTTCCCGGCAGGCTGATCGAGGTCACGCTCGAAAAAACCGGCGTCATCGACACGACCGGCTCACAGCAGAAGCCCGTCGACAATGCCACCGGCTCGGTCGTCTTCAACAACCTGGGCGCAGCCCCGGTCGAAATCCCTTCCGGCACCGTGGTGAGCACCAGCACCGGTACGCCCGTCAACTTCCGCACGACGCAGTCCGCCAGCCTGGAAGGCGGCATCGGCGCACGCGTTACCGTACCTATCGAGGCGCTGGAGCCGGGCGTGGCGGGCAACGTGCGGGCAAACACCATCAACACCGTCAGCGGCGCGCTGCGCTTCCGCGTGCGCGTCAGCAACCCCGGCGCGACCTTTGGCGGCGGTTCAAGCCTGGTGCGCGTCGTCACGCAGCAGGACAAAGATAACCTGCTCGCCCAGGTTCAAGCCGAGGTCGAAGCCGAAGCATATGCGACGTTACAGGCCGAACTAGAGCCCGGTGAATGGCTGCCTCCGGAATCGATGCAGATCTTCACCATCGCCCAGGCCTTCGATAGATTCAACGACGACGAAGGCGACGAAGTGCGGCTTACGCTGCGCTCCCTGATCCAGGGCACAGCGCTCAATCAAGAGCAGACCCAGGATGTGATGCTGGCGGCCTTGCGCGAGAACGTTCCCCAACGCGGTCTCTTGGTCGCGGACAGCGTCAGCTTCGGCCGCGCGCCCGGCGTCACCGCCATCGGGCGCGCCGTGACGTTCACGATGACCGCATCTGCGGATTACGTTATCCCCATCGACCCGGTCGAAGTGAAGCGGCTCATTGCCGGCCGTCCGCCGGAAGAGGCGGCCCAGGCAATCGCCGCCCGCTGGCCGTTGGAGGTTTCGCCCGACATCTATCGCGACCCGGACTGGCTGCGTTCGCTGCCGCAGTTTCCCAATCGCATCCAGGTGCGCGTGGAGTACCTCAGCCCGACCGAGCTGCCATGAGCCATACTGCGCCTGACCGCACCCGGGAAGAAGCCCCCGGTATCGCCGGCAAGCTTGTCGCCCTCGACGTGGGACTATCGCGCATCGGCGTAGCCGCATGCGATCCGCTGCGTCTCTCGGTTCACCCGCTGCTGACGCTCACCCGCGGCAGCCGTCGCCAGGACTTCGCCCGTCTGGCCGCCATCGTAACCGAGCAAGAAGCGGTCGCCGTCATCTGCGGCCTGCCTCTCAATATGGACGGCAGCGACAGCGACCAGACCCGCACCGTGCGCAAATGGGGCATGCGTCTTGCCCATGCCCTGCGCACCTTGCTTGGCCGGCCGCTCCCTATCATCTTCTGGGACGAGCGACTGAGCACATACGCGGCGCAACAACTGTTGGCCAGCGGCGAATCTCGCAGCAGCGAGGACGCAGTCGCAGCCGCCGTCATCTTGCGCAGCTACCTGGACAGCCAAAACACCGGCGAACGCGCCGACTTCGGGCGCATCGATCTGCCATACCAAACCGGTGCAGAAACGCCTGCACAGTGAGTCATTAACGCCAATGAGGACCGACGCTCGCACCAACCTGTTCCGGCACGCACAGCCGCATACGCGCCATAGACCCAAGCTGGGCGATCTCTTGCGGCCTGAAAACCTGCTCGGCAATCTGCTGCGCCTCGCCTTCCTGCTCATGGTCGTGGGCGTGCTGGCGGGATCGTGGCTCGTCGCCAGCGCCCACCTGACCGAGCAATTCCTCGGCGCCCCCAAAGCAGCAGCCGGGCTAATCGACCCGGATGCAGGCAGCGGCGCGCTCACGCCCGACAACATCGAACAGCAGATCTTGGCCTTCAGCCTGCGCCTGCGCGAACAGGAACTCAATATCCCGGCGGGCGATAACCCGCGCCCACGCCCCTTTGTCATCAACCCCGGCGAACCGGCGCGCTTTATCGCCGCCCGCCTCGCCGCAGAGGGACTGGTCCGCGACGCCGACCTCTTCAACCTCTATCTGCGCGTCACCGGCCTCGAACGGCGCATCGAAGCCGGCAATTTCATGCTGGCCGAAACCATGACGATCCCCGAGCTTGCTACGGCGTTGCAGACCGCCCTGTTCGAAGAAGTGCTCGTCACCATCCCCGAAGGATTCCGCGCCGAAGAAATCGCGGAACGCCTGGCCGAGAACAATGTGATGGAGCCGGATCGCTTCCTAGCCGCAGTACGCCAGCCGCGCAGCCTTGGCATCTTTGACGACTACGATTTCCTGCAAGACCTGCCGCCCGACGCCGGGCTGGAAGGCTACCTCTTCCCAGACACCTATCGCTTCCCCGTCTTCGCCGCACAGCCGGAGATCGTGCTGGCCTCCTTCCTCGACAACTTCGAGAACAAGGTTGGGCGCGATGGCCTCGTCGGCGGCGGCAGCGGGCTGAGCGGACGCAACCTGATCACGCTCGCCAGCATCGTCGAGCGCGAGGCCGTCCAGGCCGACGAACGGCCGCTCATCGCCGGCGTCTACCTGAACCGGCTCAACGGCGCTTGCGTTGTAGAGGTCGGCGGCAACTACCTTCAGGCTGACCCCACGGTGCAGTATGCGCGCGGCACGGTCGGCAATTGGTGGTGGAAGCCGCAGCGCATCGAGGAGTACGTCACCGTCACAAGCCCTTACAACACCTATCTGAACCCGGGGCTGCCTCCCGGCCCGATCTCGAGTCCGGGCCTCAGCGCCATCGAAGCCACGCGCAATCCGGCCGCCAGCGACTACTGCTTCTTCCTGGCGACCGGCGACGAAGGCCGCCATGTCTTTGCCCGCACCTTGGCGGAGCATGAACAGAATTTGCGCATTTACGGCTATTGATCGGCCCCGCGCTCGCCGCCTGGGCCGGTTCGCGACGGCGCTGCTGGTTCTTCTGCTCGCCGGCGCAGGCTGTACGCCTGTGCGCCCCGTCGTCAAGATCGGCCTGATCGCCCCCTTCGAGGGGTTGTATCGCGAGACAGGCTACGAAGCCCTGGCGGCGTTGCGCGCCGCCATCGAGACGTGCTCGCCTGCCGGGATAGACGTTCTGCCCCTTGCCCTTGACGATTCCAACCGGCCCGACAACGCCCGCCGCGCCGCGGCCAAGCTCTTGGTCGACCCGGCCACGGCCGCGATTATCGGCCCCTACAACTTCGACACGGCAATCGCCGCGGGCCAGGAACTCACCGCAGGCCGCGTCAACTGGCTTGCGCCCTATATCCTCGGCGCGGATGGACGTTTCGCCGCCCCGGACGGCGACCTTGGCTGGCTGGCGGATTTGATCGCCGCCATCGCCGCAGTCGCCCAACATGAAGGCGCACAACAGATCGCCGTCGCCGGCCTCCCTCCGGCGTGGCTCGCGCCGCTCTCTGCTCTTCTAGCCGGCAGCCCGGCGCCGATTCCCGTTCATCTGCTCGACCCGGATGCAGGAGCGCTCTCTGATCCCGGCGCACACGGCGCGTATCTGTGGCTGGGCGAGGCGCACACCGGCGCACACCGCTTGGCCGAGCTGCGCGCCATGCGCCCCGACGCGGCCTTCTGGCTGGGGCCGCAAGGCGGCGATCCTGTCTTTACGGCGCACGCCGCCATACAGGGGCCGGTCTATTGGGCGACTTGGGCCGGCGCGCAGTATAATTCCGTCTCACAACCCGCCGCCCTTAGTTCGCCCGCCGCCCGGCTAACGTTCGACGCCGCGTGCGCCGCGCTAAAGGGTATGGACGGCGAATCACCTCCGCCGCAACCGCGACGGCTAGAGGCGTATCGCATCGCACAGAATGGGGAAAGCGTGCCGCTCGGCATTGAGAGCGGCGGCCCATAAGCGCTATCCGGGCCTTGCGCCCGCCGGCCCAATGGCTGCACCTGCAGACATCGAACGCAGAACGCAGAAAATTCAGGACGGAAATTCCAACCAATTGCCTATGCGCATCTTAGAACTAAGCTGGGAATACCCCCCCTACATCGTGGGCGGCATGGGCCAGCACGTAACCGGCCTGATCCGCAACCTCGGCGGACGACAAACCGCCTTCGGCCAGCTTCAGGTAGAAGTCGTCACCACACGCTATGCCAATGGCCCCGCGTTGGAGCAGGTTAACGATAACCTGACCGTTCACCGCATCGATCTGCCTCCCCTAGACACACATAATCATTACAACCACGTCATCGCCAGCAACGACGCTTTGCTGGAGTTCGCTGCCGAGCAGATCCGTCGCGAGCCGCTTCACATCATTCACATCCATGATTGGTTGCCGGGAGCGGCCGGCATCGCGCTCAAAAACGAGTTCAAGCTGCCGTTGGCTGTGACCATCCATGCCACCGAGCGCGGCCGCCAGCAGGGCTACCCCGTCACCGCCGCCAGCCGCCAGATCGACGAGTTGGAACGGCGCATCTGTCATGAGGCATGGAAAGTCATCGTGTGCAGCGCCTACATGGCCTCGGAACTAAGCGCCTATTTCGGCACGCCTTCCGACAAGATCGTCGTCATCCCCAACGGCATCGACATCGAAGCGCTCACGTTCGGCGCCGCAGATGAGGTTGCCGAACTGCGCCGCCGCTACGCGCCCAACGGCGAACGTCTGCTCTTTTATGTCGGGCGCATCGTACACGAAAAAGGCGTCCACGTTCTCATCGACGCCATGCCCGCCATTCTGGCCGAGTTCCCCAACACTCGGCTGCTCGTAGCCGGCAAGAACGGACGCAGCCTTGCGCCGCAGGTGCACGCCCTAGGCATCGAACATGCTGTGCAGTTTCTCGGCTTTATTTCCAACCGCCAACGCGATCTGCTTTACCAGGCAGTGGACGCGGCGGTCTTCCCCAGCATCTACGAGCCGTTCGGCATCGTAGCGCTAGAGGCTATGGCGCTCGGCTGTAATGTGATTGCCAGCGATGTGGGCGGTCTGGGCGAAGTCGTGCGCCACATGCGCAACGGCCTCACCGTCTTCCCGGATAACGCGGAGAGCATCGCGTGGGCCGTGCGCGAACTATTCTCGAACCCGGCAGCCGCGGCGCAGCGCCGCAAGACCGGACGCGAGGAAGTGGCGCAGCGTTATAGCTGGCTTGGCATCGCCCAACAGACAGCCCAAGTCTTTGAGACCATCGCCCTAGAGAGGCTCGTCACCAACTGGTAGGTCATTCCTCAACGGTGATGCGTTCGTATATCACCGGCAACGGCGCAACAGGCTCATCCCCCACTATAAACGCAGATCTGATCTGTTCCACAGCAGTTCGCCCGGCCTCCTCGTCCGCAGCATAGACAGTACACAGCGGCATCCCGCGTTCCACTTGGTCGCCCGTCTTAGCATGCAACACCGCACCGACGCGATGGTCGATGGCGTCGCCTTTCTTGCGCCGCCCCCCGCCCAGCTCGACGACGGCCAAGCCGAGGGCCCGGCTGTCGATCGCCTGCACATAGCCGGCACGCTCGCTGGGCGCCTCCAGCCGCAGGGGCGCGGCAGGCAGCAAGGCCGGATCATCCGCCTGGCGAACATCCCCGCCTTGCGCCGCTATGAAGGCGCGAAACTTCTCGAACGCGGCTCCGTTCGCCACGGCCTCGCGCACCTTTGCCGCGGCCTCCTCACGCGAGAGATCGCCGCCCAACAGCGCCATTTCGCTCGACACGGCCTCCGCCAGCAGGCGAAAATCCTCCGGCCCATCCCCGCGCAGCGTCTCAATCGCCTCGCGCACTTCCAACGCATGGCCGACCGCCCGGCCCAATGGCTGCTCCATCTGCGTAATCAGCGCGGTCATCCGGCGTCCGGCGCGCTCACCGATAGCGACCATCAGGCGAGCCAGCGCGTGCGCCTCGTCCAGCGTCCGCATAAACGCGCCGGCGCCGCACTTGACGTCCAGCACGATGGCGTCGGCGCCGGCGGCCAGTTTCTTGCTCATAATGCTGGCGGCAATCAACGGTAAGCTGGGCACTGTCCCCGTCACATCGCGCAGCGCGTACAGAATCTTGTCCGCGGGCGCCAGGTCGGCCGTCTGCGCTGCTACCACCAGGCCGACTTCGCGCAGTTGATGGCGGAAGCGATCTTCGCTCAACTCCGCGGTCCACCCCGTAAAGCTCTCTAGCTTGTCGATGGTGCCGCCCGTAAAGCTCAGGCCGCGGCCGCTCATCTTACCTACGGACAACCCGCAAGCCGCCACAACCGGCCCCACGACCAACGTCGTCTTGTCGCCCACGCCGCCGCTGGAGTGTTTATCGACGATGACGGCGCCGGGCGGGACGCTATCGTGCAGATCGAGTTGATCGCCGCTCTCCGCCATTGCGATCGTCAAGTCAGTCGTCTCGGCCTCGGTCATCCCCTGAAAGTAGACGGCCATCGTCCATGCCGCGATCTGGTAGTCGGGAATTTGGCCGGATACGATCCCCTTGACGAAGTAGTGCAGTTCATGCGGCGTCAACTCGTGACCATCGCGCTTCTTAATGATGATGTCCACTGGGTTCATAGCTGGGGCCCGTTCCATCGGTAAGGTTCAATAAGCGGCGCATGGACCTTGCCGGCCGCCTCCGAGTCGTTATGTTCAGTATAACATGCCGCGGCTGCGCGCCAAAGCCGTTGGCAAGATCGGTGCGGCTCTGGTACAATCCCTCACTTGCGCGGCGGACCAAACCGCCATGCGCTAGAAAGTGAGCTGGAGTATGACAACGACAGTCACCGTGATCGGCGGCGGCCTCGCCGGTTCAGAAGCCGCCTGGCAGCTTGCCGGGCGCGGCCATGCCGTCCGCCTGTTCGAGATGCGCCCCCATCAGCCGACGCCGGCGCATACCACCGACCGTCTGGCCGAACTGGTCTGCAGCAACTCAATGGGCAGCACGCTGCCCGACCGCGCCCTGGGCATTCTCAAGCAAGAGATGCTCGACATGGGCAGCCTCATCATTCGCACGGCCTTCCGCCATGCGTTGCCCGCGGGCAGCGCCCTGGCCGTCAGCCGCGACGACTTCGCCGCCGAGATCACTGCGGCCATCGGCGAACATCCCAACATCACGGTCGTGCGCACCGAGGTCGAAGACATTCCCGACGGCCCCGTTATCATCGCCACCGGCCCGCTCACCAGCAAACGGCTGACGAACCGCATCCAGACGTTGACCGGACAGCAGCACCTCTATTTCTACGACGCTATGGCGCCCATCGTCGCCGCAGACAGCATTGACATGTCCATCGCCTTTCGCCAGAGCCGCTATGACCGCAACAGCGAACCCGGCCAGGAACAGGGCGACTACATTAACTGCCCGCTCAACCGAGACGAGTACGAAGCCTTCGTCGCCGCGCTGTTGGCGGCCCCGCGCATCCCGCTCAAGGAGTTTGAACAAGAGCTGGAGCGCTACTTCGAAGGCTGCATGCCCGTCGAAGCGCTCGCCGGCCGCGACATCAACGCACTCGCCTACGGGCCGCTGCGTCCGGTCGGTCTGCGCGACCCGCGCACCGGTCGCCGCCCCCATGCCGTAGTGCAACTGCGCCAGGACAACGTCGCCGCGACCCTCTACAACATGGTGGGCTTCCAGACCAACATCCGCTGGGGCGCCCAAGAGGAAATCCTGCGCATGATCCCTGGGTTGGCTGAAGCCGAGTTCGTGCGCCTGGGGCAGATGCACCGCAATACATTCATCAACAGCCCCACACTGCTGCACCCAACGCTGCAATTCCGCGACCGCGCCGATCTCTTTTTTGCCGGGCAGATCACCGGCACGGAAGGCTACGTGGGCAGCGCTATGGGCGGTCTGGCGGCAGGCATCAACTGCGCCCGCCTGCTCATCGGCAAAACTCCGCTGACCCTGCCTGCCACATCCATGAGCGGGGCATTGCTTCACTACATCACCCACGCCGAGCCGAAGGACTTCCAGCCCATGAAGGCCAACATGGGGCTGCTGCCCGAAATGACAGAGCGCATCCGCTCGAAGGTTGAGCGTTACGCCGCCTATGCCGCGCGCGCCCGGCATGACCTGCACACCTACCTTCAGCAGGCGGGTTTTGTCCCGTTGGCAACAGAATAGGCCGTCACGCCGTCACGCCTGAGAAATGCACACAATAATAACAAGAGCCGCCCCCTGAGGAGCGGCTCTTGTCGTATGCGCTTCTGCCGGCCCGAAGGCCGGCCGCTAACAGAGTCTTACTTGACGGACTCGGCCAGCTTGCAGTCCTTCAGATACGCACCGTTGCCCTGGGCGTCGATGAAGGCGATCTGCACATCGTCGAAGTAGATGTTGGAGTTGAAGGCGCCAGGTGAGTGGCCCTGCAACAGAACCATAATGTCCTTGGCGTCACCGAGATCGATGGTGTTGGTCATCTCGGCCCACTCGCCGCGAACATAACCGTTGACGTAGATAGCGGTGTCGCCGGCTGCACCGGGCTTGACGCCCAAGGACGCCCAGTCGTAGTCCCAGCCGTCACCCATGCCGCCGCCGGTGTCATGGTCCCAGATCAGGTACTTGACCGTAACCAGAGCCTTGCCGCCCTCGAAGCCTTCGGGAACCGGGATGATCGGGCTGCCGAAGCCGGCTGCATAGGGCTGGTTGCTGGCGATCTTGGCGGAATGCTGCGCCGTCGCCATGTTCTTCTCGGCATGCACATAGGTGTTGCCGGGGCCGACCGACCGCTCACGCGAGAAGGTCACGTTCTTGGCCTGGTAGTAGCCATTGTCGATCGCAAACGGAGCCCAACCGCCGAACCAGTCGGTCCAGATGTCGGTGTTGGTCGTCAGGGACGCCCAGTCGCCGCCCGGATCGAAGTTGTTGCAGACGTTCGGGGTGTCGTACAGCAACAGGCCGAAACCAATGCCGGTTGCGGTCTGGCGGATGCCGCGGCCAGGCTTCTCCTGGGCGCGACCGCCGTCAGCGGCGTCAGCCTCAAGCGACTGCGCAGGCAGGCCCGGCGGGACAAGCAGGTTGTTGTAGATCACGTACGGATCCAGAACGCTGCTGTGCGGAATCGCCGGCGGAGCCAAGCGCGGTCCCTTGATCGCAATCGGCGGAGGATCGGCAGGGCCGGTTTGCGCGGAAGCCACAGCTGCCGGAACCATGAGCAGGACAGCTATGAGCACTGCAATAATGAAACGACTACTGCGTGTTCGAGTCATGTGAATGCTCCTTCTTAGACTCACGAATGAAGAAAGTAAAGTGCCTCAAGATAAACTACTTCGCCGATGGCAGATCTATGGTCAACCAGGCATGCCTGGAGGAACCCGATAGGGTAATAACTGCAAACAGCTCGCTACTGCTTTTCAACATACAACAGATCGACGTTTGTGTCCACCAGCCGTTGTTCGTACGTCTCGAAATCGCCAAAATAGGCGCGCTCGTACCTCTGGTCGCCGTATTCTCCTGTGAACAGCCAACGCTTGGTGTATTCCAGGAAAACCAGCTCGCCAGACTGCACATCATGACACGTGCTGCCCTTATAAACGGTGGTCCACCCGTCGCTCTCCTCGATCTCCAACTCGTGGGGGCCGCTGCACCACACCACCACGTTGCGCCCATCGTCGAGCGTATAGACGTCCGTTGCCGGGCCGGGCTGTGCGCCCATCCAGTAGTTGTACACAAAGTTGTCGATCAACTGGCCGCTGCGCTCTTTGCCCGTGAAGCGATCCACCTCGAACACCCAGGGATCAACCTCGTCGAAACAACCCTCGTCCCAAACAGGCGTATGTTCCACCTGCAGCCATTGTTCGTTTCCGTCGGCATCCGCCTTGGCGTCGACGACGCCGCCGCACTCGTTGATCTCGCAGCGATCCGAGCCGCAATGCCAATCGAAGCGCCAAGAGGCCTCGAGCGTTTCCGGCATGATGGCTTGTACCACCGGCACTGCATCGGCATTGCCAACCAGGTCAACCACCGTAGCCGCCAGCCAAGCCGGCTCCGTGGCCTCGCCCGCGGCGTCCATCTGCCCGCGCACACAACAGACCTGCCACCACTCACCGTCTTCGCTACTGCCGATCACCTTGAACTCGTCGCCCGGATCGGCCTTGGCGACGATCGGTGCGTCCAGTTCCGGGCCCGTGCGCACATTTGCCCGCGACCCTTCAGTATTAATGACCGCCGTGACGTCCGGCACAATCACCGCTTCGGGATCGGGCAGGCTATAGTCCGCAATATCCGACAGCCTTGCCGCCGAAGCGCCCGTCTCGCCCGCAGGCTGCGCCGGGATCGTGGTGACACAGGCGCTCAAGACGAACATCAGCAAAACGGCGACGGCGACGAAACGAACCGTGCGTCTCGCTCCGCCCAATTCCAACGAACGAAGAATCCTGCTATCCATTCTTTGCATAGAAAGACAAACCTGGCTCTTGCCCTAACCTGCTATGCGAAACGCCGGCACGCGGGAACCAATCGCCTGAAACTCGCTTGAAGTATTCAGAAAACGCCGCGTCCCAACTCCTATTCGCAAACGGGCTGGTAGATTAAGCGGTCAATTTGGAGAGGCGCTGTTGCAGGGGTCTTGAGCTATATGCCGGAAGCCGGCCAGATGATGACGTAGCGGCGTCAGATGAATAGATGATTGCTTGCTACGAATCGACCCATCCGCCCCAAACGATGCCTCTCTTCGATCCTGTCAGCCTACTACGCGCACATTATAACCTAAGTCGCAGGCGATATCAAGTCGGTCACGGCTCATCGCGCGATTCGGGCGCTGCGGGCGATCCTAGCCCGCCCATGTCGCATAGTCGAGCAGCCGTTGTGACGCTCGCCCTCAACGGCAAGGCTTACGGTGCAATAATGCTTACGGTGCAATAATGATGTTCTGCGTCAACCCCATGTCATCCAAGCCGTCATAGGCGTAAGAGCGCACCAGATGATTCGGGTCGTCCAACAGCGGATATAGCAGCGCCGCTGCGTTCTGCGTGCCGATCTTACGCAGGGCATAGGCGGCGCGCGCGCGTGCGCCATCGTGTAGCGAATCTAGCACCGCGCCCAGCGCGGCCACGGCGTCATCGCCGCAGCGGGCAAGAGCATCCGCCGCAGACTGCCGCACCAACCCGTCCGCGTCGGTTAACATGGCGGCCAGCGCCGGAATGGCCGGGCGAGCCGCTTCGGGCGCACGCTCGTAGAGATGCGCCAAAGCCAGCGCGCCGGCAGAGCGCAGCGCCGAGTCCTCGTCCGTTAGCTTGCGCGAGATTACATCCACCGCTTTGCCCGAGCCGACCAGCGCCAGAGCGCGCACGGCCCACCAGCAACAGTCGGCCTCGTCCTTCGCCGCCAGTTGGATTAGTTCGTCTTCATCCTCGGCCGTCAAGCGGTGGACCAGCTTCTCGGCGAGTTCATCATCTTGTGCGTCAATGGCCGCCCGCAGGCGCGAGATCATCATGCTTGTTTCCATAAGTTTGCTATACCATTCTGGGTCTGAACCAACCGAAGCGTCAGTTCCTGGCGTCCAGCGCCAAGTCATACAACTGCAGCCAGTCAAAGCGGATTTCCGCGGCGCCCGCTTCCTGCGCGCCGCCGACAAGGCCAACGGCGCCGGCGGCGGCGCCGGCGGGCCCCTCATACAACAACATGCCGTTGCCGTAGAAGCGCAACGTCCGCCCGTCGTCGTCTACCGTCAACGTGTTCGTGCTTCCCGCCAAATTGAGGAAGTTCGCTTTTGTCCAGGGCTGAAGCGTCGCCAATTCACCGTCCTTTTGCATCTGCACCGCGAACCGGCCTTCGCCGTCCACCAGGAACAGATAGAAATTATCGGCATCGACATAGCGATCGACCACCCCGGCATAGCCCCAAGGCGTATGGGTCGCCACAATCGCGCTTGCCTGCACGCGATGCGAGCTCGGGTCTTCCACGCCCAACAGGCTCCACACTATGCGATTCGGCCATACCTCCATGCGATAGATCGAGCTGGTCGGTTGGTGCTCGATGCGCCATTGGCCGGGCTGGTCGCCCACGGAAAAGGCGGTTTCTGCCTGGCTGAAATCGTCTGCCAGCAACAGCCGATACCCGGCGATGTGCACCGGGTCCGCAATCGGCGTCGTCACCGACGCCGTCACCGAACGCATCGAGTCCGCCACAATGCGCGGCGCATGCCACCAAGCCGGAAACAGATCCCACATGTTTGCCAGCACCAGGAACACGGTTGCCAGCACGATCATCGAGAGCAAAGCGGGCAGAGCGGCCGGCGGCGCCGGAAAGCCATCCGTCCGCGGCGGGCGCTGCGGAACCGTCTTGGCCGTAGGTCGCCGCGGCGATAATCCCAACTCGACCCGCTTGCGCGCACCGACGTCCTGTGCTACAACACTTTCGGCATAGGGAGGGACTGCGCTGTCCGAGGTACGACTCGCTGTGGACATGGCTGCTTCCTGTTCTGCTTAACCCTTCAACCGGTTACGGCGATTATAGCATCGAGTTGGCCAAGACACAAAGCCGCGCCGCAAAAGGGTGTATCGCAGAGCTTGGGCATATGACCCGCTCTATATGCCCCTCTTGCTCAACGGCGCGCTAGCCGTAGCGAAAGAACTGCACGCCGCAAAGCCTTTCCACCCCATCGTCGCGTTCGATGCCATCATAGAGCCGTCATTGAGGAGCAAAGATCCATCGCCATGATGAAAACCGAGAACCTCTATTCCGGCGCCGATTCTCAGGCCGAGGAGAGCGTTTGGCGTCCCTCGCGCCGCCAACAAGCGCTCGCCTGGACTGTCCACGCCTTCACCGCCACAGGAGCCGTCTGGGGCTTGCTCGCCGTCTTCGCCATCTCTGCCGGCCGCTGGATTGAGGCGTTCATCTGGCTAGGTGTTGCCGTGTTCGTCGACGCCTTCGACGGCTTCGCGGCGCGGCGCCTGCGTGTCAAGGAAGCGCTGCCGGAATTCGACGGCGCCTTGCTGGATAACATCCTCGACTACCTCAACTATGTATTCGTGCCCGCCTATTTCCTGGCGGTAGCCGGTTTTCTGCCGCCATCGCTGCGCGTCGCCGGCGCGATTCTGATTCTCCTCGCCTCGGCCTATCAATTCTGCCAGAGCGACGCCAAAACCGAAGACCACTACTTCAAAGGCTTCCCCTCCTACTGGAACATTATGGTCTTCTACATGTTTATCCTCAACCTGCCCGCCTGGCTAAACGTCGCCCTGGTCGTCGTCTTGAGCGCTCTCGTCTTCGTCCCCATCAAATACGTCTACCCCTCGCGCACGGCTACGCGCCCAGGGCTGACTTTGGCGCTTGCCTGCATGTGGGGCCTGGTCAACGTCGGCCTGCTCATCCAGCATCCGGCCCCCAGCCCCTGGCTGATCGCAGCCTCGCTGCTCTACGTCGCCTATTACGTCGGCCTCAGCCTCTACGCTACATGGCAGACGGCCGCCCTATCCCGCTGATCGCAGCTCGACGCCGCTAGCTGCGCCATGCGGCCAGCGCCAGCAACAGCCAGCCGGCGATAAACGCCGCGCCGCCAATCGGCGTGACCGCGCCAAGCCAACGCGCACCTGTCATCACCAGCAGATATAGACTGCCCGAAAAGACGACGATCCCCGCTACGAAAAGCCAGCCCGCGACGGGGGGCAAGTTGGAAGCCGGCCAGCGCCCAATCGCAACCACGACCGCCAGCAACGCCAGCGTGTGATAGAACTGATAACGCACGCCCGTCTCGAACGTGCGCAACAACTCAGCGCTCAAACGCGCCTCCAAAGCATGCGCGCCGAACGCACCCAACGCCACGCTCAGGGCGCCGGATAGAGCGGCAATCACCATAAACGCCTTGTCCATTCGCCTCTCCGTTTCCTTGTCGGTAATCAGTCGGGAGCGCCCGTCACGTCGCTCCGTACAACCTGCGCCGGATAGATGCGATAGATCCTGCCGGTCGCCTGGTCAGAAACCATAAGGCTGTCCTCATCCCAGACCAATAGATGCTGCGGGCGGCCAAACCCTTCGATAAAGGTCTCCGCCTCGCCCTGGGCATTGTCTCCGACGTAGGCGACGGGTACGCGGACAATTTCGCCTTCCCCGCGCAAAGCGACCAGCAACGTGTCCGGTTCCCAGGGCGAAGCCACGACGCTCGTCGGCGCGGCGTGCGGGGTAAAGAGCGCAACGGGGGCGCGCGTCCCCAGACAGCGCACCTGTGTGCCGCCATAGTTCAGCGCAGGCTGCTGCATCGCAAAACACTGCGGCCAGCCGAAATCCGCGCCCGCCGCGATCAAGTTCAACTCGTCCGGCGGCGCCGCGCCGTTCACCAAGTCGGCGCCGATCTCAGTCACCCATAGCCGCCCAGCCGCATCGTAGGCGTGACCGTACGCGCTCTTCAGCCCGGTCGCCAGCGCTTCCGGCTCCTCAGGCTTCGCCGGGTCCAGCCGCCACAACGTCGCAGAACCCGCCGTCGGTTCGCCGCCGAAGCGCGCCCCGCTCGTCTCGAAGACCAACATGCGCTCCGGCGTGACTGTCAACGTACCGTTGGAGCGCCCGTCGAAAGGCAAATCACTCAGCACAGCCTCAACCGGGCCGGCGATGCCCTCCTCATCCAGGAGTTCCAGGGACGCACGCAGCAGTTCGCGCTTGGTCGCAATCCAGAGATAGCCGTCCAACAGCGCGATGCCGGTCGGCTTGAGCAGCCCCTCCACGACGACGCTGCGCTCCCCACTCTCCAGGTCGATGACCATCACCTGACCCGTACCGGCGTTCTCGTCGCCCGCCATCTGCGCCACCCACAGCCGGCCGCGCGAGTCCTTCGCCATCTGCGTTGGGGCTTGCAAGCCTTCCGCCGCCACATCCGCCGCATAACCGGGCGGCAGCCTCAGACTGCCCGCACCCTTTGCTTGACGCGCAGGAACACCTGACGGGACGCAGCCGGCCCCGATCACAGCCCAGATCAAACAGACGAGAAGAACAGCGCGCCTGTTCACGCTCGGCTCAGGGGTTCGGCCCGGCGGCGACCGGCCGATTGGGATCGGTGATCCACTCGCTCCACGAACCGGCATAGAGCCGCGCATCACCCAAGCCGGCATGCGCTACAGCCAACACATTATGCGCCGCAGTCACGCCGGACCCGCAGTAGAAAATCGCCTCCTGCGGCGACGCGCCTTGCAGCAGCGCCGCAAAGCGCTCGCGCAACAATGGCGCGGGCTGGAAACGTCCATCCTCCTGCAAGTTCTCTGGGTACGGAGCCGATACCGATCCGGGAATATGGCCCGCCACCGGGTCTATCGTCTCGTTCTCGCCACGATACCTGTCCGCCGTGCGTGCGTCGAACAGCGCCAACCCAGGTGTGCCAAGGCGGCCCATGATTTCCTCCGCCGTGGCGACTATGCCGTCTTGCACCCTGGGCGCAAAAGTGCGCGGCGTGCGGCTGCTGATCGCGGGCGTCACGGGCAGCCCCGCCGCTTGCCATTGCGGCCAGCCCCCGTCGACTACGGCTACCGCGTCATGGCCTAGCCAGCGCAACAGCCACCACAGCCGCGCGGCCATCGATCCGCCGCTGTCGTCGTAGGCGACGACCTGCACGCGCTCGTCGACGCCCCAGGCAGATAGCTTTTCGGCCAGGACGGCCGGCTCCGGCAGCGGGTGGCGACCCGTCTTGCCGGGGGTCACCGGCCCGGAGAGGTCTTCGTCCATATGCGCATAGATCGCGCCCGGTATGTGCGAGGCCAGATAGAAGCGCCGGCCTTGCTCCGTGTCCGCCAACGAAAAGCGGCAATCGATGACGGCCCAGTTTGCATCTCCGAGGTTCGCAGCCAGTTCGGTTGCCGAAATCAACGTACGATACGCCATGCTCATCTCCTGGAGGGTGGCTATCGGCATGAGGTCGATACCGCCTTATTTTGCACAGCAACGCCCCGGCATCCAAACTGCGGGCCATGCCGAGCGCAGAGCGATGCCCCCGCACCCGCGGCGATCCGTTTCACCGCCCCCGCCATTTGGCCGCCCCGGCGTCTGATGGTATCGTGCCGCGCAGGAAAGCCAAATCGCCGCCTAGAAAGCCACTGCCATGCGACTATTCCTGATCCGGCACGGAGAATCCGCCAACAACTTCCTGATGCAAGATGCCGGCTACGATCACTACATGCGTAACCGCCACGTCGACCCGCCGCTGACCGAACTGGGCGAACGGCAGGCGGCTCGGCTGGCCGAACATCTGGCCGCCAACGGCCACCCGGAAGCGCGCCACGGCCAATCGCCGACACAGCCAAATGCCGGGTACGGCATCACCCATCTCTATTGCAGCCCTATGCAGCGCGCTTTGCAGACGACCCAGCCCGTCGCCGCCGCGCTGGCGCTACAACCCGAAGTGTGGGCCGACATCCACGAACACGGCGGCATCTTCCACGGCAACCCGCGCACCGGCGAAGGCCTTGTCAGCCGCCCCGGCATGGGCCGCAGCGAAATACAGCAGCGTTTTCCCGGTTACATCCTGCCGGACGCCATCGACGAAGACGGCTGGTGGCGCGGCGGCTACGAAGACATGCCCGCCTGCTATGCGCGCGCCATGCGCGTGGCGCGCCGGCTCCTCCAGCGCGCCGAAGATCACAGCGCCCAGGGCGTCGAAGAATCGATTGCGCTCGTGTCGCACGGCACATTCATCGATAGCCTGCTCAAGGCTTTCTTCCACCAAATCCCCGATCGCCGCTTCCTCTACCAGCACTACAACACGGCCATCACCGGCGTCGACTTCATGGATGACGGCACGTTGCTGTTGCGCTTTCTAAACCGCACGCAACACCTGCCGCCGGAGATGATCTCGGTTTAGTTTTGTTGGGTGGGAAATTGTTTCGCCAGCCGCGTGGCTCAGTCGAAATCCGCCGGCAAGTCGGGCTGGTGAAGGTGAT
The DNA here is from genome assembly GCA_964467575.1 of uncultured Caldilineaceae bacterium. Lineage (GTDB taxonomy): Bacteria > Chloroflexota > Anaerolineae > Caldilineales > Caldilineaceae > JASGTU01. The sequence goes on along the minus strand of CAYXRG010000022.1, from coordinate 15,427 downwards.
CAAAAAAGCGCGCGATCTGCGCCGCGGTCACGCGGCCGACGGAAAGCTCCGGCAGATCGTCCGGCGCGAAAAACGCCGCGCCGTCTGTCTCAACGCTCGAGGCCGGCGCGCCTGCCAACAATTCGCAGCGCAGCGCCACCTTGTAGATAGAGAAAGCATGCGGCGGATGCCCGTGTCGACTACGATCCCACACGGCCAAGAGCTTCACGGCGCGCGTGCGGTAGCCGGACTCCTCCCACACTTCGCGCTCCGCGACCTCTGAGGGCGACTCGTTCACATCCGCCCAGCCGCCGGGCAGCGACCAAAGCCCATCCGACCGCTCGCGCACGAGCAGAATGCGCCCGTCACGAAAGACCACGCCGCGCACATCCACCTTCGGCGTGGCATAGCCGCTCTCCCCGTCGAACAAGTCTTGCAACGCCGCCGCATCCGCGCCCGTCTGCGCCGCCATCATCTCTACGGCAATGCGGCGCACCGCGGCATAGCGCTCTACGTCAAACGGGCTCTGGGCATAGGCCAAGCCGTTCTGCGCCAACGCCTGCAATTCCCTAGCCCACGTCAGCCAGCGCGGTTCGCCATATGCCAGATCGGCGTTGGGTTTCGCATCCGGCCCCTCGCCGCTCATCAGGCGACCTCCGGCTCGACATCAGCCAAGGGCAGCACATGGACGACCTTCCAGCGCCGCCGTTCCGCTTCCCAGGCGCGGCGCAGGTCCGCCGGCCCGTCGCTGCCGGTGAACCACGCCTCGGCGGCAGGGCTGCACCGCAACTCCACCCCGTAGAGATCGGCAGGGCGATTGGCTTGTTCGACGCGCCCGGCCAGGTTGCGCAGCCCTTGCACCGCAGCGTAGGCCGCGGCAGCGGCCATGTCGCCGGCAGGCGCTTCCCCGGCATCCTCGTCGGCGCGGCCGTCCTGCATCCGCAGCAACTGCCAGCGCCAGCGCATCATCGCAGCTTCTCCCTCGCCGGTCCCGTTCGCCGCCCAGACGTTGAGCGCAAACTCGCAATCCGCAGGCCGGTCCGCTTGGAAGAAACGGTAGACATCCCTGAATTCCCGCGTCGGCCGTGCGGGCGGCAGATCGTTGCGCGCTCTGCGCCCATACGCCTTGCTGCTCAGCCGCTCATCGAGGATGGCGACCACCCCGCGGTCCGTACTGCGCCGGATCAAGCGGCCAAAGCCCTGTTTGAGCGATAACGTCATCAGCGGGATCATGTAGTCGGAAAAGCTGCTCCCGCCCGCATCGTCGATGGCTTGCATGCGCGCGCTGTGCAACGGGTCGCCCGGCGTGGGGAAAGGCATCTTGTCGAGGATCACAAGGCTTAGGTCCTCGCCCGGAATGTCGACGCCTTCCCAGAAGGAGCGCGTCGCCAACAGAACGCTGTGCGGCGTCTCCTTGAACCAGGCCAGCAGCGCGTTGCGCGGCGCATCTCCCTGAGCGCGCAGCGGCCAAATCACCGGCCGATCCAAACTCTGCAGCCGGTCGCTCACCTGCTGCAAGCCGCTCCAACTGGTAAAGAGGCAGAGGGCGCGCCCCCGGCTTACCTCCAGCAGGCGCTGAATCTCGACGGTCACGCCATCGTAATAGGCGTCGGCGTTGCGCCAATCATAGGCGGGCAACGGCGGCTGATAGAGCAGCGCCTGGCGCGGGTACTCGAAGACGGGCGGAAGCGCATGTTCCTCGCCCGTCGCCAGAATGCCGCAGCGCTGTTTGAAGTGCTCGAAATGGCCGTTTGTCGCCAACGTGGCGCTCGTACAGATCACGCTGCGGGCGATAGGCCCGTCCTCGTCCTCCGGATGAAAGAGGGTAGTCGTGAGCAGGTTGGCCGGGTCGATGGGGGCTGCATGCAACTCCAGGCTGACATAGCGCCGGTCGAAGACGCGCTGCGCATAACGCACCAAAACATCATCATGGCGGCTGGTCGCCACGGTCGCCAATTTCTCTGCCGTGCTGTTGAGCGCCTCGATGCCCAGTTCGTAGATCTTGCGAGCCTCGGCCTCTTCATCGTTGTCCGGCGAGCCTGCCCCATCATCGCTGCCATAGGGGTTGCTCAACTTCAGCCGCTGGGCCAGATTGCGCAGCGCATGGCTCAGGCTGCCCATCGTCTCCAACTCGCCCTCAAGGCGATAGCTGTTCTCGCGGCTCAAATGCGCCGCCTCCTGAAAGGCCAGCGTGTTGAGCATGCGCAGCTCGTCCAGCTCGCCCTCGTCCACATGCTCGCGATATACGGCGCGACCAAGCAGTTGGGCGACCGTATAGTCGGTCACGCTCGTCTCATAGACCGCGGTAGCCGTCTGCTCCAGTTGGTGCGCCTCGTCGATGATGTAAACTGCGGCCGGCGGCAAGATGCGTTCGCCGGCAAAGCCCAGTTCCAGCGCGTTGAGCAGCAGATGATGGTTGGTAATCAACAGCTGGGCTTCAGCCGCCTGATCGCGCATACGGTTGACCCAGCAATCGTCGTGATAGAAACGACAATCGCTGTGCAGACAATCATCCGGATAGCTGACCAGCCTCGGGCGCAGGTCGGGCGAAAGCACAAAAGGCAGATCGTCCACGTCGCCTGTGTCTGTTTCGTCCAGCCAAGAACGCAAAAAGGTCACCTGTTCGTCTTCGCGATCATAGAGCGAAAAGGTGCGCTGTTCGAGCAGTTCCTTCTCCCACTTGAGCGTGCAGATATAGTTGCTGCGCCCTTTGACCACAACCGCGGAGATTGGCCGGTCCATGACCTGGCGCAAGAAGGGGATGTCTTTGGCGAAGAGCTGGTGTTGCAACGACTTATTGGCCGTGGCGATGACGACGGTCTTGCCGCTTAGAATGGCCGGAGCTAGATAAGCGATAGACTTGCCCGTGCCGGTCGGCGCCTCGATCAACGCATGACTTTCGGTCTGCAGCGCCCGCTTCACAGCCTGCGCCATCTCAAGCTGGCTGGGCCGCAGTTCGTAGCCTTCCAAATGTTGGGCCAGGGGGCCGCCGGCGCTGAAGAACTCGGCCAGATCGCACGCATCCAGTTCGGATGCCGCTTGAGCCGGCGCTGCAGAAGCGGCTGCTGACTCTGCTGAAGGGGCGGGATGGGAGGAACGCGTCTGTCTGCCGGCCATAGCCAGAGTGTAGCACGGATGTGCGCATTGGGGCAAGCGTGATCGGTCCGAAATTGTGGCGCGTTTCCACAGAGCGAGGCCGCTAAACAAAAAATGGGGCTGGACGCTGAGTGCCCAACCCCACTGGTTATGCTGGAACGTTAACGCGTCCCGTCTCCGCTGCTAGCCGATCAGTCGGGCGGAGGCAGGATCACGGCGTCGATGGCGTGCACGACGCCATTGGTCGCCTCAAGGTCAGGCACGACGACGTTGGCGCCGTTGACCTTGACCGAACCGGCGGCAACCTCAAAGCTAACCGGCTTGCCCTGCTGGGTCGTCGCCTGCATGCCGTCGGTCACGTCCGCCGCCGACACTGCGCCCGGCAGCACATGGAAGAGTAGGATCTGTGTAAGCTGCTGGGTGGGGTTGCTCATGAGCTGATCCAACGCCCCTGCCGGCAATGCAGCGAATGCGGCATCGGTGGGCGCGAAGATCGTGAAGGGGCCAGGCCCCTTGAGCGCATCCGCTAGTCCGGCGGCTGTCAGAGCGTCCACCAAGTTGGTGAAGCTGCCCTGCGCCTCTAGCACGGTGATGAGGTCGACGGTCGGCTCAGCCGCTTCTTCTTCGTCCGCGGCCGCCTCTTCGGTCTCAGTCACAGTCTCAGTAGTCGTAATCCCGGTCGTCGCCGTTACAGGCGTGGTGGCCGCAGGTTCGGCCTCTTCTTCGGCCTCAGGCGTAGCAGCAGCCGCAGCCGGAGCCGGCGTAGCCGCAGCAGCCGGAGCGGTCGCGCCCGAAGAGATCTGCGCCTGGGTGGGCAGTTGCAGCACGTCGCCCACCTCGATCCTGTTGCAGTCCGTCAGGTTGTTGAAGGCGCAGAGCGCTTCCCACGCACCGACGCTGCCATAGATATCGCGGGCGATCAGGCTGAGCGTGTCCCCTGCCTGCACCGTATAGGTCCCGCCGGGCTCGCCCTCACGCGTCGCAGTAGACGCAGGCGCAGCCGCCGTCTCGCCGGTCGCGGCAGGCGCTTCTTCTGCGCCGGCCTCTTCCGTTTCCGCCGCCGGCGTCGTAACGCCTTCCGCAGCGGTAAACGTCTGGCCCGAATCGTCCGTCAGGATGCCGCCGTCCACGCGCAACGAATAGGTAGCCGGCACAGCCGAATTGTTGTAGACAATCACGATATACGGGCCGAATCCGGACGCGGAGAAGCTAGCCGAGCGCTCGTTGGCCGCCAAATCCGGATGGCTGCTGCCGGCAGAGATGGCGAGATTGCTCAGGATAACGTTGGTATTCGGGTCCAGGAAGCGGTTGAAGCCCGCCTCGTCCAGCACCCAGAAGTTCATGCGCCGCGCTAGCTCGGAGCTGTCCTGCGGGTCAAAGGCAAGCACCAGGTTCATGGTGCCGTCTCGCTCGCTGGGTTCCAGGCCGAAGTAGTGCTGCGCATTCTGCTCGGCCAGTTCGCCCTTCAGCTCCTGCGCCTTCACCACCCCAGGCGTCGTCATGGGTGCAGCGGCCTGCGTCGCCTCAGGTTCCGGCGCAGCCTCGGCTTCCGCGGTCTCCTCGGCCTCAGGCGTAGCGGCCGGTTCCGGCGTAGCAGCCGGCTCCGGTGTGGCCTCCTCTGCCTCCTCAGCCGCCGGCGCGGCTTCTTCAGTCGCCTCGTCCTCCGTATCAGGCGTCGCAGCAGAGGCGTTGGGATCCCTCACCTGACTGGACTCGTCGGTGATGAACGCATTCTTCGCCGTCAGCGTGAATTCAGCGTCCGTGTTCGAGTCATTGAACACAACGATCGTATAGGCCCCGCCGGTGGCATTGAACACAACGCCTGCCTCATTGGCGAGGGACCCAGGACCAAGCGAGCTGGCGGCAGACAGGTTGTTGTCCCGCGCCTTGCCGCCGTTGAGCACTGCGGTTACGTTTTGCTCAGTCAGTACGTAGAAGCCGACCCCCTGCGACATCGGGTCGTTCCGATCCCATGTGCTCGTGACGGTCACCTGCTCATTCGGGGTGACCGGCTCCAGCCCCAGCCAGATCTCGGCGAACTGCCCGCCGGTGATCACGCCCCGCACTTCTTCGGCGCGGATCTGCTGTGCGACCGGTGCGCTCTCCACCGTGGCGCTTGCCGTCACGCCAAACGATGCAATGAGCAGCGCGGCAATCATCAGGCTAGATAGAATGCGCCCCATTTTTGGTTGTGCCATTGTCCTCATTACCTCCGTTGACCTCAGAATCTTTCGTTGTCCGCTTACGGACGCAGTGTAATGTCTGTCAAACTAACCGGCTCTATATTTCTTATGCATGCCGGCCCGTCCCTGCCCGGCGACTGCGCGTCGCCGGTTCGCAAACCGTCCGGCGTTTTGGAGTACAATTAAGCCATTATACCCTCTCCCAAAAGTCCAGACCAAATCCGCTTCACCTGCTTGGCCGGATCGCCCTCTGTTACGGGGACTCCAAGCGCAGATCGCGGACTAGGTGATCTGTGTAGTTGTAGTCGGAACGCACGATACGCAACCGAAAATCATATAACCCCGACGACAGCCGGCTCAGGTCCAGCCGGGCCAACAAGCCGTTCGCTACCGGCTGATCGCCGCCGACCAGGAAATGCCACTCTTCGCGCTGTCCCGGCGACCATGCCAGTTCCCAGCGCAGCAGGTTCTCGGCAGGCACAGTCCCCACGAAATCGACGATGCCCGACACAGCCGCCCCGCTGCGCGGCAGCGTGAAGCCGGCAGCCGGCGAAAAGGCAGGCTGCGGCGGCCCTGCATTGGCAATTGTCAAACCGCGCAGGTGATACTCGCTGTAATTGCCGTCCTCGTACACGTTGCGCAGACGCAGATCGTACAAGCCATCGCCGAACCGCGTGGTGTCCAGTTCATAGATGACGTTCTGCCACACTTGGTCCCTGCTGGTAGTCAACAATTGCCACTGCTCCAGACCCGCCGGCGAGATCGCCAACTCATAGCGGGTAAAGCGCCGCTCCAACGTGCCGTTGACCGTCGCCCGCACCGGCACGACGCCGCGCAAGATGGCGCCGTTATCCGGCGCATAGAAGCCCTGCCCGCCCGGGATGCGGCTCAATATCGCCGGCGTGGGCGTGGGCAGCGGCGAGACCGGCGTCGGCGTGGCGTTCGGCGCGGGCGTGAGCGTCGGCGGATTGGCGTTGCGAATCTCCACCCCGCGCACGAAAAACTCGGTAAACGTGCCGTCGTTGCGGATGGCGCGCGAGCGCAGGTCATAGAACCCGTCAGGATAGATCGTCGTGTCCAGCCGCGCCAGCGTATCGTCGTGAACGATGGCAAAGCTCGTATGCACCCACTGCCAATTGTCCATGCCCGCCGGTGAGATGTGAATGTCGTAGCGCTGATACGAATCGACCAGCGCCGTCCCCACGATCCGCGTGATCCCGAAGATGGCGTCAGTCTCCAGCGGCTCGACGATCTCATTCACGGCACGTTTGACCTTAGTCGCCGTCGGCGTGGGCGTATCTGTCGGCAACGGACTTTCTTGCGCCAACGCACCCGGCCGTCCGCTGCGCGCATCGAGCCAAACGGACAGCAATAGGATCGCCAGCGCCATAGCGACCAACGCCAGCCGCTTCAACCGCTCGTCCCGTCGCATGTCTAGCATGATCGTCTCATCCGTATGCCGGGCGCGCATACGCACCTCCCTCGCCGGACATCTCCGCTAGTCTCCACGCAACATCACATGATGGCACGGCGCATCGGGAGCCGCGTCTTTCTTGTGCGGGATCGAGATCGGCGCGCTCAGGGGGTTGCCCGACTCGTCGATCACGGTCAAGACCAAATCCTGCGGACCGTCCGCCCAGATGGGGAAGTCGAACTGCCCATAGTCGTGCGGCCCGCCTTTGCTCACCGTCTCGGACTGATTCCCCCACGGGTCGCGCATCACAATGCGCACCCCGGCCAGCGGCGCGCCGTCGTGATTCACCACCTGGCCCATCACATACTGCCCGGGGCAGGCCCAGTCATGCGCCACCGGTGCAGCCAGACCGAAGCTGCCCGGCCCGGCCCACTCGCCTGCCTCCAACGGGCCCTGGATCGACGCCAACTCTACCGCGCCCTCAACATTCAGCGTCGACACATCCGGATTGCCCGCGCCGGCCAGGTCGACCAGAACGCGCATCCCGCCGTCTTCCGGCTGCGCCTCTAGGGCGAGGGCTGCGGGCACGGCCTCCTTCAGAGCGGCGCACGGCCCCAATACGGCATTCGTTCCGCTGCGCAAGCTCCAGGCCAGCGCGTGCAGTTGCTCAAGCGAATAGGACGGCGGCTCGACGGCATCCTGCAATTCGGCGTCCACCGGCAGAGCGACCGCCAACGTCAACGCGGCGAAATCGGGCAGGCCATACGTGCCGGGCAGAGCCAGCATCGTTCGCTCCGCAGCGCCCTCCGCCTCGCAATACCCCGCCAGACGAACCTCCTCGCCCTGCTGCACGATCACCGGGGCTGCAGCCGTGCGCGTCACGCTTCCATACAACAGGTCGTCGATGCCGGCGCGCTCGGCCCAAGAGCGACGGAAATACTCGCCGCCTTCGCGACAGGCCAGCCCCGGCGGGCAATGGGGCAATTGCACCGCGTCCGCCGGCGGCTCGAAAGCCCAGCCTGCAGCCGAATCGGGCGCGCCCAATTCGGCGAACAGTTCGGGTTGGGTCAGCGCCGCTTCCATGAAGTCATGCCAAATCGGCGCGGCCCCGGTAACGCCGCTAACGTTGCGCATCGGTCGTCCGTCGCTGTTGCCGGCCCACACGCCTGCCGTCAAATATCGAGTATAGCCTACCGTCCAATTGTCTCGCCAATCGTTTGTCGTACCTGTCTTCGCCGCAGCTGGGCGGCTCAGCGCCAGAGGCGATCGCTCCCCAAAGGCGGGCGTTCGCGCCCGGTTGTCGCTCAGTATATCCGTCACCAAGAAGGCGGCGTCCGCCGCCAAGACCGGAACCGGGTCGACGCTTTCCCGTTCTTCCAATATACGCCCCTGGCTGTCATGAAGTGACATCAGATATTGCGGCGGCGTATATTGTCCGGCGTTTGCCAGCGTGTGGTAGGCCGTTGTCAAATCGAGCAGCGTCACTTCGCCTCCGCCCAACGTCAGGCTCAGACCGTACCAGTCGCTGGGCTGATTCAGGCTGCTGACGCCCATCGACCGCGCCACTTCCAACATGCGCTCCACGCCCAGCACGTTCAGCAGTTTCACCGTCGGGATGTTATAGCTGTTGGCGAGCGCGCTGCGCACTGTCACCGGACCGTGAAACGTCTCATCGTAATTCTTGGGCCGGTAGGTCAACGCATCCCCGGCCAACATGCCGGCGCCGCCGATGTTCTGCGGCAACCCGACCGTGTACGTCACCGGCACATCCCATAATACGCTGGCCGGGCTGACTAGGTTATCCTCAATCGCTGCGGCATAGAGGATCGGCTTGATGGCGCTGCCCGGCTGCCGCGAGCTGATCGCCACATTGACCTGGCCGGCGATCGCATCATTCTTGAAGTCGGCGCTGCCCACCATCGCCAGGATTTCGGCAGTGCCGTTCTTCAGCGCCGTGAGGGCTGCGTTGCTCAGGCCATAGACCGGCTCCAACTCGGCCACCCAGTCCGCTACTATCCGCTGAGCTATGTTCTGTAGGTTCAGGTCCAGCGTCGTATAGACCTGAAAGCCTGCCCGCTGCACGTAACCTTCGCCCAGTTCGGCGTTCATCCGCTCGATCACATACTGCACGAAATGCGGCGCCAAATTCGGCGCCAGCCCGCGATCCCCGGCCAACTCAAGCGGCTCATCATACAGCGCATCCGCCTTGCTCTCGGTCAAATAGCCGTGCCGCACCATCATGTCAAGCACGATGCGCTGGCGTCGCTTGGCCGCCTCAAAATCGTCATAGGGATTGAGGTAAGCCGGCTGCTGCGGGATGCCGGCGAGGAGAGCGGCCTCCGCCGCAGTCAAGTCGGCTGCACTCTTGCCGAAGTAGACCTGCGCCGCCGCCTCCGGTCCATACGCAAGTTGGCCGTAGTTGAGCAGGTTCAGATACATCTCCAGCAGTTCATTCTTGTCGTAGAGGTCGGTCAACTCCTGCGCCAGCCCGGCCTCCAGCACTTTACGGTCGAACGACTGATCGTAGCGCTGATCGACGCCCAAGAACAGGTTGCGCGCCAACTGCATGGTGATCGTGCTCGCTCCGGAGACGATCCCGCCTTCTTGCAGGTTCTGGATGGCGGCCCCGGCAATGCGTCCTGGGTCCACGCCTGGGTTGGTAAAGAACGTCGCATCTTCCACGGCTACCGTGGCGTCGATCAGGTGCGGCGAAACCTTGTCCAAGCTGACCCAGACGCGGCGGCCCTCGCCGAATGTTTCGGCCAACAACTGCCCCTTGCGGTCATAGATGCGCGTCGTCTGAAACACGCGCGGCAGCGGCCCCGGCTGGTACTGGCGCATATAGGCCTCGGCCGCGGCCAAAGGGTCCTCGGCCTTGCGCGGCCCGATCAACTCCGCCCTGCCGCCGAACAGGTTCAGACCGCCACACCCGGCCAACAACATGACAATCGCGAGCAATACAACCGGCAGAACCGGCGGCTTCTTGCAGCCGGCGAGCTTTAGTGGCAACAGCTGTTTCCTCATAATCTGTTCTTTCACCCCGGCGAACCGGCTTGGCGACACTATGACCTTCCAGGCCGCGGCAATCTTCTGGGACGCCGGCAGCATTCTGGCAGGCATGACAATCTCTGCATACCCTCTGTCCAGAAAAACGGCCGGTTGCCGGCAATTGTTTCCCGCCTACAACAAAAAACCGGCCACCGTCAGCAACCCGCCGGCAACCGGTCTTCATTTCCGCCCAATACGCTGCGCCGGCTCAGTCCATCCCCGTCCAAATCACATAGTGGCAGCCGAGGTCCGTCGGGCCGCCCTGTTTGTGCGGCACACGCGCCACGGAACTGACGGCGGCGCCGTTGCTGTCGTACAACGATATCGAAATATGCTGCGGGCTATCGTCCACGATGGCAAAGCGGAACGAACCATACCCCGGCATCTGCCCGCTCGTAACGGTCTCCTGCCGGTTGCCCATCTCATCCTGGTAGACTACGCGCACGCCTGCTACGGCCTGCCCTGCTCCATTCGATACCTGACCAAGTACGAAGTTGCCGTTGCAGTTGCGGTCGTGGGCAATGCCCAACACGGTGTAGCTCGACGAAGACGGCGCCAGCGGCGGCGCCGCGGCCGCCAGGTAGGCCGGGCCGCCGATCTGGGCCGGACCCTGCTCGCTGCTCACGATCACGTCGGTAAAGCCGCCGACGCTCACAGCCAACACGGCGTCGCCAAACAGACTACGGGCAATCGGCTCCGCCTGATCGCATGCCCCGAAATAGAGCGGGCGGCTGTTGCGCTCGCTCCATTCCAGCGCCTCAGTCTGCTCCTGGCGAATTCGCTTGGCATAATCGCGGTCGCTTTCCATGCGGTCACCGCCCGCACCTTCCAGCCACGGCAGGCCGCGGCCGATCCCATTGGGCAGACGCAACAATAAGCGCGCCTCCTCTCCCTGCGCGCTGCACGCGCCGACGGGCAGGTTGCCTTGGCCGCGGTCGACATAGATTGTGCGCATCGATGTGTTGATTGTCGCGTCGCCGTTGGCGCCCATCTCCTCGGTCAGCGCCAACCACTCCTCACTGAAGTACTCCTCCGCCGGACAGCGGATACCGGCAGGGCACTGCACCGGCAGCTTGCTGACCGACTCCGGCGGCGTGAATTCCCACAACGCTGCATCGGCCGGCGCGTCGAGGATCGCCAGCAATTCCGGGTCCGACAGAACGGCCTCCATAAATGCATGCCAAATCGGCGCTGCGCCGGTTACGCCGCTGGCATGGCGCATCGGTCGCCCGTCGCTGTTGCCCGCCCACACGCCTGTCGTCAGATAGCGCGTGTAGCCCATCGTCCAGTTGTCGCGATAGTCGGTGGTGGTCCCTGTTTTAGCGGCCGCGGGCCGGCTCAGGCGCAGCGGGCTGTTTTGCCCAAACGCCGGCGTACGCGCCTCGTTGTCGCTCAGGATGTCCGTAACCAAATAAGCCGCCGCGGGTGATACGACCTGTTCACTCACCGGCGTCTCGATCACAGTATTATATGCCTGGTCCTCGGCCGTAATGAATCGAATCGCCTGTGGCGGCGCATAGCGTCCCTCATTTGCCAGGGTGTGGAAAGCCGTCGTCAGGTCCAGCAACGTCACTTCGCCGCCGCCCAGAGTCAAGCTCAACCCATACCACGTCGTGTCGCGATTGAGGCTGGCGATTCCCATGGCGCGCGCCTGCTCCAACATGCGATCAACGCCCGTCGCATCCAGCAACTTGACCGCGGGGATGTTGTAGCTGTTGGCGAGGGCCGAGCGCGCCGTGACCGGCCCGTGAAACGCCTCGTCGTAATTGCGCGGGCGATACTCCTCATCGTCCGCCAACTGATACGTCGCCTGCACATCCCAGATCACCGACGCCGGGCTGATCAAGTTGTCGTCGAACGCGGCGGCATAGAGCACCGGCTTGATGGCGCTGCCCGGCTGTCGCAGCCGCGTCGCCACATTGACCTGTCCCGAAATCGACAGGTCATTGAAGTCTACGCTGCCGACCATCGCCAGGATTTCCGCCGTGCCGGCTTTGAGCGCGACCAGCGCCGCATTGCTCAAATCGAACTGCGGCTTCAGAATCTCCACCTGCTCGGCCACGATCTGCTCGGCGCGCGCCTGCATCCGCTGGTCGAGCGTGGTGAAGATGCGCATGCCCAGGCGCGCTACGTTCTCGCCAGGATATCGCCTGCCCGCCTCGTCGATCACATATTGCACAAAATGCGGCGCCAGGCTCTCCGAGCGACCCTGCTGCGGGTTTAGCTCCACCTCTTCGGCCAGAACTGCGGCGGCCTCCTGTACGGATAGAAAACCGTGGCGCACCATCAATGACACAACCACCCGCTGCCGGTCTTTGACCTGATCAAAATTGACGAACATATCATAGCCGCCGGGCTTTTGGGGCGTGCCCGCCAGCAGCGTCGCTTCAGCCAGCGTCAAATCCGCAGCCGGCTTGCCGAAAAACGTCTGCGCAGCGGCCTCCGCGCCATAAGCCAGGCGGCCAAAATGCGCCAGATTCAAATACATCTCCAGGATTTCGTCCTTGGCGTACAGCATGGAGAGGTCTTGCGCCAACAGCGCCTCAAACAGCTTGCGCTCCATGCTCTGCTCATACCGTTCCTCCGGCGAGAAGAACAAAGTGCGCGCCAGCTGCATGGTGATCGTGCTGGCGCCGGAGACGATCTCGCCCGCCTCGGCGTTTTGGACGAGAGCCCCCACAACCCGGCGGATATCTATGCCCGGATTTGTGTAAAAGGTGGCGTCTTCGGTGGCAATAATGGCATCGATCAGGTGGGGCGATATCTGGTCCAGGCCAACCCAGGTGCGCATCCCCTCGTCGAAGATCTCGGCAAGGCGCACGCCGTTGCGGTCGTAGACGGTCGTCGTCTGGAAAACGCGCGGCAGCGGCCCGGGCTGGTACATGCGCAGATACGCCTCGGCGACAGCCAAGGGCGACTCGGCCGGCCGCGGCGCCAAGATGTAGCGCTGCCGGTACTCGGCTACATATTGATCATAGTTCCGCGTGATTTCGGTGACCTGCTCGCTGTTGAGGACGCTCTCGACCCTGGCCGCCATTTCCACGGCCTCGCGCGGCACAGCTACATCGCCGCTCAACACATGTTCGACCCTGGCGGCAAGATCGTAGGCTTCGCGCGGCGGGGCAAAGCCGGCAAGCGAGCAGCCGGCGGCCAGAAAAGCCGCGACGATCAACGCAATAACCAACGCAATAACCCGAACCGGCACAAAAATATGCAAAGGGGGGCTCATCTATCCATCTTCCTGGCCCGCCCCTAGCCCGGCAATTCGTCGCTCGGTCGCATTGCGCCGGCGTAGTAGGGGCGGCCCTTAATCTAGAACAGCAAACAATCTGTCCGAACGCACGCTAACAACCAGCTAACGACTCACGGCCCAAAATCGTTCGCCATTCGAGCTCTTGGTTTCCGCCCCCATCCAACACCGACGCCAGCCTGTACTTTCAGCTGGCGTCGATGCTATGCTATAAGGAGGCGACGGCCGGATTCGAACCGGCGATCGGGGTTTTGCAGACCCCTGCCTTGCCACTTGGCTACGTCGCCAGAGTGTCGCCTACAAACTGTATAGTATGGGCGAATGGTAGCAGGAGGCCCGCCGATTGTCAAATCAGGGAAGTCTGACCGGACGTCGTGCCGCCTGCCCTCCGTCCGCCGGACGTGCGAGAACATCTCTAAAATTTTAAGAACGGCTTTGTGAGAACGCCATGAAACAAGATCGACTGCGCGACAAAACTCTCTACTGCGATTGCTGCGGCATCTCCTTCTTGTGGTCTGCCGAAGAACAGCGCGCCGCCGGCGCCGGGCCATCATCGCCCCGCCCACAGCGCTGCCCTGGCTGCCGCCAGTTAGCTCCCGAACCTAGCCGCGAACGCGGGCTGGTCAAGTGGTTCCACCGGCGCAAGAGCTACGGTTTCCTAGTGCGCAGGGGGCTACCCGATCTCTTTGTCCACGGCTCGGCGCTGCCGCCCGACGTCCGCTTACAGCCCGGCGATCTAGTCGAGTTTGACGTCGAAACGGGTGAGCGCGGGCCGTTGGCTGCAGATGTGACAGCATTGATGCCCGCTTCATCTCGAGGAGACTAGGCCCAACGAAATTACGTTGCCCAGAAAATTTGCCGGCGTCGCACCTCTATGCTAAACTGAACGATGGTCTGCAGCGGGGGGCCTTTGCCGGGTCCCTCGTTCTTTCTGTTCGCAGGGCGGTCCTGCGGACTTCTCCAAAGAAAGCGCAAGAAAAGGAGATTTGCGTAAGCATGGCCGATCAAGCGGTTGATCAAGAAGTACGAGAATACGAGTTGGTGTACATCATCCAGCCAGAGATGGATGAGAGCGGCATCCTCAGCCTGAACGAACGCGTCGCCCAAGTGATCGGCGACCACAGCGGCGAGGTGCTGACGACCGAGATGTGGGGGCGACGCACGCTGGCCTACCCGATCAAAAAGCGCTTCGAAGGTCATTACGTCATGCAGCGGTTCACCATGCTGCCCGACGGCACAGCCGAAATCGAACGCTTCCTGCGCCTCAACGAAGATGTGATCCGTTATCTGATGTTCCGCAGAAGCGAATAGGCCCAGCTCGCCGGTAATCCGCAGAAAGAATTCAGGAGTAGAGATGACTGAGCAAATCAACCCCACACCCGAAGAAGAAGGCGTCGAGACTGTCTCTGAACAGGATGAGATCGCCGAAGCTCCCGCCCCGAAACCCTCCGTCAGCCTGGTCGATCGCAGCCCCTCGCGCGACGACGACTACGACGAAGATGAGGATGAGGACGAAGACGAGTACGAAGGTGAAGATGAGGACGAAGACGACGAATCCGGCACGCGCTACGTGTCCGGCCCGTCCGACTACGTACAGCGAGAGCGCGGCGGCCGCGGCCGGCGCATCGGCTCCGATGTGCGCATCGAAGAGATCGACTTCAAGAATGTCCCGCTGCTATCGCGCTTCCTCGACCGCCGCGGTCGCATCCTCTCGCGGCGCAAGACCAAGGTCTCGGCCAAGGTGCAGCGGCGCATCGTCACCGAAATCAAGCGGGCGCGCCATCTGGCCTTGCTGCCCTACACAGCCGACCAAACCCGGATCGTGCGAAAGCGCAGGTAATCGATGGCCTCGCGAAAGAAACATCGCGCGGAAGAGCCGAAGGAACTGACACGCAAACAAATACGCCACAGCGCCCGCGAGCGTGAACGCAATCGCAAGATTGTGCTATTCACGAGCGTCGCCGTGGGCCTCGCCCTGATCTTCGTGATCGCAGGCCTTGTGTATCAGTTTGTCGTTATGCCTCGCAGCACGCTCGCCTCTATTGAGAACGAGAAGATCGTTACGCAAGACTACTGGAAGCGCGTATACCTGGAACAAAACGAACTGCGAAACCAGTTGGTGCGCTATACGGACCTCGAACGCCAGTTCGGCAATCAGGGCTTCTTCGCCTCGCAAATTGCCCAAATCGAGGCGCTGCTCAGCAGTCCCTTCTCGTTGGGCACTCAAGTTCTCGACCAGATGATCAATGAGTCCGTCATCCGCCAGGAAGCGGCGGCGCGCGGCCTCTCCGTCAGCGACGACGAAGTCGAAGACGCGCTGCGCCAACAGGTGGCATCCAGCCGGCAAGCGCTGACTATTCCGCAAGCCACAGCAACCGCCGAGGCCAACGCAACGGCTACGGCGGTCGCCGCCGAGTGGACCCCCACCCCGACGCCGGATGTGGACGCGAGCAGCGC
>CAYXRG010000021.1:39103-59844 GCA_964467575.1 uncultured Caldilineaceae bacterium | reverse complement strand
CAGTTGGCGCGCGCAATCTTTCAGTATCCGCTCTTTCGGATCGTTAGGTTGAACTTGCGGATACATATCGAGAAATTCTTCAAGCGGCATCTTTCAGTATCCGCTCTTTCGGATCGTTAGGTTGAACCGCCCACGCGGTAGCAATTGCAAAGCCGGGCGTCCTCTTTCAGTATCCGCTCTTTCGGATCGTTAGGTTGAACGTGCCGCCGCCTGGGGCGCCGCAGATGCCGCCGCCACTTTCAGTATCCGCTCTTTCGGATCGTTAGGTTGAACCTTGCGTTTCGGCGCGAGGCCGGCGGCGCTCTCTGCCTTTCAGTATCCGCTCTTTCGGATCGTTAGGTTGAACTCCCTTCCGGGCCGGGGCGGACGGCGCAGCCGCGACCTTTCAGTATCCGCTCTTTCGGATCGTTAGGTTGAACATTAGCCCCGCGTATGTGGCGGTGGCGTTACAACGTTCTTTCAGTATCCGCTCTTTCGGATCGTTAGGTTGAACCGACTGGCTGTGCGAGGTGACGCCAGATTACACCTCTTTCAGTATCCGCTCTTTCGGATCGTTAGGTTGAACTTAGTCACGGCGTCACCTCCGGCTGCGTGTCCACCCCTTTCAGTATCCGCTCTTTCGGATCGTTAGGTTGAACGCGGTCTGACATCACGCCGACCGAACGCGCGGTCACTTTCAGTATCCGCTCTTTCGGATCGTTAGGTTGAACCTGCACGCGGATGTATGATGCGGAGTCATATGTCCGGTCTTTCAGTATCCGCTCTTTCGGATCGTTAGGTTGAACGTAGGCTGCGCACGGGGGGGCTGCGGCGGGTCTGCCTTTCAGTATCCGCTCTTTCGGATCGTTAGGTTGAACTTCTAACGCTGCGCCATCCGGATGTAGCGCCGGGTCTTTCAGTATCCGCTCTTTCGGATCGTTAGGTTGAACCGCGTCTGCGCAGGCCCAGCGCCATGTCGCGCAACCCTTTCAGTATCCGCTCTTTCGGATCGTTAGGTTGAACCAACGCACGTCAATCGTGCGCTGTTCATGCCAGTTTCTTTCAGTATCCGCTCTTTCGGATCGTTAGGTTGAACGCAGGTGTGACGGAGTTCCCCGCCGATGTGCGCCACTTTCAGTATCCGCTCTTTCGGATCGTTAGGTTGAACGCGTCTCGACTGGCGAACGGCCCGACGAAATAGTCCTTTCAGTATCCGCTCTTTCGGATCGTTAGGTTGAACTCCGGTGCAGCCGCCGGGGGATTCGGCTGCACCACGACTTTCAGTATCCGCTCTTTCGGATCGTTAGGTTGAACTAATGGAGATCGTTAACATCTGCGCACCAGGATACTCTTTCAGTATCCGCTCTTTCGGATCGTTAGGTTGAACGTAAATGCGCATATCCTTACAGACGCGGCGGCGCTGTCTTTCAGTATCCGCTCTTTCGGATCGTTAGGTTGAACGCATACTATGATGACGGCGGAGGCGGGTGGACGAAACCTTTCAGTATCCGCTCTTTCGGATCGTTAGGTTGAACGTCCAGGACTCGACCGTACAACGTGTTTCTATGATCTTTCAGTATCCGCTCTTTCGGATCGTTAGGTTGAACGTATCGCCGTCTCCGCAGGCGGCGAAGTGGATAGTCTTTCAGTATCCGCTCTTTCGGATCGTTAGGTTGAACCGCCGGATACGGCGGCGTGCGGGCATTCTATGACACGTCTTTCAGTATCCGCTCTTTCGGATCGTTAGGTTGAACGATGGTTGTCTTCAGTTCGTCGAGAACGCGGCGCGACTTTCAGTATCCGCTCTTTCGGATCGTTAGGTTGAACGCAATCATCCGTCAGTGACGGATACGGACATGGCTGACTTTCAGTATCCGCTCTTTCGGATCGTTAGGTTGAACAGAGGATAAACCGCAGTGGCGTAACAAGTACACGCTCTTTCAGTATCCGCTCTTTCGGATCGTTAGGTTGAACACGCCGTGCAGGCCGTTGTCAGCGCATTCAACGCCGCTTTCAGTATCCGCTCTTTCGGATCGTTAGGTTGAACAGATGGCGGAATTGGACGGGCGCAACGTGCCGATCTCTTTCAGTATCCGCTCTTTCGGATCGTTAGGTTGAACAACGGAGCTGGAGCAGGTAGAGATGCTTGACGAACCTTTCAGTATCCGCTCTTTCGGATCGTTAGGTTGAACTCAACTCATAGCGTCCGTCCTCGTCGCATTCGTGCACTTTCAGTATCCGCTCTTTCGGATCGTTAGGTTGAACCGCTTGGCGGGTGGGGCGGGGCTGGCGGGAACGAACAGACTTTCAGTATCCGCTCTTTCGGATCGTTAGGTTGAACGAGGAGCAGGAGCAGTACGACCGCCTGCTCGATAACTTTCAGTATCCGCTCTTTCGGATCGTTAGGTTGAACCGTGAACCGGCGGGCGGCGCTGCGGTCGATCAGCATCTTTCAGTATCCGCTCTTTCGGATCGTTAGGTTGAACCCAGGCGGTGGACAACGCGGTGTACATCCGCCAGTCTTTCAGTATCCGCTCTTTCGGATCGTTAGGTTGAACGCAGCCCGATCTTGTGCGGCGGCATGCGGTAGATGCCTTTCAGTATCCGCTCTTTCGGATCGTTAGGTTGAACGTGAATTGAAACCGTACGTTGTGCGCTGGATCAACGCTTTCAGTATCCGCTCTTTCGGATCGTTAGATTGAACTTCGACGGCGTGGAGTGTGGTGACCGTGACGGAGCTCTTTCAGTATCCGCTCTTTCGGATCGTTAGGTTGAACTGTGGGACCTGAGCGACACGCTCACGGGCCATCTGGGCCTTTCAGTATCCGCTCTTTCGGATCGTTAGGTTGAACCCACGCTCAGCCACGTCATGCGCTCGGCAATCCAGCTTTCAGTATCCGCTCTTTCGGATCGTTAGGTTGAACCCTACAAGCGCGTCAACGCCAATGAGAAAACCGGCGCCTTTCAGTATCCGCTCTTTCGGATCGTTAGGTTGAACAGGAAAAACGATACGGACTCGGACGAACCGAGACACTTTCAGTATCCGCTCTTTCGGATCGTTAGGTTGAACTAGAGACGCAGCGGAGCGAGGATCTGCGCCGGCGCTCTTTCAGTATCCGCTCTTTCGGATCGTTAGGTTGAACACGACCACGACCCCGACGCGTGTCCCGATGCCGTCTCTTTCAGTATCCGCTCTTTCGGATCGTTAGGTTGAACGCTTGCCCGGGTTCCCCTCCAGCATCTTCAGCGCCGTCTTTCAGTATCCGCTCTTTCGGATCGTTAGGTTGAACGGCGAATGAGGAGCAATAGTCAGATGGAGACTGAGCCTTTCAGTATCCGCTCTTTCGGATCGTTAGGTTGAACATCGTGGCGGCCGGCGGCTATGACGTGTGGTACGCTTTCAGTATCCGCTCTTTCGGATCGTTAGGTTGAACCCCACATGCCGCGTCGTTTCATCGCACGGATTCCGCCTTTCAGTATCCGCTCTTTCGGATCGTTAGGTTGAACTGCGACGTGGAGGTGCGCGACCCGCACAGCGACACCTTTCAGTATCCGCTCTTTCGGATCGTTAGGTTGAACAATCAAGGTGCGCCATGTGTACGAGCTATACGACTTCTTTCAGTATCCGCTCTTTCGGATCGTTAGGTTGAACAGACTATCGGGCGGCTGTCGAGAGCATCAGCATGGCTTTCAGTATCCGCTCTTTCGGATCGTTAGGTTGAACACGTGACCCTCACCGCCGTGTCGATTGTCAGCTTGTCTTTCAGTATCCGCTCTTTCGGATCGTTAGGTTGAACGAAGACCGGAATCTCGCCGTAGGGATTCGGCGCCGTCTTTCAGTATCCGCTCTTTCGGATCGTTAGGTTGAACTGCCGGACGGGGGCGATGAACGGCGCACGACGGATTCTTTCAGTATCCGCTCTTTCGGATCGTTAGGTTGAACGGCCCGGATGCACGGCACGTATTTCGCCTCGTGTTTCCTTTCAGTATCCGCTCTTTCGGATCGTTAGGTTGAACGATTGTCGCTTGATATTGACCTGTGCCATTGGCAGTTCTTTCAGTATCCGCTCTTTCGGATCGTTAGGTTGAACGACGGCACGCTCAAAGACGCGCCGACGCCGACGAACTTTCAGTATCCGCTCTTTCGGATCGTTAGGTTGAACCGAGGAAATTTTCTAATCGCACCCCACGCCTGCCGGCAGAAACTTTCAGTATCCGCTCTTTCGGATCGTTAGGTTGAACCCCGCTCCGGCGCGCCGCTCGAACTCGTGGTACACGACTTTCAGTATCCGCTCTTTCGGATCGTTAGGTTGAACAACGCCGCCGTGTTGAGCGCGTCATTGCGCCCGCCTCTTTCAGTATCCGCTCTTTCGGATCGTTAGGTTGAACCTGGCGCACTTCCTGTGGCGCGAAGGCGGCGCGGCACCTTTCAGTATCCGCTCTTTCGGATCGTTAGGTTGAACCTGGCTGAGGGCGAGGCGACGCGTACACTGCGCAGCCTTTCAGTATCCGCTCTTTCGGATCGTTAGGTTGAACCGCTGGCGGGCGTGGTCAACGCGCCGACCTTCGCCGCCTTTCAGTATCCGCTCTTTCGGATCGTTAGGTTGAACGGCTGATGCTGTCGGGCAGTTCGTCGAGCGCCGTCTTTCAGTATCCGCTCTTTCGGATCGTTAGGTTGAACACCGCCGCCTTCGTCGAAAGCCGCACCTGGCAGCTGCTTTCAGTATCCGCTCTTTCGGATCGTTAGGTTGAACCGGCGAGGACCTGCAGTACGACCTCGACATCAACACCTTTCAGTATCCGCTCTTTCGGATCGTTAGGTTGAACGATTTGCCCGTGCCCGTGCCCGCCTCGATCACCGCCTTTCAGTATCCGCTCTTTCGGATCGTTAGGTTGAACACCGCCTGCGCCGCCTTGGCCATGCGCCGGTCCTGCTTTCAGTATCCGCTCTTTCGGATCGTTAGGTTGAACGCGCTTTATCGTCCGCCACGGAGCGCGTGACCGTGATCTTTCAGTATCCGCTCTTTCGGATCGTTAGGTTGAACCCGTCGATGCCGCCGCCTATTGGCAAACCCGCAAGCTTTCAGTATCCGCTCTTTCGGATCGTTAGGTTGAACAAAGTCGCGTCCGTGGTCAAGCAGTTGGCCGCGTTCTTTCAGTATCCGCTCTTTCGGATCGTTAGGTTGAACTCCAGCGGGACCTGCTGACGGCGAATGAGCAGAAGCTTTCAGTATCCGCTCTTTCGGATCGTTAGGTTGAACCGCCTACGTTTTTCACGCACCATACACTCTGTATGACCTCTCTCCGCCTTTTCGCAGCGTGTCGGCCTTCTGGTTGCCTTGTTTTACCGCACTATTCCGCCGTGCCATATGCATTCGCCCTCGCTTTTTCGCAATTCGTTTTCTGCGCCAGATGTCCCGATATTTGCGAGCGCAGTTAGCCCCGCTTCTACTCTGGACAGAGCGCCTGCGCCGTCGTTCCGCCCGCCCTTGTTCGGCCCCCCGCCGTCACCCGTGTCGCCTTTTGCGACACAAGTCCTCTCGGGCCCTATCAAACCACATCGCCGCAGAAACGACGGAACTCACAGTTGACGCACTGCCCCCGCTTCGCCGTCGCCGCAGGCATGCGCGCCTCTTCCACCATCAGTCTCATCTCTTCGACGAGACTGACCGCCTGATTGCACAACCGTTTGGTAATCGCTACTCGAACCGCCTCCTTCAACGGCGTCAGATAGATGTATCCCTCCGGCGCGGGCAACCCCCAATTCTCCTCCAGCATCAACGCATAGCACGCCAACTGCAACCGGAAATGAACGCCCGGTTGCCGCCGGCTCAGTTTGAAGTCGACCGGGATCAGACGGTGTGCGCCGCTCTCATCCGTCTCGATCACCATGTCCGCCTGCCCGGTGCAGCGCAATGCAGACGACGTCAGCCTCACGTCGAAATGTCGCGTTCCGCTGCGCAAGCCATAGGCGCGCAGGCTGCGCCGTTCCTCCCGCTCGACGACCTTCTCCTGCGCGGCGATGCCGGCCTCCATCTTGTAGGTCGTCGGGCGCAAGCCGGGCAGGCAATACTCGAAATAGACGACCCGGCGACAATAGGCATATTGTCTGAAATCGGTCACCCGCAGCAGCCAGCCGTCGTCATCCGAGTTCGCATCTTCCCAAACGACCATCGCCCCCTCCTTGTCTGCGCCGCCGCAGGCGTTCACGGCTTCGCGTCGTCCGCTCCCTGACAGATGCTCTGGCGCTGACGCCAGTCCTCCTTGCACATGGGAAAGAGGTCTATGCGGCCCGCAGCCTTGCCCAGTCGTTGCCCGATCTTGAGCATCAACTCCTCCTGGCGATTGGCCGACAGGTCGCCCAAGAAGGCGCTGTATTGCAGCCGGTCAAGCCCATAATCCAGGCAGAAATCTGCGATCTTGGCACGCGTGCGGTCGTCGGGTATATCATAGATGAGCAGACATTTCATGGCCAGCCCCTCTCGTCAAGCCTCTCGCGAGACCAGTCGGTAAGCCGGTTCGCGCGGCCGGCTACCACGAAGCCACAAACGGGCGATACTCGGCCCGATCCCCGCGCAGAAAGGTTGCCAGACTGCGCGCCTGCATCTGAATAATCTGGCGCAAGGGGTGACGTTTGTCCTGATACAATTCGACTGCATCCAGGCGCGCCAGCACCTTTTCCGCCAGCCCGCGCCGCGTGGCGTCGTTCAAACGGCCGCGCTCATCCAGTTCCACCGTTGTGCCGCGGTTGAAGACGGCCATAATCGTGCGGTCCACCGCCGTCTGTCGGAACTCCTCGATTAGGTCGTAGACCAGACTCGCCTTGCCCGGTCTGTCCACATGCACAAAGCCCGCATAGGGGTCCAACCCGGCCAGCACCAGCGCTCGCTCCACTTGGCTGTAGAGGACGCCATAGCCGTAGTTCAGGGCTGAGTTGAACGGATCATCGGCGCCCTGAGTACGCCGCCCAGGCCACTTGACATCAACCAACAGGAGCTTGCCGATCCCCTGCCAATACTTCTGAGCGGCTCGACCTTCGATGGACAGGAGTTGGCCGCGGCAGTCGTCAATGCGCTCGGCGTTCAGCCGTTCGAGTTCCGCCAAGTGATCGAGCACTTCGTCCGCCAACAGACGCACCTCTTCGTACAGATCGGGCTGTTTCTCTTTGCGATATTTGCTCATGTATTTGAGCAGGTTCGCCTGGTTGCGCAGCTTGCCCTCGGCAATGGCCTTGGCGAAAGCCACGCTGCGGCCGTCTTCGCGCGCCAGCAACTGCGCCCGCCGCGTCTGCACCGTTGCGGTCAGCGCGGCGCTATACAAGCTGCCGACAGGCTGGCCGCGGCTATTGAGAAAATGGATAGGGATGCCTTGTTCGGCGCATGCCGCCACCACGTCGCTGCTCAGGCTAACGCCTCGCCCGGCCACGAGCATCGTCTCCAGATGCATGAGGGGCGCCTCGAGCCGCTTCTCGCCTTTGCACGTCACCACCAGCCGCTCGCTCTTTTTGGCAATGAAGCTGCCGAACTCCTCGACAATCAGATGCGGAATGATCGCCATATTGCCTCCAACTCACACTGTGGCGTCGAGGGATGCGTCCAGGCGGTAGACGCCGCACCCCTTGACGCTGTTTTTGCCTACGTGCGTCTGTTGACCCCAGACGAGCCACGGCAGCAGCGCCTCCCACTCCTGCGCGGCATAGACGGCGCTTCCGACCAGCCCGCCCAAGACCTGCGCTTGACCCAGACGCTGCGAATAGCCTTTCACATCGTGCCAGCGCGTGTCGTCTGCGACCAGGCGCACCGCGTCCATCGGGGGATAGAGATCGGTTTTGAGCGCCACGTTGGGCCGGCCGTCCCCATGCTGGGCGCACAGGTCCAACACGCGCAGCGCGATCTGCTTGCACAATGGAAAGAATTCCGGCCTCTTCA
The DNA here is from genome assembly GCA_964467575.1 of uncultured Caldilineaceae bacterium. Classification (GTDB taxonomy): domain Bacteria; phylum Chloroflexota; class Anaerolineae; order Caldilineales; family Caldilineaceae; genus JASGTU01. The sequence continues at coordinate 51,937 of CAYXRG010000021.1, read as the reverse complement.
ACATATGCTGACCCTGGTTGATGCGCGTCGGCGTGAGAAACGTGATGCGCAGGCGGTTCCCGTTTTTGCGCAGTGCGTCCGCCAGCCGTCTACTCTCGGCGATCACGTCGTCATGGGTGACCGGCAAAGTCTGGCTACGCACAGTGCGCTCGCCCGGCGCCATCATCGTCCGTCTTTCGCCGCGCAACGGGTGTACGGCGTCGATCCGCTCGACAGCAAAGCGGCCGCGCTGCCCGTCTTCATCGCGCAGCCCGACGCCCTCTTGGCCCATCTGATGGATGGCGAGCGCCAGGTAGGGCAAATAGGCAATCTTCGCGCCGAAGAGCGTCAGGTCCAGCGTCCACATCTCCCCGGCCGGGTAGACCGTGCACGCATCGAGCGGCGGAGTCAGGGCGTAGGGGCGCCGCACCTCTCCGGACAGGCCGTCGCCGTGTTCCAGGCGAAGGAGTTGGCAGACAGGGCAGAGTGCAATATGGAGCGGGTCGGTGCGTTCCGCCTGCCATTGGGGGCAGAGATGGCGCTGCATAGTCGATGCCAGCGCGCCGCGCAGCGCGCTGCCCTTGAACACGTGAAAGCGCAAAGGCTTTGTCGTGCGCAGCGTAAAGCGAATCCGGTGCGCGGCAAGGGGGATGGTTTCCCCCTTGCCAGTCAGCGTCCTCACCTCATTGCTCTCGCTCATCCATCCTCCGGTACCACGTATAGCCCCGGCTGCTTCGCTCGATGCGGTAGGGCAACACGATATGGCGTAGGATACGATCCGTTCTCTTCGTCGAATAGATGTTGACCTGGTCAAACGTAGTCTTCGACGAACAGTCATCCATGACTTGCAACGCGCCGCCCATGACGAACCCATCCTGCTCAGCGGTCAACTCTACGAACCCCATAGGCAGCGTCTCGTGCCATGATGGAAGCGTTGTTAGCTGCATGAAGCTGCCGCGCTTGCCGAAATAGTTGATATTGAGCATCAATTCTTCCAACCAGGCCAGGCGCTCCTCTCCAGATAGCCCTATTGCTAACCCCAGCGGACCGGATAACTGGGCATATTCTCGATAGCCGATAGTCTTTTGGAACGGCCCGGCATCCGGATCGTCTGCTGCCGCAGCCTTGCGGCGAGGTCTCAGCACCTTCTGGAAGAGGTTGCTGACCACCGCATCCTGCGCTGGGTACAGCGCCAACGTGCTGTCCCGTAGAATGGGCCATCGCTGCTCGGCCTGCGCCACGCCGTGCACCCGGCAGGCTGCATCCAGCAAGGCCAGCTTGACCGCGTAGGGCGTCGGCGCCAGAAGCGTCTTGCCGCCGGAAGCCGTCGCCAAGCTGTGACGCAACGAAAACAACGAAACTGCCTCATATTCGCCGATCAGCCACATGGCTGCCTCCCTCCTGGGGCCTAAGCCGCTGCAGGCAGCGCATAGGGCGTCGCCTCGTGGATCAGAGCAGTCATGATGTGGGCGAACTCGCCCATTGACTCGAAAGGCTTGACCTCGATCGCACCGGGGCGCAGCCTGTTGATCGCCTCTGCCACGGCCTGGATATCCTCCGTATAGTGAGGCTTCAATGGCGAGATACACGGCGCGGGAGCGACGCTGCGGCTGACGGTTACCGCGCCCGAAACTGCCGTGACATGTGGATTCTGTGTGCTGCGCATCGCACCTGCCGGCTCGATGAAGGTATAAAGCAGGCTTTCCAGCAGCGCGCGCAATCGCTTCGTTCGCTCTTCCTCTCCGATGGCGTATCGCTGAGCCAGGTCGTTGAAGCCCACGCGCGCTGCCTCCACGTTCAACACGATGGCATACACGCCCGACGAAGCCGGGCGGTGGAAGATCGATTGGCCGACATTGGCCCCGCGCGAGGCTTCACTCTCTGCCTCTTCTATCGCGCCTGCACTGCGATCCGGCGCGTATTTGACATGGAAATAGGAGTCGGTTTCGACGCTGCCGGGCAGCCCTACCGTCCAACCGAACTCGACCACGCTCTTACGAGGCAACGACCGATTGTCGGCTGTGACCAGGATGCCCTCCAGATCGGTCACCGCGCAACTGCGCAGGAGAACGTCCAGTTCCGCAGCATTTCCCGTAACCGTCTTCAACGCGTCGTAAAGCTCGTTCTTGGCGTCGATGTCATAGTTCACACGATTGGCATTGAAGGCCCGTGCGCCCGCCGAGAGCGGCAGCCCGGCCTCCATAGCCAGCCGGTGCAGGTGCTCGGCCTGGATGTGCTTGAACATGTCGCCCGAAATGGCGTTGACGTTGTGCATCTCGCCGTTAGCGTCGACAATGTTCACCATGCGCGTCTGGATCTGGTTGCCTTCGCCGCCTTCATTGTTGAGCGAGTGCATGTTCAGCGTGGCGCGCGCACAGACCGACAAAGAATAGATGCTCTGGGTCGCCATAGGTTGTCGTCTCCTCTTCAAGTTTAGAATGAAGTTGCTGGGGGTTATAGTTATTCGTCCTCTTCTTCAGACGGGTCGCCATTCTCTTCTGCGTCGCCGACCCCTTCCGGTTCAGCGGATGCAGCGGACTTGTCATCTCTGGCTTCGTACGGTTCGCGCGCGTAGCCGTAGGCCACCAGCAAGTTGCATACCACCTTGGAGCCAAAGCGATCGATCAAGGCGACCAGCGCGTCGATATCCGCGTCGGTCACATTCTTGCGGAACAGTTTGCGCTTGTTTTCGCGCAGTTGGGCGTTTTCCGCATTGTACAAGTGAAGGAACTCGCCGAGTTCCGCCAAAAAGTCATCAGGATAAGCCGCCTTGCGCGCCAACTGCTGGCCGAGGCCGTAGCGCACATCGACTACCGGGCGAACATCGCGCGCCTTTTGGCCCTGTGGGATTACCGTACTGTGCCGAATCGCATAGGCAATGTTGCGAAACCCCTCATTCTGGACAATCTGGCTATAGGTCTTCTCGGTGTCATCGCTGTTCATAAAAAGCACCTCCAAAGTGGTTGTGGTAAACGGGCGGACGAACTGCCGGCGCTCCAGTTGGTGCATAATGAACCCGCTGTAGGCCGTCGTGAATGCAAAGAAGGGAACCAGATCGTTTCCTGACAGAAAATCACGATAAAAACGGAGCAGATCAAATTGTTCGCCGCGCGACTCATCCAGCGCGCGCACGATCAACACGTGTTCGTCGAGCGCATCGTGCAGCTGGGCCAGATCCTCCCGGTCTCGAGGCGCCACCCAGCCAGGGAGATTGAGGGCAGCCACGTTCATAATGACCACCGCATTGCCCATGTCCTTATAGAAGGCCGTATCCAGCCCGCGCACCAAGTCCGACGCACGGCGTCCATAGAGTCCCGCCTCCAGGTCCTCGGCTCGCGCCTCCTCGAAATGCTCGAGCAGCGCCTGCGTATAGCGCAGCGCTGCCAGGTTGTCCATCTTCACGGCACTGTTGCGGCCGCTCATTGCCCGGCGGAACTTGATCATGATTTCCGTATGACGTCGCCAGGCCAGATGTTGCGGCGCAAGGACGTACGTCTTGCGATCCTTAGACCCGCCCACCTGGCGCGTCAGGCCGCCATAGCGTAGCCCCACCACCTTGAGCCATTCCAACAGCCAGAAGTTTTTCATGTTGCCGGGGCCGCGCCAGGTCGTCTTGGTACTGTTAGTCCCTTTGCCTTGCGTAGGGTTAAATAGCTGGCTGGCGGTCGCATCTCTGTCGATCTTCCAGCCGCGCTCCTTGCTTAGCTTGGTCCACGCCTTTTCCGCTTCCTCAACCCGGTTGGGCATCTGCGCGGTCATTCCCAACAGAATGCGCAACACATCGGGAAACGCCTCGCGCACCTGCCACCAGTTCGCTTGGAGTTTATTGTAGACCTGCAACGCCGCCGGGTTGACCGCGCGGAACAGATCCCAATCTGGGTGCGGCGCGACCGGGCCTCTCATCTCTCCCTGGGCGGCCTTCGCTTTGTCGCCCGCCGGCAGTGCCTTGAACCACTCGAAGAAGCGGGAATAGTTCTCGCGTTCGGATTCATAGTCCACAACCACGTCCCCGATGGGCAGTCCATGAAGGTCGACAGTTGCGCCACTCACTCCCTTCGCTTCAATCTTATTGATGAACGTCGCCAGCATCGGAGCGCCTGCGAAGAATCGACCCCGCCATTCCTCCACCCACGCCTCTTCGATGCCCGGCTCGCACACCACGGCAAAGGCCTGGCCCCTGTCCTCCAACCGTATCTCCGCGCGGTTATCGACAATAGCCTGCAACACAAAGGCTAGGCCAAATGCCGCCAGGTTGTCGGCAAAGGTATTGCTGCTGCGTTCCAGAAAATAGGTTGACTGATACATGGCATCCCTCGCTTTGGTGACAGCATCCGGTTTAGGCGCGCAAGACATTCTCCACGATCCGTAAGTGGATACTATTCCTCCAGATCACCGCGCGTTCCTCGCGCGGTGCCCGCCTGATCCGCCCACCGTAGCGCGCGGGCCAACAACGTATACGCCACCCAGCCCAGCTCCTGACTCGGATGGATCAAGGTATTGGCAAACCCTGTCGGGACCAGCCGCGGATAGTCGCGCAGCCGGTCGAGCCGTATCGTGTCCTGTACCGCCTGCGGCACATATTTCAGAGTCGCCTCTACGTGCTGCCGCGCATCGCTCGACAGCGCGAACGCGGTGCAGTCAGCCACGAACGGCGCGTGGTGCCGCGCAACGGCCGTCAGCCCTGCCCGCACGGCCATCTCGTTTTGCCCAAGCGCTGAAGCAAGTATCCCGCTCACCGCTATTGCCCCTTCTGCAGCATGGCGCGGTTTGGGATGCTTCTTGCGCGTCTGTTTTTCACCCGCTCGATGAACTTCATTGTCCCACTCTCGATCCGTATGCGCCAGCGCCGTACTACTAGGCGCCGGTTTTCCGATAGCTTTTTGGTAGAAGTGCGCCCACGCTTGCCACCCCTCGCTCAGCTTTCCCACATCGTGGAGCAGACAGACCAGCCAGGCCATTTCGATCAAACTGTCTTCCCGCCACCCCGCCGCCCGCTCCAGTGCCGCCGCCGGATAGCGCAGTTCCGGCAACGCTATCTGCTCGAAAGCGGCCAGGACGTGCCGGATGTGCTGTTCATATGTCTCCACCCGGTAAGAGTAGCCGTCGCCTGTGGCTGCCTGGGTGAGTGAATCCGTCGTTGAATTGAAGCCGGTTTCACCCACGTCCGAGACGAATCCCTCGTCCGGCAAGTAACCGGCTAGTGCCGGGTGCACCACCACGACCTGCACGGCTCCTACCAGTTTGGCGTCGTATAGAGGTTTCCATGCGTACCGCGTACGATTCTCTTCAGCCTCCGCATCGAGGTCTTCGAGCAGCGTCTGCACACGCCAGTCGGGTTCTTCCGCCAGTTCACGTTCCAGCCACTCTCGCGTCATACCGCGCAAGGTATTGACCGGCAGACTGAAGCCTTTCGCCCCGTATGGATTCACCAACAACTCATCCGGATTGGGGTGAATGAGAGCCGTCCGGCTGTCCGCGTCGCGGACCAAATAGCGACTCGCCTGTCCCCCTTGTTCGCCCAGCAACACGGCGTGAATCCGGTGCGCCCGATCAGGGGCGTCAGCCGCCAATCCCTCCAGGATGCGCCGGTCACGCGGGGTTGCAACGGCATCCACCAGCTCTTGTTCCCCGGCAAAATCGAGCGCCCGGCCGTTGTGGCCGCGCAGCCACTCTAGCGCAGCCTTCATCTCCTGCACCCACGCGTTCTCATTCTCCGGCTTGTCCTTGTTCTCTCGGCCATAGGGAGAATAGCGCTCTACCGGATAGACGATCACGGTCCCTTCTTCCCCTGGATACCGGGCGCAGCGCCCTGCCCGTTGGATGAGCGCGCTGGCCGGCGCCAATTCCGTGTGCAAGTTCTCGCAAGAGATATCCACCCCTACTTCGATAGTCTGCGTCGCAACCGCGATCAGGCTTCCTTTCCTCTCGCTTGCCTTTCCAAATTCGTCTCGCAGCCGTTCTTCAAGGCTGCGCCGGTCTTCCGGCAGAAAGCGGCCATGCAGCAACATCGTCTCGATACCCCGCTCTCGGCCCAGCTTGCGTAGTTCCCGATAGACTTTCTGTGCGCGCTGCACCGTGTTGCACAACACCAGGCTACGGCTCCGGTGCTTGTCCAGCACCGCCTGGGCCGAGAGCAGTTCCTCTTCCGTCCGCCATATCCGGCGATTTGCCTCCTTTCCATCACGCGTGGCAATCGTGTGCGCTTCATCTGCGGAGACCAGATACGGCTCGGCGCCGATCTCCTTCGCCAACGTTTCCAACATTGACTGGCTAAATGTTGCGGTCATCAACAACACCGGGGCCAGCTGTCTCAGTTGTTTGATCGCGTACAACGTAGTCGATAATGTTGATGCGGGATCAAGCAGGTGAAATTCGTCGAATACCAGATACGCACCAGCCAACGCCCCGGCATTCAAGTTGGCTTGCCGCCGCGGCAGGCTGTAGGGCATCGTCAGGAACGAGCTCAACGCCTGGTCGATGGTACAAAAGATCAGATCGCCCTCGAATCGCCGGTCCTCAGGTCGATCACCGGTCTGGATACGCACCTCAAGGTTCTGGCGAAAGCGTCGACCCATCGACGCGATCCGCTCCTCCCATTCGTAGACAAACTGGTTGGCGAGTACACGCATGGGAACCACATAGATGCACTTCGTGGAAAACTCACAGCCCGTATCCGCGCGCCAACCGTGGATAAAGGGCAGCAGCGCGGCGGTCGTCTTGCCCGCGCCCGTCGGCGCCTGAAGCACGAGGCTCTTTCCCGCCAATAGCCGATTCGAGACATCTTCCTGATATACATAAGGCTTCCAGTTGCCCATCCTGCCTCCATTTTCCTTATTCGGTATCGAACAGAGCGGCGAAGGTGTCTGCTACAGATGGAGCAGCCCGCTCTCCGCTGCGATTGACCGACCATCCATATGATATCGCCAAGGCCCGCGCCTCACCCATCAGCGTTTCACGCAGCGCCTTTGGCTCCAGCACTTTGACTTGAGGTCCCCATCCTCGGATCCACGGGAGCATCTCCTGCCAGTCAAAGATCGAGGCGGACCAGATGCAGCCGCCGTCGGACGTTTCCTCCATGTCTTCCGACGGGTGCCAGATGCTCTCGCGCAGCCGGCGCGTCGCCAGGCCCGGCGCAAACTTCAGCCGCACCCGCTCCGGCTCTCCCTCTCCACCCCATATCCCCCACGCGTGGCGCAGCAACGCCCCCTCATCGAAATCGCCGGGCGGATCGAATGGGCCGAGCAGTTGGGCCGTCTCGATGCGGTCCAACTTCAAGGTGATCACGCGCTGCGCCAAATCGCTCTGCCCGATGAGATAGACCCCATCCGTCCACGGGGACGGTTCGAGCAGATAGGGTGCGAAACGATGCATACGCACTTTGTCGCCATGCAACGCCCGATACCTGAGCCGCAGCTCCAACCCTTCACTCCACGCGCGCGCTACCGTCTCGAAAACCGTGGTCCGTTGCGGGTCGGCCTTCTGCTCCAGGACCTTTGCGGCAGCCTGTACCAGACGCTCGGTCATCGGGCGACGCAGCGCGGCAGCCAGTTTTTCCAGCGCTCCTGCAACCGGCACATGGGCAACGCGCGTCTGCTGCGATGCCCGTCGCGCGGCCAAATAGAGGCTGAGCGCCTCTGCCAGGTCAACCCGTATGTTGGAAAGATAGCGCGCCGGATCGATCATCCACCGCCCTTCTTCATCTTTGATAAAGACAACTTCACGCTCCAACTCGACGCGATCCCGGAATACAGTCGTCCGGGTGACCCCCAGCCGTTCAGCCATCTCGATATCGCTGTACGGGTGTTGGGTGTAGAGGAGTTCCATTGCACGCAAACGTTCGGTCTTGTTCATGCTGCGCGACATCAAATGCATCCTCCTGCTCGATTTTGTCATTGCAGGACGGGGAAATGACAGCGTGTACCCGATTCCATTCCTCGCCCCTGTATAGCATCAGGATAACGCCGGAATGTTGCAGGTACTGCAACAAGATCGAAAAAACCTGGTGAAGAAGTGTGAATAGCGCTGCATTCTATTGTACATCCCACCGTGTCCCTTTCATCCCGGCTTAACGCAGGCATCACCCTTCCTTCATCTACCTGTGCTACAATGGCGAGTCATCGCACGGGCCGCGCCACACGCGCCGCCTCGCCCTTGAACATTTGAACCCTTGAACCTGAAACCTTGCAACTCTGAAACCCTGAAACTTTGTAACCCTGAAACTTTGTAACCCTGGAACCCTGCAACCCTTGAGCCTTGCATAGGAGAGGATCTGCAATGATACGCTGGTTCAACCTGATATTTGCCTTCACGCTCCTCCTCAGCGCCTGCGCCCCCATCCAGCCGCCGCCTGCTGCGCCCGCCCCCGTCGCCGCGGACAGCCTGCCCGTCGACGACCTCGACGCACCCCTCCCCGTCGACCCCAACGTGCGCGTCGGCGCGCTTGACAACGGCCTCACCTACTACGTCCGCCGCAACACCGAACCGATGAACCGCGCCGAACTGTGGCTGGCGATCAACGCCGGCTCCATCCTGGAGGAAGACGACCAGCAGGGCCTCGCCCATTTCCTCGAACACATGCTCTTCAACGGCACCGAGAACTTCCCCGGCTTCGGCGTCGTCGATTTCCTGGAGAGCATCGGCATGGCCTTCGGCCCGGACGTCAACGCCCGCACCTCCTTCGACGAGACCGTCTACACCATTCAGGCGCCCACGAACGACCCGGAAACACTCGCCAGAGCGCTCCAGGTCCTCAAGGATTGGGCCGCCTACGCCACCCTCGACCCGGAGGAGATCGAGCAGGAGCGGGGCGTCATCGTGGAGGAGTGGCGCCTGCGCGACCAGACCGCGGCCGGCCGCATCAGCAACCAACTCCTGCCCTTTATCCTGGGCGACTCGCGCTACGCCGAACGCCTGCCCATCGGCGATATGGACATCGTGCGCAGCGCGCCGCGCGAGGCTTTCACACGCTTCTACGAGACCTGGTATCGCCCTGACCTCATGGCCGTCATCGCGGTCGGCGACTTCGACCCCGACGAAATGGAGCGCCTGATCCAGGAGCTTTTCGCCGACTTGCCCATGCCGGACGCGCCTCAGCCTCGCCCCGTCTACGACCTGCCCAGCCACGAAGGCACGCGCTACCAGGTCATTGACGACCCGGAACAGCCTAGCACCCAACTCACCATCTTTACCCTGCGCCCTGCCGAACCGATCGCCACCGTCGCCGACGTGCGCGAGGACGTGACCACCGATCTCTACTACCTCATGATGAACAGCCGCCTGGAGGAGATCGCCCGCGCCGCGGACGCGCCCTTCCTCTCGGCAAGTTCCGGCAGCGGCAGCCTCGTGCGCCCCGTCAACGCCGCGGTGATCAGCGCCAGCGTGCAGGAAGAGAAAGCGCTCGCCGCTGCAGAAGCCATCGTCACCGAAATCGAGCGCGCCCGCCGTCACGGCTTCACCGAGACCGAGCTTGAACGCGCCCGCAACGAGCTGTTGAATCTCTACGAACGGCTCTACAACGAACGCAACAACACCGCCAGCCGCAACTACGCCGACGAATACCTGCGGCACTTCCTCACCGGTGAAGCTATCCCCAGCATCGAACTGGTCTTCGGCCTCGTCCAGGAACTCCTGCCCCAGATCACGCTGGAGGAAGTCAACGACAAGGCCGCCATCCTTGCCGACGACGACAACCGTCTCCTCTACATCACCGGCCCGCGCAAGGAGGAAACCCCGCTGCCATCAGAGGATGACCTGGCCGCGGTCGTCGCCGCGCTGGAGACAGCCGGCATCCAACCCTATGTCGATTCGGCAGTCAGCGCCGACCTCATCGAGACCCCGCCGGAGCCTGCCGCCATCGTCGACGTAATGGAACTGCCCGACCTGGGCGTGACCATCCTCACGCTCGAAAACGGCGTGCGCGTACTGCTCAAGCCGACCGACTTTAAGGACGACGAGATCGTCTTTAACGCGATCAGCCCGGGCGGCTCGTCGCTCTACCCCGACGAGGACTTCCCCAATGCCTCCACCATCGACGACGTGGTCAACGAAAGCGGCGTAGGCGACTTCACCCAGACCGACCTGGCGAAGGCGCTCGCCGGCAAGTCCGTGACGGTTACGCCCTATATCCGCGAACTAACCGAAGGCTTCGACGGCAACGCCGCGCCCGCGAACCTGGAGACGCTCTTCCAACTGGTGCATCTCTACTTCACTGCGCCGCGCGCCGACGAAACGGCTTTCGAGGCCTTCCGCGCCAAACAACGCACTGCGCTGATCAACCGCGCCCAAGACCCCAACGCGGCGCTGCAAGACGCCGTCTTCGCCGCGCTCTACGGCGACACGATTCGACGCGGCCCGCTGTCCGTCGAGGCGATCGATGCGCTCGACCTGGTGCGCGGCTTCGAGATATACCAGGACCGCTTCGCCGACGCCGGCGACTTTACCTTCACCTTCACCGGCAATTTTGACCTGGACGAGATCACGCTCCTGGCGCAGACCTACCTGGGCACGCTGCCCGCAACCGGCCGCGTCGAAACCTGGCAAGACGTCGCGCCCGACCTGCCCGAAGGCGTCATCACGCAGGATGTCTTCAAGGGCGAAGGCGACCGCAGCGTTGTCCAGATGATTTTCAGCGGGCCGCTGGAGCCGAGCCGCGAGGCCGAACTGCGCCTGAACGCGCTGGCCGGCGTACTCGACATCTTGCTGCGCGAGAAACTGCGCGAAGAACTTGGCGGCGTCTATTCGTCCAGCGCCTATGCCTTCATTCAGGACGTGCCCAAGCCGGGCTACTTCATCGCCATCGCCTTTGGAACCGACCCCGGCCGCGTCGACGAATTGGTCGACGCCGTGTTCGAACAGATCGCCGACCTGCAGGACAACGGCCCCTCCGCGATCAATGTGGAAAAGGCCAAGGCGCAGCAGGCCAGCTCGCGCGAAGTCCAACTCGCGCAAAACAACTACTGGCTGACCAACCTCAAGGACTATGTCGTATACGGGAGCGAGGATAAGCTCAGCACACTGCGACCAGAATTCCAGGCAGCCATCGACGCCCTGACCGCCGAGTCGATCCAGGCCGACGCGCAGCATTTCCTGCGCGCCGACCGCTACATCCAGGTCACGCTCTTCCCGGAAACGTATGCGACGGACGCGGAATAGGCGAATCTGCGTCGGGAATCCCGGAGGGGCCGGCGCAACGAACGTGCCGGCCCCTTTGTTTTGAACCCGCAACGCTACTCGTCGCGCTTTTGGTGCGTGTACCTGGGCGTCGCCGCCGGCCTAGGCGTAGCCGTCGGCAGCGAGGACGCTGCGGTGACCCGCGTGACAACCGGCCTGGGCGTAGGCGGCGTGATCGCGCTCCAGTCGATGCGGTCGCCCGGTTCGCACTGGCCGGAGATCTGCGCGATGCTTGCCGCGTCGACGCCGACGGCCTTCGCCGCGATCCAGGCGAACTGCCCGTCCCACAGACGAATCTTCACATACGGCCCCGGCCCCATTTCGGCGGCGTGATTGCCCGGCGGCGCAAACGGGCCGGCGCCCAACACCTGCACCGGCGTGCCCGCGCGCACATAGCGCAGTTCGTCCCAGCCCCCGCCGAAACACTCATGTAAATTTGTTGACATAACAACAGAAGCGTTGGGCTTGAGCGGCTGTTGCGCGGCAAGCGTCGGCGCCGAAGGCGGCTCGTTCTGGGCGGCGGAGGCGCCGCCGACGGCGTGGGGGTTGGGCGCAGCCGGCGTCGGGCAGACAGCGACCTCTTGCACGTACTGGCCGAAACACCAGCCCGACTTGGCCGCGGGCAAGCTAACCCGCACCCAGCCGTCCTGCTGCCCCAGAATGTCGACGCACTCCTGCCGGCCCAGCGCGGCGATAACATTGCCCGCCAGGTCAGGCCGCTCGCGCACGTTGAGCATGTCGGCCAAGACGACGGCTTTTGCACCGGCGGAAGGAGACGCAGCCACAGTCTGCACGTCGCCGTCGATCGCTACGTACTCTTGGGCGGACCAGCCCGTTCGCCCGTCGGGCAACTTAAAACGCACCCAGCTGCCAGTCTGCTCCACCACGGGCAGGCGGTCGCCCGCCGATACAGTCGCGATCACCGCGTGTTCGAGTCCCGGTCCGCTGCGCACATTCAACGACGCGGCCAAAACGATGCCCAGCGCACTCTGCGCCTCCTGCGCAGGGTTTGCCGGCGTCTCAAGCGCGCGCGGCTTGCCGAAAACCTTGTCGAACAAGCCGGTGTCGACCGGCGTAGGCGTGGGCAGCAGCCACTTCTCGCCCGCTTCGGATGAAGGAAGATGCAAACGGCCGACGGTGGCGTTCACCAGACGCGTGGAGATCTGTCGCACAGTCGGCACTTGGAGTATGTCGTTGTCAGCCGTGTTCTTGGGGCCGCACGCCGTCAATAGCAAAACAGCCAGAGCCATCGCGGAAGAGGCGACGTACGCACCGGCAAATCCATTGCGCATGTGCAGTTTCCTTCCCGTCGGCGCCCAGGGGAACGCATCCGCTTGCCCGCAATCGCCCAGATGCGGCGCACTAGATGCGGCGCACCAGATGCGGCGTGAACGCCTGCTTGCTGTAATGTCGAGCGCCTGTTGCCAGCAGTATAAATGCCATTCCTGTCTGCGACATCGGGCCTCTGTCCCCTGTTCATACTACGAATGTATTGGATGATGCGCCTACGCAATTGCCGCCGGCGGCTATGATACAATACAGCGGACGCGCACGCGTCGCCGCATATTTTTCTTTCACGACAAATAGCCCCAACCAAACACATAGACAGAAAAAGGAGAAAAACGTCAATATGAGCAAAACTGTTGTACACATGATCGGGCAGGCGCATCTCGACCCCGTCTGGCT
>CAYXRG010000021.1:0-39003 GCA_964467575.1 uncultured Caldilineaceae bacterium | reverse complement strand
GGCGGGCTGCCTCAGATTCTGCGCAAGTGCGGCTTCGACGCCTACGTCTTCATGCGCCCCGGCCCCCACGAAAAGGAATTGCCCTCCGAAGTCTTCTGGTGGCAGGCGCCGGACGGCAGCCGCGTGCTCGCCTTCCGCATCTCCGCGGCCTATACGACGCATCAGGTGGATCAGGCGCAGCAGATCGAGCGCGCCCTGCAGGCTAAGCCGGCCGATCTGTCGCACACCATGTGCTTCTTCGGCGTGGGCAACCACGGCGGCGGCCCCACCAAAGCGCAGATCGAAAACGTGCAAGCCCTGGCAGCTGAGCGCGATGACATAGACATCCGCTTCAGTTGGCCGGACGCCTACTTCGACGCCGTCGCCGAGGAGACGGACGGCCTGCCCGTGGTGCGCGAGGAACTGCAATACCACGCCATCGGCTGCTACTCGGCCATCAGCGCGCTTAAGCGCAGCTATCGCAAGGCGGAATGCGGCTTGCTTCTGGCCGAGCGCATGGCCTCCCTCGCCGAGCTGTGGGCAGAGAGCCCGCTGCCCAGGGAACGCCTGCACGCGCTGTGGCAGGAACTATGCTTCAACCAGTTCCACGACACCCTGGGCGGCTCATCGATCAAGCCGGCGCAAGACGACGCCATCCGCGCCCTGGACGGCATCACCGCCGCCGCGGACCAGCTCGCCAACGACGCCGGGCGCGCCGTTGGCGCGCGCGTCGACACAGCCGGGCCGGGCGGCACAGTCGTCGTCTTCAACCCCTTCGCCTGGCCCGTCCAGCAATATGTCGAGTACGAGCCGTGGACGAACTGGCAGTCTTGGCCTGAGAACGGCTGGAGCCTGGCCGACGACGCCGGCCGGCCCGTGCCCTACCAGCTCATCGAAACGCACGAAGCCCTCACTTCGCGTCATGGCGGCCTCAACGGGCTGGTCTTCCCCGTCGAACTGCCGCCGATGGGATACCGCACCTATCGCTTTGCACCCGATCTGCCGCAGCCCGAAGTCGCGGGCAGCGCCACGGCCGGGGCCAACTTTCTGGAAAACGATCAAGTGCGCGTCGAGGTTGACCCGGCTTCGGGCAATATCGTCTCCTGCGTCGACAAAAGCACGGGAGTTGAACTAGTAGGCGCGGGCGGTTGGAACGCAGCCCAGGTCGTCGAGGATCGCAGCGACACCTGGTCGCACGGCATTCCCGGCTTCGGCAGCGAGCCGCTCGGCCACTTCGCCGGCGTCAGCGTGCGCATCGCCGAGAAAGGCCCGCTGCAAGCCTCTCTCCTCATCGAGCGCACCTACGAAGGAAGCCATTGGCTCCAGCAGTTGATCCTCCGCCACGGCGAATCCACGCTGCTGCTGCGCAACTGGCTTGTGTGGCAGGGACAGTGGCGCGTAGTCAAGCTGGTCTTCGACGTGGCCGTGACACACCCGCAGGCTGCGCACGACACGCCCTTCGGCTGGTGTCTGCGTCCGACGGACGGCGCCGAAGTTCCCACGCACATGTGGATGGACGTGAGCGGCCAGGCGGCGGACGGCTCGGCGCAGACCGTGGGCGCGGCCCTGCTCAACGACGGCAAGTACAGTTGCGACGTGCGCGACAGCATGATGCGCCTGACCATTCTGCGCTGCCCGCCCTACGCCAATCACCAGCCGCACGACTTCGGCAGCAAACAGCGCTACGACTGGATCGACCAGGGCTACCAGGAATTCACGCTGGCGATCTGCCCGCATATCGGCGGCTGGCAGGACAACGACATCCTGCGCCGCGCCCGCGAGTTGAACACGCCGTTCCCGCTGATCACAACCCACGGCCATGCCGGAGACCGCCCGCGGACGGACTCTCTGCTGAACCTGACGTCACCTGAGATGGAGTTGACGGCGCTGAAGCCGGCGGAGGACGGCGACGGTTACATTATCCGCCTGGCGGACAGCCACGGCCGCGGCTGCCAGGGGGCGCTGGAATGGAAGGGGCAGTCCTTCCCGGTCAGCCTAGACCCGTTCGAGGTGGCGACGCTGCGCCTAGCCCAGGCCGGCGACCGCTGGCGGCTCTCGACGTGCGACATGCTGGAGCGGCCTTTGCAGTAAGCCATTCATGCTTTGCGGGAGGCTGCCAGCTTCCCGCAAGGCATACCCGCCCCGCGCTTACTTCTTCGTGCGCGTGGCGATGTTCTCGGCCAGCCGCTCGGCGGCGAGACGGTCCAGCTCCTTCTGCACGTTGGGTGAGGCCGCGATCAGGGCCTCGAACGTCGCCCGGTCCAGCGTCGCCGCGTCAACGCCCGTATACGACGCCACAATGGAGGCGATGTTGCGCCCGCCGCGCAGCAATTCCACCTCGCCGAAGCACTGCCCGGCGGATAGACGCGTGCCCACCACGTCGCCGCCGGGCGTGGGAATATGCACTTCCACCTCGCCCTGCGTGATCAGGTAGAACGTATCCGGCTGTTCGCCGGCGCGAATGATGACCTCACCCGGCTCAAAGCGCCGCGCTTCGAGTTGCCGCGTCGCCTGCACGAGCAGGTCCTCGCTCATCGCCGGGAAGATGCGCGCCAGGAACTCGTCCACGATGTCGCCGTCGGCCAGGATGATCGTGCGCGACACGCGGCGCGCCAGGTCGCGGTCATGCGTCACAATGAGGATGGTCTTGCCCTGATCCACCAGCCGCTCGAAAAGCTCGAAGATCGCCTCGGCGGTCTTCGAGTCCAGGTTGCCTGTCGGCTCGTCGGCCACGATGATCGGCGGGTCCGTCGCCAGAGCGCGGGCGATCGCCACGCGCTGTTGCTGCCCGCCGGAGATCTCGGAGGGGAGTTTGCGTGCGTGTTCGACGATGCCCACCTCGTCCAGCAGGTGCAGCGCCCGCTCGCGCCGTTCGCCCGCCGAATACAGCCCGCAGAAGTCCATGGGCAGAATCACGTTTTCAAGGTTGGTGAGCGTGGGCAGCAGTTGGAAGAACTGGAACACGACGCCCACATTGCGGCCGCGCCAGGCTGCCAGATCGCCTTCGCCCATGCCGACCAGGCGCGTGCCCGCGACCGCCACCTCGCCGGAAGTGGGCCGGTCGATGCCGGTGATCATGTTGATCAGGGTCGATTTACCGCTGCCGGACTTGCCGATCACGGCCACGAACTCGCCGCGCTCGACCTGCAAGTCGACGCCGCGCAGCGCCAGGAAGGGGCCGGTGGGCGTGTCGTAGGCCTTTTTGACCGCGCGCAGATCGATCAGGCTGGACGTGGTGCCCGCGCCGTTTTCAGTGGATGCGTTGCCGTTGCGCCGCAAAAAGTTGCGCATAGTCATCTGCCTTAATTCCAGAATCCGCACTTGCCTACATTCTAGGCTGCCCCGCTTAGCGCATCGCCCGCCGCGCCTCCTCGCGGATCAGCGTAAGCACTTGGCGGCGCAACTCCGCGAAGCGCACGTCGCTTTCCGTCTCCAGCAGGCTGCGCGGCCGCGGCAGGTCGATGGCGATCTCCGCCTTGATGCGCCCCGGTCGCGCCGTCATCACGTAAATGCGGTCCGAGAGCAGGATCGCCTCTTCCACGTCGTGCGTCACAAAGAGCACGGTCGTGCGTTCCGCCTGCCACACCTGCAAGAGCAGTTCCTGCATCAGCATCCGCGTCTGCGCATCCAGCGCGCCGAACGGCTCATCCATCAACAGCATCTCCGGCCGATAGACCAGGGCGCGGGCAATCGCCACGCGCTGCCGCATGCCGCCGGAAAGCTGGTTGGGATGCGAGCGCTCAAACCCCTCCAGCCCGACCAGCCGGATGTGGTCCGTCACCAGTTCGTCCTGTTGCGTCCGGCCTAGCCCGCTCTTCTTGAGGGCGAAGCGGATGTTGTCCTCGACGGTAAGCCACGGGAAAAGCGTGTAGCTCTGGAAGACCATCCCCCGGTCCGGCCCCGGCCCATCGATCTCGCGGCCGTCGATCAGGATCCGGCCTTCGCTGATCGGCTCCAGGCCTGCGGCCATCATCAGCAGCGTCGACTTGCCGCAGCCCGACGGCCCTACCAGCGAGACGAACTCATTGGCGTTGACCGTGAGCGACAGGTCTTGCAGCGCGTCGACGGCCTGCCCCTTCTTGGGCGTAAAGGTCTTCCACACGTCGTTGACTTGCAGCTTGGCCGTCTGCGTCATTTGCGTCGTAGCTGTCATCGCCGTCACCGCGTCTCCTGCATCCACGGGAAGAGCCGGTTATATGTCGCTTTGAAGAAGTAGTCGGTGAGCAGCCCCAAGACGCCGATGACCAGGATGCCTAGGATGATTTTGTCCGTCTCCAAGAAGCGTTGCGCACGCATGATGCGGTAGCCCAGCCCCACGTTGGCCGCCACCAGTTCCGCTACCACCAGATAGGTCCACGCCCAGCCGATGGTGATGCGGAACGTGTCCCAGATGCCCGGCAGCGCGGCGCGCAGGACCACATGCCACAGAATTTCCCACTTGCTCATCCCGAACGTATAGCTGACCTGGATCATGTCGCGCGGCACGTTCTTCACATTGTCCATGATCATCAGCACTTCCTGGAAAAACGTGCCGATGAAGATGATGGCGAATTTCTGGGTGTCGCCCACGCCCAGCCAGAGGATGGTGAGCGGCACGAAGGCCACAGCGGGCATGTAGCGCACCAGGTCCACGAACGGCTCGAAAAGCCCCTCGAAGAAGCGGAAGTTGCCCATGAGGATGCCGATGGGCAGGGCCAGCGCGGTCGCCAGCAGCCAGCCCACGGTGATGCGGTAGACGCTGGCCCCCACATCTTGCCAGAGGATGCCTTCTTGCGCCTGGATGATCAGTTCCTCGCCCACGGCGCGCAACGGCGGCAAGAAGATGGGCGACACGACCTGCAACTCGGTGAGCAGCAGCCAGGCGGCGAGGAACAGGGCGATAAACGCGACGCCCGCGCCGGCATACACCCGGCGCGGGATATCGCCGCGCAGTTCAAAGAGCCGCGTGCGCGGCCGGCGCGGTGTGGTCGTCATTACTCTCCCAGGAAGGATGCGTCCACCATGGCGGACAGGTCGGGAATCTCGTCGATCAGGCCGATGGAGAGGGAGACGTCCGCCACATCGGAGATGGTTCCGGCAAACTCGCCGGTGAGCTGCTCCTGATTCTGGGCCAGGTCGAAGAAGCGCACGCCGTCGAACGCGGTCTGCAATTCCTCCGGCGAGCTGCCGACGGCCGCAGAGATGATGGCTTTGGCCTCGTCGGGGTTCTCGTTGTAGAAGGTCATGGCGTCGCCCCACACCTGCATTAGCGCCCTGGCCGCGTCCGGCTGCTCGTCCAGGAACTTAGCGGGCACGGCCAATACATCCGAGATCAGCCCAGGGCGTTCGCCCGCGGTGTAGAGCAGCTTGATCTCCGGGTTGGCGGCAATGGCGGCGGCGATGTACGGCTCGTAGGTGACGGCGACCTCCACCTGCCCGGCGATCATCGTAGCGCCGGCGTCGGACGCGGGCATGGGCGCGGTGGTGACGTCAGCCAGAGACATGCCGTTCTCCGCCAGCGCGTAGTTGAGCAGCAGGTCGCTGGTCGATCCTTCCTCATAGGCCACGGTCTTGCCCGCCAGGTCCGCAATGGAATCGATGCCCGCGCCGGCGATGATGGCGTCCGCCTCGTACGAGGCGTCTTCCAGCAGCACCACGCGCAGGTCCACGCCGTTGGCGAAGAGCTTAATGGCCGTGTGCGTCGCCAGGTTGGCCGCGTCCATTTCGCCGGCGGCAAAAGCGGCGTTGACCTCGGTATCCTGCACGAAGTCGATCAATTCAGCCTGCAGGCCATGTTTCTCGAACATGCCCTGGTCCTGGGCGATCCACCACGGCCCATAGCCGATCCAGGGCTGGGTGCCGATGCGCACCGGCGTAAGCGCAGGCGCAGACTCCCCGGACGGAGCGGCTGCCGGGGCCACCGGCGCGCACGCGCTGAGCACGACGAGCGCTGCAATCATCACGATGAGGCCGAACATCCGGTTGTGCAACATGCTGCCTTCCTTTCGTAGTGGAGCGATGAACGGGTTGCCAAAAACCTCGGCAGACGTGAAACGAAAAAGGCGTGCGCCGCGAGGCGCTGCATCCAGACCGGCGAAAAGGGGCCGCCCCTGCCAGCATCGCCTAATTTTTCTACAGCAGGCGACATTCGGTCAAATCCCCGTTCGGCAAGGTCTGTTGGTAAGGTCTGTTGCGCATAATTGGTTGTCAAGCCTCGCCCGCTAATTGTGCGGATGCCGCCTGCACCCACGCCGCGTCCATGCGTGCCAGGCGAGCCTTCCTCAAGTTTTCGCGCATGATCCAACGCACGTCCGCATCCCGGACGGAAAACCAATGCGCCATGGCCGGCTTGCCCGCATCGGGTGCAGCCGCCACCGCCACGCTCCAGCAATAGCCAAGACATTGGCGCAGGGTGCGAAACGCCGCGCTGCGCCGATTCTGTTCGCATAGCAAGCTATTCGTGATCGCATGAAGAACCGCGAGCACAGCAATAACATGCGCTTCTTGCCGCAACAGGCGCGGTTCACACAGAGCCGCCGCGGCGGCGCGCCGTTCCAAGAGCGAACCGCTCGCCCAACGCGCCATTTCCGCCAGCAACGCCTCCATATCCCTTTCGCCCCAGCGCTGCAACGCCATCGCCGTTGCTTCACGCGTCCGCCATCTTGGGTCGTTGGCGTGACGGCGCAGGTCGATCAGGAGGCTGCGGTCTCCCTCCGCCAACAGGCGTCCGAGACCCAGCACGCCGCAAAACGTGAGGAACTCCTGAGGCGAATTGGCGGGCGCCGCCGTCGCGTCGATGACGGCATAGCGGCGCAAGCGTTTCGCATCGCCTTCCGTCGCCGCTGCCTCGGCCAATTCTAGATTGCCTCGCGGTCCGGGCAGGCCGGATTCCGCCAACAAGAACCCGTCCCAATCGTCAAGGCTGCGCAAAACGCTGCGATACGCGCCGACTTTACTCATTACTGCGCCGCCTCCGCTTGTCCTCGCCATCTTGACAGCCTTTTGATAAGAAACAGCCGCCGATCATCCTGTACTGTAAGACAAATCTACACGAGACGAATGTCCGCGCAGGCGATATGACATATGTTGCAGCCGGTATCGGTACAGGAAAGATGATATGAGCAGAATTCTCACCTATGCGCCGCTGAGCTTGTTTTCCTATCAACTCTATCTGGCCTATACCGGCAAAGACCCCTACAAGGTGTTCGACGTGATTACAGACCTCGTGCCGCCCCATGCCGCGGCGAGGCTCTTCACTTTTCTCGTCAACGCGCAGTACTTCGTGCGCTTCGAGCTTGGCGATCTGCTTCGCTCTTTCCGCTTCTGAGTAAGCGCGTGCACAAAAATTGTCATTCCGAGCGTTAGCTCGGAATCTCGGACGAGGCGGCGCGATGCTTCACTTCGTTCAGCATGACAGGTGTGTAGGCTGTCACCCTGAGCGCAGCGAAGGGTCTGTCAGTGGATGCACGAGATGCTTCGTTCAGCATGACAGGGGGTGTGCTACAAGACGGCATGACTCAACGGTCATAGAGACATCTCCTTAGCCGGCGGCGCGATGCGGCGTCTCGGTGTGAAACGGCCTGCCGTCTTCGCCGCAGATCAGTTGCAGCACATTGCGCCCGGACATGGCGGCTAGCGTCACGCTGCCGCCCGGCTCCACCCACTGCCCGGCCATGTAGAAATTGCGCAGCCCCGGCAGCGCCTTGCCCACGCCCATGATCATCATGCGCATGGTCTGCGGGGTCAGCAGCCAGCCGCTGGTGGCGCCCTGCCAGTTGCCGGTGTAGCGTTCGTAACTCAACGGCGTCGCCACGTCGGACGCCTCGATCTGTTCCAGAATCCCCGGATAGAGCTTTTCCAGAAAGTCGAGCACGACCCGCGCCTCATCGAGCTGCTCAATGTCGTAGAGCTTGCGACCGTAGATGCGCTGCCAATAGTTATACTCGCTGCGCAGCATCACCTCCACCACCGACTTGCCCGGCGGCGCCAACGTCGGGTCATAGCCATACTGCTTGACCGCGATCTCGCGGCGTTCCTCTCCGGCAATGAGCAACGGCTCATCCAGCAGATAGGTCGCCCAATGCGGCGCGGCGGACATGTCGCGGTCCACGCCTAGGGAGATCTGCATCTGCGTGTGCATGGGCAGCTTGCCGGAATAGCGTACGCGGATGGCGCGGTTGGCGTAGCGCCCGTTGAGCATGTCGAAGATCGTGGCGCGACCGTCCGCGGCGGAGATGACGACGTCCGCCCGGTGTTCGCTGTTGTCATAGAGGCGCACACCCACAGCCCGGTCGTTTTCGGTGAGGATGCGCTCGACCTGCGCCTTGTAGGTGATGCGCCCGCCCAGCGCCAGATAACGCTGCTCGATGGCGCGGGCAAAGGCGAGCGAGCCGCCGGCCGGGAAGCCGGCGTTGCCCGAATGCATATAGGCCAGCAGCGAAAGTCCGGCCATCACCGGCATCTCAGTCCAGCCGAACATCTGCGCCACGGCCCGGCGCAGGAAAGGGTCATGAAAGCGCGCGGCCAATTGCTGCGCCGAGACGAAGCCCCATTTGAGCAGCGGCCCCGTGTACGGCAGCATCGTGCGCCCCAGCGCCAGCCCGTCCGATGCGGACATCATGGAGCGGGGCTTGGCCTGCATCACCGACATATCGAAGCTCGCGAAGCGGCGCACGCCCTGCGCCAACGACCGGCTCAGGGCTGCGTCCGCCGGCGAGTGGGCGATCAACTCGGCCTCCAGCCGGTCCGGGTCGCAGTAGAGGGTGAGCGTCCGCCCGTCCGGGCCGACCACGCGCATAAAGGCGTCGTGGTTGATCATGGGCCGATCTTGCACGGCCCCCAGTTCCTCCCACAGCTGGTGGTAGGGTTGACCCGGCCCCGATCCGTACAAATAGTGGATGCAGCCGTCGAAGACGTAGCCGCGCCGCTCCCACGCGGTGCATAGCCCGCCGGGCAAATCGTGCATCTCGAAGATGTGCGATGAATAGCCGTTCATCTGAGCGTAGCAGCCGGCCGAAAGCCCCGCCACGCCCGCGCCGATGATGAGGATCCGCTTTTCCGCCATGTCGCTTCACATGCCTATCAGTGGGGATTATCGAAAATGGTGGATGTGAAACGCCCAACGGCCGCAGGCCGCGCTGCGCCTGCGACATCATGAGCGCTTTGCCAGTGTAGCACGATAGGCGGCAAGTTTCCAGGCGGCGCGCAACGAATACAACAAGTCTTCCGGGAAGCGTCGCGCTTCCCGGAAGACTCGTCCGTCCCTCACTTCGTGCAGTTCGCGGCTACGGCATTCGCCGGTCGGCGCGCTAGAGGATGCCCTCCTGCGCCAGCCCTGCGCGGATGCGCTCGATTTCGGACTCGCTCAGTTCGCGCATGGGCGCACGCACGCGGCCCCCGCGCCCGCCGCGCAAGGTCAGCCCCGCCTTGAACGCGGCCGGGTCGGCGCCATCTTGCAGGACGGCGCGCACGCGGTCGATCTTCTGCTGCAAGGTGCGCGCCTGCGCCAGGTCGCCCGCCATAAACGCGTCGTACAGCGAGCGGAACAACTCCGGCACGACGTTGGCGTTACCCGACACCTGTCCATGACTGCCGATAGCCAGCCCTGCCAGCATCAGCCCATCCACGCCGCACAACGGGACGAACCCTTCGCCGCCCGCCACGATATATTCCTGCAAGCGCAGAAGCAGCGGATTGCTCGACTTGACGCCCACGATGTTGGGCGCGGCCGCACGCAGTTTGCGCATCAGTTCGGGCGATACGTCGTTCTTGGCGTTGCCGGGGAAGACGTAGACGAAGATCGGAAATTCCGGCGTCGCCTCGGCCACCGTCACGTAGTGGCTGAACAGACACGCATCGCTGTACCCGAAGAAGAACGGCGTGATCACCGAGACCGCGGTTGCGCCGGCAGCCTGTGCATGCTGCGTCAACTCGACGGTCTCGGCCGTGGTCATACAGCCGGTATGGATAAGCACGGGCACGCGGCCTGCCGCCTGATCCAGGACTGTCTCGGCCAACGCCTTGCGCTCATCTACGGTGAGCAACTGACCCTCGCCGGTTGACCCGCCCGGAAAGAGCACCTGCACCCCGTGCGCCAACAGAAACTCGACGTTATGGCGCACGGCTTCATGGTCGATCTCGCCCCGTTCGTCAAACGGCGTGATGAGCGGGCATATCAATCCTCGGATATCAGACAGCATAGGCTTCCTCACGGCTTCCAGAGGGTGCCGGCAATGTAACGCTCGCCGTCCTCCTCATCATTGAAGTAGTAGACGGTCACCATTGTACCATCATCCAACTGAACGCTGCGCGGGTAGCCGATGTCGTGGTTGCCCGCGCCCTCGCGCAGCGCCACCGGCTCTCCCCATGTGGCGCCGTCGTCCTCGCTGAAGATGGCGTACATGCCAAAGGGCGGGTTGCGGAAGCCGTAGGTGATGCACAGACGGCCGTCGTGCAGTTTAGTCAGCGTGGGCGGGTTGCCGCCGCGGCCCGTGTTGGGAACCGGCCGGCTGAAGTGCTCCCACGATACGCCGTTGTCGCTACTGGCGTAGAGGTCGATCCAGCAGCGCGGGGAGGTGGTCGTACTGGCGCCTTCGCTGCAGCGCACCGCGCAGAGCAACCGGTCGGGCGACAGACGCAGGCCCGCCGGCATGATCGAGTAGCCCTCGACCGCGGGCGTCACCCACGAGAGGAATTCGATGTTCTTTCCGCCGTCCGTGGTGCGGGCGCACAGCACGGGGCCCTCCTGCCCGTTATCGCGTGCTGCGGTCAAGAACCAGGTGCAGGTATCCGGCCCGTCGACGATGTAGTCCGTGCGCGCGGCGATGCCGGCCTGGCCGAACATGGGCAGCCAATACGGCCCTTCCCAGCTCTTGCAGCGGTCATATGACACGTAGAACCACGACTTGACGCCCGCCCGCAGCCCCGTCTTGGCGCACATCATGGCGAAGTCCGGGTGGGTGAAGTTGATGCCGCCGGGGCAGGCCACGGGCGCGTTCTCCGCGTCCAGTGCGTTCGCCACCCACAGGTGCGGGTTCATGTGCTCGTCAGCCGAGAGGGCGCGGTTGCCCGGCGTGCGCCCAGGGAAGGGCTGCACATCCCAGGTCTTGCCGCCGTCCAGGCTGCGCGCCTGCATGGTGGCGAAGGGTCTGTCCTTGTCGCGCGCATGGAACGGCACGTTCGCCTTGTAGTAGCCCAGGGTGAAGCCGACCACCACTTCGTCGCCCCAAGCCCAGATGCCGTAGTTGGCCGGCCAGCCGCCATACCGCCCCGGCTCCCGGTAGATCGTCACTTGCTGCATGGCGTTTCTCCTTGTGCAAACCAATGTCTTGTCGAATCAGATCCGTACAGGCCGGCGCTTATCCCTACATGAACTCCGCCATCGCGATCGGCGCGCCGGCCTCCGCGGAGCGCTGGCAGGCCAGCGTTACGCCCAACGTCTTCACCGCGTCGTCGAAGCTGCTGAGGATGCCCTCCTGCCGCCCGCTGCGCGTCGCCTCGACGAAAGCCTTCGCCATCACGTAGTTGTCGCTCTGCTCCGGCAGGATCTCCTCCGGCTCTGCGCCGGCGCGATGCACCACCGTCTTGTTGGTGTTGACGCTCAGCACCATGTCCTGCGCCACGACGTGCACCAAATGCGGCGGGAAGACGGCTGCGCCCGCCGGCGCGGCGCACGAATTGCCGATGATGCCGGGCGCGCCGCTGGCAAAGTGCACGGTCACCGCGTTCATGTCAAAGATGTCCAGATCGGGCACATCCTGCGAGAAGCGATTGGCCGCTACGGCATAGACCGATTCGATCTCGCCGCACAGGTAGCGCATCAGGTCGACGGCGTGGGTATGCTGTTCCACCAACATGCCGCCGGACTTGGACTGCACCCGCCACCACGGCGTGCCTGGCAACCCACTCAGGCGAACGGAGATCGCCATGCCGATGGTCTGTCCGGCTAGCATAGCCGCGGGCTTCTGTACGGCGGAGCTATAGCGCATCTGGTAGCCGGCCGCGTTGACGATGCCCTTCTGGCGAATATGATCCGCGATCTCGCGGGCAAGCGCTATATCCAGCGCCACCGGCTTCTCGAAGAGCACAGGCTTGCCGTAATCGATGATGTCGTGGTCCAATTGGCCGTGAACATAGGGCGGCAGCACTAAATAGGTGCAGTCGGGTGCGGCCTCGTCCAGCATCCGCCGGTAGTCGGTAAAGATCTTGGCCTGGATGGGCGGCGAATCCGCCTTGCGCCGCGCGTTGGCCTGTTCCTGCGTCTGTTCGGCTCGCGCTGTATCCAGGTCGGCCAATGCCACAATTTCCACGTCGGGCAGATGGCTCAACGCCATCATATGCCCGACAGAACGCGCCCCCGCGCCGATAAAAGCTACCCGTGTCATAGCGTTGGCCCCTCCATCTGGGCAATCAGTTGCTTCAGGCTGGCGAAGGTCTGGCGCGTGTTCTCATCCTTGCCCTGCCCGCCTGGATTCCAATGCGTCTCGATGGTGTAATGGTCCGCCGGCTCGTCGCGCACCAATTGCAGATGCTCGACCCAGTTCGTGCCGCCCTCGCCGATGCGCGCCCAGCCCGTCAGCCCGGTCGCCTCGTCGACGACGACCGCGTCCTTGCAGTGAATATCGACGATGTGGCCCTTCACCGCCTGGTAGCCCTGCGCCGGGTCCTCACCCGCCACGAAGGCGTTGGCCGGGTCCCAGATGATCTTCAGGTTGGGGTGGTTGACCGCATCCAGCACGCGGCGCATGTTGCCGCCCGTGTTGGCGTAGAGTGAGCGCGCGTTTTCCAACGCCAGGTAGAGGCCCTCTTGCTGCACGCGCTCACAGGCGATACGCAGCCCCTTCGCCATCTTCGCCAGCGTCTCGTCGCTGATGCCGCCGCCGTCCGCCGAGCGCGGCGAGGGGTTGCCGCCGCCCACGTCGCGCGTGAAGCCGAACGTGCGCATATACTTGACCCCCAGCCGCTGCGCGATGCGGATAAAGCGCTCCAACTTCTGCATATGCTCCTGGAAGCGCGGGTGCTCCTCCATCGTCGCCAACTCGACGTCCGCCAGCGAGAACGGGCGGAAGAGCAAACCGCAGATGAGGTAGGCGCTGAGGCCGTGTTGTTCGAGGATGCCGGCAACCTTCTCCACTTCTTCGTCGCTCAGTTCGTCGACGTTCTTGCCCCACAGCGTGTGAATCTCCACGTACTCCATGCCCGCCTCGCCGGCGACCTGGCAGGCATAGGCGAAATCCTGGTCGATCTCGTCGGTGATCACGCCGAAGCGGTACTGCTTGGATGCGCTCATGTTTCTCGTCTCGTTTCGTTTTATGTCGTGCGGATGCTCAGTCTCGCCTTACCTGGAGCCGCAAACCCTGGAAGGCGTCACGTGTCAACCCCGTCAATTCCGGCGCGCGCCCTCCGCATCCAGCCCGAAGATCGCGGCCGCGGTCCCGCCCGCGATCTGCCGCTTTTCGTCAGCGGAGAGCAGCGGGTTCTCGGTCGCCTCGGCTACCGGATTGGCCGGCCCCATGTCGAAGGGATAGTCGCTGCCGATCAGCACATGGTCAGCGCCTACCAGGTCGACCAGGAAGCGCAGCGTAGCCGGCGCAAAGGCCATACAGTCATAGTAGATGCGGCGCATGTACGCGCTGGGCGGTTCGGGGATCGCCTCACGGCACTCCTTGATGCGCACCTTGTAGCCGTGGTCCATGCGCCCGTGGATGTAGGGGAAGACGCCCCCGGCGTGGGCGAAGATGAGCTTGAGGTTGGGCCAGCGCACCAGCGTCCCGCCGTAGATGAGCGTGGCGATTGCCAGCCCCGTCTCCCCCACCATGCCGATCAAGTTGTGCAGGTAGTAGTCCTGCATGCGCTCGGCGCCCGCGGGGATATAGGGGTGGATAAAGAGCGGAGCGTCCAACTCGGCGATGGCGGCGAAGAACGGGTAGAAGTCCGGGTGGTCCAGGTTCTTGCCGTTGACGTTGGAGCCGATCATCAGCCCGGCCAAGCCCAGATCGCGGATCGCCCGCCGGGCCTCCTGCACGGAGGCGTCCACGTCCTGCAGCGGCACGGTCCCCAGGCCGGCGAAGCGGTCGGGGTGGGCGCGCACGCGCGCGGCGATGCTCTCGTTGATGGCCGGGGCCAGTTCACGCGCCGCGCCGGGGTCCGCCCAATAAGAAAGCGTAGGCGGCGCGGACGAGATGGCGGCCATCTGCATGCCCACCTTATCCATGTCCTCGATCATGCGCTGCGCGTCATAGAAGTCGGGCGTCAGCGGGTGGTCGAAGTTGCCGGCGCACACCAGGTGCTCGCGGCCGTCAGCGCGGCGCTCGATGGAAGCCTGGAATGAGTTGCCGGGTTGGCGCGCCACGTCCAGAAACGCCTGGGGAAAAAAGTGGCAGTGAATGTCGAAGGTCAACATCGGCTCGGTTCCTCTCCGCCTGTCTGGGCGCGCCACGTTCAGCGCACGACCTTTTCCAGGCCAAGCGGCTGGCGAATATGCCAGTTGAGCAGAACATCCAGCAGGGCCTGTTTCGTCTCCTGGTGCGCGGCGTCGTGCCACAAATTGTGCAGTTCGCCCGGGTCGCCGGCCAAGTCGTACAGCTCGCCCCATTCCGGGTGATCGAGGTAGTGCACCAGCTTCCACTCATGGGTGCGCACCATCGTCAGTTGGCGCACATTGGTCGACGCCCGCAACTCGCAGAATACCGCGTCGCGACCGGGCTGCTCGCCGCGCGCCACGGGCAGCGCAGATTGCGCGCCGCTGTGCCGCCGCACGGGCAGGCCCGCCAGCTCGAACAGCATCGGCCCCAGGTCCATGTGCTGCACCAAGCCGCCAACCTCTACGCCCGCGGGCAGACGCCCCGGCGCCCACACGATGGCGGGCACGCGCGTGATGCAGTCGTATAGGACCCACTTCTGGATGTGGCCGTGATCGCCCAGGCAGTCGCCGTGGTCCGACATGAAGACGACGATGGCGTCCTCCAGATAGCCCTTGCGCTCCAGCGCGGCGAGGATGCGTCCCACCTGCTCGTCGATCAGCGTTACGTTGGCGGCATAGTGGCGACGCATACGCAGCAGTTGCTCGGCGCTGGGACGCTCGGTCCACCTCACCGCGTCGTAATTCTGGTCGATCATCACCTGCCGCTGCAGAGCGTGATGCGGCGGCTGGCCGGCCAATTCCTCGTCCGTCACCTGCGGCACAGGGATGTCGGCGTCCGCGTACATCTCCAGGAAGCGCGCCGGCGGATCGTAGGGCGGGTGCGGGCCGGGGAAGCCGACCTGCAAGAATAGCGGGCTTGCGGATTCGCGTTTGTCGATGAACCACTCGGCCATCGTCCCCACGAACACGTCCGGGTGATACTGCTCGTCTAACGGCCACTCGAATGCGCCCAACCCCCACTCCCATTCGGGGAAATCGGCCATATAGCCGGCCCGCGACGGCTTGCGCACGCCGCTGTTGAGCAGGAATTTGTCCCACTCATCCAGCATGGCGCCGTGCGGCAGGTGCAGCCATAGGGGCCGGTCCTTGTTCTCGACGATGAAGCGCTGGTCGAAGCCGAACTTGCCGTCCATAGGCACGGTGTGCATCTTGCCGACGTTGACCGTGTGGTAGCCCGCGGCTTGCAAGTCCTCGACCCAGCAGCCGGGCCACGGCGAAGGGTTCTCGAAGCTGCGAACCGTGTGCGGGTATTCCATCGTGAAAAAGCTGGTGCGTGAAGGCACGCACACCGCGGCCGTGCAGTGGCACTGCGAGAAGCTGACGCCCTCGCCTGCCAGCCGGTCGAGATGCGGCGTATGCATATAGGATGCGCCCAGCGCGGCGATGCTGTCATACCGCTGCTGGTCGGTCATGATCAGGATAATATTCGGCTGTCGGCTCATAGGTGCGCTCGCAAAAAGTGGAGGCTATCACGCGCCAGCAGTTCCGGGCTTTCGGCCAGGGGCCGCCAGACGCATGTCGCGCCGGCCAATTCGGGGATTACGGCGTTGAACGACTCGACCACGACCCAACCGGCGTAGCCGCTTTGGCGCAGCGCGGCGAACGTCTCCGCCCATGCAACCTGGCCGGAACCGACCGTGCCGCGGTCGTTTTCGCTGGCGTGGAAATGCTTGATGTGACCGGCGCAGTGCAGGATGGCGGCGGGCGTCGACTTTTCCTCGATGTGCATGTGGAAGGTGTCGAGCAGCAGCCCAACCGCGGGGCTGTCAACCTCTTGCGCCAGGCGCACGCCGTCGGCCGCGGTATTGAGGAAGAAAGTCTCAAAGCGGTTGATCGGCTCGAAGGCCAGCGACACGCCCAGCTTTTCGGCTGTGCGCCCCACGCGGCGCAATGACTGCACGCAGCAGGTCCACTCGGCCTCCGTATAGCCGCGGCCGCGACGCTCGCCCACGGGCAACGCCAACGGGCCGCACAGCACCGGTGCGCCCAGTTCGGCCGACGCCGCGACCGTGCGCTCCAGCCAGGCGACGCCGGCATCGGCGATGTCCGCGTCGATCAAGCTGACGCCCTCGGGCAGCGCGGTCGACGCAGTGCAGGCCAGGCCGCTCTGCGCAAGCGCGGCGCGTACCGCCGCCGCGTCCACCGCAGCGGGGTCGAAGATGGGAATCTCCACCCCGTCGTAGCCCATTTCCTTGATAGCGGGCAGCAGCGCCAGCTCGCGGGCGCCTACCTGCCCGCTCCAGACCATCAGATGAACGCCGAACTTGTAACTCACGAGGTCATCCTTCGGTGATGGCTTTCGGTGACGGATTCGATTAGCCCTTCAGGCCGGTAAGCACGATGCCTTCGACGAAGGCGCGCTGGGCTAGGAAGTAGGCAACCACGACAGGCGTCACCATCATGGTCGCCATGACCATCACATAGTGCGTCCAGTCGCGGCCGCCCTCCAGGTATTGCAGCGCGTTGAGGCCGAGGGCCAGCGTATAGAGGTCGCGCTTTTGCAGGTAGATCAGCGGGGCCATGAAGTCGTTCCAGTTATGCAGGAGCGAGAGCACGACGACCACCGTGAGCGCAGCGCGCGACAGCGGCAGGATGATGGTGAGGAAGATGCGCGGCCGGCTGGCCCCGTCGATGCGCGCGGCGTCCTCCAACTCCATCGGGATGGTGCGGAAAAACTGGCGCAGCAAGAAGATGGTGATCGGCCCGCCGAACCACGACGGCACGATCAGCGGCGCAAAAGTCCCCACCCAGCCCAGCTTTACGAACAGGATATAGACCGGGATCATGGTCGCGGCAAAGGGCAGCATCAGCGTCGACAGGATCACAGCGAACATGGCGTCGCGGCCCCTGAAGCGCAGGCGCGCAAAGCTGTATGCGGCCAGCGATGAGCTAAATACGATGCCGGTCGTGGCGAGGACGGTGATCAACACGGTGTTGCCTAGATAGCGAAACACCGGCACATACTGGAACACTTCGACGTAGTTTTCCCAGCGCGGCGGATCAGGAATCCACACCGGCGGGAATCGATAGATCTCGTGCGGCGCCTTCAACGACGACGAGGCCAGCCAGAAGAAGGGCGTCAACATGGCCAAGCCGCCCAGGGTCAGCACCAAGTACGCAAAGAAGCGTCCAACCTGGGTTTGTTGTTTTATGCCCATGATGATCACTTCCCTTCCGTCTCGTAATAGACCCACTTTCTCTGGCTGTAGAAGAGCAGCCAAGTGAGCAGCATGATCACGACGAACAGCACCCAGGCCATGGCGGAGGCATAGCCGTTGCGGAAATAGCCGAAGGCGTTGCGGAACATGTAGAGCACATAAAACAACGCCGCGTTGTTCGGGCCCGCCGATGAAGCCGAGGGCTGGGTGACAAACAACACGTAGGCCACGCCGAACACCTGGAAGCTGCCGATCACGTTGATGATCAGTTGAAAGAAGATGATCGACGATGTCATGGGCAGAGTGATATTGCGAAACTTCGCCCACGGCCCGGCCCCGTCAACCTCGGCCGCTTCATACAGCGACGGCGAAACGCCTTTGATCGCGGCCAGAAAGATCAGCACCGTATTGCCCAGCCCCCACAGGCTGATGAATACCAGCGAGGGGATGATCCAATTCGGATCGGTCAGCCAGCGCGGCGAGGGCAGCCCCATCACTTTGAGCGGATAGTTGACCGGGCCGAACTCCGGATGCAGCGCCCAACGCCAGATCACTGCACTCGCCACCACCGGCACCACCGAAGGCAGATACCACATGGTGCGATAGATGTTGATGCCGCGAATGTTGCGCGCCATCAACATGGCAATCGCATACGAGGCGATAAGCGCGCTGGGCACAAACAGCGCCACATAACGCAGCGTCACCTCGATGGAGCGGATCCACAGATCATCGGTCACCAGCTTCTGATAGTTCGCCAGCCCAATCCAGCGCGGGGCCGAGATGATGTCGTAGCTTGTGAAGCTGAGCGCCAGGCTGGCAACCACCGGGCCGAGATGGAAGAACAAGAAACCCAGCAGAGCCGGAATAATGAAGATCCAACCCCAGAAGGTCTCCTCGAAGCTTAATCGCTGCCAGAAGCGCGGCTTGGGGGCCGGTCTGACAGCCGTGCCGGGAACTGCAGTTGTTTGCATAGGTCCACCCGCCATCCCAAAGGCGGAGGATGCGGCCGGCGCGGGTCGCATCCTCCGCCCACAGGTCTAGGAAATTTCACCCGTTTCCAGAATCTGCTCAGACCCGGCGCGAACCTCTGCCGCCACGTCCTCCCAGCGCACCTCACCCAGCCATAGCCGGTCCAGGTAGGGGCCCCAGTAGTCGAGCAGAACCTGATACCATCCGCCGAAGTAGGAGCCGATGGTGTCGCCCGGCCAGCGGAAGGTCTCCTCGTTCTCGAAGGCGTCGTAGAAGGCCTGCCGATCCGGCTTGGCCGGCAAGTCGTCGTCGTTGAGGAAGTCCTCGCGCAGGTCCTTGCGAATAGGCTGCTGCATGCCCAAGTCTACCAAGATCTTCTGACCGTCCCGGCTGCACGTGGCGAAGAAGGTGAAGTCATACGCCTCTTGCGGGTGCTCCGTGTCGCGGTAGATGCACAAGGGCGAGTAATGGCCGTAGGAGACCCTGGTCTTATTGTAGGGAACCTGGAAGGTGCCCCAGTTGATGCCGGCGTCGTTGATGCGCCCGATCATCCATGCGCCCAGATGGTTCATCGCCACTGTGCCGGCCTGCAGCGAGATTTCGCCCGCCGCCTGGTAGGCCGGCGAAGGCGCCACATAGTGCTTCAGGCCTAGGTCGGCCAGCCAGTTCATAGCCTCGATGAACTCGTCCGAATCCATGGGCATGGTGCCGTCGGCGGCAATGATTTCGGCGTTGTTGGCCCACATATAGGTCTGGCGACCGTGGCCGGTGTCGGCAAGGATGCCGTACTGCTTGACGCGCGCCGGGTCGAAGCCGGGATCATTGGGCGTGTTGTCGTCCAGGTCCAGGGTCAACTGCTTGCCCAGTTCGATCCATTCATCCCACGTGATCCACACGGACGGGTCGGGATGGGGGATGCCGGCGGCGTCGAACATGTCCTTGTTGTAGCCGATCAACATCGAGCCGCTATCCCAGGGCAGGCCCCAGCGTGCGCCGTCATAGGTTTGGGCAATCCACACGTTCGCCACGAAGTCGTCCTCGTTGAAGTCGTCATCGGCTTCGAGGAACGGTTCCAGGTTCATGGTCAGCCCCTTGCGAGTGAGGGGGCCGGTCGTGCGGTTGGCGTCAAACCAGATGTCGGGCGCAGTGCCGGAAGAGACCATGAGCAAGAGCGCTTCCTGGTGGTTGGCGCCCGCCACCGCATTGATCTCGAACTCGATTTCTGGGTGCGTCTCCCTATACAGGTTCATCTGCGTGGTCATCACGTCTTCGATGAACTGCCCGCCGCGGTTGAAGAAACTGAGCGTCACGCCTTCTCCGGCAGGCGCAGCTTCCCCGCCGCTTGGCGCTGCCGCCGGTTGCGGCGCCGCACATGCCGCCAGCGCGGTGAGGGCCGCGCTGCCCGCCGCCAAACGCAAGAACCCGCGCCGGCTCACCTTACTGCTTGCCATACCGTCCTTCTCCTTTCCTCTCAATCACGAACACGAAAGTTTCTGAGCCGGCTTACCCGACCTCCGGCAAACCGGGCAACAGCCAAAACGCCCGCAATGGGAAATTCGCCATTGCACAGGAAATCGCAATACAGCGGCGCAACGCGCGCCGGCCTACTATTTGGCTTTCAAGGGTGCGCTGTCAGGAAGCAATGCGCGCCAAGGTACACGAAACGACTGTCTGGATCGGATATTTATCTCAGCCTGTGCGCGCCTCCTTTCGTGATCGGGCGAACGTGCCGATAAAGGCGCCTGTCGCCGAAAACTGCGCCGGCGACCGCGCCGAGCTGCCCTAGAAACCGTCTCCCGGCGCGGCGGAATTGCCGATCGCGGCCCCGCGCGCAGGCAGGCGCCCCATGTAACGCGAGATCTCCTGCGCGGCGTACACCACGCGCGACGAGAGATCCGGCAACCGGGCGCCCAAAATCTCCGGGTTGCTGCCCGAAACGCTGCATGCAGCGATGACCCGCCCGCGACGGTCGAAGATAGGCGCGCCGATGCAGTAGTAGTTGGCTTCGTGTTCGCTGCGGTCGATGGCATAGCCGCGGGCGGCGGAAGCGCGCAGTTCGCGCAGAAGTCGGGCCGGCTCGACGATGGTGGAATCCGTGAAGCGCGGCATGCCCGCCCGCGCCAAGATCGCCGTGACTTCCTCCGGTTCCAACGCGCTCAGTATGGCCTTGCCCACCGAGGTGCAGTGCAGGTGCACACGGTCGCCGACCGCGCTGCGCGCCCGCAGCCGGTCCGAGGATTCGACGGCGTAGATATAGAGCGCATAGTCGCCGTCCAGCACGGTGAGATAGACCGATTCTCGGCAGGCTTCGGCCAGCGCGCGCAACAGGGGAGCGGCCACATCGCGCAGTTCGACGTTGATGCGCACGGACTGGGTCAGCGCGATGATGGCCGGCCCCAGCGCATAACGCCCATCCTCGCGCTTTTCGACATAACGACGGGAAGCCAGCGTGTTGAGCAGGTTATGCGTCGTGCTCTTGGGCAGTTCCATCCGCTCGCTGATCTCGGCCAGCGTAAGCCGCGGTT
This sequence comes from uncultured Caldilineaceae bacterium, assembly GCA_964467575.1. Lineage (GTDB taxonomy): Bacteria > Chloroflexota > Anaerolineae > Caldilineales > Caldilineaceae > JASGTU01. The sequence continues at coordinate 17,971 of CAYXRG010000021.1, read as the reverse complement.
CATCCGGGCTGAACACCTCAAGGATATCGATAGCCTTGAGCACCGAATGGATCATGACAAGTTCCGATCAAACAGAGTATACGGGGAGCAGGAACGTCATCCCACATCATGGAACGACATTCCAAGGCGAGAATACAACGATTCACACGCGCTGTCAACCCCCAATTTTCCGTCTCTTTTCAGTCCTGCTTTCGGCCCCCCACGCGCGATAGTTGACGCCGCCCCCATTTTTCCTATACTGACAGATACACGCCTGCCCGCGGCTTCACGCCGCAACCCGAATCGCCCATTCCAGCTTCATGTCCCAACCCGGAGAGGCACAGCCATGCTACCCACCAAGATCGTCGTTATCGGGGCCGGCAGCGCCAGCTTTGGCCTCAATACCGTCGCCGCGCTCTTGCGCAGCGACCGGCTGCGCGGCAGCCACATCGCGCTCGTCGACCGCAACTCGGAAGCCCTAGAGCCGATCGCCAATCTCGCCCACCACATCAACCGCGAGTGGGATGCACAGATGACGATCAGCCAGCACACCCGCCACGTCGACGCGCTCTACGGCGCCCGCTTCGTGGTCTCGGCCATCGAAGTCCCCCCGCGCGAAGCCCTGTGGCGCTCCGACTTCGAGTTGACGCTTAAACACGGCCTGCGCCAGCCCTACGCCGAAAACGGCGGCCCCGGCGGCTTCGCCCACGCCCTGCGCAACATCGGCCCCGTGCTCGAAATCGCGCGCGATATGGAAGAAATCTGCGCGGACGCCTGGTACATCAACTACACCAACCCCATGGTGCGCATCTGCGACGCTATTACGCGCTACACGCGCATCAAGACCGTGGGCCTGTGCCACCAGATCTACGAAGGCTACGGCATCATCGGCTATCTGCTCGCCGATCGCCTGGGCATCGAGGTTCCGCCCGGTCGCATCAGTTCGGACGCCGACCCCAAGTACATCCCCAACATGCATGCCCTCATCAAGCAAGCTGTACCGCGCATCGAGGTCAGAGCCGCCGGGCTGAACCACTTTACCTGGGTGCTGGACGTGCACGACCGGCGGACGGGCGAAGACCTCTACCCGCTGCTGCGCGAACGTCTGCGCGCCGCACCGCCCGACTTCGAACCGCTCACCCGGCGCGTCTTCGACGTCTTCGGCCTCATGCCCGTGCCCGGCGACCAACATCTTTGCGAATACCTGCCCTGGCTGAGCGACCAGACCGCCAAGCCGTGGGAGAAGTACGGCATCAACCTCTACGACTGGGAAACGCTGGCCGCACAGCGCGAAGAACGGCGCAGCGAGATCGTACAGATGGCAAACGGCCAAATGAGCATCGACGGGCTGCGCGCCGCCGACAGCGAAGGCGCACTAGAGGTGATCGAATGCGTGGCGGGCGGCGGCGAACACTATCACCTGGCCGTCAACCTGCCCAACCGCGGCGCCATCCTAAACATGCCCGTAGACGCCATCGTCGAGACGCCCGGCGTCATGAGCGGCGCAGGCGTGCATGCCGTGAGCGTCGGCGCGCTGCCGGAAGCGATTGCCGAGCTTTGCCGCCGCGAGTTGGCCGTGGTGCGCCTCAGCGTCGACGCCGCGGTGCACGGCGACCGCCAGGCCGCGCTGCAATGCCTCGCCCTCGATCCCCTCATCCGCGACCTGGACATGGCGCAGCACATCTTGGACGATTACCTGGAGACCTACCGCGAGCACCTGCCCCAGTTCTGGCAGTAGCCTTGTCGTCCGTTTTTGGCGGCATTGCCTGCCGCCGCCATCCATTACACGTCTGTTTACAGAAGTGTTTACAGAAGGAGCGCTCTCATGCCATTCGGCCCCATCGACACAACGTCCAGCTCCTACGCCCATTGGCGAGCCATTCCCCTCGACGGCTGCACCTTCGCCGAAGGGTTCTGGACACAGCGCCAGCACATCAACCGCACCGTCAGCCTGCGCCACGGTTACCGCCAACTCGAACGCCACGGCAACTTCAACAACCTGCGCCTGGCCGCGGGCACAGGCACGGGCGAATACCGCCGGCCCGTCTTCATGGATTCTGACGTCTACAAGTGGCTCGAAGCCGTGGCCTATGACCTCGCCGCCGCGCCGGACCCGGAACTGGAGCAGATGGCCGCCGCCGCCATCGACCTCGTCGCCGCCGCGCAGATGCCCGACGGCTATCTCGACTCGTACTGGCAGGTGGTCGAACCCGACCGCCGCTGGACCGACCTCGACCACGGCCACGAGCTGTACTGCGCAGGACACCTCATCCAGGCCGCAGTCGCCTTCTACCGCGCCACCGGCCAAGATCGCCTGCTGCGCGTGGCCCAGCGCTTTGCCGACCACATCGACATCGTGTTCGGCCCCGGCAAACAACAGGGCACGCCCGGACACCCCGAGATCGAAACCGCGCTGGTCGAACTGTATCGCACCACGCACGATCGTCGCTATCTGGACCTCGCCGCCTACTTCCTGGGCCAGCGCGGCCAGGGCAAACTGCGCGGCATCCACCGCAACGTCGGCCCCGAATATCACCAGGACCGCGTCTCCGTGCGCGAGACCGATGTCGTCGAAGGCCACGCCGTGCGCCAGCTCTATCTGACCGCAGGCGTCGCCGATCTCTATCTGGAAACCGGCGAACAGGCGCTATTGGATGCGCAACTGCGCCAGTGGCATGACTTCACTGCGCACAAGCTGCACGTCACCGGCGGCGCGGGGGCCCGTCACCAGGGCGAAGCCTTCGGCCAACCCTACGAACTGCCCAACGACCGCGCCTACTGCGAAACCTGCGCCCAGATCGCCAGCATCATGTGGAACTGGCGCCTGCTGCTCGCCACCGGCGACGGACGCTATGCCGACCTGCTGGAGCATACGCTCTACAACGGCTTCCTCAGCGGCGTTTCGCTGGACGGCAGCCGCTATTTCTACGTCAATCCGCTGCTCAGCCGCGGCGGCATCGAGCGTCCGGAATGGCACGGCTGCGCCTGCTGCCCGCCCAACGTGATGCGCCTGCTCGCCTCGCTGCACAGCTACTTCGTCACAACCGGCGAGGACGGCGTGCAGATTCACCAATACGCGCCCGCTGCGCTGCGCGCTGCGCTGCCTTCCGGCCGAGACGCGGCGCTGCGCATGGAAAGCGACTTCCCCTGGCACGGACGCGTCAAGCTCACCGTGGACGAGAGCGACGGATCGACCTGGACGCTGCGCCTGCGCATCCCCGCCTGGGCGAAGGGCTGGACGCTCCAGGTTAACGGCGCGTCGCAGCAGCCTGCAACAGAGCAAGGCTACGCCCCCGTCGAGCGCGCTTGGACCGCGGGCGACGTCGTCGAACTGGACCTGCCCATGCAGCCCGTGCTGCTGCAAGCCAGCCCGCGCGTCGACCCCACGCGCCACAGCCTCGCCATCCAACGCGGTCCAGTCCTCTACTGCCTGGAAGAGGCGGACCAAGAACCGGGCGTCAACCTGCTCGACGCGTGCATTGACCCCGCTGCGCCGCTGACCGCGACCTGGCAGCCGGAATTACTGGGCGGCGTCATAGTCGTCGAAGGCGCCGGTGCAGTCGTGGATCCAACACCCTGGGCGGACCAACTCTACCGGCCCTTCGGCGCCGTCCAAGAGACAAGCAGTCCCGCCAAACTGCGCGCCGTGCCGTACTATGCCTGGGCCAACCGCGGGCCGGGCGCCATGCGCATCTGGATCCCGCGCCTGAGCTAAGCGTACAGACGACCTTTCCGGTCGCCGCCTGACCTACAAACCACAACCTTCCGGGGAGCCATCAACTCCCCGGAAGACGCAAATATCGATAGGAGAACCGACACAAATGAACGCACTTGAAGCCATCCGCACGCGCCGCAGCATCCGCAATTTCACCGGCGACCCAATCCCGCGCCAGGACTTAGAAACGCTAATCGACGCCGCGCGCCTGGCCCCGTCCGGCCATAACGAACAACCGTGGGACTTCATCGTCGTCACCGACCGCGCCATGATCGACCAGCTTAAGGTCGCGGCCGGTTGGATGGAGAAGGCCGGCGCTATCATCGCCGTCGTGCTCGACCCGTCGTCGCGCTGGTGGCTGGAGGACGGCTCCGCCGCCATCCAGAATATCCTGCTCGCCGCCCATGCCCTAGGCTACGGCGCCTGCTGGCTCGAAGGCTACACGCTGCCGCTGGAAGCCAAGTTCAAGACGCTGCTCGGCGTGCCCGAAGACAAGCGGCTGCTCACGCTCATCCCCATAGGCGTGCCCAAGGAGCGGCCTGAAAAGGAGAAGAAGCCCCTCTCCGCCGTGCTGCACTGGGAGACGTTCTAGGCGCTAGCCAGGCGATGTTGTAAGCGGGAAAAACGGGGTTGCCAGAGTCGGGAGACGCGGACTATACTAATCCTGCACAAAGACCGGTTGCCTGTATTGCAAAAACATGAACCGCCGGCCTGCGTTGGTTCGCTCCCTATGCCGCCCTGCACAGGCAACGTTGGCAGCCAAGAAACTCGCGGTCAGTCGTCTCGATAGTCTATGAGGAAGGGAGTCATACCAATGTCCCGCACTAAACGTCTATCCGTTATTACGCGTGCCGTGCGCATCGGCGCACTGACTGTGGCGGCCTTGCTCCTCATTGCCTGTGCTCCGCTCGCGGTCGCGCCCCAAGAAGCTGCCGAAGCCCCCGCCGCGGCAGGGCCGGTCGAACTGGTCTATCAGGATTGGGCCACCACCTGGTTCCCGCCTATGGTCGAAGAGATGATGCCCCTCTTCAACGCCGACCACCCGGACGTCAAAGTGACCTACGTGCCGCAGTCCGACGACGTTGACGTCAAATTGCTCGCCCAGATGGTGGCCGGCGACGCGCCCGATGTCATGTTCGGCTGCTGCACCTGGTTCCCGATCATCGCCCAAAAAGGCCAACTTCTGGACCTGCGGCCCTATGTCGAAGCTGACCTCGACCAAACGCTGATCGACGATTTCGACCCGGCGCAGTATAACGCCTTCTTCCTGCCCGACGGCACGCAATACGCGCTGCCCAAGTACAAGGGCGCGCTGGCCCTCTACTACAACAAGGACCTTTTCGATCAGTACGGCGTCGAGTACCCGCCGGCGGAAGGCTGGACGCTGGAGGAGTATCAGGCCGCGATGGAGAAGCTCACCATCGACACTGACGGAGACGGCGACACCGACATCTGGGGCAGCATGATCGACGTTGTCTCCGAAGACCGCACGCAGATGTACATCAACAACCACGGCGGCCACATCGTTAACCCCGACGATCCCACGGACTGCATGCTCGACGAACCCGAGGCGCAGGCCGGCTTGCAGTGGCTATACGACCGTATGCAGATCGACAAGACAATGGCGACTGCGCTGGACGTGGGCAAGGTTGGCACCCAGGCAGCGTTCATCAACGGACAGGTCGCCATGGTCGAAGACGGTTCCTGGGCGCTCAAGAACATCCTGGAAAACGCGCCGTTTCGCATCGGCATCGCTCCCTTCCCCGCCGGCCCTGCAGGCCGCGTTACCCTCGCCACCACCGACGCCTACGGCATCTGGAAGAACACGCCGCACCCCGATGAAGCCTGGGCCTTGCTGCAGTTCCTGCTAGGTGACGACTACGTACTGGCGCAGGCCAAGGCCCAGTTCCTCCAGCCGGCGCGGCTGTCGCTCGTCCCCGCGTGGGCGGACATCATCCGCACCGAATATCCGGACAAAACCGTAGACGTGGACATTGAGGCCTTTGCCGACGGTCAGGAAAAAGGCTATAGCGTTGTAGTCGAGACCTTCCTCAACCAGGGCGAAGCGCGTCCGCTGCTGCGCGAGTCGCTGGATCTGATCTTCACACTCGGCGAGCAGCCGGTCAGCTACATGGCCGATGTCTGCACCGAGATCGAAGCCGTCCAGACCGAATAACCGGCCGAACCGCTGACAGACAAGTACGCAGAGAACGCAGAGAAAAGCCACGAATTGCACGAATGATGGGGAGTTCCATCGCCATGACTCGTGCAATTCGTGGCGGCAATCGTTGGTTGCCGGCGCGTCATCGCTCTTCCAGGCGGAATGTCCATGCTGCACGGCGCGAGAACTCGACATAACGGAATCGCTTCGCGCGGCGGCCCCCGGCTTTCGCAGCGTGCGCGCGAAGAGATCGCCGCCTATCTCTTCATCTCTCCCTGGCTGATCGGCTTCCTCATCTTCACCCTAGGTGCGATGGTCTTCTCGCTCGGCCTCAGCTTCACCAAGACGGACCTGCTCACCTCGATCCGCTTCACCGGCCTCGACAACTACCTCGCCCTATGGGATGACCGCTTCGTACGCCAAGCCCTGAAGGTTACGACGCTCTACACCTTCACCACCGTGCCCGTAGGAACGGCCCTCGCCTTGGGCATCGCCGTGCTATTGAACCAGAACGTAGCCGTGCAGGGTCTCTTTCGCACGATCTACTACCTGCCGTCCGTGGTATCCGGTGTGGCCGTCGGCATTTTATGGCAGTGGATCTATCACCCTGAATTCGGGCTGATCAACGCCATGTTGGCCGCAATCGGCATCGACGGCCCGCGCTGGCTCTTCAGCCGCGAGTGGGCGCTGCCCGCGCTGATCCTCATGAGCCTGTGGGGCGTGGGCGGCAGCATGCTCATCTTCCTCGCCGGTCTGCAGAGCGTCCCCACCGAGCTATACGACGCATCACATGTGGACGGGGCCAACGCCTGGCGACGCTTCCGCCACGTCACCATCCCCATGCTCACGCCGACCATCTTCTTTAACCTGGTGTTGAGCATCATCGGCTCCTACCAGGTCTTTACCAACGCCTACGTCATGACCCAGGGCGGCCCCGGCAGCGCTACGCTTATGCTGGTGTTGCTGCTCTATCGCGTCGCCTTCGAGCAATTCAAGTTCGGCTATGCTTCGGCTATCGCCTGGCTGCTCTTCGGCATCATCATGGTCTTCACGCTGCTCGTCATCCGCAGCGCGTCCTTCTGGGTCTACTACGCCGGTGAGGAGCGCACCTGACATGCAGTCCGCTCGCCGTCTGCCCAGAGCCTGGCGTACGCCGGGCGGCGCGGCCCAACGCCTGGCGCTCTACGCGCTGCTCGTCGCCGGCGCCGCGGCTTTCGCCCTGCCCTTTCTATGGATGGTTTCGACCGCGTTTAAGCCGCCCTGGCAGGTCATGATCTTCCCGCCGCAATGGATTCCGGCGGAGATCTGGTGGCCTAACTTTACGGACTCCTGGGGCGCGCTGGATTTCGGCGTGTTCTACCGCAACACGATCTTCGTCACGGCGATGAACATTGCGGGCACGATCCTCTCGACCTCGCTGGTGGCGTTCGCCTTCGCCCGGCTGCGCTTTCGCGGGCGCGGCCCGCTTTTCATTCTGCTGCTCAGCACCATGATGCTGCCCAGCCAGGTGACGCTCATTCCGCTCTACGTGCTTTTCTCGCGCCTGGGCTGGATCAATACCTTCCTGCCGCTGATCGCGCCCGTATGGCTGGCCGGCGGACCGACCGGCGCATTCAACGTCTTTCTGTTGCGCCAGTTCTTCCTCACCATCCCGCGCGAGATGGACGACGCGGCCAAGATCGACGGGGCCGGCTATCTCGACATCTACGCGCGGCTGGTCATGCCCATGAGCGCGCCGGCCCTGGGCATCATCGCCATCTTCACCTTCACCAACAACTGGAACGACTTCTTCAACCCGCTGATCTACATCAACACAACCGACAGATATACGGTCGCGCTGGCCTTGCGCTTCTACCAGACGCGGCTCGACGTGCAGATGGGGCCGTTGATGGCGCAGAGCCTGGTCGCACTCGTGCCGGTGCTTGCGCTCTTTTTCTTCGCACAGAAGCGCTACGTGCAAGGGATCGTGATCACGGGCGTCAAGGGATAGGCAACGTTTCGCGCCGGATGTAGCGATCCCGCCCTACCCTTCGCATAGTCTACCGGCCTAAGCGGGCATTTTATACGGCGGCGGTCGTTGCCAAGCGCGTCCGGGTTTAGCGCTTGTTTTGGCGCATGTTGCAGCCGCCGCGTGCGGTTTGCCTTTTGCCGGCCTGCCAGTATACTCAAACACAGCTATGTTGCGAAACGCCCAATTTCGCGCGCCCTTTGCGACGCGTCCCTCTTTCTCTCTCGGAGACTCCATGCACTTCGATCTGCTCATCAAAGGCGGAACCGTCGTCGACCCCGGCGCCGGCTTTCACAGCGATCTGGACGTCGCCGTCCGGCGCAACCGCATCGCCGCGGTCGAGCGCGACATCCCCGCCTCATCCGCCGCCAACGTCATCGACGCGGCCGGCCAATATGTCACGCCCGGTCTGGTCGACCTGCACACGCACGCCTATCACAGCGTCACCTACTGGGGCATTCACGCCGACCCCGTGGCCGCGCGCACCGGCGTAACGACCTGGCTCGACGCCGGCTCTGCTGGCGGGTACAACATCATGGGCTTCCGCGAGTTCATCGCGCAGCCCGCCCAGTGTCGCATCTTCGCCCTGCTCAACATCTCGTCCATCGGACTGACGGCGCCGACCTGGGAACTCGCCAACCTCAACTACTGCGACGTCGACCTCTGCTGCGCCATGATCGACCGCCATCGCGACCTGGTGATGGGCGTCAAGGCGCGCATCGACCGCGACACCACCGGCGCCAACGGCCTAGAGCCGCTGCGCCTAGCGCGCCAAGCCGCCGATCGCTGCGACTTGCCCCTCATGGTGCACATCGCCAACGGCCCGCCCGACGTGAGCGATGTGCTCGACCTGCTGCGCGCCGGCGATATCCTCACGCACTGCTCCACAGGCGGGACCATGCGCATCGTCGGCCCCGATCGGCGCATCCTCGACGCCGCGCGACGCGCCTGGGATCGAGGCGTGATCATGGATCTGGGCCACGGCGCCGGCTCCTTCTCCTTCGAGACCGCAGAGGCGTTGATTGCCGAGGGCTTCCGCCCGCATGCGCTCTCTTCGGACATCCACCAGATGAGCGTCCTCGGCCCGCTCTTCGACCTGCCTGCCTGCCTCAGCAAATTCATGGCGCTGGGTATGTCCTTTGCCGAAGTTATCGAGGCCGCGACAAGCCGCCCTGCCACCCTGCTGGGCATGCAAGATGAGATCGGCACGCTCCGCCCTGGCGCCTATGCCGACATCGCGCTTTTCGAGATTTTAGAGGGGGTTTTCCCGTTCTACGACGTGTCTATGGCACGCCGCGACGGCCGCGCGCTGATCCGCAACACGCTGACGCTGGTCAACGGCCGCGTGCTGCCGCGCCAGGCCGAGCCGCTGCCCGCGCCGTGGATGCCGCTGAACGATAGCCAACTCGAGTTGCGCGCACGCGGTCATACGCCCGGCGCGCTGGCCGCGGCAGGGCAGCGAACGTCCGGCTAGCCTATCCCCTTTCGGTTGCGAGGCGTCGCCTTGTATCAGCCGGCTGCCTGGGGACTCTCGCCGGGCAGCGGTTCGCCCACCGCGCGCAGTACGGAAAGCGGCCCGCTCTGGCGCAGCAGTTGCAGCCGAGCTTCGTCCCAGACCATGAACGACCCCGCATAGCCCAGGCCGTGGACTGCGATGCCTTCATAGGCGTCCTGGCTGCGAGGGATGACGAGCATCCATTCGCGCGTCGCCAAGAGGTTATAGGCGCGGCTTTGGCGCTCATCGTTGCCGCGCTCGATGCCTGCGACCTCCAACAGCGTCCAGTAGCGGTCCATTGTTCGTGCAGCCGCATCCCGCGGATCGGCCAGCCAGGCCGGGTCTAGGCGCACCAGCGCATGGGCAAAGGGAAAGACGGACGTCGCGCCGAACTCGCCCCGCCAGCGCACAGCGTCTAGCGCCGGCGCAATAGGCAGGCCGGTTCCGCCCGGTAAGAGGGGCAGCGGCACGTATTGCAGGTGCTTGTGGCGCTGGCTGGCGCCGGCCGTCTTGCCGCCGTTAAAGAAGGCCAGCCCCTCGAATTCGGCCAGGCAAAGGCACATCGCTTCAAAATCCGCCAAGGTCAGCCACGTTTCCTGATGCTCAAAGGCGCGCGTCACCATGAGCAGATGACAGTCGAGCACGTTGAATTTGTTCAACAAACAGACATGCGTGGGCGACAGGTCGGCCACATAGAGTGCGGGATCGTAGGGCAAGAACGGGTCGAAGCCCTCTTCTACGTAGGCCGGTTTCAGGGGCTGTGCCGGTGCGTCTGCGGGCGACTGCTCCGCCACATGCACTTCAAAGGGGATGCCCGCCTCTGTCACCGTGGTGTGCGCGGTTTTGATGGGCTGCAATGCGCCGCTAGCCAACGCGTTTGTCCGCGTAGCGCAGGTCAGCCCCCACAGGGCGCCCGGGGCCAACAGCATGCGTCCCGCGCCCTGCGCCGTGTTGTCAGTCACCTTGTTCCTCCGGATACGATATAAGCTTCGCTTGCCGCGTATGGGTTGCCGGCGATGAGAGTTCCGCCTACGCCGAATCTTAACCCCGCGTTGCCGGACGCGCCAAATCGTCCGCAAACGGCAAAGGCGCCGGTTCGGAACCCGGCGCCTCGTTCAACTGCGGACCGTAACGGCTGCGCTTCTCAGAGGTTGGGCAGGGAGAGCGTTTTATCGGCGGCTTCCGTCCGCCGCCAATCCCACAAAAACAACAGCCCCGTCAGATAGAAAAGCGGGTCTAGCACGCTGGCGCGCCATTGGCCGCCGGCCAGCGCGTCCACACTCTGCAACAACAGGATCGACGCCACGATGATTAGCCCGCCCGCGCCTTCCCACCGCCAGGCGATGAGGACGCCGGCAAGGGCCAAGAGCAGCGCAACCAGCAAGGCATGGTCAGCCAGGCTCATCGAATATAGCGCGGACAGGTCGCGGCCAAACAACCCCTGGCCGGCGACAGTCAGCGCCACCGCGATCAGCAGCGCTACGCCCAGCAGCCGCGCCGCCCATCGTGTCCACAACGAAAGCCGGTCGGTCGAACCGGACCGGCGTTGCCAGAACGGGCGGACGCCGGGCGCGGGACAGATGCTCACCGACGCCAAGCCCGCCTGCCGCAAGATCGCGGCGGCGCGCGGCGCGTGTTCATCCGCCGTGCGCACAATGGCCAGTGCGCCCCCGCGCAGCAGACTGCGCCAGCAAGAGCGCGCTTGCCCGGCATAATCGCCCAACCCGACATACAGGCCGATCGCACCGCCCGCCGCACCGCCTGCCGCCGCCAATACAGCCAGCGCACCTGCGGTCAGACGCGGCGTATAGCCGAGTGCATTTCCACCAGCGGCGATCAGTACGCCCAGGTACGCGAACAACGCGATGCCCATCACTGCGCCAACTGCCAGATGGCTAACGAGAACATAGACAGGCTTGCAGACCAACGCCCGCCACACCGAACGCAGATTATGCGCCGCGTCTACGCTGGCAGGAGCGAAACCGTTCTCCTGCAATAGGCGCACAGCGTGTTCGGCCTCTGCGCTGCTGTGTGTCAGACCTACAACCGTCTGCATAATCGCTCCTCCCGCCTATCGTGCAGACTAAGCCTGCCGGCGGGCAATATCTTGATCGGCGGGCTGGTCGTTTCCGGCCCGGCTCTTGAGCAGCATAAAGGCCGGAGCGACTCTCAACGGCCCGCGGTTATGGTCAGAATAGCACGCGACGCATAGCGTATTCTTTGCGCACGGGCAAAGAATACGGGGCGCGCCCGCCGGCAGCAGAGCTTACGTTAAGAGATTGAGGCGATCAGAGGGACAAAACGAGGTAAACGCCGCCTGAGTTGAAGCGCGGCGCGACGAAGGGCTAAATGGTGGCGGTAGCGATGTCGAGCAGGGAATCCTGGCTGCGCACGAGCACGCGCTCGCGCCCCGTCCGCACCACGCCGGCGTTTTCCCACTGGCGCAAGATGCGGCTGACGCTGTAGAGCGTGGTGCCGCTATATTCGGCCAAGTCCTCGCGCGAGAGCGGCACGTCGATGAGGATGCCCTCTTTGGTTTTCTGTCCCATGTCGTTGGACAGACGCAGCAGCGCCTGGGCGACGCGCTGCTCCACCGGTTCGGTCAGCAATTCCTGATAGCGCAACTGCATCTCAACATTGCGCAGCGTCATCACGCGCATGCCGTTGAAGGCGATGCGCGAATAACGCTCCATCAACTGGGCCAGCACCTCGCCGTACCAGACCAATGCACGGGAATCGTCAATCGCTTCTGCCGAAAGCGAATACTCGAAACCGCTCAGGGCGGAACGCAGCCCGAAGCTATGCCCCGGCCGCGCGTAGCGGATCAGCACCTGGTGGCCGTCCGGCGTCACCTGCACCAGCTTGGCGTGCCCACAGATGAGCATATGAAACGCCAGGGCCGGATCTCCCTGGCGCACCATCAGTTCGCCCGCGACATAGCGGCGCATCGTAGCGGCTTCGCGGACGTCCTGTAATTCGCGCTCGCTCAAGCCCTGGAACACACTGCTGTCAGCCAATATGTGAAGGATGGGATCGATCATGACGCAGCTTGTCGCCCGGCGATAAATGGTCTCCTCGTGCACTATTACCATCATGCACCATGTCGCCGCATCCGCCAAAAAAACGGGCCGCTAAGTCCCAGATCGACGGCCAATCAGCCCCCGATCAGCGCGTATAGTCCGTCTCTTGTGTCTCCGCCTCGCGCCTTTTCGTCTCAGGCGGCTCCATGTTATACCTGCCAATATGGCCGCCCCTCCGTCGCTGCCATGGCCAACGATGTTCGATCTCCACGATCAACGACCACATAAGGAAGGTGCGGATCAGGATGAGCAAGCCCAGGACGAGGATGGTCTCCAGCGCGAAGTCCATTGTCACCGTGCGCAGGATGTCGGCGGCGATCAGCAGTTCGAGCGCCAGCATCATGCCCCCGGCTACGTCGCGTTTATATTCCTCGGCCTGACTGCCGGGCCGCTTGGGTAAGGCGATACGGTGCGTATTGACGAAATGAGCGACATGACGAACTGTTGCAACCAATACGGTGACGACGATGATCACGGCAGCCAAAAACTCTAGTCCGAGAGCGGCATAGCCAATCCACTCCATCACTACGCCGTCGGTCGGGCCGCGTGCAATGGTTGATCGCAGCATCGGGATTTATGCGCCTTTTGTGTTGAGTTCGGATATGTTTGGGCATCCCCGCGCAAAACCGAGACCTCCCACGTCTCGGCTAGCGCCCGTGACAGTGTTTGAACTTCTTGCCGCTGCCGCACGGACAGGGGTCGTTGCGGCCGGCGTGTGCAAACGCCTCTTGCAGCCGCTTGTCTTCCGCCGCTATGATCTGCATGATCTCGGCCGGCGCTCGTCTCTGCCGGAGCAAGTCCGCCATGATGCGCATGGGCCGGTCGATGTGGTTGAAGAACATCTTGTAGCCCGCACACAGGTAATTCAGCCCCGGCTCGCCGCCCGGCGTCTCGATGAAACGATTCTTCGGGCAGCCGCCGTTGCAGGCGAAGCGCACCTCGCACTCGCGGCAGTAGCGGGGCAGCGTGTCTGCCTTGTCCCGGCCGAACTTGCGCTGCTTGGGCGACGCCGCCAGCTCGATCATGTGCGTTTCTCGGATGTTGCCCAGCAGGTAGCCGGGCTCCACAAAGTGATCGCACGAGTAGAGATCGCCCGTGTGCTCGATCGCCAGCGAATCGCCGCAAGTGGGCGCAAATACGCACAGGCTGTGCTGACCGATCCAGCTGCCCAGCGACACGTCGAAGATCTGCACATAGACCCTGCCCACGTCGCGGCGCACCCATTCGTCGAAGATAGCGCACAAGAACGCGCCGTACTTCTCCCCAGTGATCGAGCGATCTGTGACCTGGGTCCCCTGCTGGCGCAGGGTCGTGCCGTCCGGGTTGATGCGCTCTACAATCGGGATGAACTGGATAAACTCAGCCCTTAACTCGTCGCGGAAGAAGCGATACACCTCCAGCGGGCGGTCGCCGTTGGCCGCGTGAACGGTGCAGAGGATGTTGAAATCCACGCCATGATTCTTGAGCACATCGTGCCCGCGCATCACCCGGTCAAAGCTCCCGCGCCCGCCTTTGTCCACGCGATAGGCGTCGTGTAGCTCACGCGGGCCGTCAACGCTCAGACCGACCAGGAAGTTGTGCTGCTTGAAGAAGGCCGCCCACTCGTCATCCAGCAGCGTGCCGTTGGTCTGGATGCTGTGCAGAATGCGCTGGCCGGGTTTGCGGTAGCGCTCGACCAACTCGATTGAGCGGCGGAAGAAGTCCAGCCCCATCAGCGTCGGCTCGCCGCCTTGCCAGGCGACGTTGACCTCGGGAACCTGTTGGGACTCGATCAACTGGCGGATGTAGAGTTCGAGCAGGTCGTCCGCCATGCGAAAACGGCTGCCGGGATAGAGCTTCTCTTTGGTCAAGAAGAAGCAGTACTGGCAGTCGAGATTGCAGATGGCGCCGGTAGGCTTGGCGAGGATGTGAAAGGCCGGCGGCGCGTTTTTCGGCATCGTCAGCGGCGGACCTGCCGCCACGTCAACCGCTTCCTGTTCCTTCATGCTGGCTTTACTGTCTCCCGTCTATAGATATACGAGATCGCTGCCGCCCCGTGACGGGTGCGGTTCCGTCTTTGAACCTAGAATCGCTGCAGAGAACGCAGGGGGCGCAGAATGGTTTGGCATTGAGTATACCATATCGAGGCGGATTCTCTTGCAGATAGCTGCGATCTTTTGCGTCGCCTACCCATCTTTTTTACTCCCGCCGCCTTTTGGTAAGATGGAGAAATGAATCGGCATTCACCGGCGGCCCAACACGCTCGACAAGACTGCCGCGCTTTCCGGCTTTGGATGCTATCGGCTGCGCTCCTGCTCATCACGCTGGCGTCCGGCTGCTCTGTGCAGACCGCGCTCTCCGGCTTGGCGGCTGACCGCGCCGCCGCCAGATCGACATACCCATCCCCAGACCACACGCCCAGCGGCGTGCGCATCCATCGCCTGGCCCTGGGCGCAAGCAAGGCCTACTTGCTGGAAAACCAGGCCGGCCTGTACCTGATCGACGCCGGTCTGCCGCTGACCGACGGGCTGATCTTGGAGCGCATGGAAGAATTGGGCCGCGACGACCTGCGCTTGATCTTCATCACCCATGCGCACATCGACCACTACGGCGCCGCCGCCGCGGTCCGCGAGGCGACCGGCGCGCCCATCGCCGTCCACCGCGCCGACGCCGCGGCCATGGCCGAAGGCAATACCGAACTCGGCATGGTGCGCGACTGGGATTGGACCGAAGACACGCTCGTCCCGCTGCTCGAGGACACGCTCCAGATCGATCCGGTCGAACCCGACATTCTGCTCGATGACGGCGCCTCGCTTGCCGAATATGGGCTGGACGCCATTGTGCTGCACACGCCCGGCCACACGCCCGGCTCCAGCGTCCTGATCGTCGAAGACGCCTACGCCTTTGTCGGGGACCTCATCTCCGCCAACGGCAAGCCCCACGCGCAGAGCATGTACGCCCAGGACTGGCCCCAACTTGCGGACAGCATCACCCGCGTGCAGGCGCTCGACCTAGCTTGGGCCTACAGCGGCCACGGCGACGAGCCGATCTCCGGCGAAATCCTGCGCACCCTCGAGGCCCGCTTCGCAGACGAGCCGGCGCAATAGCGGCTCTGTTCGCGTTCACGCCTCCAAGTTGACAATAAACTCACTGTTCCTCCCTCCCTAATTTTTCGTCTGCATAGTACGGGGGTATGATTGGCCCTCGTTTTTGGGCCGGCTGCCGGTTGCCCGGCCTGTGCAGTTTAGTTGTGGAGTTAGGAAGGATTGCGCATGGCGCAAGCGGTAAACGCCGGCCGCGCCTGGCCGGCCTGGGTCGAACGACCCTTAGCAACGCTCAAACGGCAGTTCGGGCTGGTGCGGCCCGCGGGCGAAGGCGGTATGGGCGCGGTTCCCAACGGAGACGGCGTCGTCTTCCGCGTCTGGGCGCCCCACGCCGAGAGCGTCTTTGTAGCAGGCACGTTCAACAACTGGTCGACGTGGCGCACGCCGCTCGCGCCCGAAGGCGAAGGGCGCTGGTCCGCCGCGGTGCGCCACGCCGGCCCAGGCGACCAATACAAATACGTCATCCGGCGCAACGGGGCTACATTGCTGCGCAGCGACCCCTACGGCCGGTACGTCACCCAACCCCACCGCAACAGCGTAATTCGCCCCGGCGGCGAACCGTCGACAGGCGAAGCGACATTTTCCGTTCCGTCGCTCAACGAGTTGATCATCTACGAACTGCACGCCGGCACGTTCAGCCAGGACGGTGCATACGGCGTGGGCGACTTCCAGGGCGTCATCGACAAGCTGCCCTATCTGCGCGCGCTGGGCGTCAACGCCGTCGAGTTGATGCCGGTTGCAGAGTTCCCCGGAACCCATTCGTGGGGCTACAACCCCTCGCATCCCTTCGCCGTCAGCCAGGCATACGGCGGGCGCGACGCGCTCGTCGCGCTGATCCGGGCGGCCCACCGCGCCGGCATCGCCGTGCTCGTCGACGTGGTCTATAACCACTTCGGGCCGCAGGACCTGGACCTGTGGCGCTTCGACGGCTGGCATGAGAACGACTTAGGCGGCATCTATTTCTACAACGACTGGCGCGCGGCCACGCCCTGGGGCCATACGCGGCCCGACTATGGCCGCCCGGAAGTGCGGCAGTTTCTGCTCGACAATGCCGCCATGTGGCTGGAAGAACTGGGCGCGGACGGGCTGCGCTGGGACGCCACGTCCTACATCCGCACGGCAGGCGGCTTCGACGGGGACGGCAGCGCCGGGATCGCCGACGGCTGGAGTCTGATGCGCCACATCAACGACGACTTGAACGCGCGTTTCCCGGGGCGCGTCTTCATCGCCGAGGACATGCAGCACAACGCCTCGATCACCTTGCCCACAGAACATGGCGGCGCGGGCTTTCAGGCGCAGTGGGACGCAGCCTTTGTCCACGCCATCCGCCACGCCGCGATCAGCCCCAGCGACGAGACGCGCAGCATGGCCGCGGTGAACAGCGCGCTGACCTTCCGCTACAACGGCAGTGCGTTCGACCGCGTGATCTTCACCGAATCGCACGACGAAGTCGCCAATGGCAAAGCGCGCGTCCCGGAGGAGATCGCCCCCGGCAAGGCGGACAGCTACTTCGCCAAGAAGCGCTCGACCCTGGGCGCGACCATCGTCTTCACCGCGCCCGGCATTCCCATGATCTTCCAGGGGCAGGAGTTCCTCGCCGCCGGCTGGTTCGACGACCGCGTGCCGCTGGACTGGGAGCGGGCCGCCATCTACGGGGGCGTCTATCGCCTCTACCGCGACCTGATCCGGCTGCGGCGCAACCTCGACGGCAAGACGCGCGGCCTCATGGGGCAGCACATCAACGTCTTCCACGCCAACGAGGCCGGCAAGCTGATCGCCTACCATCGCTGGGACGCCGGCGGCCCCGGCGACGACGTGGTCGTGGTTGCTAACTTCGCCAACCGCGCCCGCCAGGCCTATACCATCGGCTTTCCGCACAGCGGCGCCTGGCGCGTACGCTTCAACAGTGACCTGCGCCGCTACGCAGCCGAGTTCGCCAACAACCGCTGCCCGGACGTGATCGCGGCCGCGCCTCCCCAGGGCGCGAAAGCGGATGACATGCCCGCCTGGGGCAATATCGCCGTCGGCCCCTATTCCGCGCTGATCCTCTCGCAAGATTGAAGGCCATAGACCGGCAGACGACAAGCAAGCCAGGGCGTAAACCTCCGGAGGTCACAGAGGGCGCGATGCACGGCCGCTTTTCTCTGCAAGCCCCGCACCCTCGTTACGCCTTGCGCCTCTTTCGAACAAATGCGCCGAACAAATGTTCCGAACAAATGCGCGAACTTGCTTGACAAAACAGAACGAATGTGCTATATTGGTTGTACTTAGGCAGTGGTTTGCCGTAGCGAGCCGGCGTGATTGCAGCAGCCAGGGAGGTCTGCGCCGATCCGTTTTCGGCTGTTCCGGTGGAGGGAAGAAGTAGACATGCTGCCCTTTTCGTATGGCTTGATGGAGGCAATGGTGCGCGAACAGCGGATAGACAGAGAGCGAGCGATTCAACGCATTAG
>CAYXRG010000020.1:11632-62161 GCA_964467575.1 uncultured Caldilineaceae bacterium | reverse complement strand
TGGGCTGCGTTCAGCATCGGCAGCGTCGGCATGGGCGTGCTGATCTACGTGCTGGCCGGCCTGTTCTTGCCCGAGGAGCAGACGGTGCAGCTCGACCTTTATCAGGACGAGCCGCACGAGGTGCAGATCATCGATGCCCGCGCCGGGTAAGCGGGCACGGCAGGCAAATCGAAGAGCGGCCGGCGTCAGTATGGATGCCGGTCGCTTTTTCGTTTCGCCTGCTTGGCCGGCGGGCGACGCGCCGCTATAATCAGCGTGCTGAGTGTGTGAGTTCAGGCGTATTGCACTGCGGAGGGGGCAAATATGGGCTGGCTGGTAAGTTTTGCCGTTGGGGCGGCTGCGGGGTTGGCGACTAGTGCGGTGTTCCACTACCTATTTGCACCGGCAAGCGAGACGGCCCGTGACGAGAATTACCGCTCGCGGCTGGATTGGGCATTGGCCGAAGGCGAAAAGGCCGCGGCGGAAAAAGAGCGCGCCCTGCGCCTGGAGCTAGAGGCGGCCAAGCAGCCCAAGCCTGTGACGCCTCCTGTAGAGTAAGTTAGCGCGTGTCCGGCTGGCAGACGGGACAGTAGTGGCTGCTGCGCTGGGCGATGACCATGCGCTCGATGGGATGGCCGCAGCGCGGGCAGGGCTGCCCGGTCTTGCGGAAGACGTTGTGTTCCTCTTGAAAGCCCCCTTGTTCACCGCCTGGGCGGATATAGTTCTGTAGGTTGCTGCGGCCCAAGCTGCTGCCGCAGCGTTCGATGGCGACCCGCAGCACGTCCTGCGCGGCGGCGTGCAGCCGCTCGACCTCGTCTGCTCGCAGGTCGCCGGCGGACCGTGACGGGTGTACGTGCGCGCGGTAGAGCGTTTCGTCGGCGTAGATGTTGCCGATGCCGGCGACGATACGCTGGTCGAGCAGCAGGGCTTTGATGGGGGCGGTGCGCCCTGCCAACTTATCGATCAGATAGGCGGGCGTAAAGTCGGGGCCAAGCGGCTCCGGCCCTAGCTTGGCGAGCACGGCTTCCGGGTTTGGCGTCAGCCAGAAACGCCCGAACTTGCGCGGGTCCTGATAGTGCAGGCTGCGCTCGTCGTCCAGGTCGAGGATGACGTGCTCGTGTTTGGCGGGCGGGTCAGAGGAGGGGGCGAGTTGGAGCTTGCCCGTCATGCGCAGATGGACGATCAGCGTGCGCGGGTCGTCTAGCCCAAAGAGCATGTATTTGCCGCGACGCTCAAAGCGGTCGAAGCGCGCGCCGGCAATGGCCGTCACAAATTCCTCGTCCGTGGGAAAGGCGATGACGCCGGGCCAGAAGACGCGGGCGCGCGTGATGCGGCGGCCGTTCAGTTCGGGTGCAAGCTCGCGGATGAAGGTCTCGACTTCGGGCAGTTCGGGCATAAGGCGATGCGGCGGGCCTACGGGCGGCCGGAGGGCGGGGACGCTGATCGGCTGCGCCACCACAGGACGCCGAGGATGAAGACAGCTAATGCCAGCCCCAATTGCGCCCATTGCAGTATGCCGGGGAAAGCGAGGCTAACGGATTGCGCGACAGGCTCCGGGTACGGCTCGCGCAGGGGACTGTACGCCGGGACGAGGCTTGGCGTCTGCGTAGGGAGCAGGGTGGCGGTGGCGATCGGCAGGGCGGCGTGTTCGTCAGCGGCTTTGGCGACGGCTGCCGGCGCGGCTTCCGCTTCTTGCTCACCAGCCTCTGTTTCTGCCGGCGAAGCGGCTTCTTCTTCCTGGTCGGGCAGTCCCGTAGGGGCGGCAGGGGCGGGCATCTCGACCACTGGGGCTTCTGTAGCAGATGCCGTTTCCGCCGTCTCATCGGCGGCGAACGTTTCGGCGGCTTCTTCAACGGCAGCTTCTTGCTCGGCGACGGATGATTCATCCGGGAGCGGCATGGCCGGCGGCGCGGGGGCCAACTCAAGCGCGGCTTCCGGAGCTCCCTGTGGGGCGGCCGCGCGGGCGCCGGGCGCACCGCCGCGCCCATCTTCCCCGCCGATGCCGAGCGCGCCGAAGATCATCGCTTCCTCGGCGGCTGCTATGTCGGGCGGCAACTCGCCGCCTGAGGGACCGGGCTGGGCCATCGCCGCGGCTGCGGCAGGCGGCTCATCCAGGTCTTGCGCGGTAGGCTGGGTTACCGGGGTCGCCTGCGGTTCTGGGGCGGCTTGGGCGGCGAGGGCGGCTTCCGGCTCGGCGGGCGGTTCTTCGGCTAAAGGTGCAGCCAGGGCCGGCGCACCTTCTTCGGCCTCGTTGTCCGCGACCTCGTTGTCCGCGACATTGCCGGCAACGCTGTCCGCAGCCTCTACTGCGGCCTCTTCTGCCGCATCTGCGGCGGCGACTTGTACTGGTGCGGCTGCCGGTGCGGCCTCTGCCATTTCAGCTTCGGCGGCGGGTTCTGCAAACTGGATCGGCGCCGCGTCGCCGGCAGGGGCCTGCAGGCCGCGCCCGAACGACAGATCGCCGAGCAAGGCGTCGCCCCCTGCCAGAACGAGCAGCAGCACAAAGGCAGCCGCAGCCGCGTTGCGTAGGATGGGGTTGCCTGGCTGCCAGAAGGAGCGCCATCCGCTGCGAAGGCGGTCGAGGAAGGATGCCGAACCGGGCCGGGCGCGTGACGTCAACCCGCGCGAGGGCGCGACGGCTTCCATGACTTGCGATTCGTGCAGAACGAATGAACGCGGGAGCGAGATTTCCGGCAGGCCGTGAAGCAAGGCGACGGTCTGCCGCAGCGAATCTAGCCGCCAGGCGATCTCGGCATCGGCCGCGGATGCGGCCTCGACCAGCTTGCGTTCTTGCGCGGTGACCGCGTTGTCGATATAGGCGGATAATAGCTCATCGGTAATGCGGCTAAACTCTGATGAATTCATAATGAAATGTCACTACAAGACGCCGGCTGCTCGGGAACCGGCATGCTATTCACGTTTAGGACGCAAGCCGGCGGGCAATAGTTCCGGCTTCTGCAGCAAGAAATCGCGCAGGCGCGTGCGCGCCCGGCTGATGCGGGATTTGACCGTTCCCATGGCAGCGCCGGTGATTTCCGCAATTTCCTCGTAGGCATAGCCGTGGACGTCGCACAGGACGAGGGCCAGCCGCTGATCGGCGGGGAGGGAGCGAATGCCGTGTTCGATGAGTTCGCTCACTTCCATGCGTTCGGCGTAGTCGTGGGGGCTTTCCGTATCATCGACGAGTTGGGGGACGTATTCATCTTCGCCGGGCTCGTCGTCGATGCTGTCGGCGGGATAACGCTGGCGGACGCGCAACATGTCGTAGCAGGTGTTGACGACGATGCGGAGCAGCCAACTTTTGAAGACGCCGCCGCGGAAGGTGTGCAGGGCGCGATATGCCTTGATGAAGCTGTCCTGAACGGCATCGGCCGCGGCGTCTTCATCTTGGAGCATGCGGTAAGCTACGCTGAAGGCCAAGCGCTGATAAGATAATACAAGCTGGTTGAAGGCGTCCAGGTCGCCGTTCAGCGCACGCTCAACTGTCTGATTTTCTTCTAATAGCGCTGGGGTTTGGGTAGACGGAGCCAAGTTGGCGACCTGACGGACCTCATGCATTTGACGATTGCAGACGGAATCGGTATACTCAATCCGAAGTTATGCCGAAGTGGCGGAACTGGCAGACGCGCACGACTCAAACTCGTGTGGGGAAACCCTTGTGGGTTCGACTCCCACCTTCGGCACTACCGTCTGCCGCATGAATAACCTCTCTTGTGTGTGCATTATAGCAAGGGTTGGATGGCGGCAAAAACGGGACTTGGGAAGGCGACAAACCGAGGCGCTAGTAGTTGGATATTTCTGAAGGGGAAGAACGTATCGTCCGCTCAAGCAATGATAGAACGCCTGTACGATGCAGTCCCTTGCGCCAGGGGCATTTGGCCGGTTGATCGGCTATACAGCGCAGGAAACTGAGCGCATCCTAGAGACGTTATGTCGCCGGAGCGGGCTGGTTGTCCCGTCGGAAGCATGTCGAGGTTTGAGCTGAACTGGTTAACTGATTATGCCCTCACACTACGCAAGCTGTACGTCATCTGACCGTCCTTGCGTTTTCCCACCCCCTGAAAAGCGAAGACCTTTTGCGGGGCGGCGCCTGTGGATTGCTATCCTTTTGCTGGGCGTCAGCTTGAGTTTGGCCGCGTGCGGACCTGAGCGACGCGAGTCCGGCTCCGCCAGGCTGGCCGAGGAGACGGTGCGCATTGCACACGAGTTCGCGCGGAGCGGCGATGCCGGCCGAGCGCGCGCCGACTTGCAGGCCCTAGATGTCGCCAACCCGTTACAGTGGCTCGTGTACTTGGCGGAGACGGCGATTTCCGGCGATGTCGACGCAGAGGAAACCGCGGACTTGGTGCGTCTGGCGATCGCGCTCGGCTCACAATCGCGGCCAATTCTCGATTATGCCATTTCCCTCGGCATAATCGAGGGTGACAGCGTTGCCGAGAGCAGCGCAGGCGCCGGGGCGGCGGAACAGCCGGCGGACACAGAGGTGCAACCCGCGGCCTTGCCGACAGTAGCCGTGGTTGCACTGGAGCCCACGCCAACGCCGGAGCCGGTATTGCTCGAACCAACGCCGGAACCGGCAGCGTTGGAACCGACGCCGGCGCCCCTTGCCGGGCCGCGCGCGGTGGCGTTGGGCGCGCTCAACGTGCGCAGCGGACCGGGCACGGTGTACCCGATTGTCGAAGCTCTGGACGCGGGCGAAGAAGCGGAGATCGTGGGCAGAAATGCGCAGGCCGATTGGTGGCAAGTATCTGACGCCGCCGGCCGGGTGGGCTGGGTTTTCGGCGAATTGGTGGCGGCGACGGGCGATGTCGGCAGCGTGTCCGTGGCGGCCAATATCCCGGAGCCGCCGCCGACTGTGATGCCTGCACCGGCGGCTGAAGCGCCGCCGGTCGAGCCGCCCGCCGAGGATCCTGCGCCTGCACCGGCGGATGAGCCGCCGGCGGAAAACCCGGCGCCCCCGGCGGATGGGCCCGAATTCGTGGTGATCGAGAAGCGTCTGTGGGATGTGTATGAGAACGGCGGCTTCTTGAGCGGCCCAACGGTCACCTGTGGGGAAAAGCACGAGTTGATCGTCAATGTGGTCGATGCCAACGGCAGCCGCCTCAACGGCGTAGCAGTTCAGTCTGACTTCAATGCGCAGGAAATTTTCGTGACCGGCGCACAGGGCAAGGGCGACGGCGTCGTCGAGTTTGTGTTGTGGAGCGGCCAAGATGTGAAGGTCGTGCGCGATGCCGACGGCCGCGAGGTCGCCTCGGAAGTGGCGCGCGGCATGACGACGAGAACGCCCGACATCCCGTTCGAGCATTTGATTGCCGGCCAGTACTGCACCGATGAGGAAAGCTGTAGAAAGTTTGCTACCCCAGACGGCGCCGCTCCCGGCTGTTGGGGGCACTTTAGCTGGACGGTTACTTTCCAACGCAAGTACTGAGCTTGCCGCCAAGGGATGGCGCTCCGGCATCGATCCTGTTAAGCCAAATACCCGCCCCGTCAGTGACGAGGAGGCTTTGTGAAAACTGAGTTAATCCAGTATGCGCCGCTCTTTGCGGGGCTAGACGAACAGGAGAGGTCGATTCTTGCCGCCGGTTTTGCCGACGGCGAGTGTGCGGCCAATGCCGTTCTCCTCAACGCCGGGGACCGGGCGACGTCCATCTACCTGATCGGGCGCGGCTTTGTCAGCTTGGTGACGCCCGGCGGGCAGAACTTGGCGACGCTGGGTCCGGGCAGCATCTTGGGCGAGGCCAGCTTGCTGCGCGGCGCACCGCTCGATGTGAGCGCCAAGGCGCTGGCCGATCTGTCGTTCTGGAAACTGAGCGACAATGCGCTGCGCGAGATCATCCTACAACAGCCGTCGATCGGGATTAAGCTCAGCCGCAACTTCGGCGGCCTCGTCGTCCAGATGCAGGAGTACCTGGCCCAACGACTCGTCAAAACCCCCGAACTAGCCGGGCTGCCGCCGCATACGCTACAAGCGGTTGCGCAGCGCTTGCAGCCGCTCGAGGTCGGCGTCGGTTCGAGCCTCTATCGCAGCGGGGAGACGCCGGAAGGCCTCTACCTGGTCGAAAGCGGCGCGCTCGAATTGCGGCCGGAGAGACCGGCGGAGGGAAGCCGCATTCAGACGGTCGGGCCGGGAGAGTTGATCGGCGCGGCGCCGCTTCTGACGGGCAAGCCCGCGCATCAGACCGCGGCGGCGAGCGAAGACAGCCTGGTATGGCTGTTGTCCGCCGACGAATTTCACGCATTAAGCGCGCAGCAGCCGGGGTTGCGCCGGATACTTGCGCGCGTGGCGCGCGCCCCGCTCGGCCGCGAAGACCAGGCGCACGCCGCGTCGTGGCTGGCGCAGATGCCCATGTTTACCGAAGTTCCGCCGGACGCGTTGCGGGTGGTGGCGGAGCATATGACGTTGCAGCATGTGCCCGCCGGCGAACGCGTTTATACGATGGGCGAGAGCGGCAACGCCCTCTATTTCATCGAGAACGGCGAAATTGAACTGACGGCCGAGAACGCCGCCGGCGTAGTCGAGGAGTTGGCGCGCGTGGGCGGCGGCGGGCACTTTGGCGAGATGGGGCTGCTCACCGGACAGATCTACGCCGAAGACGCTACGGCCATTCGCAATACCAATCTCTGGGTTTTGGCGCGGGCCGATCTGGACAACCTGAGCATGAGGTATCCGGCGATTGGCAAGGCGCTGACGCAAGGGGTGGCGACGCACCTGGCGACCGATAAGGGCCCGTCGGCTGCGGATCGTTTCCGCACCTTTGAGCTGTTCGCCGATCTGAGCCGGGAGGAGTTGAGCCAGGTCGCGGAGTATTTGCGACCGATGCGCTACCGCGCCGGCGAGCAGATCTTCCGGGCCAGCAGCCCGGCGGATACATTGTATCTGCTCGAGGCGGGGCAGGTGCGCATGCAGTCGTTCTCCGGCGGGTGGATTGCCGGTCCCGGCGAGGCCTTCGGCGAGCGCGCGCTGTTGACCAATCAGCCGCACAACGCCAGCGCAGTAGCCGAGACCGATGTAGATGTGTGGACGCTTGCCAAGCGCGACTTCGACATGCTGATGGCGCGTTATCCCAGCCTGGCGATCAGCATGAGCCGCATGTTGACGCAGCGGCTGACGAAGATGGAACTTGGCGGAACTTACGGCGAACCTCACGGCGAGGCAGGCTACGCGCCGCCCGCACCCGCCGCTGGCGCCAATCTGCCCGCCCGCCGCCAGCAGGCTCAGTCTTATGAACCGTCGCCGCCGCTAGCGCCGCGCGAGCGCGTAGGCTTTGCGGAATGGTTCGCCAATCTGACGACGTTCGGCAAGCTGCGGCTTGCGCTGTTGGTGTTGCTGATTATCTGGCTGATTGGTATTGCCGCTCCGTGGGCTTTCCTCAGCATGCTCCAAGGCAGCGTAAGCGTGGCGAGCGGATCGGACGATCTGGGCTACCGGTCGAACTTATTTAACGCAATAAGCGAAGTATACGCTATCGGCAGCTATGAACTTGCCGCGCGCGATCCCGAATTGGCCGAGATGTTGGCGCTGGCGGACCGGCAGGCGCCGCCGACGGCCACCCCGACGCCGCCGCCTACGATGACGCCGATCCCGACGAATACGCCTTTGCCGACGGCAACGCCGCCGCCCACGAATACGCCGCTGCCCGTGCCGACGCTGCGCCCCTTCATCCAGGAAATGTTGCCGGCGGCGCCGCCGGAGCCGGAACCAGAGGTCGTAGCCGCGGCTGCGCCTGCACCGTCGCGCATCTGGGATCCGCGCCTGGATCGCCTGGGCGTCCGTGTCGAGGAAGCGCCGGTTGGGTCGGGCCAACAGTACTGGCGCGTGATCGAGGCGAAGTGGGGCGATGAACAGGAATCCGGCGGAAAGCACCACATCTACGTCGAAGTATTGGACGAGAACGGCGATCGCATCGTGGGCCAGCCTGTGACGGTCTTCTGGGGCGACGGCAATGTCACGCTCCCGACCGAGGATAAGGCGCCGCCCGATTTCGCCTTCAACTACCAGATGTATGCCGCGGGCAACGCCTACGATGTGAAGGTGGAGGGATTGCCCAGCGACGTGCTGCGCGGGGCCGGCATGGGCGATCTGGATCGACCCAAATACGGCATCCACACGACCTTCTACATCACCTACCAGCGCGCTACGAAGTAGGCGCGCCCCCTAGCCTTAATAGACCGGCAAGCGACGGCCCACTTATCCGGGGGCCGTCGCTATTTGTTGGCGTATAGCGCGTTTGGAGCGGCGGCGATGGGGCGGTCTATGTGCGGGAATGGATGTCGATATCTTTGATGCCGTAAACGATCTGGCGGCTGGCCGCGATTTTGGGATGTTCCACCTGGCCGGCGTGCGGCCGCCAGACGCGCCGCGCCCAACGGCGGGCGCGGCGGTTGCTGTGCTGGACGGCGGCGGAATAGGGACGGCCGCCAAGCCAATTGCGCAGGAAGACGGACAGGCTCGGCTCCGGCAGCCAGTTCACGCCCGGCGTGCCGTTGGCGACGACTGCGCCGAGTTCTAGCCAGATCGCGCTGAGGCTAGCGCCATAGCAGTTCAGCCCGAATACCATGCGCAGGTCGAGCGAATGCGGGTCTTGGCGATAAATGTTGAGCAGACGCGAGAAGGTCTCTGGACCAATAAACTCCTGGCCTCGATAGCCGACCAGCTTGCCTTCGTGCCCGTGGACGAGAAGCAAGAGGTCGGTCTTGTGCGTGGGGCCGAGACGCAGCAAAGTCTCCGCCAGCCGCGGGCCGGTGGCCTGCTCATCCTCGAGAATGACGACGGTATCGTACATGCGATAGGCGCCGTAGAGGCGCAGCAGGAGCTTGGCGTATTCCTCGGTGAGGTAGTCGATGACGGCCATGACGGCCGCGGGGAGTCTGACGCCGGTTATGTGGCCGACGTTTTCGAGCAAGACGACCAGGGCCAAAGGCTTGTTGCGGCCCTGGCGGCGATAGGCGGGCCAAGCCATACGATCTTGTGCGTTCACTTAGTTGTTGGAGCGAACCAGACGCACTGACAGGTTGCGCGAGATGTCTTCCATGCCTTCAGCCAGTTGCTCCCACTCGTTGGAGCGGAAGATGGTGCGGGCTTGGGCGACATCTTCGACTTCGCCGCCGCTCGTGATCTGGGGCGGGTTGCCCCACACCGTATACCAGACATCCGACATGCGAAAGCCAAGCTTGGCCAGGCCAGGCGCCAATTTGTTGACCAGGTATTCCTGGCAGTCCTGCTCCTTGCCTTCTTGCATATCGTAGGTGATCAAGACTTTTAGCATAGATAACCTCGCTCTTGACGCGAACTCTCAAAGACTGAACCGCGCGGGCGTCGCTGAATTTGCCGGCGCCTGCTAATACTCTACCTCATTGGCCGAACAGCGCAAGAAACCGGCTGCGGCGTATTTTGCGCCAAGCATATCACAGCCGGAAGCGGGGCAGCTATGGCTGACCTTACAATTCGCAAGCGTAAGGGTTGGCGACAAGAAAGACGCGAGCGCTGTGAAGCGGCTATTCGCTAGAGCCACTCCAGCAGTTCGGGCGTGGAGCCGAGCGTCAGGTCGGCGTCGCGCAGGTCGCGTTCTTCGGCGAGGCCGCACAGGACGCCGGCAGTGGCGATGTGCGCGGCCCGCGCGGCGCGCAGGTTGATGTGGTTATCGCTGACTACCAACAACTGATTTGGGTCGACGCCGAGCTTTTCGGCGGCGATCAACAAGACCTCGCTGTTGGGGAGCAGGTAACGCACGTCCTCGCGGCCCAGCACATGGACGATCGCTTCTCTGGGCAGGTTGGACTTGGAGAGGAAGGCCAGGATATCGGGCCGGTTGCGGGTAGAGGCCAGGACGATTGGATACTGCATGGCTAGAGTCGAGAGGGTGTCGCCGGCGCCGGGCATCGCCTGCATGCGACCGATCGGGGGGTAGCCGCGGATGCGGTTGAGCGCAGGGAAGAGGCGATCCAGGTCGGAACTGATGCGCAGCCGGCGTGCAAGGCCGATGAGGAAGTGGACGAAGCCTTCGAGCGAGATCATCAGGCGGCGAGCAATGCGCCGGCGGTCCGCCGGACTGGCAATTCGGTCGAGCCAACCCAGACGGCATTCAGCCCAATCGGCGAAGCCCCAGTCGACGAAGGCGAGCGTGCCGTCGAGGTCGAAGATGATGCCTTCAATCTTGCGACCGGCGATGACGCCGGGAATGCGCACTTCGCTCTGTGGCGGGGCAAGTTCTTCGAAGGGTTCTTGGTCGGTCAGCTTACGAAAGACATAGGAGAGCAGCGTGCGTGCGCTGGCGACGATCGGGGTCGCCAAGAGCACGCCGAGCAGCCCGAAGACAATGGTCCCGCTGATGATGGCGACGAAGGTGACGGCAGGGTGAAGCCGGACCTGCCCGCCGACAAGGCGCGGGATCAGGTAGACGGTCTCGATCTGGGCGATGACCATGTAGATGATGAGGACGATGGCGGCGAAGGTGATGTTATTGACCGGCATCCAGGTAGAACCTTGGAAGAGGGCGATAGCGGTGCCGATCAGCCCGCTCAGGCCTGGGCCGAAGCCAGGGAGAAATTCCATTAAGCCTGCCAGGAGAGCGAGACCGCCCGCGTTCGCCATGCCTACCAGGGTGAGCGGGATCCAGGTGATCACGCCGACGGTCAGAGCAAGGGCGATCTGCCCGCGCAAAAAGGTATGCCAGATGTTCCCCAGTTCGGCGCCGAGCCGCCGGGCGTCTTCGCGATAATCGGCGGGGATGGCGTCGAGGATGAGACGCTGGAGCTTGTACAGGTCTTTGAGGATCCAGAAGGTCAACACCAGGACGTAGACAACGCTGAGGATGCTGTTGGTGACGCCGCGCGCCAGCGAGATGGGGTTGCCGGTCGCCATCAGAACGTTGCTCAGGGCGTTGCCCATTTCCTGGAAGATGCTGTCGAGGGACAACTCGATGGGGCCCAGGGCAAAAAGCGGCCCGGCTGACATGCTCTGGAGGTTGACGATGAGTTGTTCGATGGAGGCGCGCAGGCCGCTCGCCAGTTCGGCGGAACGCGGGATGATGAGGACGGAGCCGAGAGCGCTCAGGGCGACGAGCGCGATATAGACGATAAGCACTGCGACGCCGCGCGCCCAGCCGGTGCTGCGTTGGATCCAGTTGACGGGGTAGCCGAGGATGAAGGCGAGCAGGAAGGCGACGATGGTCGGCGCGATCATCTGCCGGAACGTGACCAGCAGGATGAGGGTAATGAGCGCCAAAGCGGCGCTGACGATGATCTTGGTGACGTTACGCCAACGTCGGGAGCCCATGATGCGCTAGAACTGCGCTACCTGGTCGAACGGCCAATAACGCAGCCAGACGCGGCCCAGAATGTGTTCTCGCTTGACGGGGCCGAAGGAACGGCTGTCGTTGCTGTTGTCGCGGTTGTCGCCGAGCACGAAGTAGCTGAGAGGCCCCAGCGTAATCGGCGGCATATTGGACAGGCCGCTGCCGTGCGGGTAGGGTTCGGGCAAAGGTTCGTTGTTCACGTAGACAATGCCCTTGCGGATTTCGACGGTTTCGCCGGGCAGGCCGATGATGCGCTTGACGAGCATTTCGTTCATGCCAGGCAAGTTGAGGACGACGATGTCGTTGCGCTGCGGCGGGTGCAGGCGGAAACTGATCTTGTCGATGATCAGCCGTTGGCGTTCGAGGAGATTCGGCTCCATGCTTTGGCCATAGACAATGGTGGCTTGGGCCAGAAAAAGGTGGACGACCAGCGCCAGGGCCAGCGCCGGCAGCACGACCTGGAAGGTCTCTTGCAGCAACCTGCGCCAAGGCGCGGGCGCTTCCGGGCGCTCCTCGGCCTCAGGGGAGATGATTCGGTTAGCCGTAGACGCTCTGTCGTAGTAAGGATCGAATTCGTTCATAAGATTGCTCGAGTAGGGCGATTATGCTAGAAGTATATTCGGACAGCGAGAATTGGCAAAATGACATTTTGCCGGACGCGCTCTCGCTTCGAGGCGCAATTGACGGCGCAATGGGCTGTCGCTATACTGTGCCCACACGTAGTCGACTGCTTGAAGCGTCGCTTGACCGATTTCGATTGCCGAATAGGCCGAATGATCTCCGCCTGCATGGTCGCCGTCCCTCGCCATGCCCCGGCAGTTCCGATAACCTGCCCATGCGCAATGTACTGAACCTTTTGCGGCTATGTCTTGCGGCTGCATTGTCTCTGGGAACAATTCTGCCGATGGCGGCGCAGACCGAGACGCCCGCGCCGCCATCGGCTGCTGAGAGTCCCTTGCCGCCGCCGGTGACGGACGGCGGCGAATCCGGCGCGCCCGTCGCCGTCTACCCGTCCGACGAACTGGTCGATGCAGTCGTCGCGTCAATGTCGGCGGCGGATCGGGTGGGGCAGTTGTTCTTGATCACGTTTCGCGGCGACGAGACCGGATTCGACAGCGACATTGCCGAGTTGATCTACGGCTACCGGGTGGGAGGCGTCATCCTCAGCCCGGCGAACGGCAATTTCAGCAACGAGAAAGGCGTAGACACGCCGCGTGAAGTAGCGTCGCTGGTCAACCGTTTGCAGGCGTTGTCGTATGGCATATTGCTGCCGGCCGAACGCGCCCTGGAACCGCTGCCGGAGGCATGGCCCGGCCGCGAAGATGTGTTGATGCAGGAGATGACAAATGTCTCTCCGCTCAACCTGCCGCTTTTCGTGGCAGTGGAGCAAAGCGGCGACAACTTGCCCGCCACAATGTTGCGTCGCGGCTTTACGCCGCTGCCCAGCCAGATGGCCATCGGCGCGACTTGGAACCCGGAACTGGCGCGCCGCGTGGGGCGCATCGCGGGCAGAGAGTTGGCGGCTGTGGGCGTCAACCTGCTATTGGGGCCGAACCTCGATGTATTGGACCAGCCGCGGCCGGACCAGGTGGGCCGGTTGGGCGCACACATGTTTGGGGGCGATCCGTTCTGGGTGGGGCAGATGGGCCGGGCCTACATTGCCGGCATCCACGAGGGCGGCGAACGCCGCGTCGCCACGGTTGCGCGCAATTTCCCCGGCGCGGGCGATGTGGATCGGCTGCCCGAGGAGGAGATTCCCACGGTGCAGCGCAGCCTGGAAGAACTGCGGCGGGTGATTCTGCCGCCCTTCCTGGCGGTGACGCGCCTGCCCGCCGGCGTCGAATCGCTCCAGGCCGAAGCCTCCGTGACCGATGGCATGATGTCCAGTCACGTTCGCTACAGCGGTTTTCAGGGGACAGGGCTGGGGCGCAATACGCCGATCGGTCTGGCGACGGAGTTGAGCCGGGTTCTGGAGCAGGAAGGATTCGCCGCGTGGCGCGAACGCGGCGGCTTGATGGTCAGCGGCGGTCTGGGCTCGCCCGCGATCCGGCGGCACTACAGCGCGTCTGCCGGCGAGTTTCCATTTCGTCGCATAGCGCTGGACGCCTTTACCGCCGGGCACGATCTGCTCGTCCTCAACAGTTTCGGCTCCGACGACAGTTGGGAGACCGAGAAGCACAATATCCAGGAAACTGTCGGCTTTTTCCAGGAACGTTACGTCAACGACGCCGGTTTTGCCCAGCGCGTGGACGAGTCTGTGCGCCGCATTGTGCGCCTCAAACTCAGTTTGTACGCAGGCGACGCGCCGGGCCTGTCTGCGGAGGGCGATTCGGCGTTGCCGCTTGCTTCCGTTCTGATCGCGGAGAGCGGTCTGGCGGCGCTGGCGGAGGAGGCCAGGGCGACGGCGCTGGCGGAGATCGGCCAGGTCGCGCGCGAGTCCGTTACCATTCTATACCCGGATCCCGGCGGCGCGAATGATGTGTTCTCGCGCATGCCGCAGGCGGGCGAGCAGTTGTTGATCTTCACGGACAGCCGTCTGCAGCGGGATTGTGACGGTTGTATGACCGAAGCGGCCGTAGGCCCGGACGAGTTGGGACAGATCATCCTGCGGCTCTATGGCCCCGATGCTACAGGCCAGTTGACTGAGAGCCAGATCGCCAGCCGGACGTTTGCCGATCTGGCGGAACTGCTGAATGCGGAACTGGCGGCGCCGCCGACGCCGGCTGCGCAGGAGACTGCCCTGCCTTCCACGCCGGAGCCGCCCGCGGAACAGGCCGGCATTCAGCCCCAGCCGCCTGTTGTAGAGGCTGCGGGCGACGACGCCCCGACTGATGGCGTCGAACTGGACAAAAACGCCAGGACCGACAAATTGATCGACGAGGCGGACTGGATCATCTTCGCCATGCTGGATGTCGACGCGGAGCAGCATGCGCACAGCAATGTGGTCAAGCGCTTCCTGCGCCAACGCAGCGAGGACTTGGCCTCAAAGAACATAGCGGTGTTCGCCCTGAACGCCCCCTATTTTCTGGACGCCACCGAGATCAGCAAACTAAACGCCTATTACGGGGTGTACAGCAAGACGCAGCCCTTTTTGGAAGGAGCTGTGCGGGCGTTGTTCCGGGCATATTCGCCGGAGGGCGCGCCGCCGGTGAGCGTGGCGGGTACGCGTTTCGCCAGCCTTACCGAGCGACTGGCTCCGGACCCGGCGCGACCGTTGGATCTACGCATTCTGACCGCGGACGGGACGCCAATCGTCGAGAGCGGGCAGGCGCCGGAGACGCCGCCTGTCATCTCCGCAGGCGACCAGGTCCGGTTGCAAGCCGGCCCTGTGCTGGATTACAACGGCAATCCGGTCAGCGACGGCAGGACGGTGGATTTTGTCCTGTCGTTCGAGGGGGACGAGTCTGCGCCACGCGTCGAGAGCGCCGCCGTGCGTAATGGCATGGCTTCGCGCGATCTGCTGATGGAACGCGGCGGGCTGTTGCGGGTGATGGCGCAGGCGGGCGCAGCCGCCGCCGGCGAACCGCTCGCCATCAGCGTGCAGGGGGCGACGGTGCAGGCCGGTTCGGCCCCGGTGTCAGAAACGGCGCCGGTGAGCGTCGTCGCAGAAGCGTCAGACGCTCTTGCCGAGCCGG
Organism: uncultured Caldilineaceae bacterium; assembly: GCA_964467575.1. Lineage (GTDB taxonomy): Bacteria > Chloroflexota > Anaerolineae > Caldilineales > Caldilineaceae > JASGTU01. The sequence goes on along the minus strand of CAYXRG010000020.1, from coordinate 47,253 downwards.
TGAGCGGCAGTACGGAGCAAGCGGCGGCGGTCGAGATCGAGGCGCCTGAGCCGATCGGACTGGCATCGCTGATCATCGCTTTGTTGACGATTGTCGCGACGTTGAGCATGCTGCTGATCGCGCAGGTGCGGGTGATCCCGCGGCGGGCGTTGGTCCACAGCATGCTCTGGGCCGTCAACTGCGGTCTGTTGGCCTATATCTTGTATGGGCTAGGGCTGATGCCCGGCGCTGCCTGGCTGCAGAACAGCCTGAGGATATGGGGCGCGGCGTTGGTGGTCTTTATCGCCATGTTGCTGCCGGCGCTGTGGCTGCAATTGCGTTCCGAATAAGCCTGCGCCGCGGCTCGCGGCGCAGGAAGGTACCCCCGACAGGACTCGAACCTGTGCTTTCGGCTCCGGAGGCCGACGCTCTATCCACTGAGCTACGGGGGCGTCCGTGCCTTCATGTATACCACGAGCCGGGCATCCGAGGCAAATCGAGTTGGTCGGCCCTCCACAGGATGCTATAATCAGGCTATGTATCTGGATCGCACCTATAAGCCGCGCCGCAAACGGCGCGGGATGGCGAGGTTTTGGCCCCTGATCGCGTTGGCCGTCGTCGCCATTATTCTGTACGAGCAGCAGCCCGCCTGGCTCTCGTCCCAGCCGATGGCGCCGACCGTGGAACCGACGCGCAGCGGTGCGGCTTTTTTGTCCGACGCCGAAATTGCGTACAAGTCGGGCAATGTCGCCGCGGCGATGGAGGCCTATGAGCAAGTGATCCGATTGGAGCCGGACAACCCAAAGCCGCTGGCCGCGCTCTCGACGCTCTATTTGATGTTGCAAGATCTGCCCAAGTCGGCGGAAATGGCGGAGAAGGCGGTTGCGCTGGATCCGACGGACACGGATGCGCTCAACGCGCTGGCACGGGCGCGGGATTGGCAGGGCGAATATGAAGCGGCCCTGAACTATGCGCTGGACGCGCTTGAGATCGAACCGAAGAATGCGACGACTTTGGCGATCCTGGCCGAAATCTATACGGATGTAGGAAACTGGAATACAGCCGAGGATTATCTGCAACAGGCGCTGGAGGCGGATCCGCAAAACATGCTGGCGCTGCGCAACACCGCTTTCCTCTACGAGATGCGCGGCAACTATACGGCTGCGGTCGAGGCCTATGAACAAGCGATTGCGGCCGCGCCCTATCGGTTTGACCTGTATATCGGCAAGGCGCGCCAGCATCGCGTCGGTCTGTACGAATATGACAAGGCTATCGAGGCCTATCAGCAAGCCGTGGAAGTCTATGAATCGGCGGTGACGCTGGATGCTTTGGGCGACGGGCTGTACAACGCCGGCGACCACTTGCAGGCTGTGCGCGTGTTGCGCAAGGCTGTGGAATTGGACCCGAACTACGGGCCGGCGTTGGTCCATTTGGGCATGGCGCTCTATGCCCGGCGCAACTATGAGGACGCAGCGGTAGAGCTGGAAAAGGGGCTGACCCTTCTCGGCGACAGCGCCCGCATCGAGCAGATCTACACGGCGGGCCTTGCCTTCATTTACAAATCGCCCACCGAATGTGACAAGGCGCTCGTGTGGCTGAATAAGGCATTGGAAATTGATCCGCAGAGCGGGCCGGCGTTGGAAGGACTGACTCTGTGCAACGCGCGGTAGTTCGGTCTCGTCCGTCCTGTTGGGATTCTACGAGTTTCCGTCACATTATCTCGCGGCGATTCCTTGCTGTAACCCGGTTAGCCGCAACCCGGCGAACAAGCGGATATGAGCTTTAGGCGATCGCGTCTGAAATCTTCGCTGCCGACGACGGCTAAGCTTGCGCCGCTGCATCAACGCGGCGAGGAGCCGCAGGCGGAGCAAGAGCCGGAAGCGGATGAGACGGTGCGAGAGGCGCCGGCCCCCGGACGGCAGCGAGAGACCGCCCAACGCATTACGACGAGCAAGCGCCGCCTCCAGCGGCGAGTCACGCCGCTAGATGTGCTGCAACAGCCGATCCAGGCGGGCATGCGCAAGGTCTTCGACCTGCGCCGTTTTGTGGTTGTGGTCGCTCTGACCGCGGCGACGCTGTTGCTGCCGCTGCCGCCTGATCTGTCGGAACAAGGGCGCCGGGCGCTGGCGCTCTTCGTCTTCACCGGCAGCATCTTGGCCCTGGAGCCGGCGCCGCTGCCCATCGCCGCGCTGATGGTGCCTATCTGCCAGATCGCCCTGGGCATCGATGTCGTCACAGGTGCGTTCGGCCCGTTCGGGTCGCCCGTGCTTTTTTTGATCTTGGGCAGCCTGTTCTTGGCCGAAGCGCTGCGCAAACACGGGTTGACGCGACGCATGGCGCTCTATACGATAGTGATCAGCCGCGGCAACCTAAACCGGCTGTTGCTTGGCCTGATGGCGGCGACCGGGTTGCTCAGCATGTGGGTGCTGAACACGGCGACCGCGGCTGTGCTTATTCCGGTGGCGATTACGATTGCGCAGCGGGTGGAGCCGCGGGAAAAAGCCGCGCGTGTGCTGCAACTGCTGATTTTGGGCATCGCCTTTAGTTCGAGCATCGGCGGCATGGGCACCTTGATGGGCAGCGGCGAGAACGCCATTGCCGGCGGCCTGTTGGGGCAAGCCGGCAGCTTCAGCTTTTTGGACTGGATGGAATTCGGCGTGCCGTTGGTGCTGATGCTGGTGCCCTTGACATGGTTCTTGTTGCGGCGCGCCTTGCCCGTCGCCAACGTCGTGATCGATACGGAGCCGGCAGTGCGAGAGCTTGAGCGTTTGGGCGACCTGAAACCGCCGGAACGGGAGATCATCGGGGTGATGGCCGTGTCGGTCGGGCTGTGGGTCACCGGATCCATGCTGGAGAGCGTGCTGGGTCTGCCTGCCACGCTGTTGAGCAGCGCGGTAGTCGCCATCGGCGCAGTGGCGCTGCTGTCGATCGAGGAAATCGTCGATTGGAACGATCTGAAGGGCGTGAACTGGGGCGTGTTCTTTGTGATCGGCGCAGGGCTGACCCTGGGCGATTCGCTGGACAAGACGGGGGCCAGCGCCTGGTTTGCCCAACTGCTGGCTCCTGCGCTAGATGGGCTTCCCTATGCCGTGGTGCTGGGCATCCTTGTGCTGTCCGGGTTCGTCCTGACGCAGTTTATGAACAACGTAACATTGGGCGCAATCTTGGCGCCGGTGCTGATTACGCTGGCCCAAGCTATGGGCGTGAACCCCGCCGCCCTGGTGGCGCCGACAATCATGGCGGTGGCGCTAGCCTATATGTTGCCCAGCGCCTCGGCGCGCATGACGCTGGTGGCGGTGACCGGCGCAATTGAGCGGCGCGACATGGTGAGGGTCGGGCTGATCGTGGGCCTTCCTTCGGCGCTGCTGGTCTACAGCTTTTTCTACATATTGTCGAGCATAGGTCTGTTGTAGGCGTTGCGAAGGGAGATTGCAAGGATGCGCGTATGGGTGATCGGGGCGGCCCGAGCCGGAACAGAGGCCATCCGCCAACTGCAAAAGAACAATGAGATCGAGATTGTCGTCTCGGATGCCGCGCCGGATCCGCCGGCCGTGCGCGAGGGGCTAATTGCCCGCGTCGACCACGTTGAGACGGTCACACCCATCAACGTGAATAGCCTGGCGCGGCGCGTCCGCCCGGATCTGATTGTGATCGACTCAAGCGGCGAAAGCCAGAAGTATGGACGAATGTCCGGCGGATCTGAGTTGTCGCAGGCGCTCACCTATGAGATCGCCGCGGCCAGCGAGTTTCCCTGTCTTGTCCTCTAGCCCGAACCGCCGTATGAGCGGCAGGGCCGCCGACACAGTTTGGATTGCTTATGCCAGACCAGGCCGAACGATTGACTCGACACAACCTCGCGCTCTTCCGGCTCGATGGGTTTAGCGGCAGGAGCGAGCAACTGCTGCAACTGCACGCATGGATGACGGGCGGCGACGACTTGCCCGCCATCGCCATCAGCGGGCCGCAGGGCAACGGCAAGAGCGCTCTGGCGATGGCCGCGGCGTGGAACAACTTCCACCATTTTGACGACGGGATCGCCTGGGTAGGCGCGGCCGGGGCGACCCGGTTTCGCATCTATGACATCGTGCGCACGCTCGACACGGTATTCGGCACGACGCTGACGCGGATTGGCGAGGATCGCTGGGGGATCAGCATCTTGGAGCAGCTCTACCGGCGCAAGCGGCTGCTGATCCTGGACGAGCTGTCCGGCGCCGCGCCTGAGGAGTTGCGCACGTTGGTCGATATCATCGGCCATCTGCACGAGGCCGGCGGCAATTCGCGCGTGCTGCTCATCGACCGCAACTTCAGCCCGGCGATTGCCGAACTGGTCCAGTTCCAGCATATCCATCTGGAAGGGTTGTCGGCGGCGGAACTGCCGGACTTTTTGCAGCGGCGCGCACCGGAAAGGGTTCGCGAGCTTGCCTTGCGGCGTGCAGACGAGTTGTACGCGCTCACGTCGGGCAGGCCCTATGTGCTGCGGCTGACGCTGGGGCTGATGCTGGATTACGAGTGGGAGGATTTATCCGGTCTGCTGATGGGGGCGATGGGGCCGGACGGCACGCTGGCTGCACCGGATGTGGCCGCCTTTGCTGTCGAGAGCTTCGCCTCGATCCATCCGGAGACTGGGCCGTTGCTGAACCGGCTGGTCAGCGCGGCAGGCGGCGCGGCGCTGACGGCCGTGCGCGATCTGTTCTGGGCGGATCTGGGTACGCCGCGCGCGTTAGGCGAGACCTTGATCGCGCTCCACGATCGCGCGCTGATCGAACACGATCCCTATAACCAGCGCGTGGTGTTGCATCCGCTGGTGCGCACCTATGTGGCAGAGAACGCAGTGATGTTGGGGGAGGAGTGGGAGCGCCGCCACGCGCGATATTATGTGGATTTGATCAAGCGTTATCAGGTGCTGCCGCTGGAGCGTTGGCCGGAGATCGACGCCGAGTGGGGCAATATGTACAAAGGGCTGGACTGGTGCGCCGAACGCATCGAGCGGCTGTGGCAGGCGTCGCCAGCGGACTTGGTGGCGGATCCCGCCGGTGACAGCGCCGGCCTGGAATTGCCGGAGGAGGTGCGCGATGACCCCGGAGACATCCGGCTTGCCCGCGACTATGCCCTGGCCCTGGCGCATTACGCGTTCTGGCGCCATCCGCCCGGCAGTCTGCGCTGGCTGACGGTGGGCGCGACGGCGGCCCTGGCGTTGGGCGACGCCCGCGACTATGGTTGGATGCTGATGAACATCGGGCGCTATTTGTTCTTCTTGGGCCGGGTCGAAGAGGCGGTCTCCTGGCTGAGCCGGGCGGCGGAGATCTTCGACAGCCGCGACCTGCTTAACGAACTGGCCTATGCCTATACCGACCTGGGCACGTCCTATCGCATTTTGGACCGGCCGCGACAGGCGCTCGGCTATTTGCGCGCAGCGTTTGAATGCGCGGCGCAGATCGCCGACCAGGATGGGGTGGCGACAGCCCACATGAACCTGGGCAGCGCCTATTACGGGCTGCACGATTTCGCAAGGGCGCTGCGCGAGCATCGGTGGGCGCTGCGCATTGCCATGCGCCGCAACAATGACCAATTGATCGCCAGCGTTTTCAACAGCATGGGACTGGCGATGGAGGGTATGGAACGGCTGGAAGAAGCGGAGCAGGCCTATACACAGGCGCTGGAAACGTTCCGCCGCATCGACGACATGGTGGGCATCAGCACATGTTATAACAACCTCGGCTCTGTGGCCTATGCACAGGGGAATTTTGATCTGGCGTTGTCGTGGTATGAGTTGGACCGGGAGCTTTCGGAGAAGCGAGGGGCGTGGACGGACATGGCCGCCACGCTGCACAACCTGGGACATGTGGCGTTAGAGCAAAAGGCATATGCGCGGGCATACAGCTATTTCTCTCAAAGCCAAGAGCTATACGCCGCTTTCCAGCTAGTCGATTATGTCCGTGAGGAAGAGGATATGCTAGACTATATCCGCACCGTGGCGCCGGAGGCGGGCGCGGGCGGCGTGTAGCCGGACGGCATTGCGGCGCAAAGACAGGCGAAACGGCGCATACATTTCTCTAACACAACGTTAGCGGAAATCTAGCGGGAGAAGGCGGAAATTTAGCCTATTGCATGTGACAAGAATTTGCAGGTGAAAACCGCATCGGGTATGATAGGCCCGTTAGCACTCGCAGGCATAGAGTGCTAACGGGTTTTTTGACCATCGGCAAAATCAACCTAAAACAACTTCAAGATAGTCGTCAGTTATATGGTTAAGGAGGATTGGACATGAACCTGAAGCCGTTGGGTGATCGAGTAGTCGTGAAGCCCGTCGAACAGGAAGAGCAGACGACAAGCGGCATTTTCCTGCCGGAGACGGCAAAAGAGAAGCCGCAGCAGGGTGTTGTGGTGGCTGCCGGCCCCGGCGCGCGCAAAGAGACGGGCGAGCGCATTGCTATGGACGTTAAGGTGGATGATACCGTCCTGTACGCCCGCTACGCAGGCACGAGCATCAAATTGGATGGCCAGGAATATCTGATCCTGAAAGAGAGCGATATTCTGGCGATCGTCGAGAACGGCAAGAAGAAATAGCCTGATCTGTGGCTTTGGGCATCTGATACTAGGTACAGCGAAGATAGTTGAGGAGATAAAAATATGGCAAAGCAGATTGTTTTCGAGGATGCGGCACGCAGGAGCCTGAAGGCCGGCGTCGACGCATTGGCCAATGCAGTAAAGACCACGCTGGGGCCGAAGGGCCGGAACGTTGCCCTGGACAAGAAGTGGGGCAGCCCGACGGTCACCCATGACGGCGTGACGGTCGCCAAGGAGATCGAACTGGAAGATCCGTTCGAGAACATGGGCGCCCAGCTTCTGAAGGAAGCTGCGACCAAGACCAATGACGTGGCCGGCGACGGCACCACCACCGCCACGGTTCTGGCTCAGTCGATCGTCAACGAGGGCCTGAAGAACGTGACCGCCGGCGCCAACCCCATGCTCCTCAAGCGGGGCATCGAGGCCGGTCGCGACGAAATCGTGCAGGCGATCCGCGACATGGCGATGCCCGTCAGCGCCAAGGAAAGCATCGCCCAGGTGGCCAGCATTTCCGCCGCCGACAACACCATCGGCGACCTGATCGCCGAGGTCATGGACCGCGTCGGCAAGGACGGCGTGATCACCGTCGAGGAGAGCAAGGGCCTCGAATTCGAGACCGAGTATGTCGAGGGCATGCAGCTCGACCGCGGTTACCTCAGCCCCTATTTCGTCACCAACTCCGAGCGCATGGAAGCCGAGATCGAAGATCCGTACATTTTGATTACGGACAAGAAGATCAGCAGCGCCCAGGATATCGTCCCGATTCTGGAGAAACTGGTGCAGATCGGCAAGCGTGAGATCGTCGTCATCGCCGAGGATGTGGACGGCGAGGCGCTGGCTACGCTGGTGCTGAACAAGCTGCGCGGCATGGTCAACGCGCTGGCGATCAAGGCGCCGGGCTTCGGCGACCGCCGCAAGGCCATGTTGCGCGACATCGCCGTGCTGACCGGCGGCCAGGTGATCACAGAGGAACTGGGCCGCAAGCTCGAGTCCGTTATGCTCGAGGACCTGGGCCGCGCCGGCAAGATCGTCAGCACCAAGGACACCACCACGTTTGTGAACGGCGCCGGCGACAGCGCCGACATCAAGGGCCGCATCGACCAGATTCGCGCCGAGATCGAGGCTAGCACCAGCGACTATGACCGCGAGAAGCTGCAGGAACGGCTGGCGAAGTTGGCCGGCGGCGTCGCCATCATCCGCGTAGGCGCCGCGACCGAGACCGAACTGAAGGAAAAGAAGCACCGCGTCGAGGATGCGCTGAGCGCGACCCGTGCGGCTGTGGAAGAGGGCATCGTGCCCGGCGGCGGCGTAGCCCTGATCAACGCTGCGCCTTCGCTGGACAAGCTGAGCTTGGAAGGCGATGCCGCAACCGGCATCAAGATCCTGCGCCGCGCTCTGGAAGAGCCGATGCGCATGATCGCCAGCAATGCCGGCCTGGACGGCCCGGTCGTGATCGAGCGCGTGCGCGGTTTGCACGGCGAAGGCAAGCTCAACACCGGCTACGACGTTCTCGCCAACGACTACGTGGACATGCTGGAAGCCGGCATCATCGACCCGGCCAAGGTGACGCGCAGCGCGGTCGAGAATGCCTGCTCCATCGCAGCCATGATCCTGACCACCTCCGCTCTGGTCACCGATATTCCGGAGCCGGAGAAGGCTGCTCCCAGCCCCGACATGGGCGGCATGGGCATGGGCATGTAGTTGATTGCCCATCCCGTTTTTACGGGTGGTACAATCAGGGCGGCGCAAAGTGCGCCGCCCTGTTCTTTTCGTCCGGCCTTGAACGGCTCATAGAAAGGATTGATCTATGCCCTTGCCCAGCCGAGACGAGGCATATGCTCTGTTGTGTGAATGGGTTGAATCGGAAAGCCTGCGCCGCCACAACCTCGCGGTCGAAGCAGCGATGCGCGCCTATGCCCGTCACTATGGCGAGGATGAGGAGTTGTGGGGCGTCACCGGCCTGCTCCACGACCTGGACTACGAACGCTTTCCCGACATGGACGATGCGGCGGACGGCCATCCGCGCACGGAACTGCGCCTCTTCCGCCAGCGCGATTATCCGCCCGAACTGATCCACGCCGTCGAGGCGCATGCGACGTTCCTGGGCGTCCCGCGCGAGAGCCTGATGGACAAAGCGCTATTGGCGTGCGACGAGATAACGGGGCTGATTCTGGCCTGTGCCTACGTACGTCCGGATCGCAACCTGCACGATGTGAAGGTCAGTTCGGTCAAGAAAAAGTGGAAGAACCGTAAGTTCACCGAAGCCATCGACCGCGACGAGAACCTCAGGTTCATCGAGGAACTCGGCGTAGACTTCGACGAGCATGTGGAGCGAGTCTTGAACGCCATGAAGGACTGCGCGACCGAGCTGGGGGTGGACGGCTCCCAGGCATAAACGATGCGCTACTGCGGCTGCCACCAGTCCTTGCGCGAGCGCGGGTCCATGAATGAGCCGGTATCGCGCACAGCCGTCTTTAGGGCGGGGCCGGCGGCGACGCCGACTTGCTCCATGCTGCGCACGGCGGGCAAGGACGTTCTGCCGGCGGCATCCAGGGCGCGATAGAGCGCGAGCAAATTCGGGTCCACGCAAATGTCTTCGAGGTGAACGACGTAGCCCACGGCTGCCGAGTCTTCGCGCGTATAGCCGAGCGTGAGCCGCGTTTCCTCTGCGTAAAGCGCCAGCGCAACATAACGCGCCGGATAGATCTCCGCCCGGCGATAGGGGGCGAGGACCGGTTCGCCGCGGGCGGAAGCCATCGCCAACAGCGTGACGTGCGGGTCGGCGATAGGCGCGGCGCGGCAGCCGTGCCCGGCCCAGAGCGCATCAGGACACTCTGCGCTGCCCCAATCCCAGCCGTTAACCTGATAGGCTCCTACAAATGCGGGCAGAGGCCGGGCTGCGAAGAGCGTCCCTAGCCGGGGCGCATCGTCGTCCGTCGGCCCGTTGATGTCGACGAGGGTCAGCGCGGCCGTAGTGGTGACATAGCCGCGCACGGCCAGGTTGAGGTCGGCGTGGATCGGCGGCGGGTGACCGGCACGCGCCCCGAAGACGGGCACGGAGGCGTAATTCGCTTCCGAGACGGTTGGGCAGCCGTTTGGGTCACCTTCGTTGGCGGCCTGGCCGATATGTGCGATCTGGGGCAGGTAGAGGAGAGCCGAGGGCGGGTCGAGCGTCGCCGGACTGACCGCGGATTCAGGGTCGTCGGGCGGTTCGGCGCGTGCAGGCGTTGCGCCGAGTGCGGCGAGCAGGCCGCAGACCAACGCCGCGGCGAGCAATAGGCAATGCAGGGACGGCGCGCTGCGGCGATAGGCGGAAGAGGATAAAGTCAATGGATCGCGTTGCGTATACATGAGCATATGGCTCACTGTATGTCGCGGCGGCGGCGCGGGCAAGAGGAGAAACGCGGAGACGCGTTCCGTCAATTGACGCATGAGTTGGCGCAGGCTGCTCAACGCAGGGCTGGTCCGGTGTCGCCCAGGCGGCGGTGGAGGATGTCTTCTTCCGGCTGCCACAGGGCGTAGAAGCCGCCGCCGAAGTGAGCGACGAGGATGCCGCTCAACAGGAGCCAGGCGTTATCGCGCCAGCTAAGCTCTGCGGCGGAGATGTCGAGAAAAGCGAGGGCAATGACGAAGATAGCGGCTAGGCGAGCGGCGCTGCCCAGCGCGAAGAAGAGCAAGGCCGGCGCGATCAGGGCGACTGCGGCCCAGATCGCGCCGAGAGCGTCCGCAATACCGGCTGCGTCGAGACTCGCTTGCCAGGCAGCGAAGCTAGGCGCATTGCGCCACAGCAGCCCGGCGCCGAGAAGCGCTCCGCCGACGCGTGCAACGAGCGGCAGCCAACCTTCGACGACGCGTTTGACGATGCGACGGCCGCGCAGGTAGGCGGGCGCGTCCGGGTCGAGGACGCCGCTGACGACGAGCCAGTCGCGACCGAAGCTGGCGACGAGGGGGATGGCGAAGGCCAACGCCATGAACCGGGTCAGCGGCGGCGAGAGGATGGGCCACAGGACGACGGTCAGGAAGCCGGTCTGGAAGCCGGCGATGATGCGGCGGTTTTCGCTAGGCGGCAGGTCGTAGACGGGCTTGCCGCGGCGGTTGAGCAGCCACATGCCCGCCACGAAGAGCTGGCGGCTGACGGCCAGGAGCAGATACCACACGGGCAGACGCCCATACTGAACGCCGAGGGCCACGGCGATGAGCAGTCCCAGCCCGTCCAGTTCGATGTCGAGCGCGGCGCCCAGTTCGCTGACGCGGTTGGCGCGGCGTGCCAGATAGCCGTCCCATAGGTCGAGCAGGCGGGCGACAGTGTAGAGAAGCGCGGGCGCCCAGGCTAACCAGCCCTCCGGCATGGGGCGAAAGAGAAAGCCTGCCAGCAAAGCGATCAGGAGGCCGCAGAACAGGCTGAGCCAGGTGCCGTAGCCGAAATCGGGGAAGAGTTGCGTTTCGCCCTTGCGACGGTTGCGGGGCAGGATGCGCCAGAGGAAGCCGAGGAGGACGGCGGCGGTGACGCCCGTCCATATAAGCCAGCCCGCGGCGTGCGCGGCGAAAGCGGAGCGGGCGAGCCAGGAATAGGCGGCGGAGATGGCTGCGGCGTAGAGGAGCGCGGCCATGAGCCAATGGCGGCGCAGGGCGCGCAGGGCGCTGTGATTGGCGGCGACGGCGTTGACGGTTGGCTGGGGGATGCGCTTGTGCATGGTCATCGGCGGCGGGCCATTCAGGCGGCCTGCGGTTCCTCTACGCCGGCGCAGCCGCGCCGGTTACTCCGCATTCAGGTCGGATCCGCCGAGGTCGATCAGCGCGGCCCCGACGCGACGCAGGCACGCTTCGAGATCGCGCTCAAGCTCGTCGGCGGGCAGCCAGAGGATCTCCCAGCGCGCCGGCGCGGGGATGGGCGCGAGCTCACGCGCCTGGGTGCGGGCTTCGGGGTCATTGGAGCAGCGGATGCCTAGATAGCCGCCGCGGGCGCGCAGCGTGATGTCGACCGGCCAGTCGTCGACGAGGCGGTTCTTCATGAGGCGCAGACGGTTGGCGCGCAAGGTCCGCCAGAGCTTGTCGAACGGGTCCTCGTGATAGAAAAGGTCGCGCACGTCCGGCGCGCGAAGAAGACGGTCGAGTGTGGTGGGGATAAAGGTGATGCGGCGCAGCGAAGCGGCGGGAATGGGCCGCGCCAGGCGTTGCAGCGGGCCGATGTCGATGCGGAAGTAGTAGTCTCCGGCGCGCGGGTGATCCGGTTCGGCAGGCAGCAGTTCGCGGCGGGTGATGAGTTGGTAGCGCCTGGTGGAGGCGTAGTAGGTGACGGTCTGCGCCTCTTCCTGTCCTTTGAACGCGCCGGTTTGATAGAAGGCAAGATAATCGGCGCCGATGCGACGCGGCGCGCTGCGCTGGGGGATGCGATACCAACCCTCCGAGGCGACGCGGCGGAAGTCATCGGGGTTGTTGACGACGACGACGAGAACGGTGCGGCGACGGGCTTCAGCATCCGGGTAGTCGGCGGGCATGGCGGGCGGCTCACTGTTCAGGGGATGGGTGCAGCTGGGCGTAGATGTCGCCGGAAGCGGCGCCGGCGGGCAGGCTTGCCAGGCGTTGTAACATAGCGTCTGCGCTCAGCCAAACGGGCGACTGCCAGCGATGCTGCTCGCCCACTGTCCAATTATAGGCGTATGCGCCGAGGGCGTCTAGGCGGCGGATGCACTCGGCGGCGATGTGGCGCGCGGCGGGCACGTACTCGACAGAGACGGCTTGCAGCGGGTGCGACAGGCCCAGCAGCGCCTCCAGTTCGTAGCCTTCGACGTCGATCTTGCAGAAGACGGGTTCGCCGTAGCGGGCGATCAGGCCGTCGAGAGTGGAGACGGTGACGCCGGTTGCGCTCTCCCACTGCACGCCGGCAAAGGACTCGGCGCGGCGTACGTCCGCCATCCATTCCGTCGAGAGGGTGCTGACGGTGGGGGTGCGCTCGCTGATGAAGATCTGCTGCACGCCCGGCTTGGCGCCGACGGCCTCTTCGACAAGCGTCACCTGCGGGGAGGCGCCGTACCAGCGACGCAGAAGTTGCATGAGATGAGGCTGCGGCTCGACGGCGACGACGCGAGCGCCGAGACCGGTCCAGATGCGGACGCGGCTGCCGACGTGTGCGCCGATGTCGAAGCAGAGGTCGCCCGGCCCCATCAACTGACGGTAGAAGCGCGCCATGCGCCGCGTGCGATCTGGCCGGCCATAGTACATGGCGAGCGAGCGCAAGAGGCCAATGCTGCGGCGGATGGCGCGCCGGCTGGGAAGCAGATCCATAGAGCTGTACTATACCGCAGCGGCGAGGAAAGAAAAAGCCGCTCGAAATCCCAACCGCCACGACACAAAGAGTGCAAAGCTTCGCCACGAATCGCACGAATCGCTTGTAACGAATTCGAGAAATTCGTGTGATTCGTGGCGAAGAAAATTGACAGGGTGCAGGGGGGCGGATGGACGGCGATTTGACGGATGGGGGCGGGTAGGGTTAACTGAGAACCGTCCGGTCGGCAGGCGACCGGCGCCTTTTGCTGTCGGGTGCGGTTCACCTAGAGCGGGATGCCATGTCTTCCGAATCGATTTCTACGCGCACTCTTGAGCCGGTGAAGGCTGATGCGGCGAAGGCTGCCGCGGCCCAGGACGGGGCGCGCTTTCACACCGACCAGGTCGCCACCGTGGCCGGCGGGCATCTGGTGCATGATACCTATGCCGCCTTTTTGGCGCCGCTGCTGCCCGTTCTGCAAGACAGGCTGGGCATGGGTTATGCCGGCGCGGGCGGGCTGATGATCTTCACCCAGCTTCCCAGTCTGCTCACGCCCTTTCTCGGCTATCTAGCCGACCGGGTGAGCTTGCGCTATTTCGTGATATTAGCTCCGGCTGCTACGGCTACGCTGATGAGCGTCATCGGCCTGGCGCCGGATTACCTGACGTTGGCGCTGCTGTTGATCGCGGTCGGCGTGAGCACGGCGGCGTTTCATGCGCCGGCGCCGGCCATGATCGCACGCGTGTCGGGCAACCGCGTCGGCACGGGTATGAGCGTCTTCATGGCGACGGGCGAACTGGGGCGCACACTTGGCCCGATGATCGCCGTGGCGGGCGTGACCTGGTGGGGGTTGGACGGGCTTTGGCGTATGGCCGCAGCGGGTTGGCTGGCCTCGGCTATCCTCTACTGGCGGCTGCGCACGGTGGCGGCGCGCCCGTTGGACCACAAGACGGTGGGGTTGCGTCACATGGCGCCGCAGGCGAAGCGCGTCTTTCCGGCGCTGGCGTGGATGATGGGCGGTATGGGGCTTATGCTTGTGGCGCTGACCACATATCTGCCCATTTTCATGAGCGATGAACTGCAGGCTAGTTTGTGGCTGGCCGCGGCCGCGCTGGCCATCCTAGAGGCGGCGGGTGTGGCGGGGGCTTTGCTGACCGGCACGTTGAGCGACCGCTGGGGCCGGCGGCGCGTGCTGTTGGCGCTGCTGTGCGCTGCGCCAGTGCTGTTGTTGATTTTCCTGTTCGGACCGAAGGCGTTGGCCCTGCCTCTGCTGATCGTCCTGGGGCTGACCGCTATCTCGCCTACACCGGTGATGATGGCGATCGTCCAGGACCAGTTTCCCGATCACCGCGCCGCGGCCAACGGCATCTACATGTTCATCAACTTTCTGCTGCGGGCGCTGGCCCTATGGCTAGTCGGCGCGCTGGCGGATCGTTTTGGGTTGACCGCAGCCTTTACCGTCGCTGCGCTGGCCGCGTTTACGGCAATCCCTGCGGCGCTCCTGCTGCCGCTCTCCCCGCGCCCAGGCGCGCACTAGCTGTTGCGCAACCAGAAAATCACAGCCCGCTTTGGTTGACCGACGCGGCGCGATGTGCCATAATTAATACCGCTCTGCCGGGCTTGCCGGAAGGCCGCTTCAATACAGATTCCGTCCGTACTCAGCTCCCTAACTTTACCTCGGTTCTTGGCCCTGCACGGCAGCGCATATTCCAAAATCGGTCATTCTTGTTGTCCCCCGTTCTGCTAGGCTTGAAGGGCTCCGCTGTTGACCGATACCCTCTTGCCGTAATCCCATCACCCACTATAGGAGGAAAGAAGATATGTCTGCCGAGATGCATAGTGATAGGGGAAGACTGCTCAGCCGGCGCGATATGTTGCGGCTATCTGCCTTGACGATGGCGGGGGCCGTAGCCGCAGCCTGTGCGCCGGCGACCGCGCCGGCGACGAGCGGCGAAGGGCCGGGGGCTGCGCCGAGCAGGGATAAGGTTTCGATCGTCGCCACCTCCCAGATGGAAATCAACACCTGGAACGACGCCATGGAGCGGGCAAAGGACCAACTGCCCGATATCGATCTCAAAGTGACGGCCACGCCCATCGACAACTGGTCGTCCTATTCGGACCTTGTCGTGACCCAGATTGCCGGCGGCGAGCAGCTGGACGTGATCATGATCGCCATCGAGGGTCTGCGCCTGCTGACCGATAAGAACATCCTTGTGCCGCTGGATCCGTTCTTGGAGGCGGACACCGAAGCGCAGCAGATCCTGATGGACGACGTGCATGTGACGCTGCGCGAGATGTTGCAGGTAGACGGCAAGCAGATGGAGTACCCGTTCTCTTGGAACAATATGGTCCTCTACTACAATACGGCCATCTTTGAAGAAGAAGGGGTGGAACCGCCGGCTGAGGACTGGACGTGGGACGACTTCCTGGCCGTTTGCGAGAAGGTGGCGCGGGTCACCGGCTCGGCTGATGATCGCTATGCCTATTCGTTCTGGGGCGCTAACCTGTTCGGCATGCATGCTTGGCTCTTTAACAACGACACCTCGCTGCTGACCGACGACTGGGCGGACTCGAATGTGTTGGATCCGAAGTTCTCCGAGACGCTGCAATTCCTGGCGGACCTCATCCTCGTGCACAAGTTCTCGCCCAACCCCGCAGGCTGGGATGAGACGGCGCAGTTCCACGCCGGCAACCTGGTGATGCGCACCTGCGGGCGCTGGTGCTTCGGCGCTTCGCTGGCGGAAGGCTTCGAGACCTATGACATCCAATACCAGCCGTACAAGTCGGGCCCGTATCGCACGGATGTCGGCACCGACGGCTGGGGCGTCTCATCTTCGGCTGTGGACGATCAGGCGGCGTGGGAGGTCGTCAAGTTCCTGTCCAACCAGGACGCGGCGATTGATATGGTGAAGCTGGGCGGCAACGTGCCGGCGCTGCGTTCGGTGTCGGAGATGCCGGTCTTCGCCGAGTTTGGCCCTGCCAACACGGCGCTCTTCTATAAGTCGCTGGACTATGGCAAGACGGTGCCTTCGCCCACCAACTTCAACATCATCGAGCCGGTGATGAACCGCCATCTGGAAACGATCTGGAACGGCGAGCGCACCGTGGAAGAGGCCGTCCAGGCGATGCATACGGAGTTGCAGGCCGAGATGGACAAGGTCAAGGCCTAGACAAACGACGCCCCTCGGCGCGCTGCGTCGGGGTGAGCGACATTCGGACGAACCGGGCCAGGGACTGCGGCGCACACATCTGCGCGATGATGTGATGGCCGTCGCCGGTCCCTGGCCCTCTGACCAACCCCAGATAATCTACCTCCCCGGAGGACCTGCTCGATGCAGACTACCGTGAGCAGCGATGTGCTACAGGCCGATAGCGGCAAGCGGCGCGGCAGATTCGCCGGCGTCGGCGGGCGCGAGGCATTGGCCGGCTATGCGTTTATTACGCCTGCCCTATTGGCATTGACCATCTTTCTGATCCTGCCTATCCTCGCTTCGGCCGTTCTCATCTTTATGGAGTACGACATCCTTTCGCCGGCCAAGTGGGTCGGCTTGGCGAACTTAAAGCGGCTCGCAAGCGATAACCGCATGCTGCTGATCTACCGCAATACCCTCTTCTTCGTGGTGGGGGCGACCTTCTTGAACAATGTAGGCGGCTTGCTGTTGGCAATGGGCGTCAACCGAGCCATGCCCGGGGTGCTGCGTTATCTGCTGCGCACAGCAATCTTCTTCCCGGTGCTGACTACGACCGCTTCACTGGCGCTGGTGTGGCAGTTCCTTTTGACCCAAGATCGCGGCGTGATCAACTACCTGCTGTCCCAGATCGGTCTGGACCCGGTGCCGTGGCTGAGCAGCAGCACGTGGGCCTTGCGTTCGGTCATCCTCTACGACGTATGGAAGAGCCTGGGCTTTCTGATGGTGCTGTATTTGGCCGGGCTGCAGGGCATTCCGGAGTCGCTGTATGAGGCCGCCAAGATCGACGGGGCCAATCGCTTGCAGTTGACGCGTTACGTCACGCTGCCCTTGATCACGCCGACCGCGTTTTTTGCCATCGTTATCTCGCTGATCGGCGCGGCGCAGGTCTTCGACAACGCTTTTGTGTTGACCGGCGGCGGCCCGGGCGATGCGTCGCGGCTGATCGTGCTCTATATCTACGAGGTGGGCTTCAAACGCTTCGAGATGGGCTATGCGGCGGCGCTTTCGCTGACGCTGTTTGCGATTCTAATCGCGCTGACGATGTTGCAGTTTGTCATGGCGCGGCGTTGGGTCCATTACGAATAGGCGAGCGCCAATAGGAAGGGAAGAAGTCATCGATGGCAACGGTGAGCGAACGTCGTATCACTATTCAGCGGTCACAGCCTGGGCGCGCCCTCGCCAATTTCGCAGGTGAGGCGGTCATTTGGGCGTTTCTGATTATCGTGGCGTTGATTGAGTTCGCGCCGATCAGTTGGATGTTCTCGACATCTCTGCGCAACCCGAGCGCATCCTTCAATCTGCCGCCGGACTTCTGGCCGACTGCGTTTGAGTTCCGCAATTATTGGACGGTCATCACATCGCCGGATATCGATTTTCTGCTCTTTTTCTGGAACAGCCTCAAGATCGCGCTGATCGTCACCGGGGCCCAGTTACTGACGTGTTCGATGGCGGCCTTCGCCTTTGCACGGCTGCGCTTTCGCGGGCGCGAGTTCCTCTTCTTCGCCTTTCTGGCGTCGATGATGGTGCCGTGGACGGTGATCATGGTGCCTACGTTCATTATCATCCGCAATCTGGGACTGATGAACACGCATTGGGCGCTGATTCTGCCGGCGTTGACCAGCGCGTTCGGTGTGTTCCTGCTGCGCCAGCAATTCCTGACGCTGCCTGCTGAGTTGATGGACGCCGCCAAGATCGACGGGGCGAGCTATTTCCGCATCTACTGGCAGGTAATGCTGCCGCTGGTGGGGCCTGGGCTGTCGGCGCTAGGCATCTTCACCTTCCTCGGCTCGTGGAACAACTTCCTCGGCCCGCTGCTCTACCTGCGCGATTGGGACAAGTTCACCTTCCCCATCGCCATCATCCAGTTGCAGGGCTATATGGGCATGGGCAACCGCGCCCACGTTCTGGCGGGCATCATGATCTCGATCTTCCCGGTGCTGCTCTTCTTCCTCTTTGCGCAACGCTTTGTCATCCAGGGGATTGCGATGACCGGCCTGAAAGGGTAAGCCGGTGAGGGATGGGCTGGAGCCGCTGACGCCCGCCAACTACGTGCGCATGACGGCTAACCAACTGTGGACGAATCTGCCCCTGGTGACAGCCGGGGGCTTGATCTTTTCGGCGCTATGCGCGCCGGCATTCGTGTTGGGCGTGCTGGGCCGCCCGGTCGAGATGGGCTTGGCGTTCTTGCTGTTAATTTCGCCCGGGTGGACGGCGCTGCTGCACATGCAGGCGGCGATTGCCGAAGAGCGGCGCGCGTCATTGGGGATGATGCTGCGGGCGCTGCTACGCGTCTGGCGGCGCAGCGTCTGGCTGGGGGCGCTGTTCTTGGTTCCCTTTATCGCGCTGCAGGCTACTCTGCCGCTGTTGGCCGCGCCGTCTGTGCCGTTCGTGGCGTGGGCCGGGCTAGCCGCCGACATTCTGGGCGTGGCCGTGGCGGGGGCCATCGCGCTGTACGCCTACCCGCTGATCGCGCTGCATGATGCGGCGCTTGTCAACGCGCTGCGCAACGGACTGATCCTGGCGAGTCGCTATCCGTCCAATACGCTAGGGCTGTTGGGCATGGCTGTGCTGGGCGGGCTGGCCGCGGGGTACGTGGGCGTGGCGCTGCTCTTCTTCCTTCCCGCTTGGTACGGCCTGTTCGTAGTCAATAACTGCCGGCTGGTGTTGGCGAGGGAGATGGGAGACGATTAGGCGCAATCCTGCGCTCCTAATTCGACGAGCCCCAAGCCTATCCCTTCGTGAAATTCGTGCAATTCGTGGCAAAGAAAAGCGCCGGAACTATAAGCCTGCCGGGAAGTTGTGCGCTTCCCGGCAGGCTTGATGGCGGCTGAGGGACGCGTCAGTCTTGTCTCTTGGCCGCGTCGCGCTTGTGCCAGTCGTCGGAGAAGAGGTTGAAGTGCACCTTCTTCTGCGGATACGCCTCGATCACATCCTCGTTTAGTTTCAGGCCGAGGCCGGGACCTTCCGGCAGCGAGAAGTAGCCGTCCACCACCTGAGGCAGGCCGGATGCAGCCTCGTTCACATAGGCTTCGGCGAAGTCGTTGAAGTATTCCTGAATCTTGAAGTTGGGCGTCGACGCGGCCAGGTGCAGAGCGGCGGCTGTGGAGGCCGGCCCGCCGACGTTGTGCGGCGCGATCAGGATGTAGTAGGCGTTGGCCCAGGCAGCCAACTTCTTGGCGTTGAGGATGCCGCCAAAGTGGGTGATGTCCGTCTGGATGATGTCCGCGGCCTGTAGCTCGAACAACTCGCGGTACTCGAAGGGGGTGTGGATGCGTTCGCCGGTGGCGATGGGAATGCCCAATGGCGCAATGGCGTCCGCCACCTTTTTGAGCGCGGCCAGGTTTTCGGGCGGGACCGGCTCCTCCAGCCAGCTTGGCTTGAAGGGCTCCAGCTCGCGCGCCATAGCGACCGCGGTGACCGGGTTGAAGCGACCGTGCATCTCGATCAGGATCTCGACGTCCGGCCCGACGGCGTCGCGCACGGCTTCGACCAGCGAGATGACGCGGTTGCGCTCCTTGCGGTCGATCTCGTAGAAGCCCGCGCCGAAGGGGTCGAACTTAAGGGCGTGGTAGCCGCGCTCCACGACGCGCTTGGCCGCGGCGTAGAACTCGTCGGGCGTGCGCTCGACGGTGTACCAGCCGTTGGCATAGGCCTTGATGCGGTCGCGCACTGCGCCGCCAAGCAGCCGGTAGACGGGCTGGCCAAGGGCTTGGCCGACGATGTCCCAACAGGCGATCTCGATCAGGGCAATGCCCGTCATCACGACCTCGCCGGCGCGGCCGAAGTCCTGCAACGACATGCGATGCACAAGCAACTCGATGTCGAAGGGGTCTGCGCCGAGCACGTAGCGGGGCGCGGTCTCATGCAGATAGGCGGTGACCGTCTCGTCGCGGTTGAGGGCGCGTGCATCGGCCACGCCGGTGATGCCCTCGTCGGTTTCCACCTTGACGAACGTGATGTTGCGCCAGTCGGTGCCCATCGTCATGGGCGTCACTTTGGTGATTCTCATTTGCCGGTTGCCTTTCTGGAATGCGCAAAACAGTGTGTTCGGAGCGACGGGACGCGCGCCGCATGCGCTAACCCTGAAGCAGCGATTGGCCGCCGTCGATCCACATCTCGGTGCCGGTGATGTGGTTCGAGGCGTCGCCGGCCAGGAAGAGGATCAACTGGGCGACCTGTTCGATGCGGCCAGGCCGGCCGCGAGTGAGCGGAACTTTGCCCTGCGGAAATTCGACCGGATAGCGCGCCGCTTCGACGCCGCGCATTTCAGTGTTATCGCGGATTTCGGTGCCGATCCAGCCCGGACAGATGCAGTTGACGCGCACTTTATAGGGGGCGAGTTCTAGCGCGGTCATTTTGGCGAAGGCAAGTTGGCCCGCTTTGGAGCAGGAGTAGGCTGTAGCGCCGGTGTTGCTGAACATGCGCGTGCCGTTGACCGAGGCGACGACGATCACAGAGCCGCCTTGCCGCTTGAGATAGGGCAGGGCGTACTTGACGGTCAGGAACGTGCCCTTGAGGTTGATGTCGAGCGTCTGGTCCCACTCGTCCGGCGTTAGGTCTTCGAGGGGAGCCCATACGCCGTTGATGCCGGCGTTGGCGACGACAATGTCGATGCGGCCCCAAGCGTCGCCGGCCCGCCGGATGGCCGCCTCCATCTGGTCGGGCTGAGACACGTCCGCCAGTAAACTCACGGCCTGCCCTCCGGCCTGTTCGATCTCGTCGGCTACTTCGGCCAACTGGCTCTCGGTGCGGCCCAGACAGGCGACCTTCGCCCCCTCCTGGGCAAGAATGAGCGCCGCGCCTTTGCCAATGCCGGAACCGGCGCCCGTAACTAGTGCAACTCGTCCTGCTAGTTGCATGGATCGTTCTTTCTGGCTGAATGGCGATATACGTGCGTAACGCGCTTCAGGGTAGCATGAAGCGTGCAATCCGCCAACTGAATCGAGACGGCAAGGTGCGTCCCGAAGTCTTGCCCTGCTCGTCGCACTGAACCGTAGGCGCGCTATCCTGAGCGCACGAGCGCCGACCCTACACATTGTCCGGCTATGAGGCCTGGGCCAAACTTGCACAAGACGCGAGAATAGTGTTGAATCAGGAGGCGCCAGAACATATGGTCTAGCAATCAAATACCCAACACCATCAGGAGGCTTGAAGATGGAGCAGCGCCGCTGTGATTGGGCGGGCAATGACCCGCTCTATATGCGCTATCACGACGAGGAGTGGGGCGTGCCGGTGCACGATGACCGGCAGCTTTTTGAGATGCTGAACCTGGAGGGGGCCCAGGCCGGCCTAAGCTGGATCACGATCCTGCGCAAGCGGGACAATTACCGGGCCGCGTTCGACCACTTCGACGCGACGAAGATCGCGGCCTATGACGAGGCCAAGATCGTCGAGTTGCTCGGCAATCCGGGGATTGTGCGCAACCGGCTGAAGGTGCGCGGCGTGGTGAAGAACGCCCAGGCATTTCTGGCCGTACAGGGGGAGTTCGGCAGCTTCGACGCCTACATCTGGCGCTTCGTGGGGGGAGAGCCGATCGTCCATGAGCGGCAGACGTTGCAAGAGATCCCCGCTCAGTCGCCCGAAGCCGAGGCCATGAGCAAGGACCTGAAGAAGCGCGGCTTTACCTTTGTCGGGCCGACGATCTGTTACGCCTTCATGCAGGCCGTGGGCATGGTCAACGACCACACCGTGGACTGCTTCCGGCATCCGCGCAACGCGGGTCAGCGGTAGTCGCCGTCGCCGCGAATTTGGCCGCGAGCCTGGCGCGAGAAGAGCTTGGCAAGGTTCGCTTCGGCCACTTCTTCGAGGCTGAGGTCCAGTTCGGTGCAGATTTGGGCCAGATACCAGAGCACGTCGCCCAGTTCTTGCTTGAGGGCTTCGCGGTCTGCGGGGGAGATTTCGCCGTTTTTGTCGCGGAAGATCTTCTTGATCTTGCCGGCGACTTCCCCTGCCTCGTTGGCGAGGCCGAGCGTCGGGTAGACGATGGGGTGGTCGGTGTGGATGAGATGCCAGGTCTTGCGCGATTCTTGCTGGTAATGGTCGAAGTTGTCTAGGCTCATCGGGTTGACTCCAGCCGGTATAGCCGGCAAGTCTAGCGGCGCGGGACGACAGGCGGCTCGGGGGCCAAGCCCATCTCCTGCAGCAGGCCGGCCATGCCGAAATTGGCGGCGAGCGCGACCAGGGCGGGGGCCAGTAGAATCAGCGGCAGGGTGATGGCCGTGCTGAGGGCCAGCAACAGGATTTGGAAGAGCAGCAACAGGAATGTGTAGAGCGGGTTGCGCATCGCCAGCACAGCGGCGTTGCGCAGAGCGAGCTTCACGTCCTGTTGGTCCTGTTGCCAGAAGAAGGGGAAAACGAACTGGCCGATCATGAGGGCGATGACGAAGAGCCAGACAAAGACAATGCCGATCATCTGCGGCCAGCCCTCCAGCCGGAAGTAGAACCAAGCGTTGACCGCCATCAGGAGCGGCGCCAACAGGTTGATCAGGTAGAGGAGCCAACCGCGGCCGATCTTCGTGCGGGCGCCTTCCCAGAAGAACGAGTTGTCCACGCGCTTGTAGTTCGCCATGCGGTTGGCGACGTTGTGGATACCGGCCGTGACTGGTGCGGCGGGAACCACGAGAATGGTCCCGATCCACCAGGCGACGCTGAGGAAGACGCAGAGGAACAGCTCGTCATATGCTGCTTTGAAGGTGCGTCCCATGACGACGAATGCTTTCATGTGTTTTTTACCTGTCCGGCGGGTTTGTGTCGTGGCGTAGGCATGAGAAATGACATGAGTATACCACGGAGGTTGGCGGAATCTTTGCCTTTGGATTGCAGTGCCGCTATAATTTCACGATGCGCCGACAATATGGCGCATCTCTTTGAGCACGATCCGGGCGCTCGATTGCTCCGTTGCTTGGGCGTCTCTGCCAAATAGTCCGAACCTCCTGAAAAGCGAGAACGACGATGACGACTCAACCGAAGAAGATCCTGGTCGGCGTAGCCTGGCCTTATGCTAACGGCGAGAAACACATCGGTCAAATTGCGGGGGCCTATTTGCCTCCGGACATCTTCGCGCGCTTTCAGCGCATGGCCGGCAACGACGTCCTCATGGTGAGCGGCTCGGACGTCCACGGCACGCCCGTTACGCTCAAGGCCGAGGCCGAGGGTACCACGCCCGCCGCGGTTGCGGACAAATACCACGAGCTGTTTGTAGACGGCTGCCTTCAGTTGGGCCTAACCTTCGACCTCTATACGCACACCGATACCCAGAACCATTGGGATGTGACGCAAGAGATGTTCCTGCGCCACATCGAGACGGGCTATATCTACAAGGATACGCAGAAGCAGTTGTACGACCCTAAGGCGGGCCGGTTCTTGGCGGACCGCTATGTGGAGGGAATCTGCCCGTATTGCGGCTACGCGGACGCGCGCGGCGACCAGTGCGATAACTGCGGGCGGCTGTACGATGCGCTGGACCTGAAGGACCCGCGCTCCAAGCTGACCGGCTCGACCGACCTGGAGGTGCGCGAGACCGAGCACTTCTTCCTGGATATGGCGAAGATGAACGGCCCGCTGCTGGAGTGGATGGCGCATGGCAAGGAGCACTGGCGCCCCAACGTGGTGAACTTCACGCGCGGGCAGTTGGAACTGCGCGAACTGCGCGGTCGGCCCATCACGCGCGACATCGACTGGGGCATCACCATCCCGCTCGACGGCTATGACGGCAAGCGCATCTATGTGTGGTACGAAGCGGTGATCGGCTACCTGAGCGCGGCCAAAGAGTGGGCCAAGCTGGCAGAGGACGGCGAAGCGTGGCGCCAATGGTGGGACGCCAACGTCAGCCCGGATGCGCTGGTCTACAACTTCATCGGCAAGGACAACATCCCGTTCCACACTATCATCTGGCCGGGGATGCTGATCGGGTATAACGCCGGCGAAAAACGGCTGAATTTGCCCTATGACGTGCCCGCCAACGAGTACCTGAACCTGGGCGGCGAGCAGTTCAGCACCAGCCGCGGCCGGGTGATCGGCTTCAATACGGTGCTGCGCGAGTTCGAGCCGGAGGCGTGGCGCTATGTGTTGACGGCGCTGGCCCCGGAAACGTCCGATGTGGAGTTCACCTGGCGCGAGTTCATGGAGCGCGTCAACAACGAGTTGGTCGCCAACTGGGGCAACCTGGTCAACCGCGTGCTGGGCTTTGCCTATAAGCGGTTCGAGGGACGCATTCCCGCGCCGGGCGCGCTGGACGAGACGGACATTGCGCTCTTGGCCGAGATCCGTTCCGGGTTCGAGTCGGCGGGCGATCTGTACAATGCGGTCAAACTCAAGGCTGCGTTGACCGAGGTGCGACGACTGAGCCAGCGGGTGAACCAGTATCTGAACGAGAAGGCGCCCTGGCAGCGCATCAAGACGGACCCGGCGGCCGCGGCGACGGCAGTCTACGTGGCGCTGCAGGCCATCGACTGGCTGAAGGTGTTGTGGGCGCCGATCCTGCCGCAAAGCAGCGAGCGCATCCACAGCATGTTGGGCTATGACACGACGCTCTTTGGGCGGCAATACACCGAGCGCGTGACTGATAGCCGCGGCGCGCACTTGGTCCTGCGCTACGATCATGGGCAGGCCGTTGGGCGCTGGCAAGCGGAGGAACTGCCCGCGGGCCAAGCCTTGCGCGAGCCGGCGGCTTTGTTTGCTAAACTAGACGACGAGGTCATGGCCGACAAGCTCCAGGCCGTATACTAGGAGGCTTGCGCTGCGGGTTTGACGCGCAGACAAAAGCCGGCCGAGTGACAGGCAATGGTTTCCAGACAGCCGACAATCGTTGTAATTGACCCGCCGGCGGGCGCGTCCGCCGGGACGGATGAACCTGCGGCGGACCAGGCGCTCGCCGCTTTCGACCGTTTGTACATCCGGCATCCCCGCCGGTGGCTGATCGCGATGCTGGGCGCCTACGTCGTAGCGGCCCTGCTCTTCGCTTACCTTACGCCCGCATGGCAGGCGCCTGACGAGCCGGCTCACTACAACTATGTAGCCCATATCGCCCAAACCGGGACGCTGCCCGTTCTGCGCAGCGGCGACTACGATCATGCCTTGCTTAACAGGCTGTTGAACTCCCGCTTTGCGCCGCCAGCGACCACGGAGGCGCTGCGTTATGAGGCGCACCAGCCGCCGCTCTATTATCTGTTGGCGACGCCGGTATTTTGGCTGAGCGGCGGCTCGCTGCGGGCGCTGCGGCTGTTCGGCATCCTGATCGGTGCAGGCGGGATCGTTTTGCTCTATCTTTGCCTGGAACTGGTCTTCCCCGGCAAGCCGTTAGTGGTAGTGGGCGGCACGGCGTTTTCGGCCTTGTTGCCGATGCATGTCGCCGTGAGCGCGGCGGTAAACAACGACGGCATGGCCGAACTGCTGATTATGGCGGCGATGTTGGCGTTGTTGGGCTGGCTGCGCGGCCATTTCTATGACGAACCGGCGGGCGAGGGGCAGCCGTTGAAGGCGCGACGCGGACGACGCCGGCTGCTCCTGCTGGGCGTGCTGCTGGGGCTGGGCATGCTCACGAAGGTGTACGCCTATGTGCTGGCCCCGATCGCCGTGCTGGCTGTGGCCGGCGTGGCCGGTCTGAGGTCGCCTACGCACGCAGCAGGAGGGGCGCGCCAGGTGTGGCGTAACGGCCGGCGCGGCGCGCAACAGGCCTTGTGGGTCGCCTTCCCTGCACTAATCATGGCGCTGCCCTGGTGGGTTCGCAACTGGAGCCTGTACGGCGCGTGGGATGTGCTGGGCTTGGCGCAGCATGACCGTATCGTGGCAGGGCAGCCGCGCACCGCAGAATGGATTGCGCACAATGGCTGGCTTTCCTATAGCGAGCGCGCCTTCAGCTTCACGTTTAAGAGCTTCTGGGGCGTATTCGGCTGGATGGGCGTCTTTCTGGACGACCGCATCTACACGGCGTTGTTGCTCTTTAGCGGCGTGATCTTTCTGGGGCTGCTCTGGGCTACGGTGCGCTTTATTTCGGGGCCGCCCGATACGGACATGGATTCGTTCCAGATTTTCGTGTTGGTGCTGTTCGGCGTCATGTTGTTGGCGGTGACGGCTAGCTACGCCTGGTACAATGTGCAGTTTGTGCAGCACCAGGGGCGCTATTTCTTCTGGGGGCTGCTGCCCATCAGCGCAATCGTCGCACTGGGCTGGCGCGAAGTGTTGCAGCCTTTGCAAGGCGTCATCACCGGCATGTTGGCGCTGGTGCTGACTGCGGGCATCGCGGTCACGGGCTCTGCCGCGGGCACGCTCGACAAGTGGTCGCTGCTATCTACGGGGCTGATTACGCTGATGTTATTGTTGCAGCCGTTACTTTTGGCGAGCACAAGCCGTTATATGATGGGCTGGCTGCCGGCGTCGCTGCGCGGCTGGCTGCAAAGGCCGCGGGTCTGCGCGTTGCTAGGGGGAATGCGCGCTTTTGTGTGGGCGACGCCATTTCTATTGCTTATTGTGCTAAATATTGCAGTTCCGATTGTGTATATCGTCCCGCAGCTTGGCCGTTGACGCGCCGGGCTGCAGAGTGGTGAAGAGGCATGCAATCCATCTCACACCAGGCAAGAACACATCCCAGGATTAAGACCGGTCCGGCAGACTTCGCCGCACTTTTCGCTTTGGTGCTGGTGACCACGCTGCTGGGCGCATTTCTGTTCTGGCAGTATTGGCACGCGGGCCGCATCTATTCCGGCGTAACGATCGGCGGGATTCCGGTCGGCGGCATGACGCGGCCCGAAGCGATGGCCGCAGTAGAGCGCGGGCTAGCTCGCCAGTCGCTGCCGCCGCTTACGGTGGCGTATGCGGGTCGTCAGTGGCCGGTAGCAGCCGGCCAGGTGATGGCGTCGGCCGATGTGCTGGCCGCGGTCAACCAGGCCTATCTGGTGGGGCGGCAGGGAGATACGCTTACCCGGCTGGCGGCGCAACTAGGCGCCGCGCTCGGTCAGGCGGATGTACGGCCGGCGCTCGATCTGGACGTGCCGCAACTTCGCTACGCGTTGAGCCAGATCGCGGCGGATGTGCGTACGCCGGCGCAGCGCGGCGTGCAAGTGGCGGGTTTTACCATCCCGCCGCAGCCCGGCGTCGACGTGGATGTGGAGACGACGCTGGAGGGGTTGGTGGCGCAGTTGGAAGACGCAGCCAAAGGGGCGCCGGTGACCGCCGCGCTGGCTGTGGTTCCGCTAGAGCCGCCGCCTGCCGTGGAGGCGACGCCCGCCGGAGCAGAGACGCTCGCGCTCACGCCGCTCATCCTGCGCGATGCCCGTTTCGGTTACGAGTTCGCGCTCGACCCGGCCGCGGTACAGGCGCTGCTCTATTCTTCCATCCCGCCCCGGCTCGACGAGGACCGGGCGCGTGCGCTGCTGGAACAATGGGCGCGACAGATCGACATTGCGCCTGCAGACGCCCGGCTGCGTTTCGACCCGAATACGGGCGTCGTATCGGTCTCGCAGCCCAGCCGGTCCGGGCGCAAGTTGGATGTGGACGGCACGCTGGCCTCGCTGCGCGAGAGCGTAGAAAAGGGCGCCATGACCGCGGCACTCATCATCCAAGATGTGCCGCCTGCGGTGGACAGCAACCGCGTGGCGGAGATGGGCATTCGCGAGTTGGTTGCCAGCGGCACGACCTATTTCGCCGGCAGCAGCGCGGCGCGCGTGCGCAACATCGAGGTGGCGGCGGAGAAGTTCGACGGCTATGTGATTCCGCCCGGCGGCGTTTTCAGCTTCAACAAAGTGGTGGAGGATGTCTCCTCCGCCAATGGCTTCGAGGACTCGCTAATTATCTGGGGCGACCGCACCGCGGTAGGCGTGGGCGGCGGCGTCTGTCAGGTCAGTACGACGGTTTTTCGGGCCGCGTATGCGGGCGGCTTTCCGATCGTGGAGCGCTATAACCACGGCTATGTGGTGGACTGGTACGGCGAGCCTGGCCTGGACGCGACGATCTACACGCCGTCGGTCGATTTCCGCTTCCGCAACGATACGGGCGCGTATCTGCTCATACAGCCGGTGGTCAACGGAACCGGCGGCACGATCACGTTCAACTTCTACGGCACGAAGCCGAACCGCCAGGTGACGATCAGCGAGCCGGAAATTGCCGAGGTGTCGCCGCCGCCTGAGCCGCTTTACGAAGTTGACGAATCGCTGGCGCTGGGCGAGCGCAAACAGGTCGACTGGGCGAAAGAGGGTATGACCGTGACGGTCACGCGCACCATCGTGGAGAACGGTCAGACGCGCACCGAGACGCTGCGCAGCAAGTACCAGCCGTGGCGCGCCGTCTACCTGGTCGGCCCCGGCACAGAAATTCCGGCGACGCCGACGCCCGCGGCCGCAACGGAGGCCGGGGAGGCGGACGCCGGCCAGGCTGCGCCCGCTGCATCAGACGCGGTTCTGGACGAAGAAGATAACGATGCAACTGAGACTGGAGCGACGCCTGCGCCGTAAGCTGTCGCTGCGTAGGCAGCGCCGCAGCGAACCGTAGGCATCCGGTCCGCGTCGCGCGGATATGCGAAAGCGCTGCATCTGGTATAATCCACTTATGATCATTTGTTCTCCTCGCTCGCCTGGGCCGGTGACGCTGGCCGTTCAAGCGTCATCTTTCTTATGGTGCGCTGCGCTTTCCGGGAAGTCCGGGGTTTATGCGAGGCCGCAGATCGTGTCTGCACGGGGCGATATTCCGTATTCCGTATAAGGCGAAAAGCCGGTACGGCGTTTTCGCAAGACCGAACACAAACGGTGTTCATCTGACTGGAGGAGGAAACGATGCATCGCAAGGCAATCCTGAGTCTATTGATCGCCGCGGCGTTGATGGCGTTGTTGGCGGCGGCCGTCGGCGCGCAGGAGACGCCCGAGGCGGCGGCTACGGAGGTCGCAGTTGAGGAGGCCGCGGTTGAGGATGTCGCAGTCGAAGAGGCAACGGTTGCGGAGATCGCAGAGGGGCTTGAGACCAGCATCGAACCGCTTGTCGCCTTCGTCACCCAGACGGTCCCGCTGACGCTGACGGTCAACATTTCCGGACCGGATGGCATCCAGGCCGTCGCGGTGCCGGTTTGGCTGAACCTAGCCATCCGCCTGGCGTTCACGGACCAGTTGACGGCCACCATAGCAGCCACGACTGAGGTCGCGCTGCCGGTCGAGGAGGTCGAAGCGGAAGAGCCGCCGGCCCCGGCCCCCACAGCCACGCCGGTTCCGGTGACGCCCACGCCGACGCCTGTACCGCCTACGGCTACTCCGGCCGCGCCCACGCCGCGCCCGTTAGCGCCGACCGCTACGCCTGTGCCCGCCGAAGACGCGGAGGCTACAGCGACGCCCATAGCGGAAGATGAAGAGGCCGCTGAAGAGGAAGCAGCGGAGGAGCCGGCAGAAGTCATAGCGCCGCCCGCAGCTTGCCCTGACCCGCGTGCCGTGATCTTCTCGCCGGGCGCAAATGCTACGATCTCCGGGACGGTCGAGATTTTCGGCACGGCCCAACACGAGAACTTCCAATATTACAAGCTGGAATACGCGCCGGGCGCTAATATTGACCCAGCCGCCGAATTCGCTTTTCTCACGGATGTAAACCAGCCGGTGGCGGAAGGGTTGCTGGCGACGGTGAACACCGCCGTCTTCGACAACGGCCCCTATACGCTGCGCCTGACGGTGGTGGATCGGACGGGCAACTTCCCGCCGCCCTGCACCGTTACCGTGCAGATCCAGAACTGAGCAAGCAGGCCGCTAGGCCCGAAGCGCGCGAAGGGGCATAATAGGTCATACGCTGTTCACCGTCCAGGAAGTTCGCAGCTTTCTGGACGGTGTGAACGTTTTCTGATTTCCCCTGCGCGCCGCGCGTTTCCGCGGTATGAAAAAGCCATGACTCTATCTATCGGCAAGATCGTCAAGTCGAATACGCATATCGATTATGTGTGCCAGGTCTATAATCCCGGCGAGATCGCCCCCTGCCCCGAACCGGCGGACTATAGCTTCGGCACGTTCGTTTCTATCGGACTGGGCGAAGGCGAGGCGGGCGGGCGGCTGGTCGGCGTGATCTACAACACGCTGCTGATGAACCCGGACTTTGGCAACCTCGGTCCGCGCCTCAGCCCGCGGCAGGACCTGGAGATCTTCACGCCAGACTACCTGGCGGAGACAGCGACTCTGGTCGGCATTATCGCGCTGGGCTGGATCGACGCGGACGAAGCGTGCCATCAAGGCGTGCCCGCGCTGGCCGCGACCGTCAACGACCGCGTGACGCGCATGGAGGATGACCAGTTGGCCGCGTTCCATCGCGACGGCGCCGGCCGCTTGAGCCTGAAGTATGTGCCTGTGGTGCTCAGCCAGAACAACCCGCTGGCCCCGCCGCTGTTGATCAATGTGGTCGACCGGCTGATGGCGCTCTTCCCGGCGCAGCGCGGGCAGTTGGACTTGCTGCGCACGAACCTGGCGTGGAAGAGCATCGTCCAGCCCGCGGGCTAGCGTCAGACGCGGCAAAGGCGGACAGATGAACCGCGAATGATCGGAAGCGATTAGGGATGGTTTTCGATCATTCGTGAAATTCGTTCAATTCGTGGCAAAGAACGCATTCGGCGGCAGGGATGCCGCCGCTACAGCGAGAGACCACTAAGGGAAACAAAGTAGGGCTATGAACGACGAGTGCATCGGCACAGTGAAGGGGCCGGGCGAGACGCCCAACGAGTTTACGCTGGTGGCGCCCGACCCGGACCGCCGCGTGAAATTCGGCGAGTTCGTCTATTATCTCACCGCGGTGGACGGCGAGGAGCGCCCGATTTTGGGCCGCGTGACCAAACGCCAGTCCATCCGGCTGCTGCCCGACAGCTTCTTGGCGGACCCCAGCGTGCCGCCACACGAGGTGGCCGCGCTGCTGGGCTATGAGAGCGACGCCGGCGAGCTGTTCGAGATCACGGTGACGGTGCTCGGCTATCACAGCGCGGAAATGGACGACTTCATCAACCCGCGCGTGCCGCCCGCAGGCGGCGCGCCCGTCTACATCGCCAGCGACGAACTGCTAACAGAGGTGCTGAGCAAGGCGGACAAGGCGTCGCCGGGCAGCGCGCACCTGGGCAGCCTGCTCAGCCGCCCGGCGGACGCCGTGCCCGTAGCGCTGGACGTGCGCGCTTTCACCAGCACGCACCTAGCGATCATCGCCAGCACGGGCAGCGGCAAGAGCTATTTGGCGGGCGTGCTGCTCGAAGAGCTGCTCATGCCCTACAACCGCGCGTCGGTGCTGATCATCGACCCGCACGGCGAATACGGCACGCTGCAAAAGATGCAGGACCTGAAGCAATTCAGCACGGACGACTACAAGCCGGTGGTGCGCATCTTCCACCCGGACAGCATCCGCGTGCGCATCGACAGCCTGACGCTGGGCGATCTGCGCTACCTGCTGCCCAATCTGTCGGAGAAGATGCACTATCAGTTGACACGGGCGTACAACTACGCGCACCGCACGTTTCGCTCCGGCGGCGAGGCCAAGTACACGCTGGAGCAACTGCTGTTGGCCGTGCGCGAGACCGCCGAGGGCCGCCGCGAACTGAGCGAAGACGGCTCGTCGTTCGAGGACGACCCGACGACCGGCGCGCTGATTTGGCGCCTCAACGGCACGCTAGGCGGGAGCCGCATCTTCAACGACTTCGAGAACCTGGAGCTAGGCGAGTTGTTCCGGCCCGGCCAATGTACGGTGATCCAGCTTAACGAAGTCGACCAGCGCGAGCAGCAGGTGATCGCGGCGACGCTGCTGCGCCGCGTCTATCAGGCGCGCGTCGATACCGCCAAGATGAAGGTCGGGCCGGGCGACAAGACGTATGTGCCGTTCCCCGTGTTCTGTTTGATGGAGGAGGCGCACAACTTCGCGCCCGCCAGCGCCGACGCGGTGAGCACCGACGTGCTTAAGCAGATCCTCAGCGAGGGGCGCAAGTTCGGCGTGAGCGTGGGGCTGATCAGCCAGCGTCCCGGTAAGCTGGACAGCGACGTGCTCAGCCAGTGCATGACGCAGTGCATCATGCGCATCACCAACCCCATCGACCAGAATCGCATTGCCGAATCGGTGGAGAGCGTGGGCCGGGACATGCTGTACGAGTTGCCTAGCCTGAGCAAGGGCCAGGTGATCGTGAGCGGGGCTAGCGTGAATACGCCGGTGATGTTGCGCGTGCGCCGCCGCATAACTCCGCACGGCGGCGAGAGCATCGACGCGCCTGCCGAGTGGCTGAAGTGGTTCACGCAAGGCCGAGGCGCTGCGCAGGCGCGCGATGCCGCTCCGCTTGCCGAGCCGGAGCTAAACTACGAGGACGACGGCAACGTCCTCTGGGCGTAGCCTACTCGCCTGGCAATAACCGCACACAGATCACACGCTTCGAGAGAATTCGCCGCGCCCTGGATGGTGTAGAGTCACGCTTTTTTTGCCACGAATTCTACGAATTCCACGAAATTGAACGGCAGGGTATTCGCTATTCGTGAAATTCGTGCAATTCGTGGCGTGTTTGTTTATGCGCCTTCCGCGTCGGGTGCGCTCTCCAGGCGTTCGATCAGTCGCACAAGGTCCGTACGCGTCACCACGCCAATCACCTTCTCATCTTCGATCACCGGCAGCATGACGGCTTCCGGGTCCAGCATCAGTTCCAGCGCTTCGGCGATGTCGGCGTCCGGCGACACGACCGGCACATCCTCGGTCATCAGTTCGCCGGCGTTGACGGCAAGGGCCTGGCGCAGTTGTTCGCGGTATTCGCGCACCTCGCGCGGGTTGAGGGGGATCACGGCGGAAAGGACGGCTAGGTAGGTCGGTTCCTGTACGGGGGCGTTGCGCGCGATCAGGTCGAGTTCGGTGATGGCGCCGAGCAGCGCGCCTTCGCCATCCACCACCGGCACGCCGCTGATGTGGTGTTCGAGCATGACGCTCGCTACAGAGCGAATGCCGGCGTCGGGGCCGACGGTGATGGCGGGACTGCTCATGATCTCACGAACTTGCATGGTTGGCCTCCTGAAAGATGTGTCCTCGGCCTGTGATGCGCCGTTCAACCTGATGGCGTTCAGTATACCGCCGGCCGCGCTGCGGCGGCAATTACCGTTAAACGGGCTGTAAAGGGCGAGGCGACGTTTGGCTGTGGCTTGGCGACGGAGGCGAATTGGTGATAATGTAGGAACATCGTTCTAACGTTCATTCAGGGCCATTGTACGACAAGGAAGCTTGAAGCATGCGCGCTGTCGGAAGCAGCCTGCCCCGCGTCGACGCTGCGGACAAAGTGACGGGCGCGGCGCACTATCCGGGCGATATCGACCTGCCGGGCCAGTTGTGGATGAAAATCGTCTTTGCGGGCGAGCCGCATGCCCGCATCCGCGGCGTGGACACGCGGGAAGCGCGCAACGCGCCGGGCGTCGTGGCCGTGTTGACCGCCGAGGATGTGCCCGTCAACGAGTACGGGTTGATCATGCCCGACCAGCCGGTGCTGTGCGGCGTGGGCAGTACGGAGCAAGCCCGGACCGTGCGTTGGGAGGCGGATCATGTGGCGCTGGTCGTTGCCGAGAGCCAAGCCCAGGCCGAGGCGGGGGCCAAACTGGTCGCCGTCGACTACGAGCCGCTGCCTGTGGTGACCGACCCCTCCGCGGCCATGCAGCGGGATGCGCCGCGTCTGCACCCTAACCCCTTCCCCTATCCCTACGGCGAGCGCGACGTGCAGTCCAACGTGCTGCTGGCCTATCGCATCCAACACGGCGATGTGGACGCGGGGTTTGCCGAGGCGGACGTGATCGTGGAGAGCACGTACCGCACGCACGCGCAGGAGCACGCCTATTTACAGCCGGAGGCGGGCTTGGCCTTCGTCCGTCCCGACGGGCGCATCGAGGTGATCTGCGGCGGGCAGTGGATGCACGAGGAGCGGGAGCAGATCGCGCATGCGCTGGGCTGGGACGCGGGCCGGATAGTGGTGCGCTACCCGGCCATCGGCGGCGCATTTGGCGGGCGCGAGGACGTTTCCGTGCAGATCGTGCTGGCCCTGGCCGCGTGGAAGACGGGTCGGCCCGTCAAGATCGTGTGGAGCCGCGAGGAGAGCATCGTCGGGCACCACAAGCGACACCCCTTCACGATTTGGGCCAAGTGGGGGGCGACGCGCGACGGGCGCATCGTCGCCGCGCAGGTGGACCTGACGAGCGATGCCGGCGCCTATGCCTATACCAGCACCAAAGTGTTGGGCAACGCGGTGCTGGCCTGCCTCGGCCCGTACGACATCCCGAACGTGCTGGTCGACGGCCGCACGGTCTACACCAACAACTGCCCCAGCGGCGCGTTCCGCGGCTTCGGCGGGCCGCAGGGCCATTTCGCGGCTGAGATGCAGGTGAACAAGCTGGCGGAAGCGCTGGGCATGGACGCGGTGGAACTGCGCATGCGCAACATCTGGCGCGAGGGCGCGGTCCTGCCGACGCGCAGCGGGCTGCCGGCGGGCTGCACCGCGCCGCAGGTGCTGGAGGCGGCTGCGCTGCATGGCGGCTGGCGGCGCGATGAGGCGAACGGCTGGCGTGCGCCGGCGAACGCCGCACCGCAGGCGGGGCCGGGCCGGCCGTTGACCTCGCTGGAGGCCTGCCGCGAGTCTGTGGCGTTCGGGTGCGGCATCGCCGTAAGTTTCAAGAACGTCGGCTACAGCCTCGGCGCGCCCGAGTCGTGCAGCGCCTGGGTGGAATTGCACGGCGCGCACGAGATCGAGCGGGCCATAGTCGGCTGCGTAGGCGCAGATGTCGGACAGGGGGCGCATACGGTGTTTCAGCGCATCGCGGCCGAGGCGCTGGGCATCGATGCACACCAGGTTGAACTGCGCACAGACAACACGGACGTCGCCGGCTCCACCGGCAGCGCGTCGGCTTCGCGCATGACGTTCATGGCCGGCAACGCGGTAAAGGGCGCGGCTGAGGCGGCGCTGCGCGAGTGGGCGAATGAAGAGCGCCCGGCGCGCGCCGAGTATGTCTTTCACCCGCGGCCGACGACTCCCTATGCGCCTCGAACCGGCGAGAGCGACCCCAACATCACCTACGGCTACTGTGCGCAGACGGCGGAGGTGGACGTCGATCTGGAGACCGGGCATGTGACGGTGCGGCGGCTGGTCAGCGCCAACGACGTGGGCAGGGCGATTAACCCGCCGCAGGTGGAGGGGCAGATCGAGGGGGCTGTGGCCCAATCGCTTGGTTGGACGCTGCTTGAGAACTATGTCCAGCAAGATGGGCGCACGTTGACGCCTCATCTCAGCAACTACCTGATCCCCGGCGTGCTGGACGTAGCGGAGATCGTGGAGCCGGTCATTTTGGAACTGCCCGACCCGCAAGGCCCGCTGGGCGCGCGCGGCATGGCTGAGATGCCGTTTATCCCGACCGCGCCGGCCATCGCCGCCGCCATCCACGACGCCACCGGCGTGTGGATCGACGAACTGCCGTATACGCCGGAGCGGGTGTGGGCCGCGCTGCACGGGCGATAGGCGCGGCCTACACGTCACGAGTCATGCGTCATCCGCCAATTTGCCTGCATTTCTCTGTGTTCTCTACGGTATTTTTGCGCTTTTCTCGTCTGTGCGTCTTGCCGTTTCCAAGACAGAGTAGGATATGCATATGCTCCAACCCAAAAGTTATCCTGAAATGATGGGCAAG
>CAYXRG010000020.1:0-11532 GCA_964467575.1 uncultured Caldilineaceae bacterium | reverse complement strand
AGAGTAGGATATGCATATGCTCCAACCCAAAAGTTATCCTGAAATGATGGGCAAGGCGCTGGTCTTTGAGGCCGAGCCGTTCATCACAATGACGGAGGATGATAACCCCTGGGCGGAAGGCCTGTTCATGGTGGCGATCATGGGCCTGTTGGTCGGGGCGGCGCGGGTGATCGGCTCGCTGCTGTTGTCGGCGAGCATGCCTGATCCGGATGCGTTGCTGTCTGCCACGCTGCAAGGCATTCGCCAGTTGGGGCCGCTGGCGGCATCGTTTGGCCTGGACCCGGCCGCGCTGGAAGGCATCGTCCGGCAGTGGCGGGACGTGGGGTTCGATCTGTTTGGCTATGGCTCCGGCTGGATGCGACTTTTCTGGCTCGTGCTGACGCCCATGCTGCTGATCGGGCGTTGGCTCGTTTTTGGGCTGGTCTGTCATGGTGTGGCGCTGGCGCTGGGCGGCAACGGCAGGTTGAGCCGGACGTTGGGGGCCACGGCCTTGATGGCGGCCCCGCAGGCGCTCATGCTCCTGCAGGTCATCCCCTTTGTCTCGGTGAGCGGCGTGCTGCTGACGGTGTGGAGCGCGCTGATCGTCTACCGGGCGATTGAGGTGAGCCACGATCTGCCGTGGAAAAAGGCGGCTGCTGCTACCTTGACGGCGCTTGCGCTCCTGGCGATCTTGACGATGGCCGGCGGATTTATGACGGCAGTGATTGCGGCTGTGTGGGGAGGTGCGGCATGACCGGCGATCCTTCATTGCAAGAAGGGGCAAGCGCAAACGAGGATGGACGGTCGCGCATCGCGGCGTGGCTGCCCACGCGCAGGCAGATGTTGAACGCTCTGCAATTGAACATCGAGCCTGTGCCCGGCGCGGTTTCGCCGGACAGTGTGACATCCGCCGGTATGCGCCAGGGCATGGGGCTGATCGTGGCGGCTGCGCTGGTCGCGGGATTGCTGCCTACGTTGTTTACCTGGATCATGGCCGCACGCGTGGGGACGGCGGCGCCCCTGGCGCAATTGAGCCAGTTGGCCGAAGCCCGCGCTAATCCCGAGTTGCCAGGGATTGGCGTTGCGCCTGTGGTGGCCGAGACTGCGGCCCTCATCGCCGGGCTGGAGCCGGCTTACTTTCCCGGCTGGCTGGCGGCAGGAGTTACGGCATTGGGCGGGTGGATCAACTGGCCGCTGAGTTGGCTGAACATCTGGATCGTGTATGGCCTCGCCGTGCTGTTGCTCGCCAAGCTGCTGGGCGCCAAGACCACGCTGCAGCAGTTCTACACGCTGACCAGTTTTGCCTTTCTGCCGCTGGTTCTGACGGGGCTCGGCTTCATCCCCTGTCTGGGCATTGTCGTCAATATCGTCGCTCTTTTGTGGGCGGCGGCAATCTACGTGGTGGCCGTGCGCGCCGCGACAGGACTCAACACGGGCTTGACCATCATGTGCGCCTTGTTGCCGGGGGCGGTTGTGGCGCTGCTCGCCGTCGCGCTGGCGTTCACCGTGGCTGCAGGCCTGGCGGCGGCGCTAATCGGTTAGCGAGCCGGGACTTCGGCGGGCGAGTCAAGCAGCGCATTGGCCAATACAGCGCCGGCGGTCAGAAGCCCCTGCACCTGGGCGTCGCTGCGCGCCTCGGCATAGATGCGCAGCACCGGCTCCGTGCCGCTCGGCCGGATCAACAGCCAACTGTCGTCCTGTAGGATATATTTCACCCCATCGCGGCTGTTCACTTCGTGGACAGGCGTGCCGTCGATGGCCGCGGGCGCGGTCGCCAGCAAGGCTTCGACCAGATCGGCCTTGGTGAAAGGCCGCACGGGCTGGTCAAGCCGGGCGTAGTGAAAGTGGCCGATGTCCGGTGCGTCCATCAATTCGTCCAGCATTTGCGACAGCGTCTTCTGGCGCGCCGCAACCATCTCCGCCAGGAGCAGCGCCATGAGCACGCCGTCGCCTTCCGGAATGTGGCCGAGCATGCTGATGCCGCCGCTTTCTTCGCCGCCGAGCAGCACCTGCTCGTGCAGCATCCAGTCGCTGATGTAGTTGAAGCCGACCGGCGTTTCGTGGAGGGGCAGGTCATAGCGCTGGGCGAGACGGTTGAGGATCTGCGTGGTGCTCACCGTTTTGACCACGCTGCCGCGCAGGCCGCGGTCGTTTACCAGATAGTCGAGCAGCAACGCCATAATGCCGTGGGGGTCGATGAAGCGTCCGCCGGGATCGACCGCGCCGATGCGGTCGGCGTCCCCGTCGGTGGCCAGCCCCAAGCGATAGACGCCGGAGCGCATGGCGTCGATCAGCGGGCCGAGGTGGCGAGCGATGGGTTCGGGGTGAATGCCGTTAAAGCCCGGGTTCATCTCGCTGCGCAATTCGGTCACGTCGCAGCCCGCATCCTCCAGCAGGCGGCGCAAATGAATACGCCCGGCCCCATACATGGCGTCGACGACGACGCGCAAGCCGCCGCGGCGGATCAGGTCGAAATCAACGAGGCGGCGCACATGGGCTTCGTAGGCGGGCAGAGGATCGAAGCGTCTGACTTGTCCGCTTGCCAGGGCGGTTTCGATCTCGACGCGCCGCGGCGCGGTCTCCGGCGCGGCGAGCCTCGCTTCCACGGCTTTGGCCATGGCCGGCGGAGCGGAGCCGCCATACGCTGCCTTCAGCTTCAGCCCGTTGTAACGCGGCGGGTTGTGGCTGGCCGTAATCATGACGCCGGCGGCGGCGCGGCGGTCGACAATGGCATAGCTCACTATCGGCGTAGGCGCGTCGGCCTGCGTCAGGTCTGCCTCGATGCCGTTGGCGGCCAAGACTTCGGCTACGGCGACTGCGTAGCGGTCGCTGAGGAAGCGCGTGTCGAAGCCGACGACCATTTTGGGCGGAGTTTCGTCGTCGCTCCGGCGACCGGCGTTCACCTCTTCGGCAATGGCTTGCGAGACCTTGCGCACGTTGTCGAAGGTGAATTCATCGCTGATAACGGCGCGCCAGCCGTCTGTTCCGAAATGAATGGTCATGGACGGCTCTTTCAGGCTGTTTGGGTGCGTTGCCTTCGCAAGAAGGGGGCGTGTCCCAGATAGTGGGCGAGGAAGGCGACGAAGACGCCGAGCACCAAACCGATCATGCCGGCGACGGCCGGTACGAATATCAGGCTGGGGCCGGCGACGGGTTTGGACGGCGGAATCGCAGGCGACCCCATGCGCACCTCGCTGTTGGAAGATGACCGCTCCAGGCCCAACTCCGCAGCCTTGTTGCTCAGCGCGTCGAAGGTGTTCCACGCCAGGTCGCGCTGTTGCATCAGCAGTCTGAAATGCGCTTCTTCGGCGGCGAGTTCGGCGCGCAAGATCTGGATCGAGCGGTCAAGCTGTTCGATGGTAAGGGCGAGGGAGTCTTGACCCTCGGCAGGGCCGTCGAGTTGGCTGAGTTGCACCATGTCTCCGACCTCGAAGAGCTCTGCATAGCTGCGCAAGACGGCTGCACGCAACTCGTTTTGCGCAATCTCGTCCTGCGTCGGCGCAGAGACGGGCATGGAAGCGGTCAGGTTGCGCGTCGTAAGCTGTTCGAGGAACAGATACCCTTCGCCGTCCAACATCGACTGGGAGGTCGCGGCAATGGCTACATCCAGTTCTGCGATGTATTGCCCCAGCGTAGCGACTATGGCTTGAGCGTCGGCGGCTTGCTCGGATGCGGCAGGCGCTGCTGCCGCATCCGCGTTAATGACGAAACTCGAGGCCGGCGCGGAAACCGTGGCCGGAGCCACGACGATGGCCTTGCTCTCGCCTTCGACGAGCGGCGAAAGGGCCGGCTGGGTCATGGCCTGGGCGAATACTTGGGTCTTGAGCATCTGCAGGACGAGATGATTGGTCGCGGCCGCGGCATCGCCGCCCGCTTCGATCTGTTGCTGTAGGTTGCGGGCCTGTTCCAACTGGTGAAGGGCGATGAGGCGGTTGCTGTACAGCCGGTCCAACTCGCTCTGCCGCGCCTGCATTTGCTCAGAGAGGACCGAGAACAGCCCCTGCGACTCGGCGTTGGTCAGGTCCGTGAAAAGCTGGATACGTGCGGTGCGGTCTTGCAGGGCAATAGCGTCTAGGATTTCGTCTCGCCCCAGTTGTAGATTGTCGCGCAACGTGGCCTTTTCTTTGATCTGGCGTTGCAAGGTTTCGATGGGGCTGTCCGCCATGTATTCCTGCAGCGCCGTCTGCGCCCTCTGGTATGTGGCGGAAGCGCTCGTTAACTCGGCCTGAACCGATTCGAGGACTTCCGCGGGCGCCTGG
Organism: uncultured Caldilineaceae bacterium; assembly: GCA_964467575.1. Lineage (GTDB taxonomy): Bacteria > Chloroflexota > Anaerolineae > Caldilineales > Caldilineaceae > JASGTU01. The sequence goes on along the minus strand of CAYXRG010000020.1, from coordinate 7,294 downwards.
CCAAAGATTGAGTTTACCCGTTGGATGTAATGCTTTGCCCAGATATTGGCGATGACTGCGGCTTTTTCCGGATCGTCGGCGGTCACATTGATGCGAATCAGGTCGCTGGCCGTACGCCCATCCGACGCCGTGGGCGTCTCTGCGCTTACCATCTCGAGTAATTCGGACACATCGCGTTCTTCTTCTGTAAGCAGATCGCCCAGTTCGTCGGCAACAGCCTGAGCAATTGCGGCGCTGCGCACGAGCTGGGAGAGCGCGGCGCGGCGCGATACCGACCCGGCGCTGCCGCCGAGATCATTGCCCGATATCTGGACGCGCTCATCCAACGCAATCTCGCTGAAAAGCCGCGCCATTACGATGTCAGCCTTGGCTTCGTATTGCGGCGTTGCGATCGTGCGCAGAGCGATGATGCCTAGACCGGCGGCCGCGGCAGCGACCACGCCGAGCAATAGGATCTCTTTCCACCAGGCAATCAGGATGTCGAGATACTTGCGGAGGTCGATCTCGTCGTCGTAGGGGCTGTATGTCGGCTGCATTTCCTTGACGCTCGGCTCTGTGGCGCTCATATGACGTGTTTCCTCTCAAAGCGACGTCCGTGCTGTACCGGCGACGACACATTCTGCCGCCGCAGCAAGGATGTTAGTTGCATAGATGCTTTGTCAATGTCGATGCCCATGTTCTGCTGTGACCGCCCTGCTAGGTGGGCAGACCAACCTGCTTGAGGAATTGTATAGCAGGTGCATGGAAAGCGGGAAGTAACGGGATGCAAGGGCTTAGTATGCCCCTCGACCGCGCAGCACAACGGCCACCGTGCGCCACAGTATTTCAATGTCCAGCCACCATGAATAGTGCTGAATGTAATAGAGGTCTTGCTCCGTGTGGAGATGCATGGGGTTGTCGCTGCGGCCGTTGACCTGCCACCAGCCGGTGATGCCCTGCGGGACGGCAAACCGTTTGCGTTGCCACGGCTCGTACTTCTCGACCAGCCACGGCAGTTCCGGTCGCGGGCCCACAAGGCTCATGTCGCCTTTGAGCACGTTGATCAGTTGCGGCAGTTCGTCGATGCTGGTGCGGCGGATAAACCGCCCAATGCGCGTGATGCGCGGGTCGTCGGCGTATTTGAAAAGCAGGTGACCTTCACTGTCTCGCTGGTTGATGAGGTGCTGGAGCTTGTCGGCATTGACCACCATAGAGCGGAATTTGAGCATGCGGAAGAGACGGCCGTTTTCACCGACCCGCTCGGCCCTGTAGAAGACCGGGCCGCGGTCTTCGAGTTTGATGGCCAACGCCACCGCAAGCATGAGCGGGGAGAGCAGCAGCAGCCCAATGCCGGCGAGCCCGATGTCCATCAGACGCTTGCCAAAGCGCTGGAAGCCGTCGATGGCCGGATCGCGCAGGCCGATCAGGGGCAGGCCGCCGACGCTTTCGATCGTGGCTCCATGAAAGGCTAGGTCGAAGTAATCGGGTACGATATGCACGCGCAGGGGCAGCTCATTCAGGCGCGCGACGAGGTTGGCGAGCCGGGCATGCGCATGGAGCGGCAGGGCAATCACGACTTCGTCGATATGGTGCGCTTCGGCAATCGAGACGGCGTCGTCCAGGAAGCCAAGTACCGGAACATCTTCGATCGTGCGCTGCTGTTTGGATGAATCGTCGTCGACGTATCCGACCACTTCCAGGCTCGACCAGTGCTGTTGAGCGAACTCCGCCACCAATTTCCTGCCCACACGGCCGGCGCCAACGACGAGCACCCGTGTGACGCCGGTATTCGACGTGCGCCGGAGCCGGAACCAAAGACGCAGCAGCACGCGGTAGCCGATCAGCAGCACAATGGCGAGTACGAAGAAATAGGCAAAGGTCAGCCGTGGAAGTTCCTTTTTGGCTAGATAGAGCGCCCCGGCAAACATCAGCGTGGCAACCGTGTGGCTGAACAGGACGCGCTGGAACTCCTCGAACCAGAAAACAATGCGCCGCGGCGTGTAGACGGAGGCGAAAAGCATGCTCAACGCCCAGACGACCCCCACGGCAATATAAAGCGGGAGGGTGGGCACGTAGACGATGGTAGACGCCCATTCCGGCAGAAGCGACTGGCCTATAGGCAATACAAAACGCAGACGCGCCCCCAAGGCCAACGCAAGTTGTACCAAGGCCATGTCGACGAGGAAGAGCGTCACCAGATAGTTGGTGCTAAAGCGCTTGAACATGGTTCCCTTGAAAATTATGTCTGCCGCCCTAAAGGCAAGTTTCGGGCGCGAACAGCCACCCATTCACCGGCCGCTATGCATACGCACGGGAAGACTCACCCCCACCCTGCATAGCGCTGGTGCAAATCCGCCCGTATTCTAGCACCGATAAGAGAGGACCGGCAACTGGCATCTGTCGTAGGCATAAGCATCACCGATTGAGGGTGCGCAACAAACAGGCTGAGTCGTGCAGCGGCGAAGGGTCTGGCTGACGGGCGGGCTTGGGTTCGATTCCCGCGGTTCGAAAGAAACGGCTTCTCTCCAAAGAAGCCTTCGTTTCTCGCCCGTGTGATTAGTAGCGCAGCGAAAGGCCTCTGCCTCTAGTACGACTAGATTTTTCAGTTCGCTAACGCTCGCCTCAGAATGACAGGCTCATGGCGAACACACCGCTAGGCGTTGCGGCGACGGCGCCACTTCTGCGCCTCAAAGGCGACAAACGGAATCGTCGCCAACCCAAGGCTCAGGAGCAGATCACGGGCCGACAGCGGCTGCGTATCGAAGAACGCCTGGGCCGGCGGGAAGTAAACAACGATGAGCTGCAACACGAACGTGAGCAGCACCGCGCCCACCATAGCCCGGTTCGACAGGATGCCGATGGCGGAAAGCGACTCCCGCTCAGAGCGAACGGCTAGGGCAAAGGCCATCTGCGACAGCACCAGGGCGGTAAACGTCATGGTCTGCCAGCCGGGGTCGCCGGCCCGCCACGCGAAATAGCCCAAAGCCAGCGGCGCCAGCCCCATCAACAGCCCCATCACGATGATGTCGCGCCCCATGCCGCGGCTGAAGATGCCCTCGGTGGGCGGGACCGGCTTGCGCCGCATGATGTTCGGCTCCGGCGGTTCGACGCCCAAGGCCAGCGCGGGCAGCCCGTCCGTCACCAGGTTCATCCATAGAATCTGGAGGGGCAGCAGCGGCAGCGGCATGCCGGCAAACGGCGCCAGCAACATCACCCAGATCTCGCCCGAGTTGCAGGTCAACAGATAGCGGATGAACTTGCGGATGTTGTCATAGATGGTGCGACCTTCTTCGATGGCCGCCACGATTGTGGCGAAATTGTCATCCTGTAACACCATCTCGGAGGCTTCTTTCGCCACGTCGGTGCCCGTAATGCCCATCGCCACGCCGATGTCGGCCCGCTTGAGCGCCGGCGCATCATTCACGCCGTCGCCCGTCATCGCCACCACGTTACCCTTGCGCTGCAAAGACTGCACGATGTCCAACTTATGCTCCGGCGAGACGCGAGCATAGATGGACACGCCGTCCACCACCTTGTCCAGTTCCTCCGGCGACAGCCCGTCCAGATCGCGCCCGGTAAGCAGCCCTTTCTCCGAGGTGATGCCCAGTTCCTTGGCAATGTGCTGCGCCGTAAGCGGGTGGTCGCCCGTGATCATCATCGGCCGGATACCGGCGCTGATGCTGGTGGCAACAGCGTCTCTCACCTCGGGGCGCGGCGGGTCGATCATGGCAACCAGGCCGACAAAGGTCAGGCTATCCTCCAGCGAGCCGCCTTCTTTCGCCGCGGCGAGATCGTCTAGCGCGCGGAAGCCCACGCCCAAGACGCGCATGCCGTTGGAGGCCAGATCGTCGTTCGCCGCTGCAATACGCTCGCGATACTCCGGCGTCATCGGCTGCACCACGTTGTCGACCCACACATGCGAGGCAATGCCCAACAGGCTGTCGCTCGCGCCTTTGGTAAAAGCCACGAACGGCGCCGGCCCGTTGCCGCCCAGCGTCGCAGACAGCCCTCGCAGCCCTTCCGGCAAGAGCGAAGCGTCAGGCGGCAGTTCGTGAACCGTGGTCATGCGCTTACGCACCGAGTCGAACGGCTCCTCGTCCACGCGCGGCAGCGCCTCTTCGATTGTCGCCTTAAGCAGGCCGGCACGCGCCGCGGCCACCGCCAGCGCGCCTTCCGTCGGATCGCCGATCACGCGGAACGAGTCGGGATCACCGGACTCGACTTCGAGGACGGCGTCATTGCACAGCGCGCCGCCCGCCAATAACAGCGGCACCGCGCCGTGTTCGAGCGCAATCTTCGCCTCGCCGCCGGGGCTGTCCTCGCCGCGCAGCGCGCCGCCGTGCAGCAGGTCGAAGCGGTTCCCCGCCACATCCAGCACCGTCACCGTCATCTGATTCTCAGTCAGGGTGCCTGTCTTGTCCGAACAGATGACCGTGACCGAACCCAGCGCCTCCACGGCGGGCAGCTTGCGGATCAAGGCGTTGCGCCGCAACATGCGCTGAGCGCCGATCGAGAGGGCGATGGTGACCACCGCGGGCAGCCCTTCCGGCACAGCTGCCACGGCCAGGCTCACCGCAGTCAGGAACATCAGGCGCAGGTCCTCGCCGCGCAGCCAGCCGAGCGCGAAGATCACGGCCACGATCGCCAACGCCACCCCGGCCAACACCTTGCCCAGCCGGTCCAGCCGCTTCTGCAACGGCGTCGGCTCATGCTCGACCGTCTGGATCATATCGGCGATGCGGCCGAGCTGGGTGTTCATGCCCGTCTCGGTCACCACGGCATCGCCATGCCCATAGACGACTATCGTCCCCATGTGGACCATGTTGCGCCGGTCGCCGATGCCGGCGCCCTCGCTTACGGATGCGTCGGGCGACTTCTCGACGGGCACGGACTCGCCTGTAAGCGCCGCCTCTTCCACGCGCAGATTGGCGCTCGAAAGCAGCCGCGCGTCTGCAGGCGCCAGGTCGCCCGCCTCCAACATGATGATGTCGCCGGGGACCAATTCGCGCGCCGAGATCTCGTGGACGCTGCCGTTGCGGCGCACCTTGACCACGGGAACGGCCAGCTTCTTGAGCGCGGCCATGGCCTTTTCCGCGCTGTACTCCTGGCGAAAGCCCAATGCTGCATTCAGAATCACGATCAACATGATGGCCGTCGCGTCCTTGAAATCGCCCAAGAACGCAGAGACGACCGCGGCCACGATCAACACCACGACCAGCGTCGAGGTCAATTGCTCCCAGAATATCCGCCACGGGCTCTTCAACCCGCGCTCGACGAGTTCATTAGGCCCATATTCGGCTTTACGCCGGCCGGCTTCGCTGTCGGATAGGCCGGCTTTTGCATCCGTCTTTAGCTCCGCCAACGTCTCGGCGGCGCTTAACATATACCAACTGCTCATTGGGGCGACTCTTTCGTTGAGTGAGATGCACGATGTGCGCGTTCTCGCGCCCTCACGTCGCGAGAACGCCGGCGGCCTGCGCCGCCCAGCCTTTATGCAAAGCATTATAGAAGATCGGCTCATCTCCTGCACAATACAAACTCTGTGCTATACTGCACTGCTGCAAGCAACGCAGAATCCGGCGCCCCGCGCCGGCGCAATCCGGCCGGATGGATCATTCTCGTTCAGATAAAGCCATGAACAGCTCCGAACCCAACTCGCCCCGCCCGCTTTTGTCAGCGCCCTGGACCGACCAAGACTTCCTGCAACTGATCTTGGCGGCAGCGCCCATCGCCATTGCCCTAGTCGATATAGCCGGCCACATCCTCTATGCCAACCCCAAGCTGCAGGAGATGTTCGACTATAGCTACGATGAACTGGCCGGACAGTCCATCGAACTGCTCATCCCCGAACGGTTCCGCCTCGACCACATGCGCCACCGCGCGGAATTCGGCGCCAACCCGCGCCTCCGCCCCATGGGGTCTGGGCTGGACCTGGCCGGACGGCGCAAAGACGGGACCGAATTCCCGCTAGAGGTGGGCCTCAGTTTCCTGGGCCGCGGCGATGAGATGCTGGTCATTGCCTCGGTGACGGACATCACCAAACGCAAACAGGCCGAAGACCTGCTGGAACGCCGCGTCGAGGAGCGCACCCGCGAGTTGGAGCGCCGCCGCCAAGTTTCCGACGGGCTGCGCGATATCGTAGCGGTGCTCAACTCCAACCAGTCGTTGGAGGACATCCTCAGCCACATTACGGAACAGGCGTGCCGGTTGTTGCACGCCGACGCCAGCGCCATCTTCCGCATCCAGAACGATCAGGGCCATCTCAGCTTGCAAGCCAGCTACGGCTTGCCCGATGAGTACGCCCACCGCCTGCACCTTCCGCCCGAAGCCATGTCCGGCGCAGACGGCGGGGACGACCGCAGCGGCGGCGGCATCGACCTTAAAGACTACCTGCTCGACGGCCATTCCTCCACGCCCACCGTGCTCCACACAGCCGACGCGCTCACCATCATCTCGGCCGCCGCGCCCGACGACGCGGACGAAGACTTTGCCGGCCTCCCGCCCCTACGCTATCAGGCGGTCTTCAGCGTTCCGCTCGTGATCAAAGAGGAAGTCTACGGCAACCTCACACTCTACTACCGGGAGCCGCGCAAGTTCTCCGCCGAGGAAATCGAACTCGCCGCTACGGTCGGCGACCAAACCGCGCTTGCCATCGAGAACGCCCGCCTACGCACGCAGGTGGAGCGCACTGCGGTTGCCGCAGAACGCAGCCGCATCGCCCGCGACTTACATGATTCTGTGACACAAACTCTGTTTTCGGCAACCCTTATTGCGGAAGTTCTGCCGCGGCTGTGGGAGCGAAACCGGCCCGAAAGCGAAAAACGCCTCGACGAACTGCGCCAATTGACGCGCGGCGCCCTGGCCGAAATGCGCACCCTGCTCTTGGAACTGCGCCCCGCCACGTTGATCGAGGTCGAACTGACCGAACTGCTGCGCCAACTTACCGAAGCCATCACAGGCCGGGCGCGCGTGCCCATCACCCTAGACATGCATGGCGCCGGCCCCTTGCCGCCGGACGTCAAGATCGCCTTCTACCACATCGCGCAAGAGGCCCTCAACAACGTCGCCAAACACGCACGCGCCAGCCACGCCGCGGTCACGCTCAAGCGCCGGCCGGACCGCGCCCATCTCACGGTCAAAGACGACGGCCGCGGCTTTGTCATCGACAAAGTCACGCCCGAACACCTGGGCCTCACCATCATGCACGAACGCGCCGAGGCCATCGGCGCCAGGATGGAGATCGAGAGCCGCATCGGCCACGGCACCACCGTCACCGTAGCCTGGAAGCGAGGCTGATCGCCGCAGCCGCAGAGTG
>CAYXRG010000019.1:0-66091 GCA_964467575.1 uncultured Caldilineaceae bacterium | reverse complement strand
AACGCGCCCAGACGGTGACGCAGACGGGGCAATCTGGGCACGCCATGTCGGATCAATACGATGACCAGATGGCGATGTGGCGCGAAGGCGTCTATCATCCCATGCTGTGGTCGAGAGAGGCGGTAGAGAAGGCGACGGTCTACCGCCTGTCGCTGCACCCGGCAGGTGCATTGAAGGACCGGCAGAGTGCCGGTTAGCGAATCACTTACTTTGGGCATTTGTTGTCCAGGCGTTAGCATTAGATTGGTCTCTAGTACAAACCTTCCAACGAAGTCGTGGAGAGTCCTTGATGATTGATAGCGAAGAGCAAACGGGGAACGGGCCCGTTTTACGCCATGCAATTGTCGGCGTGGGGGCGAGCATCCTCAGCGCACACCGGTTGGGATTGGACCTGCCAGCCGTACAGGTAGTCGGCGTGTGCGATGTGAACGATATTATCGGGCGGGCGCGAGCCGACGAATTCGGCTGCCCGTACTATAGTGATCATCGTCGATTGTTGGAGGAGGTTGCGCCTGATGTAACAGTGGTGCTGACGCCGCACCCCTATCATGCGGACATCACCATCGACGCGCTGAATGCGGGCAGCCATGTTCTGGTCGAAAAACCGATGGCTGTCGAAGCGGTTGAGGCCGATGCCATGATCGAGGCTGCGGAGCGCAACGGACGCGTATTGGCTGTGAACTTCCAGCAGCGGTTTCGTCCGGAGATCGAGGCGGCGCGTGAACTCATCCGCAGCGGCGCGCTCGGCGAACTGCATCGTGTTGAACTAGTGGAGCCGTGGATGCGTCCGGCTGCATACTACCGCAGCGCAGGTTGGCGAGGCACCTGGCGGGGCGAGGGCGGCGGCGTGTTGCTCAATCAGGCTCCGCATGGGCTTGACCTGTTCTGCCACTTGGCGGGTATGCCAAAACAGGTAGTGGCATGGACGAAGACGATGCGCCACGCCATCGAGACGGAGGATACGCTCCTGGCGATGGTCGAATATGAGAGCGGTGCGCTGGGAACGATCTACTTCAGTACGGCGGAGGCTGGGCCGCGCCGCATGGAGATCGTCGGTACGGGCGGACGCATCCAGATAGAAGAGAAGGGGACGCTGCGCTTCGACCGGTTCGAGACGGACTTGCGCGATCATATTGCGAACCACCCGGGCATGTATGCTGCGCCGGCAATGGAGGAAGTCGAGGTGCGTATACCGGATGGCAAGGGCGATCACGCTGCGGTGTATCGCGATTTGCATAACGCCATCTGGACGGGCGCCGCGCCGCGCACCGACGGTCGGGATGGACGCATGTCGCTGGAACTGGCGAATGCGATGATTCTCTCGGGGCATACGCTGCAGCCTGTGAGCCTACCGTTGGACCGAGGCGCGTACTCCGAGCTATTGGCGAACCTGCGAGCAGCGGGCAAGTGAAGGAGGGGACATGACTGCAGAATTCGCGTTGAGCGCCTTTGGCGATGAGATTGCCGACGATTTGGCGGATCAACTGGCGCTGCTGCGCAAGCTCGAGATCGGTTATCTGGAACTGCGTGGGGTATGGGGAAAGAACGTGCTTGCGCTGGACGACGACGAGGCGCGACGCGTAGCCGAGAATTGCCGCGAGGCCGGTATCCAGGTGAGTGCAATCGGCAGCCCGGTCGGCAAATCGGCTCTGGCTGACTCGATGGAAGGTGAGATAGAGAACCTGCATCGCATCTTTCGGGTGGCCGAAATCGTCGGCACGCGGACAGTGCGCGTGTTTTCGTTCTATCCGCCGGATACGTCTACCAACGCCGGCTACGATCTGCATGTCGGCGCCTCTGCTGAACGGCTGGCGGCGCTGGCGAAGCTGGCGGAGAGCGAAGGCTTTACGCTTCTGCTGGAGAATGAAAAGGAGATTGTTGGCGATACGATTGCACGCTGTCATGCAATTCTGGAAGCGGTCGACAGCCCCAATTTGCGCTTTGCATGGGACCCGGCGAACTTCGTGCAGGTCGGCGAAGCCAACGCGACGACTCACGGATGGCCGTTGTTGGGAGCGTATGTTGTACACGTCCACGTAAAAGACGCTGTGCTCGGCAGCGGTGATGTGCGCGCCGCGGGCGAGGGAGACGGAGAGATCGGTTTATTGCTCTCGCGGTTGCGCGATGCCGAGTACAGGGGCATGCTGGCACTGGAACCGCATCTCGCCATCGCGGGTCATAGCAGCGGCTTCAGCGGGGTGGAGGGGATGACCTACGCTGCTGAAACGCTGCGCAGGCTCATGGCCGATGCCGGGTGCGAGGAGACGCCGCCCGAATGGTGAGCCCGCCGCTGGGCAGGCCGGTTCGGGTTGTTGCATAGGCAGTCAAGCTTGTTATGGTCTGACCGTAAAGAGGCTTCGGGGCACACACCGCCCCGAAGCCTCTTTGTTGCATTGCGGAATATACCAATACGATATAATATAATAACTAGATAATCAGAAAACAAAAATATTTTGAAACAATAATTTTAAAAAATAGAATTATCGTCAATCTGGCGCGATAGTTGCCTGAATCATATGATCAAACGGGCTGAGTGTGAGGGATGCGGTGAGGCAGGGAGCTTATGAAGCGCGCCGGACAGGGGCCAGCCCTATACTGGCGGACATCGTGGCGTGCAGCTCAGAAAGCATCATTCGTTCTGCCGGTGAGAGGGGTTCCAGCATCGAGACGGCGAGGGATTCGATTTGCGCCTGGTATTCACCCACCGTTTTGGCGCCGCGCTCAGTGAGCTTTACGCGAAAACTGCGCCGGTCCATCGGGTTGAGCGTGCGCGCGACCATGCCGTTGGCCTCTAGCCGGTCGAGAATGCGCGTCAGGGTGCTAGGGCTGACACCGGGGATCTTCTCAGTAATGTCCTTGACCATCATCAGACCGTTCGTCGAGAGGGTTATGAGGACGAGCAGCTCCTGGGAATTGAGGTCGGCCTCGACTTCGTAGGCGTGTCCAACGCGGCGGAGCATGTCGGACAATACCATGATGAAATCAAGCAGACTGTCAACAAGTTCGTCTGAAACGGCGGTTCTGGCAGCCATTTTCGGGCGCACTGCTTTGTAGAGAAGGGTCAGAGATCAGGACAGTTTCATCTGTGAAGTAGTTTAGCTGTCCGCGCCCTGCTTGTCAAACGCCAAGAACGGCAGGCAATGCGCCTTTGTAGGGCGTATCCCGGCTGGCGCCAGAGGGAGTAAAGTGGCGCTACACCATAACCGACGCCTCAACCGTGTGGCTGAGGCGTCGTGTGTGGCGCGTATGGGGTTTAAAGGTTGTTTGGTTCTAGGCCGTGATTAGCGTGCGCCGCAGGCCTGCAGGCAAGCCTGCATGTGGCCGCGCGCTTCTGCAGCAATGACGATGCACTGTTCCAGGGCATAGTCTTTGGCGCCGATGATCTCGAGATCTAGCGGGCCGGTGTAGCCGTTCTCGTGGAGAACGCGCACATAACCCACGAGGTCTATATCGCCGCGGCCGTTGGCCTGCATCTCCGGCTTGCCGGGGCCTTGTTGTCGGCCCTTGCAGTCTCGAATGTGAACGTGCTTGACACGCGAGATGACGGCTGCAATGGCTTCGACTGGGTTTTCGCCGGAGCGATAGATGTGAGACGGATCCATGTCGATGCCGAAAGCCGGGGAGGAGACGCCCTCCATTACTTTGAGCGTGGTGGGCGTGTTGTAGATGGCGCGGCCGACATGGGCCTTTACGCAGAGGATGACGCCATAGCTTTCGGCCATCTCTGCCAGTTCGCCCAGCTCTTCGATGGTATGCTGCAAACTGGCTTCATCGCCTGTCTCGCCGCCTGGTCCACAGTTGATGACGGGGATGCCGGCTTCGACAGCGGCTTGCATCGCCTGTTCCATCCTGGCTTTGTCGCGCGAGGGCTGCTCCATGGCGAGAAGTTCAAGGTTGTAGGTTTGGGCAAGGCTGCGAATCTGAGGCGCTGTCTCGCGCCAGTTGTCAAGAACGAGATGCTGGCTCATGCCGTCAATGGCAGAGATTTCGATGCCGTCATAGCCGGCCATGGCGATGTACTTGAAGGCGGTTTCCAGGTCGTACCCGCCGAACAGAACTGAGTTGGCGCCGAGTTTCATGGTGGATGCTCCCGTCTGTCTAAATGTATCTGAACTCCCGCATGGCGGGCTCTAGGAAACTGAAGTCGTAGGGGCCAGGGTCGTTCTTCCAGCGCTGGATCGAATCGGGGCGAACGATGATGCGACCGAGCTTGATGCCGAGGTATTCCTCGAGACGTTGCAGCGTAGCTTCCTGGTTGGTCACGAAGTCCTCGAAGCGCACCTCGATCCAGTGTCTGGGCTTAGGCGTCGCTTTCACGATGTCGTATTGATACTTCCACGAGATGGCGCGACGTAATCGTACGTCGTCTGTAGGCGAGTAGGGGATGCCGAAGTCTGCTAGGTCATCCGTCTTGTGGCTGGCGAGGATGGAATCGCGCGGGTCCCGAATCCAGAAAATGTACTTCATATCAGGAAACATACGCACGATCCAAGGGTAGACGAGCGTGGTCTCCGGAATCTTCCAACCCGCCAACCGGTCCGGGTAGCGATCGTGTTCGGCGAGCACGCTGCGCAGGTAGGAATGGACGAGGCGCGTGAACTCCTCGGGGATCTCCATGTCGTACAGATTAGAGAAGTCCCATCTTAGGTCGCCTTTCCATTGCACATAACGCGCCATCACGCGGCAAGCCTCGTACATATCGCCCGGCGGAATCATATCTCCGGAGCGGTTGAGGCAGTCGCCCATGAAAACGCCGCTGGCATAGAGCGTATGGGACATGGCGCGGGTGCCAGAGTGCCCACGGCCGATAATAGTCACAAGCGTCATCGCAGCCTTCTATTTCCTAGGAACTAAATCCGGCTCATATCGCCCCCGGCTGCGCATTAGCTGCGCGATTTGGCCTGGAGGCGCGCGGCCTGATTGGGGTCGCCGATATGAAGCGTATCATAGGCTTGTTGCGAAGACGTAAACGAACCGACGCCGGCATGACCATGCCAGTCGCCCTGATCGTATATGGGATTGGGCAGCCCTGTCTCCGCCTCGCGCTGGGCGATCCATGCCTCCATGCGGGCTCGGAGCAGTTCTACGACATCTGGCCGGCTCTCAGCCAGGTTAACCGATTCCTCCGGGTCTTCGACCAGGTTATACAACTCGACTTCGGGCTTGAAGTGGAAGTCGGGTTCGAGGGCGATGATCAACTTCCAGTGGGGCGTGCGCCATCCGTGCTTGCGCATCCATGTGCACTCGGTGATGTAGAACTCGCTCTCGTGCGAGGCGATTTCATCGCGCACCATAGGCAGTAGGCTGCGCCCGTCGAACCGGATATCGCTTTCGATCTCGGCCAACTCAAGCAGGGTTGGGACAAGGTCCTTGTGTTGGTTGTAGCCGGGCACGCGTTTGCCTGCGGGAAGGCGGCCAGGGTAGCGGATGATAAGCGGCACGATCAGGGTCGGCTCGTAGAGGCCGTGATGGTCGAAGTAGCACTCGTGGTCGTAGAGCGTCTCGCCGTGGTCGCCGTTGACCACGACGATGGTGTTCTCGGCGAGGCCGAGGCTGTCGACCGCGGTGAAGATGGACTGTATGGCGGCATCCATGTAGGCGACGGCGCCGTCGTACTGGGCGATGACGTAGTCCTTGTCGGTGATGCCGGGCGGCATCCACGTGGCGAAGTAGTCGCGGAACGGCTTGAACGACATCACCGGGTCCATCGAGCGGTTCTTCGGGTCGCACTCGTTGCCGTGGTAGAACATGCGCTCATACGGTTCGGGCGGCAGGTAGGGGGAGTGCGGATCCATGTGGCGCAGGAAGAGGAAGAAGGGCTTGCGGCGCTTGGCTAGGCGCTCCAATTCGGGGATGGCGACTTCGTTGAGGTTTTGCGCTTTGGGGCTGCGTCCTTCGTTCCAGCTTCCCCAACCGGCGTAATCGAGATACTTGTCAAAGCCGCGCGAGCTGGGATTGCCGCTGAAGCCGACGCAGGTCGTATTGTAGCCTTCCTCGCTCAGCAATTCTGCCAGGGTCGTGACTTCGGAGCGCATAGGGCCCTTATGGCGAAGGGCGACGACCTGCGTCGAGAAGACGTCCATACCCGTGAGCATAGAGGCATAGGCGCTGGTGGTCGGGACAAAGGGGCAGAATGTCTGCTCGAAGAGAACGCCGTCCTGGGCGAAGCGGTCGATGTGAGGGGTTGTGAGCCGCTTGTAGCCGTAACAACTCATGTGGTCGCGGCGCAGCGAATCGATGCCGAGTAAGATGATGTTCGGGCGTTTCCGCCCTCTGCGTGCAGGCATGTTAGGTGAGTCTCCTTATTCGGACTGAAGGGTATACGTGCGCTGGGGCGCCGGCCCCAGGGACTTTGTCTATACGGCCGCGGCTAGTGGCGTTGCAGGCAGCGGGAAATCAATGCGCCGGCCCTCGCGCGCCGACTGATAGGCGCCCAGAACCATCTCCACTGACGTTCGCCCGTCCTCGGCGGTGACATCCGGCTCCGTGTCGTGCTTGATACAGTCGATGAACGGGCGGGGGACGCCGGCTAGCCGGTCGCGATGGCTGTCCGGAATGGGCATGTCCAGGTAACGCCACTGCGGGGCATCGCGCGTGAAGAGCTTGAGCGCGGCGGCTCCGTGCGGCAGCGGTACGTTGGTGGAGGGGGCGTCGTCGTGATTCTGGATGAGAACGCCCAGATCACCGTAGACCTCGGTTGTGTTTTCGCCGGCGAGCGTGACGGACGAGTTGACGAGGACCGCCATGGCGCCGTCTGCGAAGCGATAGATGGCGACGCCGGTGTCATCGGGTGACATGGAAGTGAGGGTGTTGCCGATCTCGGCCATGACGCTGACCGGCTTGCCCATGACCCAGTGGATGAAGTCTGTGGCGTGCGAGGCGTCATCCATGAACATGCCCATGTTCTTTTCAGGGTCGAAATGCCAGCGGGTAGGTCCGTTGACGAATTCATCGCTGAAGAGCACGGAGATGCTGTGGCGACGGCGAAGCAAGCCTACCTTACCCAGCGCGCCCTGGTCGATCAGGCTCTTAAGCAGGATGTTGGACGGGTCTCTGCGCATCTGGTAGGCCATCATAAACTTTATACCCGCTGCCGCGACGGCGGCGGCCATGCGGTCGCAGTCCGCCAGGGCAAGCGCCATCGGCTTCTGGCAGAGGATATGCTTGCCGGCCGCGGCAGCGGCGATCGCCATTTCGGCGTGCCGGTTGGTCTCGCAAGTAACAATGACGCCCTGGATGGCCGGATCGTGAAGAAGGTCTTCGATGTGCGGCGTGTAGCGCATGCCATATGTCGCAGCCGCGGCTGCGCCGCGGGCTTGGTCATCGTCCCAACAGGCGACGAGGGAGACGTCGTCGAAGCCTTGCATTTGTTCGCAGTAGACCGCTGCGTGGCCGTGGGCGAGGCTGATGATGCCGATTCCAATCTTGGCGTTCATGGTCAACGCGACCTCAATTTACGTAGACGACTGATTCGGTGTTGAGCGATTCGATGGCGGCAGCCAATACCTTCTGCGCGGCTAATCCGTCTGCGCCGGAGCCGTCGATTTCGTCGGGCAGCACGCCGGCGCTGACTTCTTCGAGGAACTTGTGGATGCGGTTGCGGAAGGTGTCTTCGAAGTCACGCATGCCGCCGAAGACGGGGTTGGAATAGACCCGCTTCTCCATGTCGCCGGCGGGGTAGAGGGTGACCTCGCGGTACATGTCTTCGATGACGAACCTGCCCTTGAGGCCGGCCACTTCACAGCGCTCCATGGGGTGGCCGCGCTCGATGTCGTAGCTTCCGGTGAGCGTGCCGACGGCGCCGTTCCTAAAACGCATGTTGAAAGTCGCGGTCGACCAGATGGCGCGACCTGGGGCCTTCGTGGCGAAGCATTGAACGGCTTCGACGTCTCCGCAGTAATAGCGCATGGTGTCGACTGTGTGCGGGTGCAGCGCCTTCAGTTGGAAGTAGGGCGACGTCTCGCGCGGGTTCTTGATCCACATGCTCATGTTCATGAAGAGCAAGTGGCCGACGCGACCCTCGTCCATCCAGCGCTTAGCGAGCAGCGCGGCGGGCGTAAAGCGGTGGTTGAGGTTGATGGCGTAGCGCACGCCCTTTTGGCGCGCTGCCTCGACCATCTCCTCGGCCTCGTGGATTTCGTTGGAGATAGGTTTTTCGCCCAGCACGCTACAGCCGAACTCAATGGCCTCCATTGTGGGCAGGTAGTGCTCGCTGGCATACTCGTGCCCGCCGGTGGCGATGCTGCACACGTCCGGCGCCAGGGATTGCAGCATCTGGCGGACGTCGTGGAAGGCGGGCGCGCCGAATCGCTCGGCGCCCTGTGCTGCGCGGGCCGGGTTCCAGTCGCAGACGCCGACCAGCTCCGCCAGCGGGTCCTCTTGATACAGTTTGGCATGGCGGGCGCCGATGGGACCCATGCCGACTACACACGCCCTTAGCATTTAGTTGTGCTCCAGCTTTCTAGTGGATGGTATTCTCGTCGTTGGTCGGCCTGCTAGGGCGCTGCAAGCGTCCCGGCAGAGGTGAGCTAGCGGGCGGGAACGGATTCCGCCTTGCCCGACTCGACGGAACGAATGGCGGCCTCAATGATCTCCTGCACAGCCAGGCCCTCATGACCCGACGCCTCGATCTGGTCGCGCGGGACGCCAGCGTCTACCTGCTCCAGCCAGCGATGGATTCGGTTCTGGAACGTGGCGCCGAAACCGCTCAGCCCGCCCATGATGCTGTTGCGGATGACGGTCAACTCGTCGCTGCGTCGCGGGTAGAGCGTCAATTCTTGGTAGAGGTTTTCGAGCACGAACCGGCCTTCAGTCCCCATGACTTCGCAGCGTTCGAGATTGTGCGAGGGGTTGGCGTCGTAGCTGCCGGTAAGATGGCCGACCACGCCGTTGGCGAACTCCAGGTTCACCTGGACGTTGGAGTAGCATACGCGACCGGGCGCGCGATTAGCGAAAGCATGGACGCGCTTCACGTCGCCGCAGAAGTAGCGCATGATGTCGAGCGAATGAGGATGTAGGGCGCGAAGGTGGAACCAGGGCGACGTTTCGTTGGGGTTGTTGATCCACATGGTCATGTTGATCAGAAGCAGATCGCCGAGTTTGCCTTCTTCGACCCACTTTTTGGCCCTAGCTGCAGGCGGTACGAAGCGATGGTTGAGGTTGATGCCAAAGTAGAGGCCTTTCTCGTCGGCTTTGGCGACCATAGCCCGCGCCTTCTCGATGTCATTGGAGATCGGCTTTTCGCACAGGACGTGCAAGCCGGCCTCCAGACATTGAATGGTCGGTTCGAAGTGATCGCCGCCGTTCTCGACGCCGGCTGTCGAGACGGTGACCGCATCGAGCTGCGCGTTTCTGAGAAGGTCGTCGACGCTGTAGTAAGCAGGGACGCCGTAACGCTCCGCCGCTTTGTCTGCGCGCTCTTTGACGATGTCGCAGACGGCGACCAGTTCGGACAGCGCGTCTGCTTTGTAGACCGGCGCATGGGTGTTGCCGATATTGCCCATGCCGATCACTGCGACTCTTAACATGTTGATCTCTCCATCATAGTAAGGGGGTGAGAATTGGACATTTGTTGCCGACGGAAGCCGCGCCAAAATGGCTTGCCGCAATAAGAAGGCGTGTTGCCGTTAGTCGTTGGAGGATTCGACGGCTGATTGGACAGGCGCAGCGTCTGCGGCATGTTCTTCAGTATACAGGAAGCACTTCACCGTGCGGCCTTGTGCAACCACGTTTGGCGGCTCGGTATGGCGGCAGACGTCCATGACGTGTGGACAGCGACCGGCGTAACGGCATCCTTTACGCGTATACTCGTCGGTGTCAAGGATGGCGAGATCGACCTCACTGGACCAAGCATGGTCCGGATCCGCCTGGGGTATCGATTCCTTGAGGTTCTGGGTATAGGGATGAAGCGGCACGCCTAAAACTTGCTCTACAGGTCCCTCTTCGACGATCCAGCCGCGCAGCATAACGGCGATGCGATCGGCGAAGTAGTAGGCGGTCGCCAGGTCGTGAGTGATATAGAGGATGCTGACTTGCTGTTGCTCCTTCAGGTCGCGGAACATGTTGACGACCGACATGCGCAGCGATGCATCCAGCATGGAGACCGGCTCGTCGGCGACGATGAGGGACGGATGCGTGAGCAGGGCGCGTGCCACGGCCATGCGCTGGGCTTGTCCGCCGGATAGCTCGTTTGGATAGCGTCCCCTCACCTCAGCCAGGGTCAGGCCGACCTGCTGGAGCACCTCGTTTACGTAGTCGTCCGTCTCCGACTTCTTGGCCATCTTGTAGTTATGGACGGTTTCGTAGAGGTAGTGGTCTATCTTCTTGAGAGGGCTGAAGGCTGCGAAAGGGTCCTGGAAGACGGGCTGCACCTCTTTGAAGAACCAGGCGCGTTTTTCTCCCAGGGACAGGTCAGCGATGTTGCGCCCTTTGTATTGGAGGATGCCTGAGCTAGGCTGTTCCATACCCAGGACCATGCGCGCCAGCGTAGTTTTGCCGCTGCCGCTCTCGCCGGCGATGGTGAAGATTTCCGGTTTGGCCGCAGTCAGCGTGAACGAGGCGTCGTCTACGGCGCGGAATTCACGGGTGGAGAAGCCATGCCGGATTTGGAAGATCTTGGTCAGGTGTTCGACGCGCAGGAGTTCGGAGCTAGGCTGTTGCTGCATGGCTTACCTCTTCTGGGGCTTCTGTCACGACATGGCAGGCGACGCGGTGCCCTGGCTGGATGGCTATCATTTCGGGATCGACTGTACGGCATTTGTCGATGGCAAGCGGGCAGCGCGGATGGAAGCGGCAGCCGTCGGGCGGGTTGTCCAGCGCGGGCGGGCGGCCGGGAATGCTGATGCGCGTCGTCCTATCATCGAGCCGCGGAAGCGACTGAATCAGGTATTTCGTATATGGGTGGCGGGGATTTTTGAGAATAGTGCGGGTGTCCGCTTCCTCGACAAGTTTGCCGGCGTAGAGGACGGCGATGTGGTCGGCGAGGTTGGCATGGACGCCCAGGTCGTGGGTAATGAGAATAAAGGTGCTGCCCTCGCGGCGTTTGATTTCCTTGAGGATCTGGATCACGCCGCGTTGGACGATGACGTCGAGCGCAGTTGTCGGCTCGTCGGCAAAGATCAATTTGGGCGAAAGAATGGTGGCCAGGGCGATGGTTACGCGCTGGCGCATGCCGCCGGATAGTTGGTGCGGATAGGCAGCCATTACTTTTTCGGGCAGGCCTAGCTCGCGCAGGTAGGTGCGCGTCAATTCCGTCGATTCGGCCTTGGTCACTTGCTGATGCGCAGCCACGAAATCATGAAAGATGTCTTCGATGCGGCGCACCGGGTTCAGGACATGCATCGAGCCTTGGGGAATATACGAGACCTGCTTCCAACGCAACTCGCGCAAGGTGTTTTGATCCAGCGACAGCGTGGCTATCTGGGCGTCGTCGAACAGGTATCTGACCGTTCCGTCGACGATGTAGAGCGGCGGCTTGTGGGCCCCCAACAGAACCTTGAGCAAGGTGGACTTGCCGCAACCGGATTCGCCGGCGATGCCGTATACCTGGCCCTCGGGTATGTTGAGGGTAATGCCGTCGACGGCCTTAACGGTGCGTTCGACGCCGTAGGCGTGCGTATGATAATAGGCTTTCAGATCTTTTACTTCGACGATTGTCGGCATGAATCTATCCCTTCAATTGCAGCCGAGCGAGACGCGTGCGGGGGTCCAGATAGCCGCTGAGGCCGATCGAGACCAGATAGAACCCGACGACGATCAGAATAGAAGCCGTGATAGGAGCCGCCAGAACCCAGATGCGGTTGGTGAGCAAGGCCTGGTAGTAGTTGCCCCAGTAGATCATCGTGCCGATGCTTTGGGCGTTGAGGTCGCTGAGGCCCAGGACGGCTAGGGTAACCTCAAAGCCGATGGCAAAGAGGAAGCCGCTGACCACGTCTGCAAGCAGGAAGGGGATCAAGAAGGGCAGGTGTTCCTGCGAAACGATTTTGAACGTGTTCATGCCCGCAAAGACGCCGGTATGGGTGAATTCGCGCTCACGGAGACTCAGGATTTGGGCGCGGTAGCGCTTGGACGGGTAGGCCCAATCGAGGAAGCCCAACAGGATGCCCAGGCCGAAAAGCGTCATCTGCCCGCGAAGTATGGA
The DNA here is from genome assembly GCA_964467575.1 of uncultured Caldilineaceae bacterium. Classification (GTDB taxonomy): domain Bacteria; phylum Chloroflexota; class Anaerolineae; order Caldilineales; family Caldilineaceae; genus JASGTU01. The sequence continues at coordinate 53,952 of CAYXRG010000019.1, read as the reverse complement.
TGCGATGAGGATGACTAGAGGTAGGCGCGGGATGACGATGAAGCTGTCTACGATGGAAGAGAGCACCCGGTCGATTTTTCCGCCGAGGTAGCCGGAAACCATGCCGAGAAAGACGCCGATAGATCGGCCGATGAGGACGGCGATGCCGGCGACGATCAGAGTGTTGCGCACGCCGAAAGTCAGCATCCAAAAGACGTCTTGTCCGGTCGAAGTGGTGCCTAGGATATGTTCCTGCGACGGCGGCTCGTTGCGCGGCACGGCGCGGCGCTGGTCCGGAGCATAAGGGGAGAAGAAGGACATTACTACGAGCACCAGCACGACCGTCAAGATCGAGGCGCCGATTCGGAAGGATGGGCTGTAGCGAAATAGATCTCTTATGACTTTCATCGGAAATCCTTTGCTGGAATTTCCCTTGCCGGGAAGGGCTGTCCCAACCGATTTGCGTAAGGCGTTGCAGCAGCCGGCTCGCGGGCAGGGCCGGACGAGCGCAGGTGCGGCTGGAACACGCACTTACCGGTAGCGCACGCGCGGGTCGAACAGCGGGTACGACAGGTCTACCAACAGTGACGCTGTGGCAATGCCGACGATGGACAGAAGCGTGATGCCCATGATCATGTTGTAGTCGGCTGAAATAATGGCATTGTATAGAGAACTGCCGATGCCCGGGTAGCTGAAGACGACCTCGGTGATGAGCGCTCCCTCGAAGATGGCGCCTAATGAGAGACCGAGGTCGGTAACCTGCGGCAACATGGTGTTGCGCATGATGTAGGAGAAGATGATCTTGCGCTTCGGCAGCGCGGCCAATTCGGCATATTGAACGTAATCGCTCGACATCTCGCCTGAACTGAGCGCCTTCGACATAATAAAGCGAAAGGCTGTGGCGCCGATGATAATGGAGAGCGCGGGTAAGGTGGCATGCTGGATGACTGTGCTGATGTAGGCCCAGGTGAGACCGGGCGTGCCTCGTCCGCCGCCGACCAATGGGAAGACGGGGAAATAGTAGGCGAAGAGGATGAGCAGGACAAAAGCTAATATGTAGTATGGGATCGGGTAGACGGTAATCAGCGTGTTTTCTAGAAAACGCGACCACCAGCGATTGCGATAATAACTCGCCAATGTTCCAAGGACGAGGCCTAGCAGCCAAGCGATGACCACGCATGTGCCGAGCAAACCGATCGTCCATCCGATGCTCTTGCGGATGATGTCATTGACCATCATGGGGAAAGAGGTAAAGGATGGCCCCAGATCGCCGCGAAGAATGCGCTTCCAGAAAGCTATGTATTGTTCGAAAACGCTGCCTTGAAGGCCGTAGAGGTCCTCAATTGATGCGCGCAGGGCGATGGTGGCTTCGGGGCTCAGGCTTTGGAACGCTGTCAGGCGGCTCAGGGCCTGATCGATCGGGTTGACGGGAGAGATACGCGGAATGAGGAAGGTGATAGTCACTCCGATGAAGATGACCAGGAGCCACTGAAGCAAGCGAGGAAGGATGAACTCCTTGAGTAGGGTCACTGTTCACTGCCCTCTCTTTTGCCGTGAATTCGGACAACCGAATATGCGGATCACAGTCGGACCAGGTTGGGTTTGTTGCAGAAAGTCCGACATACTCGCAGGTGAGGCCGGCCGGTTGGGTATCGAACCAGGATATTGAACTGGGATAACGGTAAGGATACCACTGTGCCGGTGTGTTCCAAAGTGTTTGTGATCGCACGAGCGGGTAGGCTTGGAAGCGGGGCATCCACAAGGGATGCCCCGCGACGTAGGCGCCGTAAGCGCGGGCTATTCGACAGGTTCGAGGCTCTGGATGGCAAACTTGCCGCCGTGGAACCAGTAGAGCGGCATGTAGTCCGGCTGCTCGGCCGTGGGGAAACCGGTCCAGTAGCGCTCGTCCCAGGTTACGAACTTCTTGAAGCTGATGGCGGTGATGGTGTACATCTGCTCCGCCCAGTACTGCAAGAACTCCTGGACGACTTCTTGGTTCTCCGGGCTGCCCGGCTCAAGGGGAACCATGGCGTCGATAAACTCGCCCACCTTGGGATCGTTCACACGTTCATGGTTGGAGCCGCCCTTAGCCCGGTAGTCCTCGCCGATAGGCATGTAGAGGTCCGGGTGTCTGGTTCTGGTCTGCGGCCAGGAGTCGCCATCTGCCAGTACGAAGCTGTACCAAGGCGTGGAGATCTGGTAGCCGGTACCGGTTACGTGGTTCTGATCGAACACAGAGCGCTCGAGACCGAGCAGATTGACCTCGATGCCGAAGTCCGACCACATGTCGGCGGCGGCAGTGGCCATGCGGAAGGCGTCGTTTTCATCCGGCGGCGACTGGAGATCGATCCTCCAGGGGGTCCCATCCGGCTTGAGCCAATTGCCGCTGCTGTCGCGGCTGAAGCCGTGCTTGAGCAGCAGTCTTTCCGCGACCTCGGGGTCGAAGTTCCACCAGCCGGTGCCGAAGACCTCGCTCGGCGTGCCGGGGACGGTGTATCCCTGTTCCTCGGCCCAGGCAGCGATGCGGTCGGGCACAGTGGGGTCGTAAGGCTTGTACATCTCGCCGGGTTCGACCTCAATCTCTAGGTTCTGCGCCCATTCTTCCATGGAGTCGAGATACATCGCCGCCAGGTTAGCCGTGGGCGGTATCGGCGCATACGTTACTTTGGCTACGCCGCCGATGTACTCGGTCTGGAGTTCGACGATGTCGAGCGCGAGGGCCAGCGCCCAGCGTACGTCTTTGATGCCATAGATGGGGTCGGACTCCACATTGAAGGCCAGGTGACGGACGTCGATCTCATTGGGGTAGGCCCAGGGGAAGTCGGTGTACCAGGAGCGGGCCGTTGGCGTTGTTTCCAGAACCGTCTGGAAGGCTTCGTAGTCGACATCGAAGAAGACGTCGAGTTCGCCGCGAGACATGGCGATGGCCTTCTTAGCGCTATCGCCGTAGAAGATGGTCAATACGTACTTCGGACCTGGTTTGCCGACAATGATGCCGGCGGGCGTGCGTTCCCAGTCATCGCGGCGCGTGTAGAGTTCCCAATAGCCATTGGGATCAGTCTCGGTAACGACGTAGGCGCCGAGCGAAACGGGCGGGTTGAAGGTGAAGGTGACCGGGTCTTCAACTCCCTCGAAGACGTGCTTGGGCATCATGTAGACGCCGTTCCAGCGTGTCTCGAAAAGGCTGTGGAAGCGAGGGTTGGGCTGGTTCAGGTTGAACTGAACGCTGAAGTCGCCGGTCTTTTCGACAGAGCTGACAAACTGAGTCAACGATGCAGACCAACCGGACGAGTTGAGGCCCGAATTGCCCATGAGCATCTCGACGGTGTAGACGAGGTCGTCGGCGGTGAACTGGACGCCGTCGCTCCAGTAGATGTTGTCTCGCAGATCGACGTTCATCTGGGTGTAGTCATCGTTGTACATGGGGTCAGAGATGGCTACGCCGAAGAGTCGTTCGCCTGTTTCTTGCTCACGGTACCAGAGCGTTTCATACATGTAGGCGTGACGATGTGGATTGTGAGGGCCGGCAACCCAAAGGTTGAAGTTGTCTGTCACGCTGTAGCGGAAGATCTGGTCGGCGACGAAGAGCTCGTTGCGAGGCAATTGAACCGGAAGCTGTGATTCTCCGGCGGCAGCCGGTTGTTCTGCAGCAGGACCTGCCGCCGGGGCGCCGCAGGCCGTGAGCGCGAGAATCATCAACAACGCGAATACTACTTGAAACGAACTTCTAAACCTGCTATACATGTCGATCTCCTTCTCCTTCTTGCTGAATATGGATTGACGCGCTGAATTTGGCGGAAGCCAAAGAAAACGCAACACACGCGACGACTTAGGACGCAATGTGAGATAATCTTGAAGGCGGCGAAGTGCGTCCATTCAGGATAGAGCTATTGCGCTCTCCGGCGCGGTACGCAGCCGGACGGAACCGACATATGGCTTTGCGCTCCTTGTTCAAAGGTTACAGAGCGCCGGGGAGCCGGATCATCTTCAGGCGCTTGGTGAAGCGCCGCGAACGAAACGCGGAACGAAAAGACTGGATTGCATAGATGGGCAACGGATCGGGAACGAATAGGTTTTAATTCCGTTGTGCTAGACAGTATAGCACAGTTCATAGGGTGCGTCAATTTGCGTTTTGAGCGGGGGCATGCAGGCTCGGCCTTCCCTCCGCTGCGTTACCGCAATCATGTTTCCGGACGGACTCCGCCATTCGTCAAGGCGCGCCAGTTCTGATGCCATAGCAACGGTAGGCGCGGTTTGGCCATAGCCCTTTCCTGCGTGTTGCTGGAGAGGAGCCTGAGACGCCGAGCGCCATTCTGACGGACAGGCTGTATCTTGCCGTTGTGCAGAGCGATACTGACCGCAGATGCATGGCGTAGACATGCCGCCAAGTCAGCGGGCGGCGCTGTGGTGCAGCGCTTTACAGGAAGAGTGTTAGACGAGACAAGTGGGGGGATAGGCATGGTCTAGACAGCCTTCGGCAAGAAAGCTCGGCGGCGCAGCGGTTTGGGCAGGCAAAGCGCACCGAAATGGTTTCGAAAGCGCTTTGCCCGCGTGTCCTACGCGGTGTTTCGATAGGCAGACTGTGCGCCGGTCCGGCTTACCTCGTCTGTTTTGACCGCGTTGCCGAATAAGGATAGAATTTCCTGCGAGAGTTGAGGCCGGTCAGGCGCCGGCCGGTGTCAGATGCTTGCTCCATTTGATCGACCGCTGTTCAACCGCAATCTGCCAGCGAGTGCGCTTGTGATCCGCAGCCGCCGCGTGTTGCTGTATGCCCTCCTTATCTGTATCGCTTTATTGACTGCGGGGTTCGGTCCGCCGAAATTGGTGGATCGCGAATTCGCCGCGACGCTGCGCCTGACGCCGGGCGAATTGCGTCAATGGGCAACGGCAGCAGAACCGCCGGCGGTATCAGCTGCTGCGCTGATCGTGTATGATGTGGAGGCGCAACGATCGTTGTATGCGCGCAACGCTGCGACTGCGTTGCCGCCGGCTAGCCTGACGAAACTGATGACTGCGTTATTGGCGCTGGAATCAGGACGGTTGAGCGAAATGGTGACCGTTCAAGAGGAAGACCTGGCGGGCGGCGCCACTATGGGGCTGGCGGCGGGCGAAGAGATCACGGTGGAGGAACTGCTGTGGGGGCTGTTGTTGCCAAGCGGCAACGATGCGGCGCTGGCTATGGCGCGACACCTGGGCGGCGACGTGCCGAGCTTCGTTGCAGAGATGAACTTGCGCGCAACGGAACTGGGTATGGATGCAACTGTATTCCGCAACCCGCACGGCCTCCACGAGGAAGGACATGTTAGCAGCGCCGGCGACCTTATCGTCTTGACGCTGCAACTATTGGAATATCCGTTATTCCGGGAGATAGCGGGATCGCGATCGGCGGAGATCGGCGGTCGCATACTCATCAATACGAACGAGTTGTTGGGCCGTTATCCCGGCGTGAACGGCATCAAAACCGGCACGACGCCGGAAGCTGGTGAGTGTCTGATCGCCGGGATCCTGACCGGCGGGCATGAGGCGTTGATCCTTGTGCTGGATAGCTCCGACCGCTATGGCGACGTGGAGAGACTTCACGCTCTCTACCGGGCCAACTATGTTTGGGCTGAGGGGGATGCGGAGCGGCTGTCGGTGCTGAACCGGCTGTATGGCGTGGACGGGCGGCTGACGCCTCTCGCTGTGCAAGGAGAGCCGGCGTCGGTCCTGCTGCATCGTTGGGGCGAACCTGAATTGAGGGGGTTTCGCCGCATTGAGCAGGTTGCTGGAGATAATATGTTGGAGACGGACGCAGCCGGCATAATGGAATGGCGTGTGGGCGATAGGGTGGTCGATGTGCAGGAACTGGCGATACGTTGAATATGGCTGAGGAACGGTTACATAAGGTGATGGCCGCGGCCGGTGTGGGCAGCCGGCGCAAGTGTGAGCAGTTGATCGTCGCGGGCCGCGTCCAGGTGAATGGTCAGACCGTGACCGAACTTGGCGTGAAGGTCGATCCGGAGACGGCGCAGATCGCGGTGGACGGGAAGCCGCTGCGCTTCCATCGCCGTCCTGTGTATGTCAAGGTGAACAAGCCGCGCGGCATGCTGTCCGATATCGGCGGTGACGCACGCGGGCGGCGCACCGTAGCCGACTTGGTCGATCTGCCGGGGCGACGTGTCTTTCCCGTGGGACGATTGGACCTGAACAGTGAAGGTCTTGTGCTGTTGACTGACGATGGGGAACTTGCGCACCGGTTGACTCACCCGTCTTTCGAGCATGCCAAGACGTATTATGTCTTGGTTAAGGAACGCCCAACTGCCGAGGCGTTGGCGCAACTGCGCCAAGGGGTGGAACTGCCGGAGGGGCGCAGTGCGCCGGCTCAGGTGCGCGTGGCGGAGTCGCTGCCTGCGGAGTTGCAGATCGCTGCGGGGCCGCAGACCGGCGTCTGGCTGGAGATTCTCATCCACGAAGGCAAAAAGCGCCAGATTCGGCATATGACCGCTGCCGTGGGGTATCCTACGCTGCGGCTGATTCGCTGGGCAATCGGGCCGCTGACGCTGGGTAAGTTAGCTGTAGGCGAGTCTGCACACCTGACGCGAAGCGAGGTCGCAGGCTTGCAACGCGCCGCGCAGGGCAAACGTGAAGGCCCGCAACGCCCGTCGTCCAGCCGGCAGACGCGCCCGCCAAGGAGAGCTACACCGACGGGCCAGCGGCGGCGCAGCGGTTCGCGCAATAGACGTTAATCGTTCAATGCGTTTCCCGGCATCTAGTTGTATATGTGTGTCTCATGAAGGAAGCGGATTCCCGGTATGACAGAGTTGACCGATTGTGAGACGGATGGCGGGCAGGCGACTCGCGACGTGGTTTTATCGCAGCGCGAACTGGGACGCCAACTTCGGCCTTCGGTGATCGCGATTGACGGCCCAGCCGCTTCGGGCAAGAGTACCGTCGGGTACTCCCTTGCCGAAGCCCTTGATTATCTATTCTTCGATACCGGCGTGATGTACAGGGCGGTGACGTGGGCGGCCTTGCAGCGCAACCTAGACGTTGATGACGGCGAGACGGTCGGCGCGCTGGCGGAGGAACTGCCGCTTGACGTGCTGCCGCCTGCGTCGGACGAGCGTGACGGGCGACAATGCACCGTGCTCGTCGGGAGTGAGGATGTCACTCGTGCGATCCGCAGCCCGCAGGTGGATCGCAACGTGTCGGCTGTGTCGGCGCATGCCGCCGTGCGTGAAGCGCTGACTGCGCATCAGCGGCGTATCGGCTTGCGCTATGGCAGCGGCGTGGCGGACAAGTGCGGCGTCGTAATGGTCGGACGCGATATCGGAACCGTAGTCATGCCGGATGCGCCGCTCAAGGTGTACCTGGACGCCACGGCGGAAGAGCGCGCTCGTCGCCGCTACAAGGAATTGCAGGAACGCGGCCGCCCGGTCGACTTTGTACGGGTGCTGGAGGATATCAACCGTCGCGACCGGATCGACAGCAGCCGGGCGCTTTCGCCGCTGCGTGTGGCGGCGGACGCTGTCGCGGTAGATACCACCAAGCTTAATCCGCAGGAGGTCGTGGAGCGAATTCTCCAACTGATGCGAGCGGTCATTGCGGGGTGAGGCGGCAAGGCGATGAAGCTGGCTACACTCTGTTATGTGAGAAACCGCGGCAAGACCTTAATGCTGCACCGGATCAAGAAGCGCAACGACATGCACGCCGGCAAGTGGAATGGCTTGGGCGGCAAGTTGATGCCCGGCGAGTCGCCTGAGGAGTGCGTGGTGCGCGAGGTGCGCGAGGAGAGCGGGCTGACCATACATGAACCCGTACTTCGCGGCGTACTTGCCTTCCCCAGTTTTAGCAAGGGCGAAGACTGGTATGCCTTCGTCTATGTGGCGCATCGGTTTTCGGGCGATCTGATTGAGTCAGATGAGGGCGCGCTCAGTTGGATCGATGACGACAAACTAACTGATCTGTCCCTTTGGGAAGGCGACCGGGTATTTTTGCGCTGGCTTGACCAAGATCGCTTTTTCTCCGGTAAGTTCGTCTATCTCGAGGGAAGATTGACGAAGTACGAGGTCGTCTTCTATACTCCGCATCAGGGCGTGCAGCGCGTCACGGCGGAAACGGGCGCTGTGCTGGACGGAGCGGTCGGGCCGGCCCGACCGCGGGAAGACGATGCGATATGCTGGGTGTGTGACGGCCCAACGGTGAAGCGAAGCTGCAAGATCATCTGCGAGCGGTGCGGTTTTATGCGTGATTGCAGCGATCCATAGCGGGGTGTTGAGATCCGCCTAAACGAGCGCGAGTTCGGCGGCGGATCTAGGAGCTAGGCGGATTGGCGAATACAGAGACGCCGTGGGCGCGGTTCATCCACCAATTTAGCCCGCTTGGCGGCGACCGCGAGGATACGCGCCGAGAACGCACGACTGCCAGCGCAGTCATCCCGCACAGTGAATCGCACGACAAGGCGAAAGAGGAATTTGTCGTCATTGGGCTGGGTCGCTTTGGCACGTCGGTGGCGCGGACGCTGTTGACGTATGGCTATAATGTGCTTGCCATCGACAGTGATATGGCGCGCGTACAGGAGTTGAGCACCTCGTTGCCGCATGTGTTGCAGCTTGACGCGACGAATGTCGATGCGCTGCGCCAGGCGGGCGTGGACACGTTTGACACTGGCTTGGTCTGCATCGGTACAGACTTTGAGAGCAATGTATTGGCGACTGTACTCCTGCGACGGCTGGGCGTGAAGCGGGTAATTACCAAAGCGCGCACGCGCACGCAGAAGGAAATCCTGTTGCGCGTCGGCGCGGACGAGGTGATTTTGCCGGAGCATGAGGCCGGGGTGCGCCTGGCGAGAAAACTGGCGGCAGGCAACCTGATCGACTATCTGGAGGTAAGCCACGATGTCGGCGTGGTCGAGTTGATATCGCCGAGCAATCTGTGGGGCAAGACGCTGGCAGAGAGTAACTTGCGGCAGCGTTTTGGGCTGAACGTCATGGCTGTGCGTCGCGGGGATGAATTGATCGTCAGTCCAACCGCCGGTTTCCGGATTGAAGCTAACGACATACTTGTCGTGCTTGGCAAAATTGAGGATGCGGAGCGTCTCAACCAGAAGATGCGCAGCGATTGAACCCCACCCTAACCGATTCATAAGGACATTCGATGAGAATTGTCGACGTGGCAGCGGCGCAGAGGACGATTCTGCGCCGCCCTGCATGGGATGAGATAGAGATCTCAGAGAGTTTGGCAGACGGCATTGCGACGATCTTCGGCGAGCGAATCGGCGCAGACGAGGCGGTGAGACGGATCCTGCGCAGTGTACGAGAGCGAGGCGACGTCGCACTGCACGAGTGGGCGGAGCGTATCGACAAAGTCGCGCTTGCTGAGATTGTCGTCTCTGCGGAGCAGATCCGGCGCGCGTACGATGCGACAGAGCCGAACGTAGTCGAGGCTATGCGACTCGCGGCTGAACGAATCGAGGCGTTTCACCGCCGCCAGCCGGCGTTGAGTTGGATTCATAACGATGCGGAGGGCACGCTCGGCCAGTTGGTGCGCCCGATCGAACGCGTGGGCGTATACAGCCCAGGCGGGACGGCTCCGCTGCCCAGTTCGCTGTTGATGACGGCGCTGCCGGCGCGCGTTGCCGGCGTGCCGCATGTATCGGTTATTACTCCGCCACAGCGCGATACCGGGCTTCCGCACCCGGCGATGCTAGTCGCCGCAGATATCGCCGGTGCAAATGTCGTCTACGTTTCGGGCGGCGCCCAGGCCATCGCCGCGCTGGCATTCGGCACGGAGTCAGTTGCACGCGTGGACAAGATTTGCGGGCCGGGGAATCTATTCACAACGCTGGCCAAGCGACAGGTCTTTGGTATGACGGGCATCGACGGGCTGCCGGGACCGACCGAGACGGTCGTCATTGCCGATTCGTCGGCGGATCCGGAGTTGGCCGCGGCGGATCTGTTGGCACAGGCTGAGCACGATGTTCTTGCCAGCGCGATCATGTTCACGCCGGACGCGGCGTTGGCCGAGAGAGTGCAGCGGGCTGTCATGCGCCAGCTTGAGGAGTTGAGCCGTGCGGAGATCATCGCCGGTTCGTTGGCGCGCGGGAGCGGCATCGTGGTGACAGGGGACTTAGCCGAGTGTTTTGAACTGGCTAACGCCTACGCTCCGGAGCATCTTTGCCTGCTGGTGGAGGATCCATGGCGGCATCTGGGCGAGGTGCGAAACGCCGGCGGGGTTTTCATCGGCGAGAGGAGCTTTGAGGTGTTGAGCGACTATGTGGCGGGGCCGAGCCATGTGATGCCTACAGGCGGAACGGCGCGTTTCGCCAGTCCGGTGAACGTGAACGATTTCGTCAAGATCATCAGCGTGATCGGACTAAACGAACAGGCGTTGCAGAAGATCGGGCCGTCCGCTGAGACATTGGCGCGCACCGAGGGCCTGACCGCGCACGCGGCGGCCGTGCGGCGGCGGTTATGAAGGCAAGCGAGATGGGCGGAGAGTTTCATCCGGAAGGCCTGTTGCGATCGCATGTAGCGGCCCTGGCGCCATATGCGCCAATCCATCCCTTCGAGGTCCTCAGCCGCGAGCTTGGCTTATCGGTCGAACAGATCGTGAAGCTGGATGCCAATGAGAACCCATATGGGCCGGTTCCTGCTGTGGTCGATGTGCTGGCCGAGTATAGTTATTATCACATCTACCCAGACCCGCAGCAGACGGAACTGCGGGAAGCGTTGAGCCGCTATACGGGGGTCGATGCAGCGCAAATCCTGCCCACGCATGGCGCGGACGAGGCGCTGGACTACCTGTGTCGTATCGCGCTGGATCCGGGCGACGCGGCGATCAATTGCCCGCCCACTTTCGGCATGTACAGCTTTGACGTTGAGCTGACCGGAGGAACCGTGATCGACGTGCCGCGCCGTCATGACTTTAGCGTGGATGTCGCCGCGGTCGAGACTGCTGCGACTGCAAGGGTCGCTGCGACGGGCGGGCGGGTGAAACTCCTCTTTTTGACTTCGCCCAACAACCCGTCCGGCAACTGGCTGCCCGATGATGAGCTGCGCCGCCTGTTGGCTCTGCCGTTGCTGGTCGTGTTGGACGAGGCTTATGTAGAATTTGCGGACCATGCAAGCCGGGCGACGTGGGTTACGGAAACCGACAACCTGGTGGTCGTGCGCACCTTCAGCAAGGCGGCGGGCATAGCCGGATTGCGGCTGGGGTATGCAGTTTGTCCGAACTGGCTGATGCCGCATCTGTGGAAGTTCAAGCAGCCCTACAATGTCAACGTCGCGGCTACGGTCGCCGGGTTGACGAGCCTAGCCCATATGGACACGATCGAGACAGTGGTGAGAAAGATCCGCGACGAGCGCGAGCGGTTATTTACCCAGTTGCAGACAGTTGACTACTTGCATCCTTGGCCGTCGGAAGCGAATTTCGTTTTGTGCGCTGTGACCGGCCGGAGCGCTGCGCAACTCAAGGCGGAGCTTGCTGCGCGTGGGGTGTTGGTGCGCCACTACAACAAGCCTGGACTTGAGAACTGCATTCGCATATCGGCGGGCAGGCCGGAACAGACCGACCGTCTGATGGACGCGCTGCATAGCGTGGGCTGAGGGCGCGCCGATCAGCCAATCGACATAGAAGAGGGATGGATAGCCGCATGAGAACTGCTTCGATAGAACGGGCGACGAATGAAACCCGGATCAAGCTCTCTCTGGACCTTGACGGAAGCGGGCGAGCCGATGTCTCAACGGGCATCGGGTTCCTTGACCATATGCTGACGCTGTTCGCCGGTCACGGGCTGTTTGACCTCTCTGTACAGGTTGAAGGCGACCTGCACGTAGACGATCACCACACAGCCGAAGATGTGATGATCTGTCTGGGCAAGGCGCTGGATCAGGCATTGGGCGACCGCGCGGGGCTGGTGCGAACGTGGCACAGCTATGTGCCGATGGATGAAGCCTTGGCGCTGGTGGCAATTGATCTGGGCGGCAGGCCATATTGCGTGTTTAACGGCGAGTTTGTTACGCCGCGAGTCGGGGAATTAGGGACGGACTTGCTTTATCACCTGTTCGAGTCTGTGGCGGTTCACGGCCGGTTGAACGTGCATGCGCAGGTGTTGTATGGGCGCAATGATCACCATAAGACGGAGGCGCTCTTCAAGGCCCTAGGACGCGCCCTGTCGGGAGCTACACGCATCGACGAACGCAGGAGAGGAGTGCCAAGCACCAAGGGAACGTTGACGGCCTGACGCGCCTCAGCCTTCCCGCCGGTCGATCATGCTATATCTTGTTGCGACGCCTATCGGCAATCTGCAGGACATGACGCTGCGCGGTTTGGAGACGTTGGCTGCGGTCGACGCCGTTGCCAGCGAAGACACGCGCAAGACGGGCTTGCTGCTCAAGCATTTCGGCATCGACAAGCCGCAGATCGCCTTCCACGAGCATAATGAGGCACGCGCCGGTGAGCGCATTCTAGGCATGCTGCGCGAAGACAAGTCCGTAGCGTTGGTAACCAACGCCGGGACGCCGGGCATCTCGGACCCCGGTTTCACGTTGGTGCGCCGCGTCCTGCAGGCCAACGCCGAGGGCGCCGGGATCGGTTTGACGATGATCCCCGGCCCGACTGCCTTAATCATGGCGCTCGTGTTGTCGGGGCTGCCGGTACACAGCTTCACGTTCCGTGGCTTTCCTCCACGCAAGGCGGGTCCGCGCAAGCGTTTCCTGGAGATAGACGAACAATCACCGCATACGCTCGTCTTTTACGAAAGCCCCTACCGTTTGGCGGCGTTTCTGGCGGATGCTCTGGAGGTCTACGGGGATCGGCCTGCAGCCGTGGCGAACGACTTGACCAAGCTATACGAACGGATCGAACGCGGGACGCTTTCGGCATTGGTTCGCGAGTTTTCCGGCGCGCAGTTGAAGGGCGAATACATCGTGGTAATCGCAGGCGCAGGCGCGCACGCTGCATTCGGCGCTGCTGTCGTTGACGACGAGCAGAACGCGCCATTTCCATAAGGTACGAGTACGGGAAGGAGGCGGGGTTGATAGCCTTTGTGTTGAGCGGCGGCGGCAATCGAGGACCGTTGGAAGCGGGAGCGCTGCGCGCGTTGCTGGAGCGTGGCGTCACGCCGGATTTTCTGGTGGGGACCTCAGCCGGAGCAATCAATGCATGCTTTGTGGCTGCTCACGGTTATGCCGCGACGACGCTCGATGCATTGGGCGAACGTTGGCGCGCCGTTACCAAACAAGCCGTCTATCCGGGCGGAGCGTTGTCGATTGCTGTACGCGTGTTGCGCGGCAAAAGCAGCCTCTTTAGCGGGGATGGGCTGCGCCGGTTGATCGAGCAGAGCCTTCCGCCCGATGTGTCGACCTTCGGCGATTTGCGCATGCCGTTGTTCGTGACGGCCGCAGACTTGCGTACGAGCAGACTATTTGTGTTTGGTGAGGATCCCGCGGTTCCACTTGTTGACGCAGTGTTGGCGAGCGCTTCTGTGCCGGTGATTCACCCGCCCGTCGAGTTCCACGGCCTGCAGCTAGTGGACGGCGGCGTTTTGGCAAACGTGGCGGCGAGCTATGCTATGGATCGCGGCGCCAAGGAGATATACGTCATCAACGTGGGGCGAGGTGAGGAGCAGAAACCAGCGGCCCAGGGCGTGGCGGGCGTCGCTATGAACGCGATCAATACGATGACCGTACAGTCGTTGCTGCGCGACCTAGCCAGGGCGCGCCAGGACGAGACAATCGACCTACACCACATACATATCCGGGCGTATGCTGAAGCGTCCTTTTCAGACTTCACGAAAAGCGACGAGATGTTGGAAGCAGGGTATCAGAGCGCTCTTGCCTACTTGGATTCGCCTAGACCGGAATGGGATGAGCCGGATATCAAGCGTGAGGCGCAACACCCAGTTCAGGCGCCTGGCGTGCGTGAACTGGTGATTCCGTATCCATGAGTTCGTCATGAAAACGGCTTTGCGTCGTTAGCTGAAGCCGCTGCGTCCACCGCCGCCACTGCCCCTGCTGCCGCTAGACGGTTTTGAACCGCTCGACGATCTAGAACCGCCTGAGGAGCGCGAACTGCTTGATGACCGGGAGATCGTGCGACTGACGCCAAACCCGCCGCTGGAGCGCGCTGGGGAGTTGGCGGGAGCCGGGCGGCCGCGAGGGGGCGCGTTTGCTCTCTGCCGTTCCGCTAAGGCGCGTCGCGCGTCGCGCATAGATTGGTTAAGTATATCGTCGAGGATTCTGTTGACGGACGCCCCGCCCTCCCATCTCAGAGAACGCGTGCCTCCGGCGCTCTTGAGCGTGATCTGAATGGGCGCGCCGTCTGCGGATCTAGCGGCATTGTTGAGGAGTGCGCCCAACGAGGAACTGGCTTGCGACAGTGAGGCGCCGAGCGCGCGCGACATGCCGGCTAGGCCCGGAGCCGGGTGGACGCGTCTGACGATAGGCGGGCGGACACCGGATGATGGAGCCTGTGGCGTTAGGTGAGCGCCCGTCTGGGCGTCGGGTAATTGGTTGAGCGCTTGGCTCTGGCCTGACTGTGTAGCTGTGGGAGGCGGGGCCAGCCAAGCAGGCCGGCGCGGAACGGTGTGCACTGCTTGCGCCAGGACGATCTCCTCAACGCCTAGGGCGACGGCGTATGCGAAGTAGCGCTCCATAATTTTTCGCGCCGCGCCGTGGTCGCCGTATTTCCGCAGGTCCGCTAGATAGTTCTTGAACTTGATCCACTTCGCCCGTTCCACCTCTCCTAGATCGGTGTATGCGCCGCGGCTGCCCAACTCGCGTGTGGCGTGGAGCACGAAAAAGACTAGGAATGTTGCTCCGACCAGGAACATGGCGAAGCCGTTGGGCAGACGAAAACGGAACGTCGCAAAGATGATTGTCGCCGCCGCCGCAAACCACGCCAGCATGAGAACGAACGGGCTGCTGCGCAAAACCGACTTCCGGCCCAATCCGCTGCCGATCAGATAGGACTGGGCGTCGTAGGCCATGAGGGAGTAGAACTCGGGCAAGGCGTGCTGGAGTCTCGCGCTCAACTCTTCCAGTGTAATGAACCTCTCGGCAGAAGATGCGGGCAGTACTACACGATTGAACAGGTAGCCGAGATGGGCGTTGGGCGCCGTCTTGCGGCTGTCGCCGGGGCTGCGCAGGTCCTTTACAGACGCTTCACCGGTATGTGCGAGCCGAAGTGAAAGCCCATCGCGCAAGTCGATCTCGATCAAACCAAGCGCGGCAAGCTGTAAGAGCGACGCCAGGAGGCTGTTGGCGCGCACCGCCCCATCGACTAAATAGGCGACGATGCCTGGCGCCAGATCGGACGGCGGTTCGCTTATATAGCCGCCGAGTTGCTCGCGCACGCGGCGACGTCCCCACTTGAACCAGGCGATGACCCCCCCGACCACAAGCGAGACGATAGCCAGCATGGCCGTGACCAACAGGGCGAGCTGTTGCCGCGCTCTGGCCGTCTCTGAGGAACTCTGTTCGTCTAGTGCGTTTTCCAGGTCTGCCTGCCATTGAGGAAGAACGTTTGCCACGGTATTCCGCGGCATGGTTACGCGGAGGTTCCACAACTCTGTCGGAGGCAGAGGCTCTAGGGATTGGGCGGATAGACAGCCTTCGGCATCAGCGCGCAGCGAAACGCCGGATAAGGAATGCGTCACATCCAACTGACGGGCGGCAAGGCCTTCTGGCGGGCATATTTGGAGGTTAGCCGCTACGGGTTGGACGCCGAGATCCGGCGCGACCTGCCATTCGAATGACTGGACGTCGTCATCTTGCCGGATGGCTCCGCGCACGGCGAATTCCACAGCGAAACGCGCTGTCTGGCCCGGATAGACCGGGCTGATAAACCAGTCGGCACGGACATAGCCGGCGCGGAGCTCGTCGATTTCGATCTGGTTGCGGCTGCGGTCGTAGCGCACCCAATCGGCGTCACGCGGTACGCTCGAAACGACTAGGCACTCGTCACACGGTGAATCCGCGGCCGAGAGCAAGCGATCGTCGTGGAGGACGCGCATATTGGTTACGTCGTCGAGAAAGAGCCGTTTGATCTCGCGATAGGCGTCGTAGAGCACGCCTGTTGTGACGGTGACGTCCATTTCCTCGCGGATTACCAGAGCGCCGTTCTTCTTAATCCAGATACGGATGCCCAGGCGTTCCAGGTCAACTGCCAGTTCGTCTGTATCGACTGACTTCTGCCAATCACGGATAGCGGCGTTTACGAGGCCGTGGGGAAAGTCGATCTCTACGTTGAATAATCGACCATCGGGCAGCGCGTCTTGCATTGTGAAGACGAGCGCATCATCGAGCCGGTCTACGGCATGGGGCGCGCCTTGAGCGGCGGCTTGGACGGCGTCGAGCGGGATATAGGACGGCAGACGTACTGTGACGCGACTTGCCTGGATGGGTACGCCGCTGCGGTCTGCATGGATGGCATCCCAGCGCAGGATGTCTCGGTCGTTGTAGACCCAGAGCGCGCCTGACGCGGTATAGTCGATGGCGAATTCGCGAACGTCGCCGGGCTTGGTGCGCGGGTAGGTCCAAGAGACGGAAACAGCATCCGCCGATTCGGTCAGTTCGGCGTTCGCCGGTGATAGGGCGTCACCTTCGGCCAGGTAGACGGCGATATCGTTGATGCTGTCGGTGAAGCTCTTAGGAACTTCGAGAAACGCGCGTTCGAATTCGCCGTCGAAGTGGACGCGTTGGCGAATGCGAACGCGCAGATCGCCGTCGTCCTCAAGTTGAATGTCCACATCGTAGCGCTCGTACTCGACAGGCGGCCGAGACTGTGCCCATAGCCGAAGGGCGCCAGTGTGCTCGAACGCCGCGCTCAGGAACAGTATGAGAAGAATAAGGAGCGGAGCGGAGCCAAGTCGAAAGGCCGCGGCCCGCGTATGACGGCTGGTTGGCGGTTTGGAAGTGGAGCAGGTCTTCATGCCACCCTGCATACGCTGATCGCATAGCCGCCAAGGCCGGAGGCGCTGAAGTGGCGGACGCGCACCGTGTATGTGCCGGGGGTTAAGGCGGTGATGATCCGCGCATTCTTGTGTCGACCGCTGTTGTCGTCCTGCGCAATGGGATGCGTATCATTGTCGGGGCCGAACAGACTTGCCACGACATCGGTGCGGCCCTCGGTTTCGATCTGGTACGTCCCCGTTCGCGTCACGACGAAGAAAAAGGAGTCGACTTCACCGTAGCGACCGATCGACGCGGGGATCGGCTCCGCATCGACGGAGATGGGAACGGCGTCCTTCTCCTCAGCAGGATAGAGCGCGGCGACGTATTGTTCATCCGTAGTCGAAAGCGTGCGGTTCCAACCGACCTCGAAGTCGCCTAACGTGAACGCGTTGGGGATAGGGTAGAGCATGATCGATTCAGGATCGAACCGCGAGAATTGGGTGGTTTCGGTGGAATAACGCTTGAAGATGTTGGCGTCAACCTGCTTTTTGGTCCAGTAGTTTGGCGGGCCTGCATAGTACTCGTAGACTGCCGGCTTGTTCCACGGGATGCCCGCTGCCGGACTTTGGTGTTCATGAATGCAGCCGAGGGCGTGACCGAACTCGTGGATGACGACGCGCGAGAACTCCTCGTCGTCGGTGAGGGGCGTCAGCCAGCCGAAGTTCATGGTCGGCTGGTTCTGGGGCACCGACAGAGCATCGACGCCGATGTAGGACCAAGAGCCGGGCTTGGAAAAAGAGATGCGGATTTCAGCAGCGGGATCCTGGGTGAAGTCGAAGTGGAGATTGGCATGACGGGTCCACACTGCGGCGAATTCGGGAATTCGCTCCTGAACGGCTGGGTCGCCATCCAGGAAAGAGATGCGCAGCGTGCGACCAGGCCGCCACAATTTGCCGCTGAGGGCGGCGAGCGCCGGTTGGGGATTGATGGGCGGAACGCCGGGCAGGGGCGTGCGCATGTTGAGGGCAGCGGCGTTGTGCGGGTTTTCGCGTAGGGACCGGCCCATAGAATCGAGCAGCAATTCGATTGGCAACATGCGATCAATACACGCTCGGACCGGAGTACGCGCCATAGGCTCCTCTGAACAGTGTGCGCCGCAGGCTGGACCTGCTGCAAGGATTATAGCGGCCGAGCGGCTAAGTCGCCAATTCCTGTAGTCAAATCCCGCCGAGTCACTTACTTGGGCGAGGCCAGGGTTTCGGGTACAATCAATCAATGTGCGTGCCGCGTTGCTCGAAGAAAATGAGGATGCTATGAGTGGAATATTGCTGCCGGGCCAAGACCGCGAACCGAAGCCGGAGGGCAAGATCGAACTGCCTAAAGGGGTAAAGACCCCAAGGCAGGAGCCTCAACGCCCGCCAGAGGCCCCGACTGAGGCAAGCGCCTCCGAAAAGCCGGCTGAACGGCCCGCGCGGCAGCCTGCACGTCGCGACCGGGGCGGCCAGCCGATGGATTTCGCGTTCCCGCCGCGCGGGGCGCAGGTTCGGTGCCCGTCTTGCGGGGCCAGCTATGTCGTGCCCGTCTTTTCCGTGATCGACCTGGGGGTGAATCCGGAGCTGCGGGGACCGATCTTGGGCGGGCAGATCAACGTCGCCATGTGCCAGAGTTGCGGTGCAGGCGGCCCGTTGAGTACGCCGCTGATGGTGCACGACCCCGAACACCAGTTTCTAGGCGTCTTTATGCCGTTGGAAGGCATGGGCGACGAAATGCAGCGGCAAAAAGCCATCGGCGATCTGGTGCAAACGTTGATGCGCAAGATCCCGTCGGAGGCGCGCAAGGGTTATATGCTGCAGCCTCGCCAATTCGTCGACTGGGAAAAACTGCTTGAACAGTTGTGGGGGTTCGAGGGCGTTACGCCGGAGATGCTGCGCAAGCAGCGTGACCAGTCGACGCTCTTGCAACGCCTGCTCGCTGTGGCGGACGATCCCAGCGCCCTGGACATTCTGTTGGGGCGCAGCGCGGATCTGATTGACCGCGAGTTTTTTACGCTTCTCGATCAGGTGCTGCTCATGTCGCGCGGGCAGGGGCAGAACGGAGGTCTCGAACAACTTCGCAAGTTGCGCGATCGGCTGCTCGAGAAGACCGAGGCGGGACGGGCCGTTAAGCAACAACAGGATAAAGTACGCGCCTTGTTGGAACGACTGCAGGCGAGCACGTCGCGTGAGCAAGTGTTGGATATTGTTTTGGAAGCGTGGCGCGACGAGAACGGGCAGCAGATGACCGGCACGTTGGCGATAGCGACCGGCATCCCCACCGATTATCAGTTCTTGATGGCGCTGTCGCAGCGTATCGACGCGTCCACAGACGAGGAAGATCGCGCCGATCTGATGGCGTTGCGCTCCTTCCTGTTGGAGATTCAAGAGCAAGTGCAAGCCCAGCAGCAGCAGGCGCAGGAGGAGATGGCCGAAGCGGCGCACGCCGTACTGCAAGAGGTTCTGCAGGCCACAGATACGGCCGCAGCCCTGCGCGAGCACGCCGACGCCATCGACGAGGTGTTCCTTTCGCTGCTGGCCGCCAACATTCGGGCCGCGGAGCAGAAGGGCGCTACGGGGGCGGCTCGCCGGCTGGCGCAGGTGTACCAGCAGGCTATGGAGATTGTGCAGGAACGGCTTCCGGCCGACATGCGCCTGCTTAATCAGATCCTGACGGCGCCGGACGACGCGACTGCCCGCCAATTACTGCGCGATAACCGCTCTCTCTTGAACCGTGACTTTGTGGAGAACATGAAGGCATTGGAAGAGGATATGCGCCAGAACGGACGGGCGGAGATTGCCGACCGAATGAAGGCGCTGCGCGGCCAAATCGCGCTGATGATCTGAGCGGCGATCTGGCGGAGCGCGCGTATGACTACACCGAGCAAAGGCCTCGCGGCCGAGATCGTTACAACAGGCACTGAATTGTTGTTGGGCGAAATCGTCGACACAAACGCCGCTTGGATGGCGCAGCAATTGCGCGAAACAGGCGTCAATCTGTACTACAAGACGACCGTCGGCGACAACGAAGCGCGTTTACGCGGTGTGCTGGAATTAGGGCTGAAGCGGAGCGACGTGATCATCGTGAGCGGCGGGCTTGGCCCGACGGCTGACGACATCACGCGGCAGGCGATTGCTGCCGCGACGCGACGCCCATTGGTGTTGAGCGAACGCGCGCTGGAGGCTCTGCGGGCTCGGTTCGAGCGGTTCGGCGCGGAGATGACCGATAATAACCGGCAGCAAGCGTTGATTCCGCAGGGAGCGACGCTCATCGAAAACCCGGTGGGCACAGCTCCCGGCTTCATCGTCGAGGCGGAGGGAGGTACGATTATAGCTCTGCCGGGGGTGCCGCGTGAGATGATGCGTCTGATGACGGACAGCGTACTCCCCTATTTGCGTGCGCGAGGCGAAGAAGCGGGCGTTATCCGCCGGCGAGTGTTGCGCACAGTCGGCATCGGCGAGAGTGCGCTGGACAGCAAACTGGGCGCTCTGATGCTGGAAGCGAACCCGACGGTTGGCCTGGCCGCGCACACGGCGCAGACTGACATCCGTGTGACGGCGCGGGCGGCGACAGTCGAGGAAGCCGAAGCGCTGATTGATGAGACGGCGGCGCGCGTAATGGCGGTTGTCGGGGAGTACGTCTATAGTACGGAATCTGGTGAACCGGTCGAGGCGGTGATTGCAGCGTTGCTGGCGCGCTCGGAGCGCACGGTGGCGTTGTTTGAGTCGAACACGTTGGGGGCCGTCGCTAAGCGGCTCAGCGAGGCGCTGCATGGGGCGGCGTTGCCGGCGTGGACGCTTGCCGGCCCAGACTTGCCACCGGATCTAGCTGAGAATGAGCGGCTACAAGGCGAGCCGCCGAGCGAGGCGGCGGCGCTTCGTTGCGCACGAACTGTGCGCGCAGCGGGCGGGACGACGTATGGGCTAGCTATATTGGGCACGTCCGGCAGCGATGAGGGCGTGTTCGGGCAGGCGGAGGGCGTTACCTGGATCGCGCTGGCGGGAGACGACGACGAGCGCACTGCCCGCACCCCCTATGGCGGATCGGACGAGCAAAGCGCCGCCAGGATCAGCAACCAAGCATTGAGCCTATTGTGGCGACACCTGAAGACAGCGTCTTAGCCCTGTTTGCTCATATCGTTGCGCTCAAGAGCTTGCCGCGAACGGGCTGGCTGCTGGCTGGTGTGCCGCAACCGGAATCCGTAGCGGATCATGCCTATGGCACGGCGGCGCTAGCGCTTTTTTTGTGCGACTTGATTAATGACGCGCCCGAAAATGAAGGCCTGACGCATGCGCTAGACTCGGGGAGAGTGGCGCGTATTGCGCTAGTGCATGACATGGCGGAAGCGCTGCTCACCGACCTGCCGAAACGGGCAAGCGAACTCCTCGGCAGCGAGGTCAAACATGCGGCCGAACGTCGCGCCATCGAGCGCATTATGGCTGGATTTCCGGCCGGCACGACGTACGTCGAGTTGTGGTCGGAATATGAGGCGGCGGCGACCCCGGAGGCGCGCTTGGTGCGCGATGCAGACAAACTGGATATGGCGCTGCAGGCGGCGGCCTACGGTCGCTCGTGCGGCGCGGCTTTGGCGGAGTTCCAGCAGGGACACACATGGCGCTTTGCTCTGACGGAGCGCGTTTTTGCACGCATGTTGGATGAAGCAAGATGAGATAGCGGCGGCGCTGCTCCGTTCTTTATGCCGGCTTATTTGAGGAGCGGCGCCCTATTAAGGAGGGCCATTTGTCTCGTTATCTAGCGCCCTTGTTTGTAATGATTGCGGCTTTGTTGATGGCCGGATGTATGCAATCCGTGTTCGTGGGCATGCCGGCGCCAGCGCCGGAGCAGATCGTGTTGACGCCGGATGCCGATGCGCCGACTCCGCCTTTTGGGCCGAGCGCGAATCTGGCGTTGTATGAGGGGCCAGGCGAAGCGCCGGCAGCATTAGCCGATAGACCCGACGCTTCGGTGGAACCGGCGTTCGCCTGGAGCGAGACCGAGAATATACTGGTTTTGGGTACGGACCGTCGACCGCGTGATGCGAGTTGGCGAACGGACACGATCATGGTGGTCGGGTTGGATCGCGCGCGGCAGCGCGCGGCTGTGCTCAGCATCCCGCGCGATCTCTACATCGAGATTCCGAATTACGGCTATGGACGGATCAACCAGGTCGACTATATCGGGGAGCGGGTGTCACGCGTCAAGGGAGGCGGCCCGGCGTTGGTGTCGGAAGTGCTGAGCGATACGCTTGGCATCGCTACAAAACACTGGGTGCGGTTTGAACTGACCGGCTTTGAGGCGATCGTGGATGCAGTCGGCGGAGTGACCGTCAATCTCGACTGCCCGTTCTACGAGCCGATCTTCAACTTGGACACCAACTCCTGGGAGTATTTCACGCTGCCCGCCGGTGACGTGCACATGGACGGCGAAACCGCTAACTGGTTCGTCCGTCTGCGGCTGAGCGAGAGCGACATTGGCCGGGCGAATCGCCAACGGCAGTTCTTGTGGGCGTTGCGCGACCAAGCGCTCAATGCCAATCTGTTGCGGCGTTTTCCGGAGTTATGGCGGGCGTTCAGCGACTCGTTTGACACTGACCTTAGCCTGTTGCAGATGGTCGAACTGATCCAGTTCGGCATTGGGCTGGACGCACGCAACGTACGAGCGAGCGGCATCACTTTGAGGGAACTGCAAAGCCATGTTACGGCGAACGGCGCGTCGGTGTTGATCATCACTGATCCGGCGAAGGTGCAGCAGGTCGTGGACGGCATCTGGGACGCGCCGGTTATGGCGGACTCCTATCGTAAGGACAGCGCGCAGTGCCCGCCGCCCCCGACGGGTGCGCCGATGGTCGCTCTGGACATCGTTCCCACGGCGAACACAGCCGAGACGCCGGTTCAGGACAGTGATGTCGTCAGTCCGACAGTATCTGCAGACGGCGAAACGACTGAGGGCGGGTGATTCCTAGGCGCTTTGCTGCCATAGTTCGACGAGCATCGTACGGCAGGCTATTAGCCATCTCCGATCTCCCCGGATCTCCAACGTAATCGAGCCATCGTAGCCGAAGCCGCTCAGGCTGCGCAGTTCGCGCGCGATGTCAATGCCGCCGGATTCAGGCGCGCCAAAGGGCAGATAGGATGGTTGGGCGCCGTCATTGTCGCTGATGCGGACGTGGGCTAACTTGTCTGCGAAGGCGAAGAGGTAGTCGCGCGTCATGCTCTTGGCTGTTTGGATGTTGCCGTTGCCGATATCGTAGGCCAGCTTAAGTTCGGGAAGCCGTCTGTAAATTTCGCGGAAGTGTTTGAGCTGACGACGGTTGTCTGCGGAGTTTTCCAGCGCGACAGCGACACCCTGTGGACGACCATGCGCGACGAGTATGTTCAGATATTGGCGGAGATAGTCGTAGCCGCTCTCCTCGGCCAAATAGGGCGGCCAGCCGCGAAAGATCGTGGTGAGCAAGGACGCGCCTAATGCGCCTGCGGCATCGATACAGCGCCGAAGCTCGTCGAGCGCAGCCTGACGAACGATGGGCGACGGGTTGTCGATGGGCAAGTAATCCGGGGCGCGACAGACCGCCATGAGACGCGCCTGTTCGAGCTGGGCGCGCACGCTTTTCCAGTCGGTATTCTCCAATGCGGCGCCCGGCGGCGCCATTTGAAGATCTACGAAGGCGAATCCTTCGCTTGCGATCCGGCGGATTTCCTCCGCAAGCGATTGGTTCGGGTCGTTGGCGGCGCCGATCAGCATGGCGTCTGCTCCTTGTTGCGGTCGAGGCGTTGGGCGTGGGCGCGCTCTCGGCGGATGCCAAGAATTGTCGCTGCCGCCAAGCCGGCCAAGCCCAATACCATCGAATACATGCCCCAAGCCGGGGCGAGAGGCGAGCGATAGAGCGACTCGATTCCGGGAAGGACGGCAAGAAAGCCCGCCACCGGCAGCACTATGCCGATCAGGCTGAGCAGCAGGATCGGCATGTATGCGAGTGTGGCGGGCAGTAGCCCCAAGAATGGACTGAAGGCAAGCGCAGTCAGGCAGAGCACGATCCAGATCATCTGCAGCCTGAATTCCGGCGCTGCCAGGACAGCCGGCGACCAGGCAGGCGGCAGCATATTCAGTGCGGCGACGGCGGCAAGCAGGAGCACCGCTAGCTTGACCGGTAGGACATAACGCCAAGCCGGGCGGTAAGCCAAGACTGAACAGGCAAGGCTTACGGCAACGAGCGGCACGTAAAAACCCTGCCTCCAGATCACGACCGAACCGTCGCGCACAGCGGGCAGGAACTTGACATATTCTCCGAGGTCCAGGCCTGTAATAACAAGGCCAGCCACCGGGTGGTTTACCCACGGGGCGAAGTAACCGGCGAGCGCGAGCAAGCACGCGGCGGGCCAAAGCCAGTGCGGCAGGGGGTGTGATGCGGCGGGCGGGCGCGAGTGGGCTGATTCGGCATTGACGGGCGGGACCAATGGCGTTTCCTTTGCCTGAGACGATATCCGGCGCTAGGTGCGCCGAGCAAGGCGGGCTTGCTGTCGTTGCCGGCCTGCTGCGAACTTGCGCCGCTCCTCTTCGGTGCGCAGAGCGAGAGGCGGCACTGGCGTAGGGCGCAGGTCGTCGTCGAGCGCAACGTAGACGAAGTAGGCGCTGTTGGTATGAACGATCTCGCCGGTCATCAGGTTCTCGGCCTCGACGCGTAGTTCCACCTCCATGCTGGTGTTCCCTACGTAGGTGATGGCCCCGTGAACGAGTAGGAGTTGCCCGACCAAGACCGGCTTGTGAAAGGTGACGCTATCGACCGTTACAGTGACTGTCGGTCGCCGGGCGTGCCGTCGCGCCACGATGCCGCCGCATTCGTCACAGAGCTTGAGCACGACGCCGCCATGCACCGTGCCTAGGCTGTTGGAATGCTCCGGCTGCATGAACTGAGTAAGCGTGAGCGCGGAGCCGGTGACTGTCTTTGGAGCGAGAGGTTGGCCGGTCATGGCAGGCGAATTCCTGGGTGACTATTCGTCGAGCGCGATTTGATAGGCGCGCCATAGCTGTTCAGCGCTGCGCTGCCAGGTGAAGCGCGCTGCATGAACATGGCCGGCCTGCTGTAGTGTCTGCCGGAGGCCGGCATCCTGGCAGAGACGAACAATGCCCTGCGCGAGGTCCTGCACGTCTTCGGCGCGGACGTAGAGCGCGCCCGGACCGCCGGCTTCGGGCAGGCATGAGTTATTGGCAGCGAGTACAGGCGTACCGCAAGCTAGAGACTCGATAATGGGCAGCCCGAAGCCTTCGTAGAGAGAGGGGTAGGCGAAGAAGTCCGCTGCGCTGAAGAAGGCGGGCAGATCATCCTCCGGCACGAAGCCGGTAAAGAGAACATGGTCCGAGAGATCGAGCGAGCGGACTTTGGCGAAGATGTCGTCGTATAGCCAGCCCTTGCCGCCAGAGATGACGAGCAGGTGGTCGATGGCGGCGCTGCGCCGGGCGAGGTCAAAAGCTTCGATCAGCCGGGCGAAATTCTTGCGCGGCTGCAGACTGCTAAGAGCAAAGATATAAGGCCGGTCACGGATGCCGTAGCGGTCGCGTAGGGCCTGGAGGCGCGCACTCTCCGTCACCGGCGTAAAGCGTTCGTGATCGACTGCGCCCTGCACGACCGAGATCCGATCTGCGGGCACCGACCAGTGTTCCTGCAGATCGCGGGCGGTGTTGTGGCTATCGGCAATGATATGATCAGCGCGGTTCACGCTGCGCGGCACGACCACATTGAGATAGCGGTGCAGACTCGGCAGCGAGGCGTCCGGATAGAATAGGAAGGCAAGGTCGTGGATGGTGAGGACTTTGCGGCGGGCGCGGCTGGGGGCGAGTGCAAAGTCGGTAGCGTGGTATATCTCCAGCGGACCGCCGGTGAACGTCTCGACCGTAGGCCACGGCGCGTCGAGACGGTGCCATAGGCGCACCATATTGCGCTCACTCAAGGGCGTGCTGTGCGGTGGGAGGGGGGCCGAGGCCGCCTGCTGCGGGGTGAGCCGCCCGACGACGAGCAGGCGAAAGTCGAGTTCCGGGCGGGCCGCCACAAGAGCGTGAATTTGTCCGTGGACGATGCGCCCAATGCCAGCTTGCTGTCGGACAGCAGGCGTGTAGTCAATCGCAATGGCGTTCACGACGAGATTCGGGTTACAGACCGCGATATGTCCATAAGCGATTCGCGGTGAAGTTCCAGAAGAGGACCACGCCGATGGCAAAGAGCTTGGCGAAGTTATAGCTGATCAGGAAGCCGAGGTCTGCTCCGAAGTTCGCGATCCAGAGCGCTTCGAGCAGGTGGTGTATCGTGAGGAAGACCAGTTGGTTGATGCCGAGGCCGATGACGGAGACGCCCACGAACTGGAGCAACTGGCCGCCGGCACGACGTGACTGGCTTTCCGGAAACGTCCACAGACGGTTCAGCGAAAAGTTCTGGATGACCGCAGCCGTGAAGCTGAACGTATTGGCGACGACGAGGGCCGCGCCGAAGAACTGCACCAGGACGTTGAGGATGGTAAAGTCCGTGATGGATCCGGCCGCGCCGACGATCGCGAACTTCGCGAACCGTTTGACTTCCTTCTTGTTTGAGCGGGCGAGATGCCGCACATTGGCGATGGTCAAGCGACGAGTTCCTTTACCGTCATGAGCGTCGCGATGAGGCGCGAGACCTGCCGGCCTCGTTGCATACCGCTGCGAGCAAAGCGATCGAAAGCGCGAGATGCAGATAATTGCCTTGGACAAAGATGTTATCTACTACGTTGTGGACGGCGGCATGGGCGAGCGCGCCGAGAACGCCCAGAGACGCCGCAGTCTGCCAGTCGCCGGGCTGACCGCGCTTGTTCCATACCCAAACGATAAAGGCTATCCACAAGACGACGAAGGCGGTAAGCCCGATCAAGCCTGCCTCGGCCAGAGTGTTCAGATAGAGATTGTGCGCGTGCCCGAGCGCTTCTTCCCAAAGCGGCAGGCGCACAGCCTGATACGCAACGGCATAATTGCCGGGGCCGACGCCTAGCCAGGGCGCTTGTTCCCACATGCGCAGCGCGGCCACCCAGTGGGCAAGACGCTCAATGACGGCGAAGTTCTCGTCGGTCACCGTCTGTGACAGCGCCGTCTCGATGCGAAAGCTTTCGGGCAGGCTCGACAAGCGATCTCGAATTCCGGCAGGGACTAGGCTCGGATTGAACATGCCCAGTAAGCCGGCGGCAGCGGCAAAAACAGCGGCGGCTGATGACCAGACGAACGACGCCCTGCTGCGCAGCACAAAGACAATCGCCAGCCCAGCGAGTGCGCCCAACCAACCGCCGCGACTCCAGCTTGCTAGAAGAGCCGCAACGATGATGACGGATGCGCCGGAATAGTAGGATGCCCAGAAAATACAAGCCTTTTCAGCATTATCCCCACGAATCACGCAACCCCATGCCCAAAGGGCGAGACTGGCGGCAAGCGGTAGGGATAATCCTAAATAGCCGGCAAACGGATTGGGCTGGCGGAAGACGCCGCTGGCCCGCATGAAACGGTCGAACAGAACGAACCATTCCGGCCCAATGGCAAAGACAAATTGGTAAAGACCAAGTAACGCCTGGACGACGCCGGCGGCAACAAGCGCAGCAGCGAGCCAGCGGACGGCCCGCCGCGGCACGGCTACCGGCGCGACGGCAATTACTGCTGCAAACTCAACCCATTTTACCACTTCTGCGACCGCTTCCCCCAAATCTCTCGCCCGCAGGGAGGATAGGAGAAGAACCCCGATAAGCACGAGCAACGGAGCGAGCAACGGGCTGTAGTAGATCCATAGTCGCCGGTTGTGTGCACCTTCCGCAAGCCACAACAACAGGCCGGCGGCCAAGAGAACTTCGGTGGCGGTGATTGGGCCAAGCCGGAAACCGCTGGCAACGGGCAAGGCGAGCGCAATGGCAGGCCAGATCAGCCACGGCCAGCGAATTAGGGCGATGCCGGCGCTGCCGGCAGCCAGGAGAATAGCGGTAAACGGTAAGGGCAGGGACGCTATAAGCCAGGCGAGAGCGATATAACCTGCTGCGATAAGCGCCATATCACCGCCACGCTGCAGGGCGTGATGGCGCGTGGTGAGCGAAGGGATCGCGCTGCTCATGGCGTTGCGCCGCCGTTCAGCCGTTGCGACGGGATGGTGTTCAGCCGGCCGTCTGCCTTGATCAGGCTGCCGCAGCGGATACTGGCTGCGAAAGCCGCGCCGAGGCGTTGTCTGCTCTTACTGGTGAAGGTTGTGCGCTGTTGATGTGATCGCTTCATGGCCCTCATGCCGAGACGGCGCCAACCGCGTGTACGCCTCAGCCGGATTATAGTCAATCGGCAGGGAGAGACGCAACTCACGGCAGAGAGAGGATGTGCCGAAGCTGGGTACGTGTATAAGGACGCCGCCAAGAATGCGGTGAGCACAGCATACCGGCTTCTTGCTGCACGCCGTACGTTCTCTGCGGTGAAGAGCCCTAGACGAATGATTGGCGTTGCCGGGCGCGCCGGCTCATACCGGCTTCACATCGACTCGCCGGCCTGTGCTAAAGGACTCGACGGCAGAAAAGGCTAGCTCGAGCGCACGCCGTCCTGCCTGGGCATGGACGGGTGGCGGATCGCCGCGACGAAAGGCGTCGAGCAGGGCGTCGAGGTGGTAGTCGAAGGTTCGGTGGAACTCCCGGTCACGGTCGTTGAAGTAGCCGGCCTGCCACACTTCGGCGGTCTCATTGCCGGTTGCCTGGTAGGAATAGCGGCGCACGGTGTCTTCTACGACTACGCGGCCTTGCGTGCCGTCGATCTCAAGGCGGTGGGTGTCGGAGTAGGCGTAGGAGGAGTCGTATGTGCCGACGAGGCTGCCGACGGCTTTGTTGGCGAAGTGCAAGGCTAGGACGACGGTACGGTAGCCGCCTCCGGTCTTGTCGGTCATCTGCGCCATCACAGAGTCGATAGGGCCGCAGAGAAACTCCAATTGGTCGAAGGCGTGACACTGGGTCTCGATCAGGTTGGCATAGGGGTGGTTGCTACGGCCTTCTCCGCCAAATCGCCACGAGGCGAAGGTCAGATCGCCGAGTCGCCCCGACTCGATTGCCTGTTTGGCGAGTTGGATGGCCTTGGCATAGCGGTGGTTGAAGTTGATGGCGAAGAAGAGGTTGCGTTTGGCCGCTTCTTCCAGCAGGATGTCGGCCTCGTCCAGCTCGAAGGTGAGCGGCTTCTCTGCCAGGAGGGGCACGCCGGCCTTGATGACCTGAAGCGTGGCGTGGAAGTGCCCCTGGTTGGGGAGGCTGAGACTGACCAAGTCGGGCCGTTCAGCGGCCAACATTTCCTCGATGTCCAGATAGGCGCGCACGCCGAACTGGGCGGCGCGCGCCTGGGTTTTTTCGGGCGTGCGGCCGACGACGGCGCAGAAATCGACGTCAGTACGTTCTGAGAAAACGCGCGCATGCTGGCGGCCCCACCCTCCTGCCCCGATCACGGCGACTTTGATGCGGTCGGAAGCGCTCATTGCTCGATAATCACCTTTCCGGTCTGGCCTTGGAAGAATAACTCGAAGGCCGCCTGGATATCCTCTACGCTGAAGCGGTGCGTGATGATGGGCTGTAAGGCAGGGAGATGGTTCCGCAGCAGTTCGAGGTTCTCGGTAAGCTCGTCGTAGCAGAAGTATTCGCTGCCCATTACGGCGCGCTCGCCGGCAATCAGGTCCGGGGAGACGCTGAGGCTGAGTCCTTCGCCGTGCCCGATGCAGACTAGTACGCCGCGCTTAGCGAGTGCGGCCATGCAGGCCTGGCGAGCCGTTCCTTTGCCGCTGGTGTCCATGGCGAGGTCGGCTTCAGGTAAGCCGTGATCCTTCATGCCTTGCGCCAGGGAGTGATGATTGAGATCTACGGGCAGGCCACCGAGCGTATCCGCCAGTTGCAGGCGATAGGGTGAGATGTCGAAGATGACGACGGGAAAATCGGCCCCAAATCGGATTTTCGCCATCGCCAACATGCCGAGGCCTATAGGGCCAGCCCCGGCGACGACCATCGACTGGGGATCGGGGTGGACCAGACCGGCGCGACGAATGGCGTGGCTGTTGGTGCCCATGATGTCGAGCAACAAGGTGGCCTCAGTCATAGGGATGTCCGCATCCACGGGGAAGAAGACGCTTTCTGAGACGAGTTCGTAGACGCCATAGCCGCCGTCGCGGTTGAAGCCCATGTCACCGCGTTTGTTCAGGCACACGTTGGTTAAACCAAGCCGGCAGCTACGGCATTCGCCGCAGTAATCCATGAGGAAGACAACGCCCGGCGTGCCGACCGGTGTGTGCGTATTGGGCCCCGCTGCGACGACGATGCCGGCCGCTTCGTGGCCAGGCGTGACCTCTGTTCCGTTGTAGAATTGGCCGCGCTCAGACCCGCAGAGTGCGTTGGCTTTGACCTGAAGCAAGAGTTGGCCGGGGCCGGGCTCCGGCACGGCTTTTTCGATGAGGCCGATGCGCCCCTGGCCTAGGAAATGCGGAACCTTCACAGCAGAAGGCAGAGATGAACTCGACATGGCGATCTCCCTAGTATCGAATGCTTGCGTATGTATGGCAGGCGGGCTGCAATTGGTTTCGGCCGTCCAGGAAGAAAACGCCTTCCTGGACGGCATTGATATCCTAACTGCGCAAGCTCTGTCCTGAGGCTTGAATTTGCATCTCTACCGTGAGCTAGGGGGCAGCCCGGATCAGGGCGATGCTGTGCTGAGGCAGAGTGACCGATACAGTCGCGCCGTCGCCTAGGCGGACGGACAGCGACGATTCTGTAAAAACGGACTCCGGCAGAAAATCGGTCGCGGAGAGTAGCGTGCCACTGTAGCGCGGTGCGGCGTTACGGCCGGCGAAACTCAGTTCGACGGCGTGACTCTCGTCGGGGCTGCGGTTGATGATGCTGATCAGGGCTTCATTGCCGCCTTCGTCGAGCGTCGCCACAACGTCGATATCGGCTTCGGGGTCGTCGTTCTCTACATGGATGAGGCGTCTGTTCTGGTGCGCTTTGAGGAGGCTGAAGGCCTGGCCCATGGCGGTGAGGCTGGCGCTGTCCGGCTTGACCCAGATCGCGCCTTCGTTGACCGGCTCGAAGAAGACGCCGAAGGTAATGCCCAGATCGCTCGCTTCGCGGCAGAAGTGGTGCAGCATGGATGCGGTATAGATGCCTTCGGCTACACCGACTGGACGGTACCACGCATACCAGACGTTCCATTCGTCGAAAGAGATGCCGATGCGCTTGTCACTGGGCGCATGCGCGTCGACCATACTGCGCACGTTCTTGACCTGGCGGAAGACTGCCGCCGGAGCTTCAGCCGCCACCCGGCGGAATTCGGCGCGGCCCTCTTCGCCTGCAAAAGTTTTCATTAGGCGCGTGTAGTCATGGAATGAGACGTTCTCGAAGGCGTGGCCGATCTTGGCCAACACTTGGTCGTGCCACTCCTCGTCCCACCAGATGCCGCAGACGGTGAACTCAAGTGAGGGGTCTACAGCGCGCATGAGGCGTGAGCACTCCGTGACAACCTGCTTGTAGCCCTGCGGATCGTTCGGGCCGAGCATGTGTCCATAGCCGTATTCGTTGCCCAGCGACCAGTACTTGACATTGTACGGCTCGGGGTGGCCGCGTTCGGCGCGCACACTTCCCCATTCGGTGTCGGGCGCGCCGTTGCAGTATTCCACCCATGCGGCGGCCTCTGCGGGACCTTCGAGGCCCAGGTTGATGGTGATGAACGGTTCGGCGCCGATCTCACGGCAGAGGGCAATGAATTCATCCGTGCCGATCTCGTGCATGTCATAGTCGCGCGTGTGGGGCAGCGTTTCGAGGAAGTGACCGCGCAGCGGGGCGCGTTGGTCGACAGGCAGGAGGCCGTCTTTCCAAAAGTAGTTATCGGCGAAGTTGCCGCCAGGCCAGCGCAGGAGAGGCGTCGATATCTCTTTGAGCAGCGCCACCACATCGGAGCGCATGCCGTGGAAGTGATCCGCAGGGAGGAGTGACACGGCGCCGATGAAGAGCACGCCGGGCTGGTCAAAGGTGACTTCAATGGCCGTGTTTTCGTCGGTCTCCGGCGCGACGAACGAAAAGGAAAATGTGTCCCACGTATTGCTAGAGACCGCCGCGATTTCCTCGTGCCAGGCGCTGCGTGTGTGGCCGCCCAGGATTGCGACTCTGGCCTGAAGCGGCCGGTCGGACATCAGAACAACGCGACCTTCGTAGCGAGCGTTGCCGTTCAGGTGCAGGCCCGATTGGCCGATGCCGGCAGGTTCCTCCGCGTGGAAGGTTTCGATGCGCTGTCGTCCGCACGCGTGCGACCGGGCGGCGCGTTGGCGAGCATTGGTTTCCGCGTCGAAGTGCCTGGTGTAGGGCAAGCCGGTCGTGCCGGGATCCCATCTGTTCGGAGGCAGTTCGACGAGATGCCAAGCCTGCGGCGGGCCGATACGATACCAGTCTTGAGAAACGCCAGTGTGCTGCTGGGGCATGCCGGCAAATTTGCGGTTGCGGATCAGCTCGGCGCTCAATCCTTGCCACACGCAACTGCGCGTGTGTTCCAGATTGTGTCCGAACCAGGCCGGAGAGATTTCTCCGAGGGTTTTTGTTGCGTCAATATCGAAACGCATGGAAGCATCCTTTGCTTACTGACTAGGCGTTACAACATGAGACCCGACGGCCGAGGCACGGGGTAAGCGATATGCGGCTGGCCAACCCGTACGACTCTATGGTTGGCCAGTCCGCTTCGAAGTAGCCGGCAGGCCCGCGGGTTCGATATATTCGGCTGTCTGCGCTGTGGTCTATACCTTTAGCCCGGACTCGATGAGGCCTTCAACATAGAGTTTTCCGAACATGAAGAACAGGATGACGAGCGGCAAGGAGGCGATGGTGTAGCCTGCGAACAGCGGACCCCACACCGAATAGTCTCCTGAGATGGAGATTTCCTTTGATAGAAGGAAGAGGCCAACAGAGATCTGCTGGTATTCCTTTTTGCTGATGGCGACCAAAGGCCAAAGGAATGAGTTCCAAGTCGACACAAAGTTCAGCACGCCGAGGGTGGCTAGGATCGGGAGCGATAAAGGCATAGTGATCCGCCAGATCAGTCCCCAATGGTTGGCTCCGTCGATGCGCGCCGAGTCATAGATCTCCTCTGGGATGCCGGAGAAGAAACTGCGCAACATGAAAATACCCAAGATGGGACCGTTCGCGATGTTGGGGATGATCAGCGACCAGGGGGTATTGAGCAGTCCGAAGCTGTTGTAGAGCATGTAGGACGGAATGAATGAGATCACCCAGGGCACAGTCAGCAATGCCAGGATCATGTAGTAGAGCGGCTCGCGGAAGGGGAAACGCATGCGGGCAAAGACGTAGCCGCCGATGACAGAAAGAACCAACACGCCGGCAAAGCCGACAATCGCCACCCAGAGGGTGTTCCAGATGTAACCGGCGACGATGCTCCAGGCGGCGCCGTAGTTGCCAAGGCGCAGGGGAAAGCTTACGAACCAACGCTCATGCTGGTATTGCAGGGGATTTTTGAACGACACCACCAGCATCAGGTAGACAGGCAACATCGAGAGCAGCAATAGCAGGACAATGGTCAGGTGGGGGCCGATCTGCGGTCCGCGCCACGACGCGCGCCGCTTTCTTCGGAAAAGGCCAGTGTCGCTTCTACGATTCGATAGAGCGCTCATCGTTTCTCCTAACGGAACCAGTCTGCTAGTGACCGGTATCTTCTGAATGGGGGCGCAGCAACCGGTTGATGACGAACAACAGGAAAAGCGCGAAGGCGAATAGCAGCAGGCCAATGGCGGAGGCGTAACCGAATTCGCCCGTCACAAAAGCCCGCTCATACATGCGCAGCCCAGGCACGCTCGTAGCGTAGCCAGGACCGCCGCGTGTCAGAATCAGCACTCTTTCGAATGTGGTCAGCGACCCGATGACTGACAGGATGGTGAGGAAACGGACCTGGCCAAGCACAAGCGGAATGTCCACACGCCAGATTCGGCGCAGGCCGGTGCAGCCGTCGATCAAGCAGGCGTCGAACACCGACTCGGAGATTTGGGCGAGACCGCCTAGGAAAACGAGGGTGCCGATACCGGATACCCAGGGGAAGCCCACCGCAATGATGGCGTAGAGGGCTGTGGCCGGGTCACCCAGCCAGTTGCGAGCGAAGTTGTCTAGGCCGACGCCGCGCAGGAAGCTGTTAATTGGGCCCAGGTTGGGGTCGAATATGTGCTGCCAGAGCAACGTATAGACCACGCCCGGCACGAGCATCGGGATAACGATGGCGAAGCGGTAGACCTCTTTGCTCACTGTTTCGCGGATCGAGAAGATCAGTTCCGCCATAATAAACGGGGCGATGACGCCCGTCACAAACCCCATGTAGGTCAGCTTCAGAACGTTTGCCACTTCACGTCCCGATTCGGGAAAGG
This sequence comes from uncultured Caldilineaceae bacterium, assembly GCA_964467575.1. GTDB lineage: Bacteria > Chloroflexota > Anaerolineae > Caldilineales > Caldilineaceae > JASGTU01. The sequence goes on along the minus strand of CAYXRG010000019.1, from coordinate 19,659 downwards.
TGAAGTAGTTGATGAAGTTCTCGAAACCGACGAAACGGGCTGGTCTGAGGGGGGCCCATTCAAAGAACGCTCGAACCAGGCCGAGGATGGGCGGGTAATATACGAAGACGATCAGGAGGGCGAAGATAGGGAAGAGAAGCGCATAGGCCTGCCACGAGCGGCGCATGGCGCGCAGGGTAGCACGGACGCCTTTCTCGGGCTTCCATTCGGTCGCCGCCAGTTCATCCGCTGCGCCAATTCCCCTTGCGCTCAAATCGCGAGACGTCATGTCAGCCTCCCCCAACTAGGTGATTTGCATACATGCGACTACTCATTTACCGGTTATTCATTGGCAGGGATGACGAGCGGGATGGCGATACGCGTACGCTTTCCGACTTCAATCAGGCGGCCTATGTTGGTATCCATGATCGCGATCTCGACCGTGTCCTGCGGGTCGTAACGATTGTACGGGTTGGGCGTGAACGTAATTTTGCTTTCGCCGTTTTCGTCGGTAAAAGCCCACTGCGGGATCAGTTGGCCGCTGCCCTTGACCAGCCAAAGCTGGAGCAGGTCGTGGGTGCGCGGCTGGCCGTTTTCGGTAACGCGCACGATGAACGTGGCGGAGTCCTTGCCATCGGCAATCACTTCTGGGGTTTCCAGTTCGGTTTCGATGATAATGCCCGGCAGGCGCGCGCGGGCAATGGCCCAGTCAGCGGTCAGGATCGCGACCACGATGGCAAGGATGATGAGGGTCGCGAAACGCCAGTTTTTAAGCATGTCGAATCTCGCCTCCAGGCCGGCGGTGTGCAGCGTGCGCCGGACCTAAGTCGAGTTGGTCCGGCGCACGCCGAGAAACGGGATGGATTAGCTCTTGTCCATCAGGGCTTTGATGGCCTCTTCGTAGCGGTCGGCGCCGGCGGCCATTTCGGCCTGCTGGCGCGCAAAGAAGGTGTCGTCGTCCATCTGGCCGGTCATCCAGGCCACGAAGACTTTGCGCACCTCGTTGAACTCGGTGTTGTCGAACTGGAGGCCTTCGCCCCACCAGGCTATCTGGTAGTCGTAGAGCGGCATCTTGTTCTGCAGAAGTTCTGTCCACAGCGGCCCCAAGGGGGAGTCTATGGCGCAGGGAAGCTGCTCTTCATTCTCATTGACGATAAAGGCGCAGTTCTCCGGCTCGGTGATCCACTGGAGCCATTTGACGGCGATATCGATCGTCTCGCGTTTCTTGGTCACTTCCATGATGGCCGTGTCGGGGCCATTGATGGCCGTGAAGATCTCGGCGGGGATCTTGCCGTCGCCGGCGGTCCACGCTGGCGGATCGTTGGCCTCGGGATGGTCGCTCTTGATGACGAAGGGCGGCGGGACAAGCACGCGCTCGAACGCGATCATCGGGTCGCTCTTCTGCGCCGTGAACTCCCAACCGCCGGTCTGGCGGTAGCCGATGTCGCCGTTGCGCCACATCACTTCTAGGTCGGCTGTAGACCAGCCGTCGGTCCAATAGGAACCGGCACGCTTCTGTTCCAGCCACGCTTCCTTATATTTTGGCGTGAGAGCTCCGATGATCTCGGCACGGAAGGCGGCCAGAGCCTCTTCACCGTTGACGAAGCCGTCGCTGTTCGTATCCAGCTGCTCGCCGAGGTCTTGCAGGAAAGAAGGCAATAGCTGTAAGCCGAGGCACCAAATGTTTCCTTCTTTGGCTTCGGGCGGCCAGGGCGACCATCCGGCTCCGGCTTCCTTGAGCGCCTTGGAGACTTCCATCTGCTCGGTCCAACTGGTTGGCGGTTCGAGGCCGAGTTTGTTGAACCAGTCCATGTTGCACATCAGGCCGACTTCGAAGCCGCCGAGCTTCTGCTGTACCGGTGCGCAGTAGATACGGCCGTCGCCGAAGACCAGGGAGTTCATGACCGTCGGATAGAAGGAATCGTACCACGACGCGTACTGCGGTGCATACGGGCTGGGCATGGCGAGAAACTCGTCGATGGGGACGCAGTAGCCCTTCTGGATCGGAATCTCGTGCAGCGGCCAGATAATGTCAGGTTCGTTGCCGGCTGAGACCAATGCCGTCAGCCAAGATCCGTAGTAGGTGTCGCCGGCCTCACCGGAGGGTGAGCCAGTATATTCCATCCACTCGATCTCGACGTTCGGCTCATGATCCTTCCAATTTTCGGCCAGAATGCGCGGGGCGTTGACGACGGTCGGGTGTTCGCTGGAGCGTTCTGTCCACTGGGTGGGGACATAGGCGTTGACGATGAGCTTGCGGGCAGCTTGAGCCGGGGCATCACCGCCCGCAGCAGCGGGGACAGCCTCACCGCCGGACGGGGCGGGTGCACAGGCCGCCAGGAGGGAGGCGCTGCCTGCTGCGCCTGCCAATGCCAAGAAATGACGCCTGCTGATGCGTGTTGACTGCATGGTCTTGCTCCTCTTCATTATCAGACCTTTGGGTACTGGCATCGTCTCTGTTTGGGGATACGAACATGTCTTGGGGCAGGCGCCTCCTTCCTTCGGTCCATGCCGTGTTGCGGCTCAATCTACGGGGGGTGCTACAATACCATGAAACGGCGAAGATGATTCGTAACAAAGGGGTGTTCGGCATTCATCTTAGCAGATAGCGCCGGCGATATGGGGGCATTTGCGACATCTACCCGACATGGAGACGACACCCTAGAAAGCGGAAATGCCTGTAAATCCGTGGTTCACGCGCCAGCTTAGAAAGGCGCTCAACTCGTTGTATGATCCGCCCGCTCTGCGCGACAATCCCTTGGCGGTTTTGATCGCTCCTGCGGGCGCCAGCGATCCCGTATCCATGGTGCGACGCATTTTGTTGGAGGATATCGAGATGCTTCGGCCAACGGGTGAGACGCCGCATGATTCACGCGCCTGGCGCGTTTATCAGATCTTGCGTCGCCGGTATACCGAAAGCCTGAGCCAGCGCCAGGTTGCTGCTGATCTCGGCTTGAGCGTCCGCCAACTGCAGCGCGAAGAGAAACTAGCCCGTGAGATGCTGGCGGATCATATGTGGACAGCGCATGGGCTCGAGGGCAAGACGCCTCATGACCCCGGCGAAGAAACGGACGAGGAGCCGGAATCGCCGGACGACGACGTCGTTCAGTCCCTTGAGGAAGAATTGGCGTGGCTGCAAAGCTCGGCTCCTGTTCAGTTCACAGATGTCGACAAGTTGATCCAAGGAGTTCTGGCTACAGTCGCACCGTTGATGGACACCCTCGATGTTGTCTCAGTATACGAACCGGCCGAGGCTGAACTTGTGCCGCTGCGTGAAGCAATTGTGCGACAGGCATTGCTCGACGTGGTAAGCGCTGCGCTGAGTTATGCTCAGAGCGGACGTCTGCACGTTCATGTCGTGCTCTCGACAGACCAGCTCGCCATCCGGATCACTGCATCCGGCGCCAATGTTGGTGCAGGGCGAGAAGGTGAGCTTTCTCAAAGTCTGGCAATGGCAGTTCAGCTCATCGCATTGTGCGGCGGCGCTTTACAGGTGGATAGGCGCGTGGCTGGAGCCGAGGCCGGCGAAGCGGATTTCGTGGCCATAATCATCTTGCCCGCCCCTGAGCGAGCCGCAGTCTTGGTCGTGGACGATAACGCAGATGCTCTCCAATTGCTGCAAAGGTATCTAGCAAACAGCCGCTATATGTTTATCGGAGCGGAGGATGCCGAACAGGGTCTGTCCTTGGCAACGGAGCTGCAACCTAAGGTGATTTTGCTGGACGTGATGATGCCCAATCGAGACGGTTGGAGCCTATTGGGGCGCCTGCGTGAACACCCAAGGACGGAGGACATTCCGGTCATTGTCTGCACGATTCTATCGCAAAGAGAATTGGCTCTCGCCCTTGGTGCTGCCGGTTTCATCCGTAAACCTGTCAATCGGGCGGATCTTCTACAAATGCTTGACCGGTTGACGGCGGAGTCGATCCGCCCTTGACGACCGAACGGATGTGCGCCAGCAACTCCTGCGTCGAGAAGCCTCCCTTGCGCGTGATGGCGATACCTTTGCTCACGATTGGGCCGCCTGACGGGTCTCGCGCCGAGATGACTAGAACTGGAATGTCTAGAAGCCGAGGATCCAGTTGGCGCTTGTTTAGGAACTGGAACCCGTCCATATTGGGCATCACCAGGTCGAGCAGGATAAGGTCGGGGCGGCAATCGTCGAGAATGTCCATTGCCTCTTGGCCATCGCGGGCCAGGAGAACCCGATAGTCGGCGTCGAATGATGCGATGATCCGCCCAAATAAGTGCAGTGCGTCCGGCTCATCATCGACAATGAGAATTGTGCCCTGGGCGAGTTGAAGACGTTCGAGAGCCTCGCGAAGCATATCTCTTGAGATTGGCTTGACAAGCAAATCATAGACGCCTAACCTCTCGGACGCCTGGCGCAGATCGGGGAGAGAGCAGACGATGGCCGGTACATTCTCCGGGAGAATGGCGGCGGCGTCGAGACTGTGCAAGGTCTCCTCGATGGATGGCCCGTTGATAACCAGAGCTTTGGCAGGAGACTGGGCCAGTTCGTTGCGGGCCTCCGCTGGAGTGGATACGGGCACAACTTCTACGCCGTCGAGATGGCGCATCAGCATCCTCTGTAATGAACGACCGGAATCGTCGAGAACGACGAGTCGCGGGTAGACCGGGGGTCTGGGGGCCGTAAAAGGACGGGTGCGCTGGACGTATTCCCAGTCTGCGTTGAGCCAGCGCGAAGGACCGCTGGCGTTAATATCGTCTACGGGCGTCTGCAGAGGCAGCCGAAACCAGAAAGTCGTGCCGCTGCCGAGCGAGCTCTCCACCCATATCTTGCCGCCGTGCAGTTCGATGAAGCGTTTGCTGATGCTAAGCCCGAGGCCGGTGCCCGCATGTCGTCGTCTGAGGCTGCCGTCGAGCTGCTGAAACGGTTGGAAGAGCTTGTCAATGTCGCCCTGCGCGATGCCGGGGCCTGTGTCGGAGACTGACACGAGGATGCTGGAATCGTCTCGCGCCGCGCGCAGCTCAACGCCGCCGTGCTCGGTGAAGCGACCGGCGTTGCTGAGCAGGTTGAGCAGCACCTCTTGGACACGAGTGCGATCGCAAAGCAGCGAGGGAAGGTCGCCAGGGACATCGGTCTTTAAATAGAGGCCCTTTAGCTCGTATAGAGGACGGACAGAAGTGACTGCTTCCTCTGCGATCTCTTCGAACGATGCGTTCTCGCGGCTGAGGGCCATCTGGTCCGCTTCGATCTGGCTGAGATCGAGGACATCGTCGATCAGATTGGAGAGGTGGCTGGCATTACGTTGGATGACGGTGAGATCAGCCAAGAGGGCGGGTGGAATACGGCTGCCGTACGTCTCCGGGGCTTGCAGGATCATCTCGCTGAAACCTGTGATCATGTTGAGCGGCGTGCGTAGTTCATGGCTCACATTGGCGACGAACTGCTCCTTAACGATGCGGGCGTCTTCGGCGGCCTGCCGAAGTCCCTGGGCTACGTTGTTGAGTCGGGTCAGTTGTTGGTTGGCTTGTACCAGGTCTTCTAGGGCTTGTTCCAACTGGACCTTCTGATCGCGCGCCTGTTCGAGTTGCTCTTGCACGCGCTGGAAGTACTCCCAAGTCCAGGAGGCTAGGCGGCGAACCGGTCCGATGATGGCGAACACGGTGCAGGCGATCGACCAGATGCCGATGAGGGCAGTGAAAGCGGCCTCCGGTGTTGCCAAGCCCAGAACGACTCCCGCGGTCAAGAGCAACGTTTCGGCTGTCGCCACAGCCCACATAGCCGGCAAGCTTATGAGCGGCGCTGCGAGAGCGGCGGGAAAGGCCAGCAGGGCGAGGAAGCCAGGGAACTGCCATTGGCGGTTGACGAGGATAATGGAGACGATGGCGAGACCGATCATCAGCCACCGGCTTGCCCGTCCGCTGCGGTTGTCGAGCCGCCAGGCCATGACGGCTGTAGCAAAAATCAGGGTGCCGATCAGGACGAGACGGAACTGGCTGGTCGAGTCAAGCCTCGGATCGACTGTAACGGCCAGCAGCCAGCCCCCAACCGCCAGCGTACCGGCCACCCATTGGAGGGGCAAGCGCAGTTCCGAGGAAAAGTCCGCCGATGGTTTCTCCATAATATGTCACCGTGGGGCCGGGTGTGAGACCGGCAAGCGTAAAGGGAAACGCCAATCTAGACGGAGGCAGATATCGAGGCCAGCGCCGCCTTGCCAAATCAGTGCGCGGCGGGGATAGGGGCGCCGGTAGGCGAGGCGGCGTAGTGCGGCTCATGATGGGCGGCGCCGCGCAATGTGCTGACATTTTCGATGCGATGGGCCTTAGCCCAGGCAGCCATCTCTGCAACGATCTGCGTGATGGCTTCGTGACCGCGGTAATAGATGGCGCTGCCCACGCCGACGGCGGTTGCCCCAGCCATGATCATCTCGATCGCATCAACGCCGGTTGTGACGCCGCCGGTTCCAATGATGGGCGTTTGGGGACAGGCTTTGTACAGATCGTACACGCATTTTAGCGCTATGGGCTTGAGGGCGGGCCCGCTGAGACCGCCGCTGCGATTGGCGAGAATGGGCTGTCCGCTTTCGGCGTCGATCACCATGCCCGGCATCGTGTTGATGGCGCAGAGGGCGTCGGCGCCCGCCTCAACTACGGCGCAGGCGATGCGCGCGATGCTGGGAACGTTGGGTGCAAGCTTGACGATAACGGGGATGCCCTTCGGGGCGAGTACGGATTTCACTGCATCCGTCACCTCGGCGGCGGCTTGCGGTGAGGCGGCGAACGGCTCGCCAAACTCGCTGGCGACGTTGGGACAGGAGACGTTGACCTCGACGAAGGCGGGGCGTGATGACGCTACGCTTTCTGCGACTGCGCCAAACTCGGCCGGCGAACCGGCGAAGATACTGGCGATCAATGGCACGCCAAGTTCCGACAGCGTTTGGCGAGCCTGGCTAAGCATGGCGGCTTCCGCCTCGACGCCGGGGTTGGCGAGCCCGATGGCGTTGATGAGACCGTGACCCCAATCAAGACAGGACGGGTTGACGTGCCCGGCGCGTGGGACGGGGCCGCAGCTTTTTGCCGTGACTGCGCCGCAGCCGGCGCGAGCGGCGCGCTCCATCAGGCTGGCGGTCGTGCCCCAGATGCCGCTGGCTAGCACGAGCGGGGTTTTGAGTGGCATGCCGAGGAGTTCGACCTGGAGGCGATTCATGCGCAGCGTTGTTCCCGGATGAACCGACGCACGGATTCGGCGCGTTCTGCGCTGATCAGCCCCTGACGCACCAGCGAATCGAGCATGTCGGACAGCTTGAAGGCGCTGTGTACGGTGATGCCGTGGGCGGCGAGATTTTCGGGGCCGCCCTGCTCGCGGTCGATCAGGACCAGCGCATGTTCGACGATAAGGCCGGCGGCGCGCAACCGTTCTGCTGTCTTCAGGGTGCTGCCGCCGCTAGTGATTAGGTCCTCAACAATGACGACACGCTCGCCTTGCGACCAGGCGCCTTCGATGTCGCGGCCTAATCCGTAGGCTTTGGCCTCTTTGCGCGGGTAGATCAGCGGTACCCCGGCGTTGAGCGCCACCGCTGTGCCGATGGGCAGCGCCGCATAGGGAACGCCTGCTATGCGATCGCAGGGGACGCCCCTGAGCAGATTTGTGTAGAGATCTGCTGTGCGTGCGAGCAGCGAAGGCCTGCTCACGAGGAGGCGCAGGTCGATGTAGATGGGTGACTGGATGCCGCTCGCTAAGATGAATTCGCCAAATTTTACTGCTTCCAAATCGACCAACGAGGCGAACAGCGTGTCGAAGACGTCGGAAGGGGCGGCGAATTGCAGCGGTGCATTTGGAGCAGAGCGTATGCGGCTCTGATTAATCTGGTCGCAGATGGCGTTTGCTGCGGCCGCGGGGTCATCCGCCAGGGCGATGCCGCGCGAGACGTTAATGAGCAGGCCGGCGCCGTCTGCGCGCAGTCCGGCGGCGAGCGTGGCTTCTAGATCGCCACCCTGAGCGCCAACGCCTGGGACCAAAAACCACCGCTCAGGTGCGGTGCGGCGCACCGCGGCTATGGACTCTGGGAAGGTCGCGCCGACGACGAGGCCGACATTGGGGGACCAGGCGGTCGCAGTCTTGGCTACGTGAATGTAGAGCGGAAGATTCGGTTCGCGATCGAGCGTGCGCCAGTCGTTGATCTCCATCTCTTGGAAATCAGCGGACCCCGGGTTGGACGTGTGACAGAGAACGAACAGCCCTTTATCCGTGTAAGCGAGAAACGGTTGGATGCTGTCACGGCCCAGATATGGGGTGAGGGTGACGGCATCAGCGCGCCAGTGTTCGAAGCAAGCTTTGGCATAAGCCGCTGCGGTGCTGCCGATATCGCCGCGCTTGGCGTCGAGGATGACGGGATAGCCGGGCGGTATCGCGTCGAGCGTGCGGCGCAGGAGTGTAAAGCCGTCTGCGCCGAGGGCTTCGTAGAAGGCGATATTGGGCTTGTAGGCTGCCGCATACGGAGCAGTGGCGGCGATGACAGCGCGATTCCAGGCCAGCAAGGCGTCAGCCGTGGCGCCTTGCCCGTTGCGGTAGCGCTCCGGCATTTGGTCGGGAACCGGATCGAGACCGACGCAGAGCAGACTATTACGCTGCTCTACCGATGCTGCGAGCTTGGCGAAGAAGGACGTTGTTTGAGTGCCCGACATATGCGCGCCGACCTTTACACGATAGTGGGGGAAGATGTGAAAACCTGAAACTCGACGGGGGAGAAGGCAAGGCTTGCCTCCCATCCTCCATTCGTCGCAGATCGAGTGAGCCGCCAAGCGCCCGCGGGCGGCAGGGGGTTGTCGCGATCGAACTGGCGGCGGTAGAAGTCGATTTCGGCGTTCGCGACGCCAAAATGGCTCAACAGGAGACGGATGGGGCCGCCGTGTGTGACAAGGGCCGCGGCTTTGCCGGACGCGGCGAGGGCGGCGGCCTCGGTCAAGTGCCGGAGCATACGTTCGAGGACGGCGGATTCCGGTTCGCCGCGTTCCCACTCGGTGATGCCCTCGGTGATGACAACCGGCGTCTGGACGATAGCGGATGCGACCGCGGCCGTCTCATGGGCGCGATCCATCGGACTTGCCAAGATACACTGGATGTTCTGTTGGGCAAGGAATTCGCCTAGAGATCGGGCTTCGCTTCGTCCCTGATCGGTTAGAGGGGGGCCGGGGGGAATGTCATAACGCAGGTCGGTACGGTTCCAGTCCGGCGAGGCATGGCGGACGAGGAACAGATCAGCCGGCATGAGGCGAATGGTTTCCTTTCCGGGCGAGACCCGACACAAAGATTCGTGTCCTTGCATCGCTTCGCCAGAGTGCCAGGCTGCCCCGTGTCACCCAGGGCATTCTGCTTACCGTTGCTGTCTTCCGACCCTGGCGGGGTTCACAGCGCCCTGCCGCACAGGACCCAGCATCTGACGAAGCGATGCAAACACACGAATCGAGCGAGAGAAAGTGGCGGAGAGGGAGGGATTTGAACCCTCGAACCCTTTCAGGTTACGAGCTTTCCAGGCCCGCGCACTCGGCCAGACTATGCGACCTCTCCGCGACCAGGGTGCATTATAGCGGTCATGGCTCAAGCGGGCAAGTCCGGCCTACTCGCGCTTGCATGGAGCGCCAGAGGGACGGTAGAGTGTAAGCGCTTAATTGGGCATAGACACAAACGCAGAAAAGACGTCGCCGTCCCGACCTGGAACGAGCCGTAAGTTGCCCTTCAGCGAAGATGCGAGGAACGATGGCATTACATGAGGTCACGCTACAGGATATCTTTGTCGCCGCTAAGTCGATCAGCCCATTGGCGCACAAGACGCCGCTCGTGTTGTCTCCGGGGTTGTCGGAGCGCGCTGGCGCGCATGTGTACTTGAAGTTGGAGAACACGCAGCAGACCGGCTCGTTCAAGGTGCGGGGGGCGGCGAATCGCCTGCTCAACCTGACGGATGAAGAGCGCCGCAACGGCGTGGTGACGGTCTCGACCGGCAACCACGGCAAGGCGACGGCCTATGTGGCGAGGGCCTTGGGTATTCGCGCCGTGGTGTGCGTGCCGAATCTGGTGCTGCCGCACAAGGTTGAGGCGATGCAGCGGCTTGGGGCGGAGGTAGTCGTAGCGGGAGCCAGCCAAGATGAGGCGGAGGCGCACGCCAATGATCTCGCGGCGCAGGACGGCCTGATCCCGATCTCTCCTTTTGACGATCCATATGTAATTGCTGGGCAGGGCACGATTGGACTGGAGTTGCTGGAGCAACTGCCGCAGCTCGATGCTGTGATCATCCCGTTGTCCGGCGGCGGGCTAACCTCGGGCATCGCGCTGGCGCTGAAACAGGCGAACCCGTCGCTACGCACGATTGGCGTCTCGATGGAACGGGGGGCGGTGATGGTCGAGAGCCTTCGCGCCGGGCATCCCATACAATTACCGGAGGAGCGCACGCTAGCGGACAGCCTAATGGGCGGCATTGGGCTGGATAACCGCTACACGTTCCGCATGATCCGTCAGTTGCTCGATGAGGCTCTAGTCGTCAGCGAAGACGAGATCGCCGCAGCGATGGTTTATGCGCTGCGGGCGGAGCGGTATGTCGTGGAGGGCGGCGGAGCGGTCGCGATCGCCGCAGTATTGAGCGGCAAGGCCGCCGGACCGTGGGCTAACGTGGTGATCGTGGTCAGCGGCGGCAATGCCGATATGGACGTGTTGGCGCACCTTGCCAGCAACACAGCGAAGGGTTAGCCGGGCTATCCTTGGAGTTCGCCTAGTTGCTCCGCCGCAAGCTCGCCGAGTCCATCGCCGCCGGAAAGCTCAAGCGCTCGCTCAAAGTCGGCGATAGCCTTGTCTTTTTCGCCGCGATTTTTGTACACCAACCCGCGACTGAAGTAAGCCGTGGCGAAGTCAGGGGCCAGTTCGATAGCGGTCGAGTGGTCGGCTAGGGCGCGCTCGGTGTCTCCTAGGTTGTTGTAGGCGTTGCCGCGGTTGACGTAGGCGATGGCTAGAGTAGAGTCAATCTCGATTGCACGCGTGAAAGACGCTACGGCTTCATCGTATTCGCCGGCAACCGCTAGGGAGTTGCCGAGCATGAAGTGCGCAATCGCCAATGAGGGTTCGAGTTCGACGGCTTTGCGGTGATCTGCGACGGCTTTGTCGTGCTGTTGTAGAGCGCTGTAGGCATTGCCGCGATTGAGATATGCGGGCAGCAGGTCAGGCGCAATGGCAATTGCCTTGGAGAAGTCGGCAAGGGCTTTCTCGGTATCGCCCGTTCGCTGGTAAATATTGCCGCGATTGACGTATGGTCCGGCGGAGTTGCCGTCCAGTTCGATGGCCTTGGCGTAATCTGCCAAGGCTTCGTCATTTAGGCCTTGGCTGGCGTAGAGGTTGGCTCGGCTAAGATATGCGCCAGCTAAAGCCGGGTCAAGCGTTAGGGCCTGGGAGTAGTCAGTTAGCGCTTGTTCGACGTCGCCTGCTTGCTCGCGGGCGCGGCCGCGCGCGCTGTATGCCGCGGCCAACTCGGGCTGTAGCTCGATCAGCCGGTCGAAGTCGGCCAAAGCTTGTTCAAGATCTCCAGCCGCCTGGGCGGCGGTTCCCCGGTGCATATACACCGTGTCCAGATTGGGATTCAGAGCAAGGGCCTTATTGTAGTCGGCGATAGCCAGGTCATATTGACCCAGGCTCGTGTGGAGATTGCCTCGGTTGACATAAGCGATGGCGGAGGCGTCATCCAATTCGATGACGCGCGTGGCGTCCGACAGCGCATCTTCGAGGTTGCCCATCTGCTCGTGAACTTGCGCCCGCAGGCTAAAGATTGTTGACGCATCCGGATTTCGTTCAGCGGCTTGGTCGAGATCGGCCAATGCCGCGTCTAGATCGCCCTGGCTCTGGCGAGCTGAGGCGCGACCGAGATAGGCGTTGGTCAGGGACGGCTCAAGTTCGAGCGCGCGCGTGAAGTCCTCGATCGCCTGGATTGACTTGCTCTGAACGAGAAAGACATTGCCGCGGTTTACGAGTGAGGCGGTGGACGCCGGCTCCAGATCAATGGCCTTGGTATAGTCGGAGGCCGCTCTGTCAAGGCTGCCTAGGGCTTCGTGAACGCGCCCCCTGCCGCTGTATGCCGACGCCGACTGGGGATCAAGGGTGATAGCAGCGTTGAATGCGTCAAGGGCGGACGGATAGTCTCCTTGAGCGCGGTATATATTGCCGATCTGTAGGAGGTAGGACGCATTTTTCTGATCCAATTCCGCGGCAGCGAGGTAGTCCTGTAGTGCCATGTCGAGATTGCCGAGTTCTTCGTACAGGCGGCCGCGGTTGGCGAATGGGCCGGCGCGGTCCGGATCGAGTTCGACGGCTGTGGAGTAGTCTGCAAGCGCCTTGGCGATCTCGCCCATAGCCTTGAAGGCTCCTGCGCGGCTCTCGTATAGACGTGCGATATCTGCGCCTGTTGCGCCTCCGATTTCCAGCGCGGCGGAGTAATCTGCAACAGCGCCGGTATAGTCTTCTATCGTCTCGTAGACGCGGCCACGGTTGATGTAGGCTGAGACGTATTGCGGATCGAGTTCAAGAGCCTGCGTATAGTTGGCGAGAGCAGCTTGTTCATTACCGAGTGACGCTTCGACCACGGCCAAACCGGCATAGGCAAGGGCGCTAGACGGATTGAGCTCGACGGCGCGGTTGTAGTCTTCGCGGGCGGCCTCAAGGTTGCCTGATGCCTCGTATACGCGGGCGCGGGCAAGATAGCCGGCGGACTCCTTTGGAGCAAACTCCAGGGTTCTGTCGAGGTCCGTCAGGGCGAGGTCAAACGCGTCGTTTGCCAGGTGAAGGCTGGCGCGGGCGGCGTATAGATCTGCGTTGTCCGGGTCGCGATCGATGGCTCTGGCATAGTCGGCAATGGCTTCTGCGATCTCGCCGCGCTGTTCGTAAACTCTAGCGCGCCCGCTATAGGCGGCGGATAGAGCCGGGTCGAGTCGGATTGCCGCTGCGAAATCTGCGAAAGCTTTGTCCAAGTCCGGCAGTACGATGTAGGCGTTGCCGCGGTCGGCGTAGTAGGCAGCGTGGTTGGGAGACAAAGCGATGGCTGCGCTGTAGTCAACGACGGCAGCTTCAGCCTCGCCTAAATCTTGGTGGACGCGAGCGCGGGCTGCATAGGCGGCGACATAGGCGTCGTCGAGTTCGAGCGCCCGGTCATAGTCGGAGAGAGCCAGATCGGGCCGGCCTTGCGCACGATAGGCGTTGCCGCGGCTGAAATAGGCGACGCTGTCGTCCGGGGAGCGGCGGATGATCTGGGAGTAGTCGGCGATCGCGGCGCGGTAGTCTCCGGCTTGTTCGAAGAGGCGCGCACGCCCCCAATAAGCCTGCGCCAAAGCCGGATCGATCTGTAGGGCGGCGGCGTAATCGGACTGTGCAGCGGACGGATCGCCCGAATCGGCGGTGACCGCAGCTCTGCCAAGCAAGGCGCTGACGTTGAGAGAATCGAGGTCAAGTGCGTTCGTATAGTCGACAGCGGCTTGCTCCAAGTCGCCGAGCGCACGCAGCACTGCGCCGCGTCCGATGTAAAGGGCAGGGTCTTCGGCATCGAGGGCGATCGCGGCTGTATAATCGGCCAGCGCGGAGGCAAAGTCCTCCAACGCGAGGTAGACGCGAGCGCGCCCGGCGAGCGGTGCGGTCGCTTCAGGCGCGAGCTTCGTCGCCTCGGTATAGTCGGCAAGGGCGAGGCGCGTGTCATTATTAAGGAGATGGACTTCGGCGCGGCCGAGAAGAGCTTCGACGTTGCCCGGCTCTAGGCTTAAGACTGTAACATAGTCGGCGACAGCCTGGGTGAAGTCCGCCTGTTGCGCGGCTACACGCGCGCGGCTGAGATAGGCAGACGCTAGGTCGGGGTCAAGATCGATGGCCTTATTGAGGTCGGCGAGGGCCGTATCCATCTCGCCGAGTTCGGCATAGGCGCTGCCACGACCAGCATAGGCTGTAGCGTCGTCGGGCTGGAGTTCGATTACGGCGGCGTAGTCGGCAGCCGCCGACGCGTAGTCGCCAGAGTTGACATAAAGACGGGCGCGGCTGCTGATAGCGCTCGCAAGGTTGGGATCGATCTCGATCGCCCGGCTAAAGTCGGCCAGCGCCGCATCGGCGTCGCCAGCCTCGCGATAGGCATTGCCTCTGGCGTAGTAGGCTGAAGCGTTTTGTGGGTCCTGCTCGATGAGGCGTGTGTAGTCGGAGAGTGCAGCCTCGGCGGCGTTTTGCTGCGAGAGGATGTGCGCGCGACTGCTGTATGCGCCGGTGAGCGCGGGATCGAGTTCGATCGCGGTTGTGAAATCTGCAAGCGCAGCCTGTGCGTCGCCCAGCGCCAGTTGAGCGTTGCCACGGCTGTTGTAGGCAGATGCGTTCGCCGGGTCGAGACGGATGACGGCCGAATAGTCCTCAATCGCGGCGGCGTAGTCTTCTGCAGATGCGCGCAGCGCAGCGCGGGCAGTGAGGGCGCTGATGCTGTTCGGGTTGAGTGCAATGGCCTGGGAGTATTCTTGCTCGGCGCGTTCAGTGTCGCCTAGCCCTTCGAAAATTCGTCCGCGTTCGACGTGGGCGCTGTCGAGGCTAGGGTTCAGCGCCAATGCTTTCGCGAGATCAACCAAGGCCCGGTCATGATCGCCGGTGAGGGCGTACACCTGGCCGCGTGCGATATAGGCGGCGGGCAGGTCGGGTTCAATTTCGATGGCGGCATTCATGTCGACGATGGCCTGGTCGTATCGGGCGAGGGCGGCGAGGGCGCTGCCGCGGCTAATGTAGGCGGCGGCGTTGCGCGGGTCGAGGCTGATCGCCTGGGAGTAACTGGCGATGGCCGCTTCGAAGTTGCCTGCCTCGGCCAATTCGTTGCCCGATTCATAGAGGTCCGGCGTAGAGACAGACGGCTCTGCGGGCGGCTCGGGTTGGGGGCTAGGCGCAACCGGCTTACAGGCTGCACCAAAGAACAGGCCGAGGACGACAAGGATGGTAGTCAGTCTAATTCGAGCAAGCATCGCATTAATCTCCGAACCGCTCAGATCGAGTTATTCCGTTCAAAGTGAGAAGCACGCGCCGGCTGCCGCCGCGCGTGCGAAATTCGCAAAGGTAGACGCCTTGCCAGGTTCCTAGTTTGAAGGCGCCATGTGAGACGGGTAAGGTCAATTGTGCGCCGATGATCACGCTCTTAATGTGGGCGGGCATGTCGTCGGGACCTTCGTAGGCATGCGTATAGAGCGAGCGGCTGTCCGGAGCTAATCGGTCGAGGAAGCGCTCCAGGTCTTCGCGCACCTCTGGCTCGACGGATTCGTTGAGGGCGAGAGCGGCGGAAGTGTGCAGCAACAGGATGTGTATCAGACCTCGCTCTATGGTCGCAATCTCGGGCAGACCAGCCGCCAACTCGCCGGTGATCAGATGGATGCCGCGGCTACGCGGCCGCAGCACGATTTCCTTTTGTATCCAGATCGTCTCATGCATCGGCAAGAAAGGAGTTGGCGATTTTGGCTGTTCACGGCGCGCCGGCCGGTGAAAATAGCGCCGTGAGCCGTATTATCCCAATCATTAAGACGCCGGCGAGCGGAATAGAGTGCGGCCAACTTCGTGCACTACACTAATCATGAGCGCGCAGGTCGAACCAGAACGTCGCGCCCTCTCCCGGTTTGCTTTGAACACCGACTGATCCTCCGTGCGCTTCGGCGAGCGCCTTGACGATGGCAAGGCCGAGGCCGGCGCCGGCCGTATAGCTATCCTTAGGGACGTGGCGATCGCCGGATTGGTAAAAACGCTCGAAGACGTGTGGCAGGTCCTCGGCGAAGATGCCAGGGCCGCTGTCTGAGACAAGGATGCGCACTGCGCCGGCAGGGAGCCGCTCTGCACTGAGGGTGACGCTTCCGCCGGCGGGCGTGTGGCGCATGGCGTTGCCGATCAGGTTGTGCAACATCTGATGAAGCCGATCCGGATCGGCGTTCACGGCCAGGCCGTCTGATATCGGACGGACGGCGATGGATATGGCGCGTTGCCCGGCAACGGGACGGAACAGGTTAGCCATGTGCTGGAGAGCGCCGGAGACATGGATGTGTTGCAGTGAGAGCGGCAGCCTGCCCGCCTCGGCTTGGGCTAATTCGTGCAGGTCATGGACGAGGCGCACGAGCAGGTCCGTCTCGTCGTATACCGTTTGCAATTCGTCCAGGCTGAGCGGGTAGACGCCATCCAGCAAGGCTTGGAGGTTGCCCTGTATGACGCTGAGCGGCGTTCGCAACTCGTGGGCGAGGTCGGAGACAAGACGGCGCCGGAGTAGTTCTTGCTCCTGGAGGCTGGACGCCATGGCGTTGAAGTTGGCAGCCAACCTGCCCAACTCGTCGCGACGTGCATCGCCGTCGACTCGTGCGGACAGATCCCCGCGCGCCACTGCGGCTACGCCGGCTTCGATCTTCTTGAGCGGGCGGAGGATGTTCACCAGGAGGGCTGCACCCAGCACGAGGGCGAAGGCTGCGGAGACCAAGGCCGACAGAGCAATCGAGCGGCGGACCTGCGTTAGCAGAGCCTGCTCGTTCGGGCCAAGGCTACTGCTGTCACCCACTAACGCAAGCCGCGCAATCTCGACGCCATCCAAAATGACCGGCGCGCTTGTAACCCATGCGCTTGGCTCTGCGGACGGAGCGCCGGCTAGCGAAGCGCCGTTTGCCGGATCGAACAGCACGTAAGCGGCATCGCGCCCAAGGCCGCCCCCGGTGCTGCCGTGCATGCGGCCGCGACCTTGCGGCGTGTTTTGGTTTCCCATGCCGATGGACGCACGGTTGAGCCAACTCTGCACCGTGGACCAGTCGCGCGTCTGCTCGTAGAGCAGCGCTGCCTGAACGGCGAGCTGCTCCATCTGGCCCTGGCGCACGTTCGCGACATAACCGCGATAGGCGTCGCCCGCCCAGCGTTCGATGAGCACGGCTGTGGTCGCCAGCGCCACGGTGACGACCACAGTAAGGGTGAAGGCGATCTTGAGCGTAAGATTCACGCGCCGCCTCGTGGGTTCAGGCGATAGCCGATACCGAAGACTGTTTCGATATAGGCCGGCTGTCGCGGGTCATCTTCCAGCTTGCGACGCAGGTTCTTAATATGGCTGTCCACCGTGCGTTCCAGCCCGGCGTATTCGTAGCCCAGGCCGATTTCGATGATCTCTGTGCGGGTGAAAGCGCGGCCGGGATGACGCATGAGCAGATGGAGTATGTCGAACTCGCTCGGCGTGAGATCGATGCTCTGCCCCTGACGCATGACGACATGGGCGGAGCGGTCGAGAACGAGGTCGTCTACGGACAACAGGTCATTGGCCTGTTGTTCGACAGGCGGACGGGTGCGGCGCATGATGGCCTTGACCCTAGCAAGCACCTCGCGTGGGTTGAAGGGTTTGATCACGTAGTCATCTGCGCCCATCTCTAGACCGAGAATGCGGTCTACATCGTCGATGCGCGCAGTCAACATCATGATGGGCGTGTGGGAAAGATGCGCATCGCTGCGAATCATGCGCGTGACCTCCAAACCGTCTCTACCGGGCAAGCCGAGGTCAAGCACCACGAGGTCAGGACGCAAGGTGCGCATGGCATGGAGGGCGGTCTCACCGTCAGATGCGGACTCAACGATGTAGCCGGCTTGTTCCAGATAGCTGCGGATCAGGCGGACGATCTGCGGGTCATCGTCCACGACCAGAATTTTCGATGATTCGGCCTGGGCCGGTTGCGCTTTGTCACTCATGAAGGTAGGTGTTCCTGGCAATGGCGTTGACGAAAGCAAATCACGCGTGGCGTTTGTACAAGAGGTACCAGCGACAAGGCTGCTGATCCGGGCGGCCGCGCTGGACGGTGAGCAGGGATAGGAAGGGTGCGAAGAGAAGACGCACCTCGTCCTTGTCTACGCCGCGGTCGCTGTGCTCCGGGTCTGAACTGCTGTCGAACACGCGATCGAAGGCGAAGAGATGATAGAAGCCGCCCGGACGCAAATTGTCAACAACGCCCTGGGCATATAGCGAACGCTGTCGGCGAGGTATGCTGTGCAGACACCCGATGTCCAGGATATAGTGCGCCGCTGCATCGTGTAGGGGAAGCAGCGCTACGTCGGCCTGTACGAAAGAAGCGCCACGCATTTTCCCGGCGAGATAGCCGGCGTCGCGTTCCCACGCGCGTCGCAGCGCGATGCCCGAAAGATCGACGCCGATCACGCGTAGACCCAACCCGGCGAGGTATGCCGAGTGTGCGCCGGAGCCGCAACCCAAATCGACGGCAAGCCCCGTGTACGGGAGAAGACCGCTCCGCCAAAAGGCGACTACCTCGGGCGGCGTGATTCCGCTATCCCACGGACGGAAATTGGAAAGATAGCGTTCATCCCATTGGCGACGACGCTGGGATGGGTCGGGGCGATCCGGCGGGACGGTTGCTCGCTGCACGGCGTGGGGCGACAGACCGACCGTCATCGACAGCAGCGCCCTACCACGGGAGCCACTCCTGTAGCAGCAGCGGGAGAGCGTCTTTATACAGAATGGAGAGCCAGAGGGCGACAGCGCACACTGCCACGATAAGAATGGCTGCTCCGACTTTCCTCGCGCCGGAGACGTGGAAGTTGTCCGTCCGACCGATCCGGGTTCTCCAGCGCGCCAAGGAGAAGAGCGACGGATTTTGCAGCGGACTAAGTATCTCGATTGTCGCGTCGCCGCCGACGCGGGCAGGCTTGAGGATGATCGTTTCGCCTATCCAGTCAGCAGGCAGCGGGGTGTGCGTGATGCGGATCATATCGAAGCTTTGCGGCTGGTTGAGCACCAAGCGTTTATTTAGGCCTTCGAAGTGCAACACGGGAAGCATCTCCTCAACGCCCTGATAGGAGATGTTCGATATTACGAGCCTATGCGGGCGGCCGTCAAGGTCGGCGGCGTGTATTCGGTACTTTTCGTCAACCGTATCGGAGATAGACATGGCGCGTGTTAGCGGATGCCGTCTAACATAGATTCAAGTTGGGTGACAGAGAGCATACCCTCCCAAGTAGAGACGATAACGCCTTCACGGTCGATGAAGATGCTGGTGGGCATGCCGCGAAGCAGATACAGGCTCTGTAGATCGCCGTTCCGGTCGAGTACGACCGGCATGATCATGTCGTACTCGTCGGCAAAAGCGCGGACCTGTTCCAGCCCTTCGCGCACGTTGACGGCGAGTACGATGAGGTCGTCGTCGGTTTTCGCGTGATGCACTATCTCGGGCATTTCGCTGCGGCATGGGGGGCACCAGGTGGCCCAAAAATTGATCATCACGGGGCGACCGCGTAGATCGGCCAGAGTGAGCGACTGTTCGTCGTCGAAGGTCAGAGCGAACTGCGGCGCTGCTGTTCCAACCTTGAGCGAATTGGGGCGTTGTGTTCCTTGGGGGATCGAGGCGACAGGGAAGCCGCGTCCGATGCCTTGCGGCGCCTCCTCGATTGTCATGCCGCCGATTTGCGAAGCGGATGCCGAACTCGCGGCGCGACTCGCGCTGCACCCCGACACAGCGAAGCAGAGCAGCAAAAGAGTCGAAAGGACGCAGGCCACCATGCGGGATGGCGTGCGAAGTGTGTATGGGGCGGACGAGGCGAGCTTGGTGCGCATGGCGGCTTCACGTACTTCGTTCGGATATCAGCGAAAGACAACAGCAGCGGCCTAATCTGGCCGTGATGATCGCATAGGCGGCAAGCCATGTCAAACGTGTCACCTCATG
>CAYXRG010000018.1:65107-66802 GCA_964467575.1 uncultured Caldilineaceae bacterium | reverse complement strand
ACGTAGCCGCCATCCTCCGGGTCCGTGCTAGCCGTCCCCAACACATAGGCGAAGGCCAGACGCCGATAATCGCTCACTTCCTGTGCATCGATCAATTCCCATTCACCGTCCGGATACTTGTGCGATGTGTCGTCATGCTCCCTGCTGTCCGAGTTCGGCGGGTTGATCATCTCCGCCTGAAACGCGCCGTCGCCGGCAGGGACGAGCCACACATTGCTCTGGCTGGCAACGCGGTAGGCCGCGCCGAGCAGAGACTCGGACGGGGCCAGGGTCATGGGCATGGCCGCGGCAGTTTCCAATCCGGCATCGTCGCAGGCAATGCCTAAGCCGAAGCGGGCGCCCAGTCGCCGCATCACCGTCGCCACGCCTGGCGCCGAGCCGTCGTTCAGCACCGCGGGCCGGCGGCAGCGGGCAATCCCCAAATACCCGACCGGATCTACGGCCAAGACCGTCGTGCGCCGCCGCGAGCGGGCCGCCCGCACCACGTAACAGGCCAGGTCAGCCGACCCGCTTACCCCGCCCCAGGAGGCCCTGCGCCGCACCGTAAGAACCTGCCCTACGCAGGGGGCCTGCACACCCTGTTCAAACTCCAGTTCGATCCGGCCATCGTCATAGACATAGCGAATAGGGATCAGCGTCTCTGCGGGCGCGTCCTGCGCCTCCCCGCGCCAGACGTGGTCCTCTCCGAAGTAGTAGTAGTCGCCGCCGCTCCGCACGATATAGCTGTAGTTCTTGCCGCTCCACGCTTCAATCTCCGGAAAGAGGATCGGCTCGTCGGCCAACATCTCATCGTGCCAGAATCCCGACGCAACCCCCTCGTAGTTCTTGCCCGCGTAGGCGTTCTCCACCACGCTGCCGATCAGCAGGTTGGAATCGGGAATGCCGCAGAACTTGTAGCAGGCCAGGTTAATGCCGAACAGACCGGCCTGCGTCTGGTCAATGTCGTGCGCATCGGAGAACGCGTTGCCGTCGAATCTGACCACGCGCAGCCGGGCCGAGCCGCGGTCGGTCTGCCGAAAGACCAGGCAGTACACGAAGCTCGTATCGTCGGGACGGCAAAAAATGCCCGCTGCCCGCCAGTAGTCCGCATACTTGACGTTGCTTCCCGCATTGAAATAGGCCGCATACACGCCTGTGCTGCTGTTATACGTCGAGAAGCCGACGATGGCGCCGGCAATGGCATGACCGGCCGGCGCGCTGTTGATGCATACATCGGCGGCAGCGTCTCCGCCTGCATAGGCGGAGAGCGGTCCGAGCCATGTGCCGCCATCGTCGTTGGTGCGCAAGAAGTAGACGGAGCCCGCGACGATATAGTAGAGGCGGGCGTTGGTCGAGCCGTGTCGATAGGCGCACAGAGCGGTCGCGATGGCGCCATGTATGTTGGTCCAGAGGTTAGTGCGCCACTGATCCGCCTGTGCAGGATCGGTTATTGTCTGCTGCCAGATGCCCGTTGCGGTTACTTTGAAGCGGTGGATGGCGCCGTCGAGCGTGTCGAAGCCCGCCGAGGGGTAGGCGGGCTTGGCGCCGCTTGCATAGGTCAGCTTGCTCCACTTCAGCGCGGGCATATCCGGGTTCGTGCCCCGTGCGGCGACGGTACAGGTCACGCTCCACTTTGGGCTGCGGACGGCTTGGGCAGCGGCGAGGCTAGCGGAAATGGTGCGCATAGATGCTCCGTAATGGTTCGTGGGAGAGGCG
>CAYXRG010000018.1:5803-65007 GCA_964467575.1 uncultured Caldilineaceae bacterium | reverse complement strand
GAGGCTAGCGGAAATGGTGCGCATAGATGCTCCGTAATGGTTCGTGGGAGAGGCGAATGACTCGTGACGGATAACTCGTGACTTATGACGGATTACAACCCCATACGTGACCAGGCGGGGTTGTCGGCTGCACGAGCCGTGCGCAGGAGGTCCGCAGCATGGGTGCGATAATGGGTCGCTGCACCGGCTAACGCGGCGAGGGCGTGCTCCGGGATCGCCGGGTTCTCGCTCAGTTGGCGGCAGCGCAGCGTACACGCGAAGGCAGCCGCCAACGTCGCCAGCAGCAGTTGATGGCCGTCCGGTACGCTCGTCGCAGTAGCCGCGTCCAAGTCTTCGATTTCATGCCGTTTGGTATAGCGTACGCGCATCGCCTGCCCCGCCTGGGGCGTAGCCGTCTCCACATAGATCGTTTGGTCGGCGGCATAGCGCCAGCGCTGTTGGAGAGTGCCAAAGTCCGCCTCGTCGCTCCAGGGGTAAGCCACGGCAAGAACGTCCTTGAGGGCGTCCACGCTAGACAGGTCTTGGTACGCGCCGCCGCTCGTTACGGTGACGCTCGATTCATACACGAAGTATTCGTCATACTCCGCCAGCGCCTGGCACAACGCCTGGTCCTTAATTGCTTCCGTCCACGTCGATGCATCAGCGGCGGTTGCCAACAGCGCGTCGACCGCCGTGCGATAGGCTGCGAGATCGGCCGTCATCTCTTGTCTCCTTTCTGTTGAAGCGCGCTGATCGCCGGACGGCGCCTGCGCCCAGTCAATACACGCAGATTCGCCACCGCGCGCGTATGCCTCGCCCGCGCAGCGGATAGACTAATGCCCAGGCAACGCGCGACTTCCCTGTGACGTAAGGGACACATATCGGCATATCGTACCGCCAGAGCCTGTCTCTGGTTCGCCGGCAGGCCATGCACCAGCGCCGTCAAAGCGTCGTATGTATCTCCCCGGCAGACCAGTTCGAGGGGATCCTGCTGCAGAGGGTCTGCGATCCCCTGCCCGGCAAGTTCCAGGCTGATAAGGATCGGCCGGCGCGTGGCGAGGCGATAACAGTCAATTGCCAAGTTGCGCGCCGCGCGCCACAGCCAGTGTTCCGGCGTCTGAATCGACGCCCCCTCGCACAGGGCCTGCAAGTAGCTAACGAAGAGTTCCTGTACCAGATCATCAGCTTCTTGTGACCGGCAGACGTTGGCGAAATAGGCTGCCAGCGGATCGTGCATTTTGCGATATAGCTCATCCGTCGTCATCGTGCCTTGTCCATCTGTTTCGCCGCCGCGCCAATTGCATCAACGTCGTCCTAGGGTCTGCGCCAGAGGGTGAACGCGAGCCCGCCTCCCTGGCGCAGATGTTCAGGCCGCTCTATCCCAAACGGAACCCCTATCCTTCGAGAAATGTGAACAGAATATCTACATTCTGGGCGGCAGTGCCCGATGAGCCGTCGTAGTCCAACAGCCAGGCGATAACCGTATCGTCCGCCAGGTGTAGCGGGTTATCGCCATCCGCCAGGTCGCCGTCGAAGTCCTCGGCGGCGAAAACCGCGGGCACGCTGCTGTCGCCGGTTGCGGCCGCGGCCATGATGCCGTCGGCGTCGGTCGTCGTACCCAGTTGCAACGTAGCGCTGTTGCTGTTGCTGCCGCAAGCCGACACCTCGATCAGCGTGGCTGCGCACGGCAGTTGGATGACGCCCTGCTGATTCGCCGCCAACGTACCGCCCAGATGAACCGCCACCGTAAAGCGTGCGCCTTGCATGGAAAACTCCTTACGTTTAGTTTAGATAGGCTGTTTCTCGGTTCGTCATCCGTCATGAGTTACGAGTCAGGAGTCACAAGTCATTGATAACGCATGACTCGTAACGTGTGACTCATGACCCCTCACGCTACATTGGCCTTGCCGATGCCCACATACGTGCTCACGCCGTAGGTCCACCAGTCGCGCACCTTCACCGGCAACGTATCGTTGGTGAACATCAGGCCGGCCGTTTCGCTCGCCACCTCGAAGATCTCCGGCAGAGGATGGCTCGCGCCCGCCGGGTTCGAGGCGTACGCCATGTGAATCACCGGGTGCAGCCGCGGGTCGACCAGATACGCCCAGTCGTCGGCGTCCGTCCACTCCGGCACAGCCACCGGAATCGGCCGCGGGTCACCCGGGCGGCTCAGGGCATAGGGGTTGATCTCCTGCGCCGTCCCTGCCGTGTTGGGCTTGCCCGCATCGCCGGCGCCGTAACCGAAGAGGACGAGAGCGCTGTCGTATAGCTCGATGGGCACGAGGCAGAAGGTCGGCCACAACGCCAACGGCTTGCCCGTACCCGGGATAGTCTGCTCCCAGATCTTGGTGCGCGCCGCAGCCCAGGCCGTATCGCCTAATGCCGTTGTGCTCAGGTTGCCGTGGTCCGAGTGGAACAGCGCCTTGCTGTCATCCGCCAGCACCGGCCCCGTGCCGGCGTTAGCCGTGAAGAGTCCGCTGATGGCGGCGGAGCGGGTGCGCAGTGCAGCCTTCACCAGTTCGCGGGGGATAGCCTGGATGCGTTGGATGTCGCTCTTGCGGATCGTTTCCAGCGTGATGCCCACGTAATGCCCGTATTTGGTGAAGCTCATACTCTCTTTCGAGTCGCCCACCGTGGCTTCCGTGTAGGCCGCACCCTCCGCCACCACGGGCAGATTCGCTACTCCCTCCACCATGACCAAGTTCAAATCGTGCGTCGTGCCTGCATGCGGCGTTACCGCCACCAGCGGCTCATACCAGCGGTAGGTCGTCATATTGTCGTAGTGCATACGCACCACCCGGTTGAGCGCGTCCACCACCATCCCCGCCAGCGTGGTCGACGTTGCCGCAGCCAGTTGGCTCCATTCAGGGTTGAACACGCCATACCAGTTGTGGTCGCCGGTGATCGCCTGGTAGATGTCGCGGATGCTGCGCAGTGAGGGCGGAGGCGGATCGACGTTGCGCACGCCGAAGAGCCAGTCGACGGCGTGTTGCAGCCGGTCCTGCGGGGTCTGCATATCCCCTGCCGTGATGGGCCGGATGCCCCGCACGAGCGAACGTTCCAGCGCAGCAGCCTGGGCCTGCCGTTGAGCCAGGATCAAGACCGTAGCCTCCGCCGGCGACTTGCCCGCGCACGCCAGCCGCATCGCAGTCTGCGCCGCCGCCGGCAGGCCGGATGCAGCGATCATCTCCTCCACCCGCCTGGCGTCGTGGAGCGCCTCCGATGTACGGTCTCCATTAGCCGGCTCCCCTACGTGCGTCCCGGTTGCGCCGCCTCCCCCCTGCGCGACCGGGGTTACGGGCTTCATCGTGCCGTCCGGCAGCCAAATCGCATCAGAAATCGGCTCACTGTATCGGTTATTCATGGGGCGGTTCTCCTTTAACTTTGCGAGTTCGCGTAGTACATAGGTGTCCGGCACGGCCGGCGCATTGACGGCCGATGTCTCTTTGCCGCGCGGGCGAATGAAGATCAGTTCACACGTTGCCTGGCGTCCTCCTATCCGATAGGTGCGGCCGGCTTGATGCGGGCATGCCAGCCAGTCCTCGCCGCACACCGAACACTCGATTGCCTCCCAGTACCAGCCGATGCTGAAGCGATCGATGATGCCTGTCAGGAAGTCGCGTATGCCGCGCGGCGTAGTGAGCCGAATCGTCTGTCGAATAGCAGCCCCCTCGCCGCCCCCCTGCACAGAGGATGCGATCACTGTGCCGTCACGACTGCCGATATCCTCCGTGTCGTGGTTGCGCAGGAAGGGCGCGCCCACGAAGCTTGCCGCGAACGCCCCCATGTCTTGCTCGCGAAAGCGCACGTGATTGGCGTTCTTGCCCTGGCGGAAGACCACGGCGTCGAATGTCAGTTCCGCCAGTTCTCCGGCCTCCAGTTTGCGCACCAGTGTGCGCCGCCGCTCCGCCGGCCAGACGGCTAATACGCCGCTCCCCGCCGCGGACGTCGCCAACCGCATCAGCGCTTGCCGCGTTGTCGAAGACTCGATTTCACCCATTTGCGTACCCTTTCTCCTGAAGCGCCCGATCTGATCTGCATTGTTAAGCCCTCATGGCAATCCCGCGGCCATGTTCATTGCGCCGTCTCACCCTCCTGCAATATCTGTTCTATCTCCTGCTCGGACAGCGTCTCGCCGGCGAATTTAGCGAACATGCGCAGCGCGGCTCTGCGCAGCGCCGGGCCGTTGCCCGTGAGTTGCGCCAACTGCGCCAACCCCGCGCTGAGTTGTTGCGCAGCGGTCGCCAAGTCCCGGTTGTCCTCCGGGCTGATATCGGGCGTGATTGCCTGGATGTCCGCCGCGGCGCTTCGCAGCGATGCTTCAGCAGAACTGACCGCCCGGTAAGGACGCCCCTGCCGTACGCTCCGGCTGCGCTCCCATGCCTCCAGCGTGATCTGCGTCAGCATGTGAACCAGGTACGCCTGTCGTCGTCGCAAAAAGCGACGACGCTGCTCCGCCATCACCTTGCCCGTCGCCAGGTTGCTGTCCTCGCCTTCGCCGATGTCCAGCAACGCTGTTCCCGGCCCGCCCGCTACGATCATCCAGCGAATGGCGCGTCCGTCCTGCTCGGCGTCGGATGCGTGCAGCGTGGGCGTCACCGCCTGCCACGTCTCCGCATCCTGTTCGGCGATGATCACGCTGCCGGGGTCCGGCGGCGTGCGGTAACGCTCCTGCAGTTCGGTGCGCAGCCGCTGCGGCGCATGCACGATCCACAGAAAGGAGCGCACGGCGGCGTTCAGGCGCACGCGGTCCTCCAGCCAGCGGTTATAGCGGCGCAGCCAGGGTAAGATCGGCGCCAGGTCAGATTCCCCGCGCACCGCGCCGATCGGCCGGTTCACGGCGAAGTGCAGCATCACCGGATGCAGGTCCACGCCCGCGGTCGCCCCTGCATCCGGATGATGCGGTGCAAGCCACCACTTTTCCGCCACCCCAACAGGCGCGGTCTCGCGGTAGCGCAGTTCTGTCTCGTAATCCTCCGGATCGACCTCGACGGACTCGATGCGACAGGCCGGCACCGTACGCACCGTGCTCATGCCGGAGATCGGGTTGGTAAACAACACCGCGAATAACTCACCGGAGCGGGCGAGTTCGTCGCTCCACTCGCCGATGCGCTGTTCCATGTGGTTATGCTGCCAGAATTCGTCGATGAACCGCTGCAGGGGTCTGCAGGGGGACCGCAGGGTGATGCCATGCCCCACCGTGTACGAGGTGGTCAGGCCGATCATGCGCCTCGCCAATGGATTCTGCTGCCAGGCCGTGCGCGCATCGGTCAACTCCTGGAATAACTCGCCCCAACTCTTGTCGATCGGCGTGCCGGCTGGCCGCGCCACGAGACCGTCGCCTGCCGCCCCAACCGGTACGGCGCTCACCGCAGCCAGCCCGCTGCTGCGCAGCGACCGCGCATCCAGCCAGGCGAACGCCCGCCGGATCAGATTGTGGTTATCCATAGCCTTCCTCACGATTGCCCGTACCTTCCTCTGGGATTGCGCCGTCATGACTAGCGGCAGTGCCGTTCAAATCAAAAAGAGGCCGAATCGATCCCGGCCAACGGATCGGCTGCGGGCACAATGTGCGCCGATGCAACCCGGTTGTCCTGGTTCGCAGCCACAATCGCCAGCGCGAAGCTGTCGGCCCGGTCGTCATGCAACCCCTGCGGCGCGCGTAACGTCGACGCCTCGATGCTGGCGATTTGGCCCGCCGTCTCAGCCGTGTGGATGACGCATGCGCCGTCGCGTACCGCATCCGCCAGGGCGTTGTAGAGCAACGTCTTGCCCTTGGCGTTCGACAGCCAGCCGGGCTTGCCGTCGTGCCCGCACAACACGCGCGACCCGCCTGTCGCGGCAAGCGCCGCCAGCACGGTATGGCCGTGGTTGTTGCGCTCGGGCAGGATGGCGGCGTCGTTATACCAGCGCGCCAGTTGCGCCAGGTAGCCCGCGAAAACCGTCGGCTCGATCCTTCCTGCCAACGCTGCGACCTCTTCGCCCGTCGTCGCGTCGAGCGCTGTCGCCGCCGACTCGTCCGAGTTCGGGTTCCCTTCCGCCGGATCCGCGCCGAGGACGTAGGCGCGGCCGGGCTGGGGCGTTACGTACACGGCGAGCCCCGGCAGCGAAGGCGCGGGGCGTGGCGCGCCGTGCATCTCGATGCCCGACGGATGACGGCCGAGCGCAGCTCGAGCCGTGGCCGCTTGCGGCGCGGAAGCGCATGGCATGAAGACGGGTTCAATCCACTTATACGGAATGCGCCGGTCGAATTGCAGAGGCGCCAGCGCTTCTTCGGGCGTTGCCGGATATTCGGCATAGAAGTCGTCGTCTGTGCCGCGCTGGGCGAACATCTCCGCCTTGGTGCGCGCATGCCAGACCGCGTCCCGGTCCGGACGCGCCTGCCAGGGCAGGAAGATCGCCTCATACGCGCCGGCCCCCTCTGCGGTCGATGCATTGTTCGCCGCGCGGAAAAGGTTCTTGAACGGCGACACGGGCCGTCGCTTGTCGCTGGTGCTGATCAGGAAAAGCTGCCCGCCCCCGTCGACGGTGGGCTTCACGGCGTTGAGGAACTGCCCCAAATCGGGGATGAAATCGGCCTCGTCCACGATCGCCAGCGAACCGGTGTAGCTGCGTCCGCCCTTCGTACTGAAGGCCAACGCCCGCGAACCGGTCGACAGCTCGAATCGCGTACCGCTATCCTGCACCGTTACACGCGCCCGCAGCCAATACGGCAGCCGCACATACATGCCCTTCAACCGGCCTAGCAACTCGACCGCCTCCGCCTCCTTCAGGCTGAAGAGCAGCACGATCGCCGGCGAACGAAAAGTCATCAGCCACAACGCATAAGCCAGGGCCAGCCACGACAGACCTAGCTGCCGCGCCTTGAGGACGACCAAGCGCGAGGCGCGCGCCATCCGCCGAAGAGTGCGAACCTGGGCGGGCCACAGGTCGAAGGGGGCCCACGCCGGCAAATCGTCGGCGCCGGAATTCGATGCTCGGTAGATGCGTACGTAGCGGCTCGTGAAGTAGGCGGGACTGGCGGCGCACTTCAGCCATTCAACGGAGACTTGCGATCGGGGGATCGGGCGTTCAGGTTGCTCCGACGTTGCCGCCTGTGCCTCTCGCCGCCTTTTCACTATGCGATAGTCACTCATTCCAACGCTCCAACTCGCGCTGGGCGGCCATCAGATCGTCCGCCGTGAAGCGCACCGTCTCCGCGCCCGCTTCCTGCCCCGCGGCGGGCAGCCCTAACTCCGCGCGCTGCGCGCCGATCAGGTCCTTGAAGAGCAGGCGCAGCGTAGGCAGACGCGTGCGCGCCTCCTCTGAATCCAACATGTCCATCTCAGCGCGCAGCAGTACGTCGAAAACCGTCTCCAGCAATTGATCGATCATCTGCAGGCGACGCTCACGCGCGTCGAAACGCCGGTCCTCCTCGCCGGCGCGCAGCCTTTCACGCTGCGCCTGGTCCCAAGCCTCGGCGCGCGCCGTCCAGTCCCAACGCCGCGCAGCTTCACTCCAACCTTGACCGGCCCGCTTGCCGCGCAGCCCCTCCAGCCGGGCTGCCATGCGATACGCCTGGTTGAGTGTGCGCTTCGGCCCTAGCAGCCGGTAGATCTCGAAACGCGCATACCAATTGCCCGGCTCATTCGGCAGACGCTCCCACATCGGAACCGCTTCTTCTGACATTGCTCCCATCACTTCCGGCTTGGCGCAGGCCGGTCATCTGATGCAGCTATCACGTACTGTGCACAGAATAGAACATTTATTCTGATCGTTTCAAGAACTTCTTTCCGGAACAAATTCGCACAGGGGATAACTGGCGGACAACGGGGAAAACCGCGTCTTATGTGGATAACTCTGTGGATAATCTGCGGCGCCTGGGCATAAGTCGCGTCAAAATTCGTGTAGAAAGCGGCCGGCGGAATATGCAGAGGATGTGCGAGAACTGTGGATCAGCGCCGGATATGCTGCTCTCTTGCGTGTATTTCACGCCCGTTCTATTTGTTGGGCAACCAAACAAAGTGGACCGTAACGCTGGATTCACTACCCGTTATGAGCGAAAGTCTACCCTGGATGTGGGCCAACAATATGGGGGCAGCGTGCGCCCCTAGACGACGTCTGCGGCGCGGAAGGGGAGAGAACAATTCTTTCTCTATACGAAAATCGCCCGCCGGCAACGTTGATCCGGCAGGCGACATGTACCCAAGCAGGAGATTTTGCGCCGTTCAGCGCTGTGGCTGCACAGCCCCAGCGTCGCCACAGCAAGCGGGAACAGACAACGCTCCGCTGCGACTGCCGGGGCCCGATCGGTGCGACTACACTATGCGAACGCGGTCTTGCACGTCTCCAGACAGCGAGCGAATTGCCCTCAGCGCATAGTCGACGCGCAGATTCATGCTTCTACATACTTCGCGACGTCTGTGTCCTGTGGATGTCGCCGGATTATCTCGCGTTGCCGCACGCGCACATCGTTTGCACTTACCCGTCTCGCTCACGAACGATACTACGCCTCGCGCGCTAGCTCCGTGACTTGTTTGTACACCGCGCCACGCTGTGCAAGCCGGCCTGGGCTTCACGTGTAATGCACAGACTTGTGCGTCTTCATGATCTCTGTGCAGACTTCTGCTTTCGGGTAGTTCGTTGCGATTCCCAACAAAATGGTGCAGCACTATACGCAAACAGCGGCCCCAACATTGGGACCGCTGAGCCCGCCCACTTTGTTTGGTCTCCCAACAAAATCGCCGCAAATCCACGCACCGGCCAGGATTGACCTCAGGCAGAGCGCTCCCTTTTCATCCGCCGCGCAATGACCGCCACGAGCAGCCACAAACCGACTGTGAAAAGCGCATACCACAGAATGTTCTGCGCCGTCGACGCCGCGGCAGGACTCAATAGGAACTGGCTGCCCGTAAAGCTCGCATGCATGAGTTGCCCGACGAGCAGGCTGGCGGTGCGGCTGTAAACCCATCCCATCAGCACGCGGTATGCCGTCAGCGCAGCCAGCCAAAGCAGGAAATGGAGCGCATACCACGCTCCGTACACCCCCACGCTGCCCCACACGTCGGCCAGCCCATGCCACAGCATCCAAACCGCCCCCAGGATCAGCCCTCCGGTCAGCACGCCGAAACGGCGTTGCATGCGCGGCGTGGCAAACCCCGTCCATCCCACTTCCTCGAAAAAGCCTGCCAGCAGCCCCCCCGCCAAGCTCATGCCGATCAGACCGGCCTTGTCACTTACCGTCAGGATGCCCGGACGAAACGCGGGCGAGATAAATGAGAGCACCGTCATGATCACGGCTAACAGCAACGGCGCGGTCAACAATGCTACGCCGTACCACCGCAGTGGCACGCGCCAACGAAGCAAACGCGCCGCCAGGTCGCGCAGACCCTCGCCCCCATCCGCCAGCGCGGTCATCGCCACGCCGGCGATGCTTGGCCCGGCCAACATCGCCAGAAACACCCACATAAAGCCGCGCTCGATCTGCTCCCCGGCGCCTGGAATGTTGCCCGGACCGACGGCGATCAGAATGCCGCCCCAAGCAATGGCGTAGGCCAGAACGAAATAGAGCGGCAACGCATGCCGCTTCACAAAGCTTGTCC
The DNA here is from genome assembly GCA_964467575.1 of uncultured Caldilineaceae bacterium. GTDB lineage: Bacteria > Chloroflexota > Anaerolineae > Caldilineales > Caldilineaceae > JASGTU01. Next base: position 55,447 of record CAYXRG010000018.1, on the reverse strand, counting down.
CGCCCATCTTCCCCTCCGTTGTTGGCCGCAAGGCTCGCGGCTGCCGATCCCGATCTCGCCTATGATTCCGGCTCACGCCGCCGGTTCGCCTCATTATACTCGCCGTCCGGCACAAGCTTCACACGGCTTATGCCGTGCTTTGTTGCACTCCCCAACAAACTCTGCCGTCGCTATGCATGTCTACGTCGCATCTAGATCCGGCTAATTTGTTGCGCTTCCCAACTAATTGATCGCCAAGACGTTTACGCCGCTTGCACGCGCTGCCCTGCCCGCACACGACCTTTCGCCCGGTCGTGCTACAATAGAAGCGTACAGTCACCCAACCCGTCCGCCAAAGCGAGAAAGAGTACGATGGCCGAATTCGTCCCGCATCTCGAAATTGCCAACCCGGTGGCGGCAGAACGCATCCGCACGCTCGAGACCATTCAGCAGCGCCTGCTCTGGCTGTCCACGCTCATCATCCACCATGCCAACAACGTCCGTCCCAACCCCGCCAAGGCCAAGATCGGCGGGCACCAAGCCTCCTGCGCCTCGGTCGTCTCGATCATGACCGCGCTCTACTTCCATTTCCTGCAAGCGGGCGACCGCGTCGCCATCAAGCCGCACGCCTCGCCGGTCTATCACGCCGTCCAGTACTTGCTTGGCCGCCTTCCCCCGGAATATCTGACCCAATTACGCAGCTATGGCGGGCTGCAAGCCTACCCCAGCCGCACCAAAGACCCTGACCGCGTTGACTTCTCGACCGGCTCGGTCGGCCTCGGCGCAGTGGCCCCGGCCTTCGCCGCCCTAGCCCACACCTACGCCGACCGCCATTTCGACGGCGTCGCGCCGCACCGCTTCATCGCCCTTGTCGGCGACGCCGAGTTGGACGAGGGCAACGTCTGGGAAGCCATTCTCGACACAAATATCGCCGCGGCGCGCAACCTCCTCTGGATCGTAGATCTCAACCGCCAGAGCCTCGACCGCGTGGTGCCCGGCATCCGCGCCGCCCAGCTAAAGCGCCTCTTTGCCGAATGCGGCTGGCGCGTGCTCGAAGTCAAATACGGCCACCTGCTGCAAGAGCAGTTCCAACGCCCCGGCGGCGCCGATCTGCGCCGCTGTATCGACGACATGAACAACGAGGACTACCAAGCGCTGATCGCCCTGCCCGGCCTGGAGGGACGCCAGCGCCTCGGCGAGTTGGCCGGCCCTCGCCGCGACGCCGTCCTTGCTGCGGTCGACAACGTCACCGATGACGACCTGCCGGCAGTCCTCAGCAACCTGGGCGGCCACGACCTGCACGCCCTCATCCAGACGTTTGACCTGGCCCAAGAGGACCTCTCGCGCCCTACCGTCATCTTCGCCTATACCATCAAAGGTTGGGGGCTGCCCATCGCCGGCGATCCGCTCAACCATTCCAAATTGCTCACCGCCGAGCAGATCGACGATCTCCAGCGCGCCCTCTCGATTGAGCCAGGACAAGAATGGCAGCCCTTTGCGCCCTCGTCGCCGGCGGGCGCGTTCTGCCACGCCACGGCGCATCGCCTCTACCCGGACGCGCCGCGCCCCAGCACGCAGACAGACCTGCACCCGGCCACTGTCCCCGATTCACTCTCCGTGCGCTCGCAGGGGCTGTTGAGCACTCAGCAGGCGCTTGGCCAGCTGCTCATGAGCATCAGCCGCGTCGCCGGTCTCAGCGAACGCGTCGTCACCATCTCGCCCGATGTCTCCACATCCACCAACTTGTCGGGCTGGATCATCAAAAACGGCGTGTTCAAGCCGGAAGTAACGGCCCGCCTCAGCACGGACGAACAGCAGACCTTCGCCTGGCGCGAGGGCCCAAACGGCCAGCACATCGAACTGGGCATCTCCGAGATGAACCTCTTCATGGCGCTTGGCATGTTCGGCCTGACCCACGAACTGAGCGGCCAGCGCCTCATCCCCATCGGCACCGTCTATGACCCCTTCATCTGTCGCGGGCTGGATTCGCTGATCTACGCGCTCTATTCAGGCGCCAAGTTCATCTTCGCCGGCACGCCCTCCGGCATCAGTCTCTCGCCGGAAGGCGGCGCGCACCAATCCACCGTGACGCCGTCTCTGGGCATAGAGTTGCCCGGCCTCGTTTCCTTTGAACCGGCCTTCGCCAAAGAGATGGAATGGATGATGATCGAAGCGCTGCGCCAGTGTTGCGCCGGTGCAGACGGCCGCGCCGTCTACTTTCGGCTGACGACTAAGCAACTGGATCAAAGTCTAATGGCGGAAGCCCTGGCGCGCTTGGGAGAAGAGGCGCTGCGCCGCCAGGTTTTGGCCGGCGGCTATCGCATCGTAGATTGGCGCACCGCAGCCCCCTCCTTGCCGCGCTCGCGCCTGGTGCACTTGGCATCGGCTGGGGCGATGATGCCGGACGCCATCGACGCTGCCGCGCAACTGAGCGAACAGGGCATTCCGGCCAACGTGCTGAACCTGACCAGCGCCCAACTTCTCTATGAAGCGTGGCGCGAGGGCGGCGGCAGCGCCCGGCAGGACGACTCGCCCTTCGCCTGGCTCATCCCGCCTGACGAACGCCACGCCCCCATCATCACCGTGTTGGACGGCGCCTCACACGCCCTGGCCTGGCTGGGCGGCGTCTATGGCATGCGCACCTACCCGCTTGGCGTCGACGCCTTCGGCCAGTCCGGTGCGCGCGCCGACCTCTACCGCCACTACGGCATCGACGCAGCCAGCATCATAGACGCGGCGCGCCGCGCCCTCATCCGCAACGGCATCGCGCTATAGTTCCTCTCATAGAGAATCGGACCGCTCCCCCTGGAAGCTCGCAATCTGCAGGAGGAGCGGTCCGCGATCTAATCGGCCTGATCGCCCAATTCGCACACTGTCAGTACAACGAGATTCCTCAGTTCGCTAACGCTCGCTTCAGAATGACAGACGCTGAGCGTCACGAGTCAAAAATGACGGATGACGCATGGCTCGTGACGTGAGATGAGATTCTTCGGCTGGCTATCGCTCGCCTCACAATGACAACCGCTTGACGTACATACCGCTAATACCGCAGCACCGCGATTACGGGCGAGCCCGCCGGCATCTCTTTCTGTGACAGCGCATAGACTGTCCCGCCGTTCTGCAAGGTCTGGGTGGCGGCAAAGTCGACCAGCGCCAAGTCGTCATCCTCGCTCAGCCCTTCTTGGTGATGCAGCACCTTGCCGCTTTCTCGGTCGAAGACGCCCCACACCGGTGTATCTGCCGCCAGAATGAGCTTGTCCACGCGCCCGAAATGGGCCGCAGCGACGACTTCCTCGATCTGGCTCGACACCCGGCCTGTGCCGGCCAATTGCTGATACTGAGCAAGCGTATCTTCCGTCTCGCGCCGGAAATAGGGTTCGACGATCCGCCAGGCTCTTTCCTGCAATTCATCGGCGCGCATCCGCTCAGCGCTCCCCTCGATGCCGTCCGGCATGATCTTGGCGTATTCGCTGACCTTGCGATAGATCGGCAGCAGATAATCCACCCCGGCCAGAATCAGCGGCGCCTGCTGCGCCTGCAACAACTCGCGCAGCCCGTGGTCTACCAGGTTGAAATACCGTTCAATCCGCACCTTTTGGTCTTCGTCACCGGCGCCGTGCCCGTGGAACATGGCATCGCGACCGCCGCCCTGCGGCGTTCCGGTGTGAAACTGCAACTGCTTCTCAGGATCGTCGTACTGGAGAGCTTCGTCCATACTCTGCGGCGCGCCCTCCGGCAGATCGATCTGCCCGATGCTGTGGCGCGTTCCCTCAAACAGCCTCACGTCGTTCTGGCTGATCGCCAAAATATAGTAGTGCCCGTTATTCGTAAACAGCGGCAGGATCGGCTTAACGTAATACGAACGCGCCACCGTCAGCATCTCCTCCACCCGAAACGGCAGGCGGAACGCGTGAAAGTCGCCGGCGGCCAGGAATACAGCTAGCCCATCATATTGACGTCGCCAAAAGCTTGAGTCTTCCAGCAACGCCTGCGCGGCTTGCAGAAAATCAGCCGCATCGCGCGCGCCCATCCCCTTCTCCTGTAGCCGCCGCTCCGCCTCGCGCAAGAGATTCCTGAAGCGGATCGGGTCTTGTTGCGTCTCCGGACCGGCGCGATGCGTCGGCAGATAGATGGAGACGCTCGGGTCCTGTGTCTGCTGTGCCAGCGCTTTCAACTGCTCGAGAGTCAGATCTTCCATAGCTCTTCCTTTGGGACCTTTCTGCCGTTCGGCGATTCTGCTGCGTCTGAATGCATCCCAATTTATGCTGTTCGGCGCATTGCCCTACGTACGGTTGCACAGAGGGGCGGCCTCTTTGCCGCCTGCGCCCCCACTAGGGTGCAACATCGTCAAACGACTCGACAAGGGTCAGCAGTTCCCGCGTCGAGCCTTCCGTGATGGCGTTCCACCGTTTCAAGAACGCCGCGCTATCGGGGTCGTTGCGCCACGCATCCCAGGTCTCTTCGCATTCTGCTAGGCTGGCAAACTCCCACTCGATCACGATCTGCCCGACTGTGCCGGTCTCGCTGAGGTATACCCGTCCCCGCCTGCGAAATGCGCGCTGGTACTCGACAATGCCTATCGCCAACGCCTCCTCGGCATGTCCTCGCACAACCTGAAACACTCTGCGGTCGACAATCGTCACATCTCTCTCCTCTCCGCCTGCGGCAAGACAGCCCGCGTCCGCCTTATCTGGGAGGATTATACACCGACCTCGACCTCGCGCTGGGGTGAATCCCCACGCCGCCCATCCTCAAAATCGGCGGCGCAACATATTGACACGCGCAGTATAATAGACATGCACCCGATTCACACCCACACAGCAGATTACTACGCCTCCTGGCACATCGGAACAGCCGCTCGGGTGCAGCAACAGCGCGTCGGTTGACCAGTGTGCGCCCCCGGCTCTTCCGGGGGAGAGAGGAAACCCTCCATGTTATTCGTGTCGATCTGCAAGGAGAAGAACTCCACGGCCAAGGAGAGGATTGCGCGCCGCGCCAAGTGGCAATACCCGCCCGGCTTGAACGTGCTGGCCGAGTATTGGCCGCAAGGCAGCGACATCGTCGTCATCAATGTGGTGGAAAGCGACAACGTCGGTTTGCTCATGGCTGCGCTGTCGGACTGGGATGACTTGATGCAGATCACCGTTGTTCCGGCTGTGACCGCGGAAGACGGGCTGAAACTCGCCGCCAACATGCTGAAATAGCCCGCTACTCCCTTTTGTTGCGCTATGCAGACAGGCGCCCGTTCCTTTCCGGAGCGGACGTCTGTCTTTCCTACCTGCATCGCATATTCCGGCGGATGCGTCCCAGAGCTATTGCTTACTGACCCTATGCCGGCCGGTTCATGGCATACCGGCGATCCTATGGTATGGTATTAGCAGATAACGTGATCGCCTGACGCCGTCAGGTCGGGAGTCTGTCAAACCGCCATGAAAATACGCCGCCCCGCCAACCGCACGCGCATGCTCCTGTTGGCCGCGGGCCTCAGTGGAACGCTCTGCTGTGCGGCCTGTCAGGTCGAACCGGCCGGCATCGCCGCTCTGCCTAACTCTTCCACGCCAACCATGACAGGACACGCCGCAAACAGCCGCATCAAACTGCCCGCCCCCGCGCTCGCCGGTACGACGAGCGTCGAGGAGGCGTTGGCGGCGCGCCGCTCCGTGCGCGCCTACACCGCCGAGCCGCTCACCCTGGCTGACTGCGCCCAACTCCTGTGGGCCGCCCAGGGCGTCACCAGCCCCGAAGGCCTGCGCACCGCGCCGTCCGCCGGCGCGCTCTATCCGCTGGAAGTCTTCCTCGTGGCAGGCCGCGTGACAGACTTGCCCGCGGGCGTATACCGCTACGATGCGCATGCCCACGAGCTGGCGCTCGCCGCTGCGGGTGACCGTCGCGCCGCGTTGAGCGAGGCGGCGTTGGGCCAGTCGCCGCTGCACGAAGCCCCAGCCGTGTTCGTAATCGCCGGCATCCACGCACGCACAACCGGTAAATACGGAGACCGCGGCGTCGACTATGTCTATGTCGAAGCAGGAGCTGCCGCCCAGAATATGGCGCTGCAAGGCGTCGCCCGCAACATAGGGACTGTCTACATCGGCGCCTTCGACGACTTAGCTGTCAAGCAGGCCCTAGACCTGGCGGAAGACGAAGAGCCGCTCGGCCTGATGCCCGCCGGCATATCCCTCTCCCCGTAACCCGATCCATGCAGGGGGCCTGCATACCCCCTACGTAATCCGGCTTGTTTGGACGTCTGAAAGCGTCGTTTTTCGGCCATCCGCCCGGCCATACCGTTACGCGAAGCCTCTGCCGATTCAAACGCCTCCCGAAGCCTGGTATAATACCCGCATGACTCAACGCATCGTCGTCAAGTTCGGCACCAGCGTTCTCACCGGCGGCGCCCGCCATCTCAACCGCCCGCGGCTGGTCGAGTTCGTCCGCCAGTTATCCGACCTCCACAGCCGCGGCCACGACATTATCGTCTGCACTTCCGGCGCGGTAGCCGCCGGGCGCGCCCACCTCGGCTTCCCCAAACTGGCGCCGACCATCGTCAACAAACAGCTTTTTGCCGCCGTCGGTCAAACTCGCCTCATGCTCCAATGGGAGCGCATCTTCGACATCTACGGCATACGCGTCGGCCAAATCCTTCTCACCCGCGCCGATACCGAAAACCGCCGCCGCTATCTCAACGCGCGCGACACTCTCTCCGCGCTGCTCGAAAATCGCATCGTCCCCGTCGTCAACGAGAACGACGCCGTCGCCACCGAAGAGATCAAAGTCGGCGACAACGACAACCTCTCCGCCCTCGTCGCCACCCTAGTCAGCGCCGACCTCCTGCTCATCCTCACCGACCAGGCCGGCCTCTTTACCGCCGACCCGCGCACCGACCCTAGCGCAGAACTGATCCCCGAAGTCCACCACTTCGACGATCTGCAGGGCATCCACGCCGGGGACAGCGTCACAGGGCTGGGGGTGGGCGGCATGTCCACCAAGATCGCCGCGGCCAACACGGCCCGCCATGCCGGCATCGACGTCGTGATCGCCGCCGGCGCCGAGCCGAACGTCATCCTGCGCGTGGCGCAGGGCGAGTCCGTAGGCACGCGCTTCCCCGCCCTCGAATCGCGCATCGAAAGCCGCAAGCGCTGGATCCTCGCCGGGCCGAAGCCGGCGGGCCGCATCGTGATCGACGCCGGGGCCGTGCGCGCGCTCTGTCGCCGCGGGCGCAGCCTCCTGCCCGCGGGCATCACCGCGGTCGAAGGTCGCTTCCAGCGCGGTGACACTGTGATCATCGTCGACGCCGAACGCCACGAACTGGCCCGCGGCCTCACCGCCTACAACAGTGATGACCTGGCCCGCATCGCCGGCTGCCATTCCCACGAGATCGAAGACCGCCTCGGCTATACCTACGGCGACGAAGCTATCCACCGCAACAACTTGGTGCTGCTCACGGAATAAGAACACAAGGTGCAGAGGCGTTTTTCCGGGGGAGTGAAGCGCCTGCTAAAGCGGCTGCCTTAGCAGGCTATATTTCGTTATGCTCGCCGAGCGCTATCTTGCCCAGCAACAGAGGGGATATCCCAAGCGCTCTCAGCCGGCGGTCAAGTCCGCAGACGGACGCAATCAATACAGCCCATAAGCCTGCTTCACGCCCAGCGTGAACAGAATCCCGCGCCCAGGCTCGTCGATCTGCAGTGCCTCTCGGATCGCCGAGACGATCGGCTCGGTCAGGCCGTCCTCCGACAAAATCATGACGATTTCCTTCTCCGGTTCAATCGCCATAGCAAAAAGCATGTGCGTCTCATGAATGCCCGAACCTCTGGCGTTGATGATCGTGGCGCCCCTAGAACCCGCTTTCGTCGCCGCATCCAGCACGGCTTCCGCGCTTCCCCTGTCGACAACTACGAAAATGGCATTGTACATTGTGTCTTCAACACCTCTGCTTCCCTGGATATCGCGGTATTCGCAGCCTCTGGCGCCCAAGAAATTTATAACCGGCATTAAGAAGGCGATGCCGTGATGCGGCTTATCAAAGGCCAACTCCTTATGCAGCCCTTCAATCGCGCCGTGTGCCGTTGCACTCTCGGCAATCATAAATATGATCTCTTTTTCTACATTATTTAGACCCAGGAACTCCAATACGCGGCTCTTGACCGTTCCCCGGCCTAAACAAATCGTGCCTCCGGACACGCCATATTGCCTGGCGATCTTGAGGACTTTGCTGCCCGAACCGTGGCTCACGATGGCGCACAGCAGCTCATACTCATCTCTATCAGGAGGCATCGTCATGCGCTTCTATTCCTTCTTTTGCAGACTTCACCTTAAAGATATACCCCAGCGTCTGTAATGCGATCAGCGGCGCCAGAGTAACCAATGCAATCACGCCGAAGCCGTCTATCAACACGTTCGCCCCTTCAATCGCTTCAGCGGCCCCCTGCGCAAACGCCAGTACGAACGTTACCGTCATCGGACCCGAGGCGACCGGACCCGAATCAAAGGCGATGCCCACAAAGAGCGGCGGCGCCAGATAGGTCGCGGCGATCGCAATGACATAGCCCGGCAACAGAAAATGCCACAACTGAACTTGGGGGATGACAATCTTCACCATCGCCAGAGCAACCGCAATCCCCACTGAAAGAGAAAACGAAACCATCACCATCTTGGCCTTCACATACCCGCTGGTGACCGTCTCGATCTGATGCGTCAAAACATGCACAGCCGGCTCGGCGAGAACTACTGTTAGGCCCAACACCAATCCAATGACGACGACGAGCGAAGGATTGTTCAACGCTGCAATACTGTACCCCACAACGTTGCCGACGTCCATAAAGCCCGCATTGACGCCGGTTAGAAACAGCACCAAGCCGGCGAACGTATATACCAAGCCCTTCACAATATTCATAAAGGACCTGCGCGAAAGGCGAAAAGACCTTATCTGCAAGACCAGAAACACCGCAAAGATCGGAAATAGCGCCTGAGAAATCTCGCCGGCAATGATCGGCAACTCGTGGATATAGGGCGCCAGGATCGAAGCTGAATGTGTCTCTGACAGATCGAGGCCGGCGGCTATTTCGCCTGGCCGCATAAGAATGCTCATCATCATGACCGTCATGAGCGCGCCGGTTGATACGATGCCTACAAGCCCAAAGCTGTCTTCCTCGGCAGACTTGCTGTCCTTCTTGACCGAGGCTACGCCGTATGCGAGCGCCAATATAAACGGCACGACCAAGACGCCCGTCACAGCGCCTGCGGCGTCGAACGACATCGGTAGGAAATCGGGCGAAGTGAATATCGCCAGCGCCAAGATAATCAGATATGCCACGGTAAGGAAGCCGCGCAGCGACACATTGTAGACGATGCGCAACAGCCCCAGCGCAAGCATCGCTGCAATCCCGAGGGAGACCACGACGACGAGGCTCAATTTGGAGATCGCGCCGGAAGTCACAAAATCCACCTGATCAGCCACAACGCGCAGATTCGGCTCTGCGATGGAAATGAAGAAGCCGAGCATCAGACCGGCTACGGCGATGATCCACGCTTTGTTTCTCTCCGTGATCGGCCCTCGCATAAGGACGCCGATCGGCGTGATGCCGATATCCACCCCGAACAAAAACACAGCCAGCCCGATCACGATCAACACTGCGCCAATTGCGAACCTCATTAGCAGGTAATTTTCCAGCGGGGCGATCGTGAAATGCAGAAGCAAGACAATCACCGTAACCGGAAGCACTGCATAGAGAACCTCGCGGAGTTTCTCGACGAGAATATTCACAATTGCTTATGTCCTTATCGAATCATATGCGATGTTAGGAAAGGCGATTCGCCAGACAACAGCCGAATGATAGACATCTAGAGCAAGGTTCGACCGGCCTTTCTCACCCAGGGCAGAACCCGCCCGGCGCATGCCGCGCTCTATACGGCCATCAGCCGCTTCTGCACCGAACGGTTGTGACAGGCGATGCCCTCGCCGAATGCATTCGGCCAGCACTGGCTGCAACTGGCGCAAATCGCCTTGTCGGTCGCGCCTTCTTGCAGCAGGCGCGGCAGATGCGGCTCTACAATCAGAGGTCGGCACAGGCTGATGACCTGCGCCGCGCCGCTCGCCAGCGTGCGCTGCATCACCGCCAGATGGCGAAAACCGTTGACCAGCGCCAGCGGATAATCCGGCCCTACCGCCACCCGCACCGCCTCCGCCATGCGCAGAAAGGGCGGCTCCGGCGCCTTCTTCGTCCAGGACGGCGTCCCTAGTGCGTGGCTGATCTCGATGGCGTCGACGCCTCCCGCCACGCACGCCTGCGCCGCCTGCGCACCCTCGTCCAAGGTCAGGCCGGAATCCTCACGCCCCGCCACGCCCAACTTGATCCAGACCGGGTAGTCCGGGCCGACCTGCGCCCGCGCCGCGGCGATCACCGCGTTCAGGAACGCCCGCCGCCGTTCAGGGTCGCCGCCCCAGCGGTCCTGGCGCAGGTTCGTCGCCGGCGTCAGGAACTGCGACGTAAGATAGCCGTGCGCGCCGTGGATCTGCACCCCGTCGAAACCTGCCGCTTTCGCCCGTCGCGCCGTCTGGCCGAAGGCGTCCACAGCCTGCGCGATCTCCTCGTCCGTCATCACATTCGCATGTTTCGTGCGCGTGCCGGACGGAACGCCCGACGGCGAGAGCGGCTCCGGCGTCTCGACCGGGTCGCAGCTTGCCCCGCCGTGGTTGATCTGCACCATCACCTTGGCGCCCGCGGCCTGCGCCGCGGCGATCGTCTCACGCCATACCGGGATCAACTCGTCGCTGTCCAGGGCGGCCATCTCCGGGTGCGCCTTGCCCGTACGCATCACATAGGCGTGCCCCGTCACAATCAAGCCGACGCCGCCCTCTGCCAAGTCGCGGTAGAGCGTCGCCAGCTTGGGCAGCGGCGCGCCCGTAGCGTTGTCGGCCATTCTTTCAGCCGTAGCGGATCGCATTAGGCGGTTGCGCAGACGCAGGCCGCCAATCGTGACCGGCTCGAATAGCCCCGGTTTCTCGTGTGAAATCGCCATGCTTGCGTTGTCCTTCCAAATCGCCGGCGTGCGGCGGGTTTTCTCAATGGCGGGCGTTGCACGAGCCAACGCGCGTCGCCCTAACGCTTCTATAGATGAAACTGCAACAGCCAGTTGTACAAATCTTCGCCCGCATACACGCGGTCCCAGCAGTTGTGCGGCAGGTCTTCGTGGATGGTCAGCCGCACTGACTGGTGGCCCGCCTCCTCCAACGCGTTCGCCATCTCGTACGAGTACTTGGGCGCCACCACCTCGTCGCGGCCGCCATGAAAGATCCACACCGGCATCTGCACGTCGGCCAGGCGCGCCGCCAAAGCAGGATTGCCTCCGCCGCACATAGGCGCAATCGCGGCCCAACGCTGCGGATGCGCCGTCGCCATATACCACGTGCCGTAGCCGCCATAGCTCAGCCCGGTCAAGTACACGCGCGCCGGGTCCGCCCGGTATTCGCTCAACGTTGCGTCGACCATCGTCAGCAGATCGGCTTCGCAATTCTGCCAGCCGCCCGGCGCTCCTTCCACGCCCCATGCGTCGAGCGAGCCGAACTTGGGCGGGCGCGGGCTTTCACCTCGCACCATGGGGAAGCCGGCGCGTTCGACGGCGCGCCGCGGCGGAACGCCTTCCAGTTGGCGCGCCGGCCTGGCCGCGTCCTTGCGCAGCTCAATCTGGTGGTCCTTATCGAACACGGGCAGTTGCGGCCCGATGATGATGAAGGGCAGATCGTGCCGGTAGATCCAGGCTTCGCCCAGCGGCCCGTTGTGCAGCACCCAATCCAGGTCGGCGCGACCGTCGCCGCGCTCGCCGCCGCCGTGCAAAAAGAGCATCACCGGCCACAGCCGTTCCGAGTCCGCCTCATAACCGGCGGGCAGGTACAGAAAATACTCGCGCTCCTCGTCCAGCGCCGTACACCGGTAGGACTTGCGCAGCAGCTGGGCTTGCGAGATATGCGGGCTGGTCTGGTCCATCATGACATCTCCTAGTGGGGGATTGGCGATTGACAGTCATTCACTTTTTCCCATAATAACACAACTGCCTGTTTCATCGGGTCGGAGGCTCCCCTCTTGCTGGACGCTCTGCGCCGGAGTTGCGGCGGGCGGCTTATAACGCGCCGGCGGCGATTTTCTGGTAAACTTAGAGGCGGAATCGCCCGCTCATCGCTGTAACCTTTACAGACCGGCCGCATCTAAACGTGTGGCGGAACAGCCGCTCGTCGCGGCTTCCGCCGGATTTTCGCCTACCCTTGCCGCTGCACCGTCGCCCCGTCGCACTGGCCGGCGCAGCCTGATCACATTGTCGAAAGGACGATCCGCCATGCAGGCAACTGTCACCTGGGACCACGGCCTCACCTTTAGCGGCTCTGCGGACACCGGCTTCACCGTGCCGCTCGGTGCCGAACGCTCCGTCGGCGGCGATGAAGACGGCTTCCGCCCCCTCGAACTCATGCTCATCAGTCTCGCCGGCTGCACGGCGATGGACGTGATCTCCATCCTCACCAAAAAGCGCCAAGACGTGACCGGCTTCAACGTGCAGGTCGACGCCGAACGCGCCGAGGAACACCCGCGCGTCTTCACCGCCATCACCGTGGTCTACACCGTGCGCGGACGCAACATCGATCCGGTCGCGGTCGAGCGCGCCATCGATCTCTCCGAGACGCGCTACTGCCCGGCGCAGGCCATGCTCGTCCAGGCAGTCCCCATCCGCCACACCTTCCGCATCGAGGAAGAAGCGTAGCTCGCTCACTGCCGGCGTGAACGGGAAATGAGCCGCGCATTGCACGAAAGAGACAGGTAGGGTATTTTCGTTCGCAGTATTCGTGTAATGCGCGGCCATAACGAAAGTCCGCGCCGCCGCATCCGTACGCCCAGGGAGGGGACCATGGACACCGCGAGCCAGAGCGAGAAGCTGCCCTTTTGGACAAAATTCGCCTATGGGTCCGGCGACCTGGGCACGGCCATCTCCGCCGCGCTGCGCGGCTTCTTCCTGATCTTCTTCCTCACCGACGTGGCGCGGCTCAACCCCGTGGCGGTCGGCGTGATCTTCTTCGTCAACCGCTTTTGGGACGCCGTCAACGACCCCATCATCGGCTGGCTCAGCGACCGCACGCACACGCGCTGGGGCCGCAGGCGTCCCTGGCTGTTATGGGGCGCTGTGCCTTTCGGCCTGCTCTACTTCATGCTCTGGCTCGTCCCGCCCCTCGGCCCGACCGGCCTGTTTATCTATTACATGCTGGTGCTGCTGGTGCTGGACACGACCTATACCGTGGTCAACGTGCCGTATACGGCGCTGACGCCCGAACTGACGCGCGACTATGACGAGCGCACCAGCCTCAACAGCTACCGCTTCGGCTTCTCGGTCGGCGGCGCGCTGGTCAGCGCTGTGCTGCACCCCATCATCGTCGACCAGTTTGCGGACCCGCGCACCGGCTACATGGCGTCGGGCGCGCTGTGGGGCGTCATCGGCACGATCTCGATCCTCGTCGCCTTCTTCTTCACGCGCGAGCGGCCGGAGTCCGCCGAGGAGATGACGGCCACCGAGCGCACGCCCTATCTGCAGCAGGTGCGCACCGCGTTGTCGAACCGGCCTTATCTCTACGTGATGGGCCTCTACCTCTTCTCCTGGCTCTCGCTGCAACTCATCCAGGTGGTGCTGGTCTACTACGCCACCTATTACATGGGCATTGCCGATCGCATGCCCATGATCCTGGGCGCGGTGCAGAGCGCATCGCTCATCTTCCTCTTTGTGTGGGCCGCGTTGAGCCGCAAGCTGGAGAAGCGCACCGTCTACATGATCGGCGCGACGCTCTGGCTGAGCGTGATGCTTGCCCTCTCCTTCCTCAGGCCGGACCAGGATCACCTGGTGATCCCGCTGGCGCTGCTGGCCGGCGCGGGGGTGAGCGTGGCCTACCTCATCCCCTGGGCGATGATGCCGGATGTGATGGAGGCGGATGAACTAGAGACGGGCATGCGGCGCGAAGGCATCTTCTACGGCTTTATGGTTTTCCTACAGAAGGCAAGCATTGCGCTAGCCGGGCTGGCCGTAACCTGGTCGCTTTCGTTCACGGGCTATGTCACGCCCACCGACGCCATGCCCACGCCTGTGCAGCCGGAAGGCGCGCTGGCCACGATTCGTTTCTTCATCGGCCCTGTGCCCGCCATCATCCTGGCGGCTAGTCTGCTGATCGCATGGCGCTACCCGATCACGCGGGCGACGCATGCCGGCATGGTGGAGGCGCTGCGAGCGCGGCGCGCGGCGCAGAAAGCCCTACCCACGGAGGGGTAGGATCAAGCGTCGACGCCAGGAGCCAAAGCGCATGCAAAAACTGCCCGGAGCGCGCCGTCAGGGAGACGGCGCTAGGGCGGCTTGGGCCGGGGCGTAGGCAGGGTTAAGGTCGAGTGCGGCTTGCCAGGCGGCGCGGGCCGCAGCGTCATCGTCCAGCCCGGCCAGCGCCAGACCTCGCCAGTAGTGGATCTCCTCGATGCTCGTCGTGGCGGCAAGAACCGCATCGGCCAGGCTCAGTATGTCGGCGTACCGGCCCACGGCGTGATAAGCGGCGAACGGGCCGAACTGGTACCAGAGCATGCGCCAGGGCAGGCCGATGGCGCGCGCTTGGTCATAGGCCGCAGCCGCCGCAGCGTGATCGCCAACATGGACGAGGTTTGTACCCAGGTTGAACCAGGCGAAGGGATTCTGTGCGTCCGCGGCGACCTCAGCCTGGGCTTGGGCCAGCGCGGCCTGCCACATGGCGTCATCCTCGAACGCGTCGCCCAGGATGTCACGGATCGCAGCTTCTTGTTCGGGCGGATAGACGAGGAGATAGGTGCGGTTGAAGACGGCCCAGAGTGCATCCATCTCGGCATAGGGCAGATAGATGCCTTCGTAGACGCCGGGCTCGGCGCTGACGGGGTTGGTCGCGTCGTAACTGTCGAAGGCGATCCAGCGCTGTGCGGCGTGGTCATAGCCGGTGAGGAGGCGATAGTGCCCCATGCCGTCGTCGGGCTCCGGCTCCAGCCATGTCTCGATTAACACGGGAAAACCGTTGCTGAGGAGCTGGCGCAACGTCTCTGCGTCTCCGTTGACGCGCACCTGGGCATAGAAGCCCTGCGCCTGCGCGTACACGGCCATCTCGTCCGGGCTGACGTTTTTATCGTCTTCGAAGGGGCGCAAGGCGGCGCCGACAGCGGCCTGGTCCAGCGAGCTGCCGTAGAAACTCAAGTTCATTGCCAGCGTGGCAGGACCGCAGTTGTTCCAGGTCTGCCAAGCATGGCGCACGCCAGCCAAGGCGACCTCGTTCCGTAAGGGAAGGCCCTGCGACGCAGCGGATGACGGGACTGGAGACGGCGTCGCGGGGAGCAGCGTAGGTGTGACAGTCGGCAGCAGAACAGGCGCAGCGGCGGCAATCGGCGTCGCCGCCTCAGTAGCGGGGACTGCCGCCGCCGCAATCTGGGACGGAGCATCCGCCGAAACCGGTTCCTGCGCGGGCGCGGGGAAATCCGGCGTTTGTGCAGGAGAGACACTCGCCGCGGGCGTCGCCAACCAGGCGGCGGGCGCGACAAATGCGCCGATCAGCGCCTGCCTGGCGAACAGAAGCCCCGCCGCGACAATTATCAACAGAATGGCAACCTTGATCCCTGCCATGCTCCCTTCCGTAACTACATCCGAACCTATCCGCCCGCATCCGAGGCAGAGACAAGACGAGACACAGCCCGGCAAGGTTCCGCCAACCAATTTGTTGTAGTTCCCAACAAACTAACACCCAACTCGGCGCAAAGGGCTTAGGATCTGGAAACGCGTTCTACGTTTGTCGCGGTTGGGCTGCGCCCTTTGCCGGTGTTGTGCCGCCGGGAAAGGGCGTAAAGTGGGCGCAGGCGGTCGCAGGCGGCGGCTCGCCACCTGCAAGAGAGGCTTGCCTATGACCATCATCGAAGTGATCCTGCCCGACGGCTCGATCCACGCGCACTTGACAGACGAGCGCGAGGCGGCTGCGATCGCGCAGGAAGTGCGACAGCGCTACCCGCAGGCGAATTACTGGCGGGTAGGGCGCGGCTGGCATCGGGCCGGGGCCGCCCGCCGGAGCGCCATGAGTCTGGATGTTTGGCCGCGCGTGGCGGCGTTGGCGGCTGTGCTTGCCCTGGCGCTGGCAGTGGCGCTCCTTCCTCCTATTCGCCAAACCTTGTGGGGCGCGGGCGGGTTAACCTCCGTCGATCTCGCGCCGGAAGCGGACACAAGCGTACCCCCGCCTTTGGAGGAGGCTGAATCTGACCGCACGACCGCACCCCACGTTGTTGCGCCGGATGAACCCGCCCTTGCCTCGCGGGATATCGCCATCATCTCGGTGGCGGAACAAGCCTCCGACACCTCGCGCACATTGCTAGTGCGCCTGCACAACACCGGCAGCCAGGTTCACACCGAGATCAAACTTCAGGCGGATTTCTTCGACGACCAGGGGCAGCCGGTCGCTGGCGAGCAGATCGGCGAGAGCGTGACGCTCGCCCCCGGCGAGACCGGTTTCGTCAAGGTGTGGGCGCAGAGCCAGGATGGGGTCGCCCGTTACGAATTGGCGATCCTGGATTGAGCGCGGCGCATTCGTATAGCAAATTTTGTCGTGTGGGAACGCCTCGGAAAGAATCTTCGTTTGTTGCGTTGAATGGCCTAAATTCGTATAGTCGATGGTTGTGGCATAAGGCGAATTCGACGCTTGTTACCCCTTCGCAATCGTCTCCCGACTTTCGAAGATACCCCGGCTTCTCTGGGACCGCCGGCATCTTTGCCGCCAGGGATGGCGGCGTTACCGGCGCCGCCCGTGCATTAAGGATAGCGCGCCTACGAGCAAGCGCGACGAGTTGACCAAAACTCTGGGGAGCGTCTGGATGCCGGAGGTCGGGTTGCCGCGCGGCTTGCGTCTGTGGTATTCTACCGGCCCTCCGGGGTCAAGAGCAGACTCCGGCGCAGGCACAGAATGCATGTTGACTAATTGACGAAAGAAAGCACATGAACCGATCTTTACCGAGCGGCCTCGCGTCCGAAACGACGCTTGACTATGTTCACCTCACCGTGTCCGATCTATTGCGGTCGCTCGACTTCTATCAATACAGCCTGGGGTTGCAGGTGCACCGGCGCGAAGGCAAGACTGCCTACCTCGGCGCCGGAGCGCATGACCTGGTCGTCGTCACCGAGATGAGCGGCGCGACAAAGGCGGCCCGCACGACCGGCCTGTATCACTTCGCGCTGCTCGTGCCCTCGCGGCTGGCGCTGGCTCATGCGCTGCAACGGCTGGTCGATCACGGCGCAGACCTTACCGGCGGCTCGGATCACGGCGTCAGCGAGGCGATCTACCTCGACGACCCGGACGGCAATGGCATCGAGATATATCGGGATCGGCCCCGGTCAGACTGGCCGACTGAAAACGGCGCGCTGGCTATGACCACCGACCCGCTGGACGCTCGAGGCATCCTAAGCCTGCTGAACGGGGAGGACGTAGAAAGCCAGATGGAGCCTGCCACTGTATTAGGGCATATGCATCTTCATGTGGCGCACCTGGACGAAGCGGTCGAGTTCTACCAGCGCGTCATCGGATTTGAGTTGCAGATGTACTACGGCCGTTCCGCAGCTTTCCTCTCCGCCGGCGGCTATCACCACCACATAGGCGTCAACACGTGGAACGGCGTAGGCGCGCCTCCCCCTCCGCCGGAAAGCGTGGGGCTGCGTTACTTCACCGTGCGTCTGGCCGGCCAAGCGGAGTTGGATCGCCTCGTGCAGCGGCTGGAGGCCGCGCAGGCGGCATATGAGACGCGCACTGACGGCCTCTTCTTGCGCGATCCGGCGCAGAACGGGCTGTTGTTCACCGTCGCCTAGCCCCCAAAGCCGCGCGGGATCGGAACCGGCCTAACTGCGCCGGACCCGACGGCATGCCATGATGCTGCCCGTGAGCAGTTGGCAGGAATTGTAGAGAAGGACGGAGCGAATGAAGACGTATCGCAAGCCGGAGGACGCCGAATTGCGGCGGCGGCTGACGCCTGAGCAGTATCAGGTGACGCAGCACGAAGCCACCGAGCGCCCCTTTCATAACGAGTATTGGGACAACGAGGAGCCGGGCATCTATGTGGACGTCGTGACGGGCGAGCAGCTGTTCAGTTCGCTGGACAAGTACGATGCGGGGTGCGGCTGGCCCAGTTTCACGCGGCCGCTGGAATCCGAACACATCACGACGCGCACGGACCGCAAACTGTGGATGCCGCGCACCGAGGTGCGCTCCAAACACGGCGACTCGCATCTGGGCCATGTCTTCGACGACGGTCCGCAGCCGACCGGCCTGCGCTATTGCATCAACTCGGCCGCGCTGCGTTTTATCCCGCTGGACCGGCTGGAAGAAGAAGGCTATGGGGAATACCGGGCCTTGTTTGCCGGCGAGCGGGCGCGTGATGACGGTTGATCCTATGAACGCGCCAGGAATGGATTAATATACGAAGCTGGCGGCGGCGGCGTACTGTCGCCCCGCTGCGCTCTGGCAGTTTGACCGGATGCATCACATTGCATCCGGTTTTGTCATTTCGGGCCTCGGGCGGTTTGGCGCATGCCAGGCGCTCTACTATAATTTCTCGCCGCTTGCCTAAAATCCGCTCCTGCATCGTGTCATGGGCGAGCCGTTTCGTTAACGACGAATCAGCATTGCGCACCGTGACTTTCCCGGATGCCGCGAATTGACGGGAAGGCTTATACTCGTACGGTTGCCGTCGTAATATGTCCGCTTGCCCCAGCGTCATGGCGAACAAAACCGCCTGGGGAAACGTCTTAAGCCTGTTACGCCGTCCCGCATAGCTCATGACGCGGGCGCGATGGCGGATCCGTTAACCAACAATATCAAAGTAAGGAAAAGGAAAATGATGCGGTACAGACTCTTGGTCGCCCTGCTTGTAGCCGGCATTGCCCTTGCCGGGTGCGGAGGACGCTCAACGCCGGAACCGGCGACCCAACCCGCTACGCCCGCCCCCGCGGTCGCGACGGAGGCCGCTCCAACATCGGCAGCCGAAGCGGCAGAGGAGCCGGCCGCGGCTCCGGAAGCCGAGCCTGCAGCCGAGCAAACTGCCGGTGAGACGGCAGCCCCAGCGGCGGCAGCGCCCGCCGGCGCGGCGCCGCTCTTCCCCATCACCGACGCGGCGGGCAAGTACGGCTTCGTCGACGCCGCGGGCGAGGTCGTGGTCAATCCGCAGTATGACTATGTGGACCGCTTCTTCGAGGGGCGGGCCGCAGTCATGTTAGGCGACAAATGGGGCTTCATCGACGAGACGGGGACGGAGATCGCCGCGCCCCAGTTCGACGGCGTGATGCCCTTCAGTGAGGGGATGGCAGGCGTGTCCCAGGGCGGGCTGTGGGGTGCGATCGACGCCGGCGGCGCACTGGCGATTGAGCCCCAGTTCGGCACGCCGTTGACCTTTAGCGATGGCTTGGCGCATGTGTTCTCGGCAGGGGCGTGGGGCCTCATCGACGGAACGGGGCAGACGGTCGGGCCGGGCGGCTTCGAGTGGATCGGCGAGTTTCACCACGACCGGGCGATGGTGCAGGTCGAGGCCAAGTTCGGCTTCGTCGACGCCAACGGCGAGATCGTAATTGCGCCCGAGTACGATAACGCCGGCAACTTCCCGCTGGACGAGGACGCGGCCGTGGCGTTAGCCCCTGTCATGGCGGATGGCCTCTTCGGCTACATCGACGCCGGCGGACAGATGGTGATCGAGCCGCAATACGTGTACGCAGGTTCGTTTTCGGATGGCCGCGCCGTCGTACTGCGCAACTATGCGGAGATGAAGTACGGCTATATCGACGAAAGCGGCGCAGTCGTCATCCCCTTCGAGTTTGATGCGGCGATGGACTTCAGTGAGGGACTGGCGCATGTCATGCTGGACGGCCGCTTCGGCTATATCGACGCGGACGGACAGGTGGTGATCGAGCCGGCCCTCGACGATGCGCAGCCGTTCACAGAGGGGCGCGCCGTGGTCGGCGTGTTCCAGGATGGATTTGTGGGATTCGGCTACATCGATCGCGAGGGGCAATTCGTGGTCGAACCGCGCTATGCCGGGGCGTATGGGTTTAGCGAGGGCTATGGGCTAATCGCCGAAAGTCGGGGCGTACGCATGATCTTCGGCTATGTCGACGAGGCCGGCGAGACGGTCATCGAACCGCGCTTCGACGCAGCCTATGCCTTCAGCCAGGGACTGGCCGCTGTGATGATGGGCGATAAGTTCGGCTACATCGATCCCAGCGGCGAAGTGGTCATCGCACTGGCGTACGACGAGGCGGGCGCGTTCGGAGAAAACGGGCTGGCGCCGGTGCGCATCGGCGATAAGTACGGCGTGATCAACATGGACGGCGAATTCGTCATCGAACCGCAGTACGACACGGCGCTGCCCTATCAGGCGGGCCTGGCGCGCGTCGCCGCGGGGCAGCAGAGCCGCTTCGTCGACAAGACAGGCCAGACCGTGTTCGAGACGCCGGGTCGATTTGCGTCGGACTTCTTCGAGGAGCTGGCGCAGGTGTATGTCGGCAACAAGGTCGGCTTCGTCGACGTGACGGGCCAAATGGCGATCGCGCCGGAGTTCACCGGCGCGGGCGTCTTTAGCGAAGGTCGCGCCAGCGTCCAGACGGATGATAAGTTCGGCTTCATCGACACGACGGGGCGGCTGGCTGTAGCAGCCGAATATGACGCGGTGATGGACTTCAGCCAGGGGTTGGCCGCCGTGTTGGTCGGAGCGCAGTGGGGCTTTGTGGACCTGGACGGCAACATGGTCATCGAGCCGCAGTTCGAGACGGTCAATCCCTTCGGCGCAGACGGCTATGCAGCGGCGACGGCCGGCGGCAAATGGGGCTTCATCGACCGCACCGGCCAGTTCGTGGTCGAGCCGCAGTTCGACAGCTACTTTTTCTCGGACTATGGGGCGGCAACCTTTCCTGAGGGGCTAGCCCCGGTGATGGTTGACGGGCTGTGGGGCTATGTGGACGCAGGCGGCGCGTACGTGATCGAGCCGCAGTACAGCATGGCCGAGCGCTTCTCCGGCGGCCTGGCGCGTGTCGAGTTGGGTGAGGAGTACGCCTACATCGACCGCACGGGCGAGTTTGTGTGGGGGCCGGAAGTCTCGCCGTGGGCCGTCTCCAGCCAGGGATAGCCTGGCTGCGGTCGTCTGGGGCGGTTCTAGGGGCGCTGCGCGATGCGGCGCCCCTGGTTTTTGGGCGTGTTAGATGGCGTTGGAGGACTGTGTAGAGGAGGGGACACATTCGATGGCAACCTTGTGGGGTGTACGGCGGTTTGCAGCGCTGATCGCGCTGGCTGCGCTTCAGGCGGCGCTGTTGTTCGCCGCGGCGCGACCTGCAGATGCGCAAGGCGGCGATGTACTGTTCTTGCCCATGATGGCCGCGCCGGGGTCCGCAGACGGCGGCGGACAGACCAGCGCGGAGTTGATCGACGCAGCGTTGGCGCGCGGCGAAATCGACGCAGAGACTGCGCTCGTCTACAAGGTGTTCGCTTCGTTCGGCGACCCGCGGCTGCCGGCCAAGTACCGCGGCGTCGGCGACGAATTGGATGCCATCCTCCTGCGCGAGGCGGCGGGCCGCTATGAGTCGCTCTCCGGGCAGGCGCAGGCGTTGCTGGCGCCCTTCTTCCAGCCGCCGATCTATCAGGGAAGTTGGTACGCATCGTACGCAGAGCAGGCGGGCGTACAGGGAGCGGGCCAGGGCGTGCGCTTCTCCGAAGAGCAGCCTTGCGCTTTCGACCCGGGGCCTTCGCCAATAATGCCGGGGGGATGGGCCTGCGCCGATGGCATGGGCGCTAATTTTCGCGTCTGGTGGCGGGCGGATGATCCCAACAGCGCAGCCAAGGCCCAGCGCCTGATCACGGCGCTGCAGAACGACATCTGGCCCAAGCTGACCATCCTCATGCGCCGCGACCCGCCTAGCGATAAAGGGCCGCATCGCTTTGTCGACCGGAACGGCGAGGAACAGGTGTGGTGGGACGGCGGCGACGGTCGGCTGGACATCTATCTGACTTGGACGCCGCCGGGCTCGGGCGGCGCGGCAACGCTGGCCTACCCGCCCGGCTGTGATAAGCGACCATCGTTTATTCTGGTGTCGCCTACCATCGACGACGATACATTTCTTCCGGCGGTGACGCACGAGTTTTTCCACACGTTTCAGTTCGGCGCGGACCAGGGCAAGCAGTGCGAAGAATACGCGTGGTGGTCCGAAGCGACGGCCAACTGGGCGATCGACTTTGTGTACCCGCAAGACAACTGGGAACACCGCTGGGCCTACTACTTTATGCAGACGCGAGATTGGCGCGAGCCAATCCGCGATCAACTGCTCGGCGGGCGTTCCAGCTATCTGTTCCCGCTCTTTCTGACCAGGACGACAGGCGACCCTGGCGTTATCCGGCGCAGTTGGGAGAACGCGGCGAAGTTCCCCGCCGATAGCCTGGCCGCCATCGACCAGGCCATCGGCGGCGGGTTGAGCGATGTCTGGCACGAGTTTGCGCTGCATGTCGCCAATGTGGGGCCGGTCGACGGCTTCAAGCGCTGGGACGGCATCGATATACTGCTGCGCGGCGACGAGGCGACAGGCGGTGAGCCGGTGACCGAGGTCGTCGGGGACATGCCCCGCATCGGCGACATTAAGAAGACCTATGGACTCGCCACGCTTAGCGGGCAGCCGGACATCAAGTTCGAGATGCCAACCGACATCCCGCACCTGGCGATGCGCGCCTATCGCTTCGTCTTTGGGGACGGGCAGACTCGATCCGTGGGGTTCCTCAACCCTCTGCTCATTCACCCGCAGCCGGATGCCAAGATACAGGCGCTGGTCAAGGTCGCGGGTAAGGAGTGGCAGCGCGAGGACTGGACGAACGACTTCGCCAGGACGTTCTGTCGAGAGCAGCGTGACGAGGAGTTGGAAGAACTGCTCATCGTGATCAGCAACGGGCAGTGGCGCAACCGCGACCAGACAGTGTCGATGACGCCGCAGCCCAGGCTGTCCGTGACCAACATCGGCTGCTACCGGTGGGAGGGTTCGTTCGAGACGACGATCACGGCGGCGCAGCCCGGTATTGCCGAGTACACGGATCATTACAGCGGCCGGATCGTGTTCGAGCCGGACGACAACCTGCCGGAAAATCCCATCTACCAGTACTACAAACTGGCCGAGGCGTCGGTGACGTGGGAGCAGCACGGCACGGTGGGCGAGTGCCAGATCGACGGCGGGCCGACGACCTATTCTGCGCTCAAGCAGTTTTCGGCCAATCTGCAGTCGTCGAGTTTCAACGCCGACAAGGCGATGGACTACCGCATCCACACCGGTACGCTGGCGGTCGAGGCAAAGGGGACCTTGCGCAACGCCTGCCCCGGACAGGCGCCCTTTAGTACGGACAAGTTCCACGGCACGATCGCGGCCTTCGGTCAGGGCGAGAAGCCGATCACGGCGGACGGCCTGACGCTACAGGGGCGGCATAGTGAATCGAGCGGCGGCGTGACGACGGTGACGACCTGGCGGCTAACGGCCAGGCCGGAGCAGTAAACGGGCGGATTGCAGCAGGAACAGGGGCCGGCGCGACACATGCTGCGCCGTTCCCTGTGTTCGTTCAGGCTGGAATGCGCGCCCCCTCCAGCCACGCCTTACAGTCCGGCGTGAGCGCCGCCGTCGCCGTCCGCTCGTATATCGCCAGCTCCTCTGCGGTCAGCACCTCGCGCCAACGGCCATTGGTTCCTTTGTAGAAGAACGACCGCGCCCCGTTTACCCACACGTTCCTCATACCAGGGTCGTTCTTTTCGGCGCGAGTGCGCATGGCCGTAAGACTGGTCTGTTGGGCGATGTGTGCAATCTGCTCGTCGTTGGCAGCTATTTCCAGGAAATCGGCCATCCGGCGGGTCTGCCCGGCGGTATCTGCCAACAGGTCGGCAAAATGCACGAACAGGATGTTGGGCAAGTGGCGGTAATCCCACCATGTTTGCATATGGTGCATATTGCCCCAGAAGGGGTAGCCTTCCTGCTCCCACTCAAACCAGCCACGCGTAATCCAGTCACGCCAGAACTCGTGAATGTCTGCGGGCGCCGGAGGAAAAGGGCCGCCCACGCTATCCGGCAATTCGTTTATAAAAGTGAGAAAGTCGGGCGTGAAGCTAGCATAATGGTTCCAAAGAGACATAAAGACATCGCGCGGGTCGCGGCCCACCACGATGTACTTGACCTGCGTAAAGAAGGGCAGCCCGTCTAGGGCGAGGTGAGTCTTGATGAAACGACGGTGGCGCTGGTTCTCCAAAATTCGCAAGACCTCATCCACCGGCCGGAAGCGCGCATCCAGCCAGGGAGAAACTTCCTCGCGGTAGGGCGCTTGGCGGCCCACAAAAACCAGGTGGAGCACGATCTCCTGGGTCCACGTCGTGCCGGATTTGTAGGGAGTCGAGATCACGATATCGTCGTCACGCGGGGTGAAATTGGTCCAGCGTAAGCTGTCCAACGTCCGGTTCTGGTAGGTGTGGATGATCTGGGGCAACATTTCGGTCCTTTCGGCGGCGCAGTGCGTGCCGCGGGCGCGTACCAAAGACGATCGGCCTGGATCTGGCAGCAGCAAAGGCAGGAGCGTGGGATAGTGTGACGAAAACCCCGACAGGGGATGCCGGACACAGGTTGAGAGGAGGCGATGTTGGAGAACGACAGCCATAAAACGATCGCATTATCGCGCCGCTGTCAACATTGCTCCTCTCTTCACAAGCTGGACGTCAGAAACTTGCGCAAAAGGTTTGGGCGAGGCGTGATCAGATGGTAAGGTAAGCGAGTATTTACCCGCCCACCCGCCGGCCATCCGGCGCCAGCAGAACAGGCAGATGCCCATGACCGAGAAGAGCACGAGTTTCGACGTAGAGGAAATCCTAGAGCCGGGCCTCCGCTATACCGAAGAGGTTGTGCTGAAGCCGGGCGCGCCGCCTACGGACGATGCCAAGCGCGCTCAGCGCGATTGTAAGCTGTGGGCGGAGGGCGTGGACGAGCCGGTGAGCGGGCTGGAGATCGTCTCGTTCCAGAAGCGTTTCGGCGCGATCTCCCTCCCCTCGGAGGGGATAGGCGGCGTGAACACCGACCCGAAGCACCGGCAGCGGGGCTATATCCGCAAGCTGCTAACGCGCGTGCGCCAGAGCATGGCCTCGCGCGCGGACGTAGGCTTCGTGTCCGAGGCGATTGAAGGCCTGTACGAGAAGTTCGGCTTCGTCAATTGCCTGACCGAGGGGCATTTTGTGCTGCCGTTGCGGTTTGTGGACCGGCTGCACGCAGACCCCCTGCAGGGGGGGCGCAGCCTGCGGCCATTTACGACCGACGATCTGCCCGCTATGGCGGCGCTATTCAACGAGGTTCACGCCCAGCGGCCGTGGACGCATGTGCGCCCCTCAAGCTGGAACCAACTGCGCGCGCCGCGGACATGGGAGCCGGGGTCGGCGGTGATCTTGTTGGCGGACGGCGCTGCGTTGGCCGGCTATGCGATTGTGACTGAGCGTCGCTTCGGCGTGGTCCATTCGCCCTACATCGTCGACGAGTTGGCCGCGCGCGATGCCGCTGCGGCGCGGGCGCTGCTGGCGGAGGCGGCTACGATCTGCGCCGACCAGGGGGCGACCGAGATGTGGCTGCGCGAGCCGCTGGACAGCACAGCAGGCCGTGTCGCACGCGGCCTGGGCGGCGAGTACCGGCTGCGCTTCCCGGCGACTGGCGGCATGATGGGCGGCATTTTCCATCGGTCTGCCCTGTTGGGGGCGCTGGAGCCGGAATTGCGCCGCAGGTGGGGCGCGCCTGCGCCTACGGCAGATCACGACACAGCCTTCGCCCTCCTGGAGCAAGGCGAACTAGTCCCGGACGATCAGACGCTGCTGCGGCTGCTGGTGGGCTACTGGTCGATAGGCGACGCCGCGATTGCCGATGCGACAGGCTTGGGCAGCCCAGCGGAGCGTTACGCGGCCGTGTTGGCGGCATGGTTCCCCGGCGGGGGCGCGCCGTCCTTGCCGCAGGCCTACGCGCATCATCTGGACCGATACTAGGCCGTAATCGGGGAATCGACAGAGTAGGACGTTAGTCGGGAGGCGGTCGGCAGCCCGACGACTTGCCTACGCGCCTGCGTTTATCCGTATCTTCGCTCGTCACCTCTTCGTATTTCTCAGCGTGGTTCGAATAGGCCGCTCGACGGGGCTGCGCAAGGTATTGCGCAGGACCGTTGCGCCGGCCCGTGGCCTACGCCGCAGTCTGTGTCGCGGACTGGGTTGCTCGGAAGGAGGCGATATGCCGGAGAGAATGACGGAAGGCGCAAAGACGCTTGCCTTAACGGAATAGAGAATTGGGCGGGGCTTAATGAGGAGCTCAGACCCTGATAAGCGGCCCTGCATAGGTGAATGAGATGGCGACGCTAACCGGGCGGCCAGGTGTAATTGTGAAGGACCTCACATTCTGGCTGCGAAAAGGTGCTATGCTTCATCTGTGCACTTGATGTGCAGACGGCTATAAGCCGGGCGAGCGAACATTATGAAAAAATTAAGGACAAGCTCGCAGACCAAAAGTGGGAAGGAAAGGAAACACATAATGTATATTTTGATGGCTAACGAACTCAAGACCCTGCATGAGCAGCGTCTCAAGGATTTGCGGCTGGAATATGTGGAGAGTGTGGCTCAAACCAAGCGGTGGCAACGCCGCCTCGGCGCCATTGTCGAGCGAATCGGTGTGTGGTTTACGCTCTTGGGTGAGCGCATGCAGACCACGGCGGAGCAGAACGCCGCCGCCAATCTGCGCCGGGAGAGCATGAAGCCGGTACGCGTGCGCAACCGGTAGCGCGTAGGTTTTGAATACCCCGCCGTCATCTAGACGGCGACGCCTGGCGCAGGGAGGAGACGGTAGCCTGTCTCCTCCCTGCGCCAGATCTATTGGGAGAGAGCAATCTGACTCGAGCGATCCGCGGCAGACCTCTGTGATTTCTCCGTTTTTCTATGTTCTCCGTGCGGTTCATGCCTAGGGACTAGGTGCGGCGTCGCTGAAAATGCTGCGCCTGGTAGATGAACGCCTCCAGCCGCGTCTGGATGTTGGTGGCCTTCTGCAAGTCGAAGCTCAGGTCTAGCCAGGGGATGTTGTCCAGGTCGGCGCGCACCCGCGGCGCGATGGCCGCGGTTATCAGGCCGGGCATGCATGAAAACGGCATCACCGCCAGAATGCCGCTCGCGCCCAGGTGCGCCAGTTCGATAGCCTTCGCCAACGTCAACACCGCCTCGGTCTGGATCTCCGGGGCAAGATAGGGCCGCACCAACGCCACGAGTTCGCTCGTCGGCCGTTCGTAGGCGTGCCGCAGCAGGTGCGCCACAGAGCGCGTCAATGCGTGTTCCCGGTAACGCTGATAGGTCTCGGTCAGTTTCATCACGACATAGGTCGTGTACCGACCCTTGCGCTTGGCATAGTAGCCGGGGTTGTACGTCGTCAGATAGAGCCATTCCATCATCGAGGCGAGCATGACTTCGCCGCCCAACTCCTCTATGCGGCGAATGATGTCCTGGTTGGTATAGGCGTTGAAGCGCACGTAGATTTCACCCACCAATCCGATCAGCGGCTTCGACTCTTGGCCGGTCAAGGGCAGCGCCGCGAACTGATCGCCGCACCGGGCGAGGGCCTTCTGCAGCGGCTTGCCGCCGCCCGTCCGCACTGCGTTCAAGATGCGCTGCAACCCCGCGGCATAGAGCGCATCGGCCGCGCCTTTGTCCCGCTCGTAGGGCCGGAAGCGGTGCAACAACTGCTGCAACAGATCCAGCGCCACCGCGCCATCCCATGCCAGCCTGCGCAGCCGCAGCGGGTGATCGCCCAATCCCTGGTACGAATTGCCGGACGTGGGGCTGGCAAGTTCGACCCCAGCTAGACCGTGCTCGTCGAGCAGGCGGCGCTGCAGTACCGAATACTGGCCGAAACGGCAGGGGCCGGGCGCTGTTGGCATCAGCATCACGGCGCGCGAGGGGTCGAAATCAGGAGCTTTGGCGCGCCGGATCATGTCGCCCACGGTGATCAGGCAGGGCGCGCACTCTTTGCCAAGCACCAGGTCCAGCCCGATCTTGGCCGACACGTCGTCGGGCGGGGGCAGCGCCTCGGCGCGCACGCCCAGATGCTCCAACACGGCCTGCATCATGAGCGAATGGTCGGAGATGTAGGGGATGTAGACTGTCTTGCCCGCCGAAACGCCGGTCGAGACATGCGTTGAGGCCATCATGTGCTTCCTTGCCGCCGCCTGACGAGGCGAGCCGCCTCGCCAGTGCGCTCATGCGCTCCATCCTCGCCGTCCCCATTGGCGCCTTTGCGTGATAGCGGGGACGCGGGCAGAGCCGGCGCAAGCGGCCGCGTGGCGATCTCCCCGGCGCCATGCCCGTTATCGCCAGTCCGAGCGACCGCGGCGATCCAGCGTCGCGTCTGCAAGCTCTCTAGAAACGCCTCACAGCGCGTGACGATGCCCGCCTCGCCCGTGTGGTCATCCACTTCCAGTTCCAAGAAGGGCTTGCCCGCCATCATGCGCCGGAAGTAGCTGAGGATGAACGAATCCGGGCCGCAGTTGAAGCTCGTCACATAGACGGCGTGCAGCCGCGGGTCCTGGCGGATCAGTGCGGCGGCGGCCAAGATGTCCTGCCCGCAGCGCCAGAACATACCGGCATACTCGCCGGAGACATCCACGCTCGACACCGGCAGGAAGTCGAGGGGAATGGGCAGCGCGCCCAGCTTGCGCAGCTCATAGGGCAGATTCTGGCTCACGCCCGGGTCGGCGGTGTTATACGGCCTGCCGACCGTCACAATCGCCGGGCGCTCGCCGTCAAGCTGCGCCAGCGCCTCGCACCCCCTGGCCCGCAAACTCGCATAGAACGCACGCTGCGTCTCGTGCCCCGCGGCGTCGGCCTGGACCATGCGCCGGTAGGATACGCCCAGTTCTTGCGCCAGCGTGCGCAGGTCCTGCCGCTTCATGCCCTCCCACTGGAGATGCAGCGGCGTAGTCAGCACCGGCACGCCGCGCGTGTCGATGCCGGCCGCAGTCATGTAGCCCGCAGCGCGGATAAAGACGCAGTAGGTGTTCTCGTCCTGGCCGGGCGCGGCGTCCTCGCGGTTGATCACCGCGGGCATAAAGAGCAGGTCGATATCTTTCTCCAGCAGTTCCATCGCATGGCCGTAGGCCAGCTTGGCCGGGTAGCAGGTCTCCGCCGCGGCCGACTCTTTGGTATAACGGGCAATGGTCGGGTTCGTCTCGCTCGACAGCACCAGGTCCATTCCCAACTCGTCGAACAGCGTACGCCAGTAGGGGAACAGGTCGTAGAAGTGGAGCGTGCGCGGCAGGCCGACGCGCATCCGCCCTGGCCGGCGTTGGCCGGGCGGCCGGTAGTCGCCCATCAGCAGCGCCATGCGTTCGGCGAAAAGGTCGGGCGCCTGCCCCGTCTGGGGTGCTGGTTCGCTGCGCCCCGTCTCATAGAGTTCGCAGCGTGCGCCGTAGAAGATGGGCGGCTCGTCGCCGATTTCCACGCGGTTGATCTCGCACAGGTTGGGGCAGGCGCGGCAAATGAAAGACTTGGTCGTGTAGTAGCGGCTGCGCAGATCGAAGCCACGAAAGCGCGTCTGAGCGTTGTTGCCGGCGCGTCGCTGCTGCTCCATCTCATCGCGCGCCAACAACGCCGCGCCGATGGCGCCGGTCACATCGTGGTGCAGCGGCACGATCACCGGGCGACCGACCAACGTCTGGAACGCGGCGACGACGGCATCGTTCCACGCCACCCCGCCCTGGAAGAAGATGCGCTGCCCCACCTCGCGGTTGCCGACGACGCGGTTCATGTAGTTCTCGACGATGGCATAGGCCAGCCCTGCGGTCAGGTCGGTTACCTGCGCGCCCTGCTGCTGGTGATGCACCAGGTCCGACTCCATAAAGACGGTGCAGCGCTCGCCCAGCGCGGCCGGGCAATCCGAGCAAAACGCCCGCCAGCTGAAGTCGTCCTCGATGCTGATCTGCAGCCGGTCCGCCTGTTCTTCCAGAAAGGAGCCGGTGCCCGCGGCGCATGCGCTGTTCATGGCGAAGTTGACTACGGCCCCGTCTTGCAGGCGGATGAACTTGCTGTCTTGCCCGCCGATCTCGAAGATCGTGTCCACCTGCGGGTCAATCGCCAGCGCGGCGCGGGCCTGCGCCGTGATCTCGGAGCGCACCACATCGCCGCCCACAAAGTCGGCGGTAAGATGACGCCCGGAGCCGGTAGCGCCCACACCCATCACCGTCACCCGCTCCGCAACCTCCGCGCCCACCTCGAACAGGGCTTGGCGCACAACCTCCAGCGGGCGGCCGCGCGTCTGCAGATAGCGTCGCGCCAGCACCGCGCCCGCCTCGTCGATCACCACGACCTTGGTCGTGATCGAACCGACGTCCACGCCCACATAGACGGGAATGCGTCTGGTCTGCCGCTGCGGGTTGCGCACGGGCGGGTCGCGCTCGGCAAAGGCCACCCCCTCCCTGGGCAGGCGCGGCATGGCGGCCTGAGCAGTCGTGTGCGCCCGCGCCGCCGGGTCCAGCGCGGCGAAGCCGGCGAAGGGTGCGCAGCGACTTGGGTCGTCCAGGGCGACGTAAGCGCAGCCCAGCGCGGGCATCAGGTGGTGGTGTTCGGGGATGATCAACTCGCCCGGCTGGAGCCTGAGCACCTCGGTAAAGGCGCGGGCCACGGCGCGGTTATAGGCCACCCCGCCCTGAAACACGACCGGGGGCGTGAACGCTTTGCCCTTGCCGATCACGCTCTTGAAGTTGCGCGCCAGCGCCATGCTCAGGCCCGCCAAAATGTCCTCCAGCGGCGTGCCCGTCTGCTGCAGGTGGATCATGTCCGACTTGGCGAAGACCGTGCAGCGCCCGGCGATGCGCGCCGGATTCTCGGAACGCATCGCAATCTCGGCGAACTCGCCGTCGATGGCGATGCCCAGCCGCTCGGCCTGCTGATCCAAGAAGGCGCCGGTCCCCGCGGCGCACAGGTTGTTGAGCGCCATATCTGTCAAGATCATCTTGCCCAGCGTCTCGTCCCACTGAACCGACATAAACTTGCTGTCCTGCCCGCCGATCTCGACGATGGTGCGCGCCTGCGGGCAGTACTCGCCGATGGCCCGCACCTGCGCCACCAGTTCGTTGACATGCCGGCCGCCGAGCAACTCCGCCGCCGGCCTGCCGCCCGAACCGGTGAACCCGACTGCCGCGGCGCGGGAGGCCAATTCGTCCAGGCTCATGCCCAACTCCGCGGCCAAACTCGCCGCCTCCGCTCGCACCGCCGGCCGCGGTTGTCCCAACGAGCGCGCATAGCGCCAGGCCAGCAGCCCGCCGCCGCGGTCCAGCGCCACGATCTTGACGGTGGTCGAGCCGACGTCGATGCCTAGATAGAGTTCTTGGGACATGGGATCTCCTTGTGCGCATCAACCTGCGAAGGCCCGTGGAGACGGATGACGGAGAACGCTCAGAGGGGAGCGATACGGTGCGGCAATGCAGCAGAGGCGTTCTTGGCGAACCTCATAGAGGGCTGTGGTGAGTATACGCGATCGCACAGGCGGCGTCAACGCCCGCTCGTTTGACCCAGGCGCTCCGGAGCGGCATCTGGCGCGGCTCGCCGGTTTTCCGGCTTTGCGCGTTCAGAGCGGAACTTTCGTCGCCCCTCGTTGAGCCGCGCGCTTTGAGAAAACGCCCGGCTTCTAGTATCCTTTTGCAAGGAAAGCGCTGCACTCTCGCAGGCGATCCCTTTTTCCCCATCTTCCCGCATCCGTGAACGTTGGAGCCGCCATGTCTCACGTTAAGCAACTGTCTGCACAGCGTATCCTCAACGCCGCGGACCTGACCTCGCACGGCCATGTGGAAGGCCGTAAACTCGTGCTGGAAATCCTAGAGGCGGGCATGCGTGCAGCCGACCCGTACTTTGCCATGAAGCGCGTCCTGCGTCGCGAGGGCGACTTGCTCATCTTCGGCGGCGGCCCGTTCATCCCGCCGGGCAGCCCTCGCGGCGGCGACGAGATCGTCGACCTAACCAAGACCGGGCGCATCTTCGTCTTCGGCTCGGCCAAGGGCGTGCAGCGCGCCGCCCGCGCCGTCGAGGAGATCGTCGGCGACCGGCTCACCGGCGGCCTGGTCATCGACAAAAAGGGCGGCGACCTGATCCTGGAGCGCATCGAGGTCGCCTTCGGCGCACATCCCGTGCCCGACGAAGGCTGCGCCCAGGGCTGCCGCCGCATCATCGAACTGGCCGCGGACCTGCGCCCCGACGACCTCGTCATCACCTTGCAGGGCAACGGCACCGGCTCGCTCATGACACTCCCCGTCGAGGGCGTGAGCATGGCGGACCTGCAGCACATCATCTACCGCTTCCAGATCGAGCGCGGCGGGCCGACCGCCGATCTCGTCGCCATCCGTAATCACCTGGACCAGATGAAGGGCGGGCAGTTCACGCGCCGCCTCAAGCCGGCCCGCGTCATCCACGTGCTCTGCTTCTACACGGCCCCCTACGACCTGATCATGCGCGGCGTGCGCTATCGCTGGCTGCATACTATGCCCGACGAGACCACCCACGCCGACGCCATCCGTTCGCTCAAGAAGTGGGACCTGTGGGACGACGCCCCCGCGTCCATCCGCGGCTACCTCACGCACGCCGGCAGCGCCCAAGAGACGCTGAAAGTGGCGGAGTTCGAGGCGATGGACTCGCGCATCTTCTGCCTCTTTCCCGTCGAGATGAGCGTCGTACCGACGGCACGCCGCAAAGCCGAGGAGTTAGGCTTCCGAACCCATGCGCTCTACAACAACTACACCATGATGGCGGAGGCCGCGCCGACCGGCAAACTCGTCGGCGTGATGGCGATGCACAGCGAGATCGACGGCACGCCCTTCCAGCCGCCCTGCGTGCTGCTCGGCGGCGGCGAGTTGCTCGTCACCGTGGGCAAGGAGCGCGGCATGGGCGGTCGCGACCAGGAGTTCGCCGTCTCCGCCGCGCTGCAACTCGCCAACACCCGGCACGTCGTCATCGGCGCGGTCGACTCCGACGGAACCGACGGTCCGGGCCGCCAGTTCGTTGACGGCCGCGATGAGATCCCCGTGCTCACCGGCGGCTTGGTCGACAGCTCCACGCTGCGCCGCGCCCAAGAACTGGGCGTCGACCTGAAAGACGCGCTCAAACGGCATGACACCTCGCCCGCACTCTACCGCCTGGACGACGGCATCGTTGCCAGCATGGCGATGAGCATGGGCGACCTGCATGTGGCGCTCATCCTCGACCGGGGCGACACGTCGATCAATACGTTGGGGCTATAACAGACCGGCCTGACCGGTCATCCCGTATGAAATTTGCACACAGTTTTTTCAGGCAATCGCATGACAAACCAGGCTGCGCAATCAGCCAAAGGGAGGGATCCATGACAACAGGCACTGCCATCACCGCGGTCACCGCTCGCCAGGTCTTTTCCGACCGCGGGCATCCCGGCGTAGAATGCACCGTCGTCACCGAGAACGGCGCCAAAGGGGTGGCGGTCGTCACAGCCGGCATCTCGGTGGGCGAGTACGAGGTGCAGTTCGCCTACGACGGGGGCAAGAAGTGGGGCGGGCGCGGCGTGCAGAAGGCCGTCGGCAACATCGTCAACACCATCGGCCCGGCGGTGATCGGCATGGACGCCGCCAATCAACTGGCGGTCGACGCCGTGATCGTCCAGCTCGACGGGACGCCCAACAAGAGGAAGCTCGGCGGCAACGCCACAGCCGCGGTTTCGGCGGCGACGCTCTTCGCCGGCGCCGCCGCGCTGGGCATTCCGCTCTACCAGCACATCGGCGGCGTCCATGCCTGCACCCTGCCCACGCCCGGCGTGCTTACCCTCGTGGGCAGCAAGCGCTATGGCAGCGGGCAGCGCTCCGGCGGCAAGCCCAGCTACTCCATGATCTGCTATGGCTTCGACACCTTCTCCGACGCCTCTTACGCGGCGTGGGAGGTGAACAAGGTTTTCGGCGAATTGGTCGATAAAAAATGGGGCCTGGCGACGCACAAAGGCTGGACTGCCGCCGGCCCCGGCTTTGTCAAACACGACCGCGAACTGTGGGACGTGATGGTGGACACACTCAAGCAGACCGGCTACGAAGGCAAGGTCGGCTTCCAGGTGGACGTCGCCGCCGGCACGTACTACGTCAAGGCCAAAGAGCGCTACGTCGGCCTCTTCTCCGCCGAGGACAAGACACGCGACGACCTGATGCGCCTTTACGAAGAGACGGTCAAGAACTATCCGTTCGTAATCATCGAGGACCCGCTGGACGAAAACGACTACGAAGGCCACGCCATCCTGACGCGCGAACTGGGCGTCGCCATCGTCGGCGATGACCTCTTTACCACCAACACGGAGCGCCTGCAGCACGGCCTGGCGCTCGGCGCAGCCAACACGATGCTGCTCAAGGTCAACCAGATCGGCACGATCTCCGAGGCGTTCGACGCAGTGCAGATGTGCTATGACCACGGCTACGGCGTCATGCCCTGCGACAGCCGCGGTGAAGGCCCCAACATCGCCGACTACGCCGTCGGCCTGAACACAGGCCACCTGCGCGAAGGCGCCATCGGTCCCGTGGGCAACCGCTTCCTGGAGATCGAAGCCGAGTTGGGCAGCCGCGCCAAGTTCGCCGGCCGCAAGGGATTCAAGCCGTAGGATCAAGTCGGAGGAATTGCCGCCGCGTCTACCATTCCTGCACCGGCCCGCCGCCGTTTTCGGCCAAGAACCAGTCGATCAGGCGGCGGGCGATGCTGATCTTAGGCGGCAGCCGCGGCAACTCATCGGCGGCGAACCAGCGCGCGTCCGCGATCTCCGCTTCTTCGATGGCGATCTCGCCGCAGTCATATTCCGCGGTGAAGCCTATCATAAGCGAATTGGGGAAGGGCCACGGCTGGCTGCCGAAATAGCGGATGTTCTTGATGCGGATGCCGGTTTCCTCGCGCACCTCGCGCCGCGTCGCGTCTTCCAACGACTCGCCCGGCTCCACAAAGCCGGCGACCACGCTGTAACGGCCCGGCGGGAAGCGGTGATTGCGCGCCATCAACAGCCGGTTGCCTGCATCCGTGCGCCGGGTCACGGCGATGATGATGGCCGGGGAGAGTCGCGGGTAGCTGGTCATCCCGCACTCAGGGCACCTCTTGGCTCGCTCGTGGTCGAGCGTCCGGGTGTGCGCGCCGCATTGGCCGCAGAACTGGTGCGTCCGGTCCCAGGCGGCGATCTGCACGGCGCGGCCGGCCAAGCCGAAGAGCGTATCGCCCAGTTGCGCATGCAGTTCGCGCAACCCTTCCGGCTGCATCCCGTCCGGCAGCGGCGTCGACGGATCTACATCGCCGGAATAGCAGCGCTTGCGCTCTCCGTGCGCATCTTGCAGATAGCCCATAAACTGAACATGCGCGGGCCGGATGCCCAATTCGGACGCGTCGCGCGCCTCCGGCACGGAAACCAGAGTGGGGCCGGGGCGCACCAGGAGCTTATCGCCCTGGAACAGGAACCAATAAGCCGGCTGGCGTTCCGGCTCATCGCCAGGCGCAGCCGTAACTGAAATAAAAGTCGCTGTTTGCAGATCGAACATATAGTGCGTCTTTTCAGTCTGGTCAAAACGAAACGCGAACAAATGTCCGCGGTCTATCGTAGCGCACAGGACGCGGTCGCGACAAAGCCCGCCGCCCATAGCCCGTTCACTGCTTGGCGCCCCTCACAATATGTCTGCGGCTTGTCGTTTCCTACACATCCCCGTTCAGGTAGAGATCCCCTTCGCCGAAGCCGCGCGCAGTATAGTAGAGGCGCGTGCCCGTGGCCGCGATCACGCTGATACGGCGGAAGCCCGCCTCACGGCTGATGCGCCGGGCCTCGTCCAGCAGGCGGCTGCCAAGCCCGCTGTGCTGCGCCTCGCCCGCGCTGTCGCTGCCCACCGAGAGCGCCGGGCCATAGACATGCACCTCGCGGATCATGGCGCTGCCGGCGATCTCGTCGAGAAAGGCGCGGCTGCCCGTGCGCGGCGCGTGGGGCAGGCTCAGACGCAAAAAGCCGGCGATCAACCCCGGCTCGTCGTGCGCCGCATGTGTGACGAAGTGCAGAAAGTGCTCGCGCGTCAAGTCGGTGTCGTAGACGAAATCGCGCAGTTCCACTTCGTCGGGGGAGACTTGCCGCCGCTTTACCTCGCGGCAGCGGATGCAGCCGCAGCGCTGCCCGCGGCGGACCAGTTCGGCGTGCACCACCTCGCGCAGGTTGCTGGCGCGCACGCCCGCCTCAATGTGGTGTGCGGGGATGTCGCGGAAAAGCCGGTTGACGCGCGTGTAGGGCGGGATGGCCGGCTTCACCGTCGCCAGCAGATCGACCAGTTCTTCCAGCGTGTAGGGTCGATATTCGCCCGCCAGATAGCGCTCGTATAGCTCGGTCCCGGCGATCAGCGAGCAGGGGTAGATCTTCAACTCGTCGGGGCGGATGGCCGGGTCCTCGAAGAAGCGGGCGAAGTCGGCCCGGTCTTTATCCGGCGTAGCGCCGTAGAGGTTGGGCATCCAGTGAAGCTGAATCTTGAAGCCGGCTGTACGCAGCAGCCCCAGCGCGGTGCGCACCGCGGCCACATCGTGCCCGCGCTTGTTCAGCGCCAGGATCTCGTCGTCCAGGCTTTGCACGCCGATCTGCACTTTGGTGACGCCCAGGCGGCGCAGGTGGACGATCTCCTGCGGCGTCACCCAATCGGGCCGTGTCTCGACGACCAGGCCGACGTTGCGGTGAGCCGCCCCCGCGTTGATGCGCTGGGCCGCGGCCAGGTTAGGCTCATCCGTGTAGTGCGGATCGCCGGCAGCGTTCATGGCGTCGAAGCAGCGGCGCACGAACCATTCCCGGTAATCGCGCGAATACGCGCTCCACGTGCCGCCCAAGATGAGCAGCTCCACCTTGTTGGCGTTATGGCCGATGCTCTCGAAGGCGCGGATGCGGCCCAGGGTCTGGGCGTAGGGGTCGAAGCCGTCGCGCTCGGCGCGTTGGCAGCCCGGCTCGTCGTAGATGTAGCTTTTGGGCATGCGCCAGTCGTCGGGGCAAAAGATGCACTTGCCGGGGCAGCCGGCGGGCGCGGTCAGCACCGTCACCGGCGCCACGCCGCTCTGCGTGCGCATGGGCTTCATGCGGATACGCTGCATGAGCTGCGGGTCGTCGTCCAGATCGCCCTCGGCGGTGAGGTGGCGGTAGCCGGCGATCAGGTCGGGCTTGGAGTAAAAGCCCTTGCCATCCTTGGGGAAGCGGGCTAGGATGGCGCGCAGGCTGGTGCGGTTGTCCCACTCGACCTCGGGCACGCGCAGGATTTCCTGGAAGATGGCGTAGAGATCGGCGGCATGGGCAGCAGGATCGAAGCCGGCCCGCCGTCGCTGCCAGGCTGCGCCCTTCTCCTGCACATCCGGCGGGATCTCTTGCGGCGTCAACACTCGTTTCATCGGCAACCGTTCATCATCTATGCGCAAGCCGCATCACGCGATCAAGCCTTGCTGCCGCGCCACATCCAACACCGAAGGCCGCTCAACGCCCTGCGGCGGGAACAACCAGGCGATCTCCAGCCAATATCCCTCAAGCAGCGCCGATTGAACCCTCCCCGCGGGCGCGGGAATGGGCAGCAATTGGCCCTCCGTCTGAGTATAGAAAACCGCCCGCTCGTCGATTGGATCGATCAGCCAGTATTCGCCCACGCCATAGCGCCCATAGTTGATCTTCTTCTCGACCGTATCGTACTGGCGGCTGCTCGGCGAGACCACCCCCACGGCGATGTCAGGCGGACCAGGGAAGTAAATATCCTGGGCAAGCCCGCTGCGTTCGGTGCGCACAAAGGAAACATCGGGCTGATACACATTGTCGTCGGAAAGCCGGTAAGCGGCGTTGGAGGACAGCACGCGGCCTAGTTTCTTCTGGCCGACGAAGGCGTTCATCGTCGCCAACAGAAATGCGGTCAGGGCTTCATGTTCCAGCGACGCGGGTGAGGCCATCACAAACACCCCTTCGATCAAGTCGGATTTGCGTTCGCTCAGCGGGTTATCCAGATATTGCTGCGCGGACATACGCGCCTTCGCCGGCGTCTCAAACAAGGTCTGTAAGCGCACAGTCATGGCAAACCCTCCTCCCCATCTTGTCGAACCTGCCGCGCTCAGTATACCATAGTACAAAAGCCGCTGAGGACGGTATGGACCCTGCCGCACGCGATCGTTTATTGGAGTTGAACCGGCGCTTCTATGCGACCGTCGCCGAGCCGTTTCACGCCACCCGCCAGGGCTGGACCGCGGGCAAGGTGAAGCTGCTCGACTACGCGCCCGCCCGCCGCCCGTTACGCGTGGCCGACATCGGCTGCGGCAACGCGCGCTTCGCGGTCATGCTCGACAGCCTCGCCGCGCCCGTGTTCTATACCGGCGTCGACGCCGCGCCGGAATTGCTGGCCCTGGCCCGCAGCCACACCGCAGCGCTGGCCCATGTCAACGTAAAGCTGGTGCAGGCGGACTTGGCCGACTCTGGTTGGATTGCCGGCCTGGGCGAGCCGCCTCCGCGTTTCGATATGGTCGTGTGCCTCGCCACGCTCCAGCACCTGCCCGGCTACCCGCTGCGCGCCCAGGTCATGCGCAGCCTGGCTGAGTTGCTGGCGGATGACGGCGTGCTGGCCGTGTCGGCCTGGCAGTTCCTCTCCAGCGAACGGTTCGCAGCCAAGCAGATCGCGTGGAGCGCAGCCGGTCTGTCCCCTGCCGATGTCGAGGAAGGCGACGCGCTGTTGCCCTGGAAACAAGGCGCGTACGCCATTCGCTATGTTCACCAGATCGACGAGGACGAGATGCGGCGTCTGGCCGCAGATGCCGGCCTCGCAGTCCGTTCCATTTATCGCGCCGACGGCAAAGAAGGCAACCTTAACCTGTACGCGCTGCTGAGCCGGCCCGCACCGTAAGCGCCGCAGCGCCCCGACCGCATCTCCGCACCTATCACGATAACGAGGCAACGCTATGAGTAGTGAAGAATCTCGAACGCAGGCCCTGGTCGACGAGTTCACCCGCCGCTTTGAATCCGCGCCGACGCACATCGCCGTTGGCCCCGGCCGCGTCAACCTGATCGGCGAGCACACCGATTACAATGACGGCTTTGTTCTGCCGATCGCGCTCTATCGAGACATCCGCATCGCCCTGCGCCCGCGGACAGACCGCACCGTGCGCGCCTATTCGCTGGAATACGACGACTGGTACGAGTTCA
This sequence comes from uncultured Caldilineaceae bacterium, assembly GCA_964467575.1. Lineage (GTDB taxonomy): Bacteria > Chloroflexota > Anaerolineae > Caldilineales > Caldilineaceae > JASGTU01. The sequence continues at coordinate 16,198 of CAYXRG010000018.1, read as the reverse complement.
GCATCGACAACCTAAAGTACGACGAGGACGTGCTCTGGAGCAACTACATGATGGGCATGGCCTGGGTCCTAGAGGAGCAGGGCGTGCGTCTGCAGGGCATGGATGCCGTCGTCAGCGGCAACGTGCCGCGCGCCAGCGGCCTGAGCAGCTCCGCTGCGCTGGAAGTCGCCACCGGCAAAGCGCTGCTCGTCGCCTCCGGCCAGCCCGACGCGGTAAGCGGCGTGCCGCTTGCCACGTCCGCGCAGCGCGCCGAAAACAAGTTCGTCGGCGTCAACTGCGGCATCATGGACCAGTTCATCAGCGTGCTAGGCGCGGAGGACAACGCCCTGCTGATCGACTGCCGCAGCCTCGAATACCGTCTCATCCTCTTCCCGGCGCAGGCGGCGCTGGTCATCGGCAACACCAAGGCCAGCCGCTCCCTCGCCGGCAGCGCATACAACGAGCGCCGCAGCCAGTGCGAGCAAGGAGTCGCCTTGCTACGGCAAGAACTGCCGGACATCGCCGCGCTGCGCGATGTGACCAGCGAGCAACTGGAGGCTCACAAGCATCTCCTGCCTGAGCTTGTCTACCGCCGCTGCCGCCATGTGGTGAGCGAAAACGAGCGCGTCATGCAGACGGTGGACGCGTTCCAGCGCGGCGATCTGGCCGAAGCGGGTCGCCTGATGGACGCCAGCCACGCCAGCCTGCGCGACGACTACGAGGTGAGCAGCGCGGCCCTCGACGCCATGGTCGACGCCATGCGCAGCGCCAGAGGCTGCATCGGCGCACGGCTTACGGGCGCCGGCTTCGGCGGCTGCGCCATCGCCCTGGTCGAGCCGGGCAGCGAGCAGGCCGTAGGCGACGCCATCTTCGACCTCTATCCCAAAGCCGCCAACATCTGGCCGGAGATCTACACCAGTCGCCCCGGCCCCGGCGCACATGTGCTGGAACTGGCGTAACCCCCTCCGGCAAAATCAGCAGCCGCGACGCTGATGGCATCGCGGCTGCTTGATAAGGAGGACCCCGGATGAAGGCAAAAGGCGGCGCGCTAACCGTCTAGCGCATGGCTTGGCTCTGTCCTCAGGCCATGATCTCCAGCATCTCCACTGTCACCGGGTAGTGCAGCGGCTCGCCGGCCAGGAAGCGGGCGATCTCGTTCACCATCTCCTGCCCCTGACGACGGCGCGCTTGCGCCGAATGCCCGGCTACGTGCGGCGTAATCACTATATTGTCCAACGTGCGGAAGGGGCTGTCCTCGGGCAGCGGCTCCTGGTCGAACACGTCCAGCGCGGCCTGGAACCGCCCCTTGCGCAGTTCGGCGAGCAGCGCTTCCTCGTCCACCAGGTGCGACCGGGCCGTGTTGATGAAGACCGCGCCGTCTTGCAACAGGGCAAGCTGCTTGGCCCCCACCATGTGGTAGGTCTCTTTGGTCGGCGGCGCCTGCAGCGTGACGATAGGGCATTGGGCGAAGATGTCGTCCAGAGCGCTGTGGTGCACGCCCAACGCAGCCGCCCGCTCCGTGTCCAGGTACGGGTCGTATACCCAAACCTCGGCCCCTAGCCCCTGCAGGAGGCGGATGACCTGGCGCCCTGTGTAGCCCGCGCCGACCACGCCCACGCGCTGCCCGGCGATCTCTCGTCCCACCACCGCGTTCTTGACCGTGTCCCACGGCTCGCCTCGCTTGAGCATCGCGTCCAGCTTATGCACCTGGCGCAGCGAGAGCAGGATGAGCAGGATGGTCAGTTCGGCCACAGCCGGCGCAATGGCGCCCGCGGCGTGCGTCACGGCGATGCCGCGCGCAAAGACGGGCGGCGGCAGCATGTGCTTGATGCTGCCCGCGGTGTGTGCGATCAGCTTGAGGTTGGGCGCCGCCGCCAACACTTCGTCGGTGAAGCGCGACGTCCCCCAGCCGGTCATGATGATATCGTACTCCCCGATCTTGCTCGCCAACTCGTCGGAATCCCAATTGCGGCTTTCCGAATTGCGCGTAACATCGCCCAGGCCGTGCAGTTGCGCATCGGCCGCGGGGCTGAAGAGCTCGGTGTAGAGACCGGGTTGGGGCAAGACAAGGATCTTAGGTTTGACAGACATGAGAGCAGTCCTTTGGGCTAGGCTTGGCAGGCGAACCCTGTTGTTCGACGTGCGGTCGCCCGCGATTACGCCAACCGATTACGCCAACAAAGACTTGGCGAAGGCAAGGTCCTCGGCGATCAGCCGGTCGATGCTGTGCTCGTCGCTGTACTCGGCCGTCAGGCAGATGGGGCCGGTGTAGCCCATCTCCTTGACTTTGGCGATGACCCGCGGCCAGTTCGCGCGGCCCTGCCGACCCGAAGTCCAGTAGGTCTTCCACTGCGCGACTTCCGCTTCCGGCCCGCTCATGCGCCGCCAATAGGCGTTCTTCAGGTTGACGATGTGCAGCATGTCTGCCACGATGTCTAGCGCCGGCTCCGGCTCCATGCCTTCCAGCGCCTCATGCGCCGCATCCCAGATGGCGCCGATGTATTGCACGTCGTAGTCTTCGAGCAGGTGGTAGAGCGTCATGGCGTTGACGCCGACGAAATCGCCGGCGTGGTTCTGTACGCCGAGGCGCACCTTGTAGCGCTCGCACAGAGGCAGCGCTTCGTCCAGCTGACGGCGCGCATCGTCCTCGGCCTCCCAGTAGTTGCGGTCGCCGCGGCGGAACATGACGCGGTTGAGGTTGACGCCCGCCGCGGCGCAGGCGGCATAGAGCCGCTCGTCGGTCAGCGGCAGGTCGACCGTGACGTTGAGAATGCCCACGCCATAATCGCCCAGGACCCTAGCCGCTTCGGGCAGGTCCCGTTCGATGGTTTCGGGCTGGCAGGCGAAGCCGGGACGCACGGGCAGTTCGATCCAGGCAAAGCCGATCTGCTGCATGCGCTCGCCCAGTTCCTTCAGCGTCAGACTTTTCCAGGGCTTAACGAATACGGCCAGTTGATTTGGGGTAGACATGATTTTGTCCTTCGGCAAACGCCTAATTGTTTTTGGGTCGTCAGCAAATCGGGGCGCTCTTCGGCGTCGCCGCCGCGCCGGATTCGACGGTCAATCTTCCAGCAGCGCCTGGGCCAAAATGCGTTCCGCCACTTCCATCGTCTTCAGCGCATCGGCGAAGCAAGACTGGGGCTGCACGCCGTTCTTGAGCGCGTCGATGAACTCGCGGTTCTTGGCCCGGAACCCGCCATACACATAGAGTTCGTCGCTGCCGGCCACGGCGCGCGTGTCATATTCCACGCCTTCCGTGTCGCCGCCTGCGTAGAGGCGGCCCTTGTTCTCATGCTCGGCCTCGACGCAGATGCCGGGCGCGTGCATCTCTACCTTGAAGATGCGCCGTCCGCTGGACCAGCTATTGAGCATGACGCCCGTGGCGCCGTTGTCGAACTCCATCAACGCCGAGATGAAGTTGATGTCCGGCGTCTGCACGCGCTTGGTCACGCTGTGAATGGCGACCACCTCGCCGCCGCACATCCAGCGCAGCGTGTCGATGGCGTGCACGCCGTCGTCCATCATGTGGTCGCGCGCCTGCAGGTAGGGGTGGATGTCGTACTTGTAAAACGAGCATTCCGCGTGGACGATTGGCCCCCGCTTGAGGCACTCCTCGCGCAACTGCACCACCATCGGGCAAGACCTGCGCTGGAAGCTGACCTGGGTGATGCAGCCTTTCTGATCGGCTAAATAGGCCAAGGCGCGCGCCTGGTGGATGGTAATGCCCAACGGCTTCTCCACATACAGGTTCAACCCCTGCTCCAGGCACCACGTCCAGATGTCGAACATGATATGCGGCGGGCCGATGACATAGACGGCGTCGGGCGAGACCTCCTCGACCATTTTGCGATAGTCGCTGTAGCGACCTTCGACGCCATAGCGGTCGGCTGTGGTGCGCAGACGCTCGCCGTCGACATCGCAGATCGCGGCGATCTCCACGTCGTCAAACGAAGCCAACGACGGGTAATGAACACGGTTCGCCATACTGCCGGCGCCGATCATCGCTACTCGCACTTTTTGGGACATATGTCCTCCTTGCGTTTTCTACTCAGATTTGGATAAAAGGGGAGAAGCTGCACAGAGAAAGCTGCACAGCGGCAGCCGTCTACCCCATGTCGTTTTGCTCGACGAAGGCAACAAACCCGTCCATCTTGTCCACCTGCATGCCCAGGCCGGTCCCCGCCAGCGTCTGCGTGCGCGCCACGCCGTCGCGCACCCGGTACAGATCGGGGTGCGTCTCCGCCTCGAGCGCGTTGGCCGCGGGGAAGAACTGCCGCGAGTTAGCCTCCACGCCCAAGATGGTGTGCGTGCGCGCGGCCAGCCCCACGGACTCTATCAGGGCCAGCGACGGGTTGGTGAGGTCCTGCACGGCATAGGGGATGCGCGCCAGATCGGCCATCGGCACAAAGAGCAGGTCAGAACTGAGACACTTGCAGCTCTTGAGCGCGATGCCCGACCAGCCCAACTCCATGGCAAGCTGGAACTCCTCGACGCTTGTCAGGCTCTCGTCGATCAGCACAGGCTTGTGCTGCGCAATAGAACGCATATCCCAGCGATGCGCGGTCAGGTCGCGCTCGGTCGGCTGTTCGATGTAGAGGATTTCGTCATAGACCCGAGGGGCGACCTCGCGCAGCTTGCACAGGTACTCGACGATGTATTCGGGCGACTCGCACTGCTCGTTGGTGTCCGCGGTCAGATAGGGCTTGGCGGGCAAGTCGGGGCGACGTTCGGCCTGCACTTCATAGTAGATGCGCGCCACCTCCTGGGTGCGGGCCAGGTCCCATGCCAGATCGCGGCCGTTCAGCTTGACCTTGAGGCAGAAGACGCCGTCGCGCTCGATCCAGTCGTCCAGCGAGTTGGGCGTGCCGTCCTGTGGGAAGGCGTCCGTCACCTCCTCGCGGCGCAGCAGGTCCAGCCCGCCGACCAGGTGAAAGACGGGGACCTGGGGCAAGTAGTCCTGGCGCAAGAACTGCGAAGGATAGACGCCGCGGTAATCGGGGCCGAGATAGCGCGCCAGGTCGAAAGACATATGCTCCGGGCCGTAGCCGCGGTAGCTGTCGATGCCGTTGGCGTGCCCGAACGCGTCGTGGACGGCGTGGTCGACCGGGCTGGCGCAGATCAGCGCGCCGAGGAAGGGCATCTCCTCGCCGGGCGTATGCCGCGCGCATATCTCGCGGCTCAGGCGGCGCAGTTCGGCCTCCGTCTCCATAAACAACTCGATAGGATGAGCGTACTGGCCATAGCCGGCGACCGTGCGCGCATAGGCGTCGAGCAGGTCGCGCATGACGCGGTTCTTGGCTTCGTGCGTGGCCTGCGACACGGGCCAAGCCCACAGGTCCATGAGAAACATGGCGCCCCAGCCTTGGGCGACGGCCCCGGCGCGATTCTCGACGGTGACGCGCGCGTAGCCGATGGGCAGTTCCTCGACCACCACCGCGCCGAACTTGAGCGGCGTGCGGCAGCGGGTCGGAACTTTGAAGGTTTGGATGTCGACGACCTTGATATCGCTGTTCATAAAAGATACACCATGTTCGTAGTGGAGCCGCCGGCGGCAGGCTGTCTATTCATAATCGTTGTACGAGGCGAAGCGCCGGTCGGCAGCCGCAACGACGCCGTCTCGTTCGACAGGAGAAGACCGGAGAGAGGCGGGAACACTGTCCCCTTACACGCGGCAAAGTCCGAAATCCGAGCGGTTCAGCCTTTCAAGCCGGTCATAGCAATGCCTTGGATGAAGTACTTCTGGGCAAAGAAGAAGACAAGCAGAGGAACGAGCGTCACCAGGAATGACACCGCCATCATATCTTTCCAAGCCACGGTGAACTTGTCATTCGCTACCAGGTCGTAAACATATATGTCTAGGCGAATATGGGCTGGCCATTCTGTGCCGCTGCACGCATATCATCGATGTCGCGCCGGCTGCGCGCCTTATAATCTCTCAGTTCCTCTAGGCCATACGCAGCGGCCAATGTCCGCGCCTGAACGCCGGGACGCTTGGCGTGCAGCACGAACCACTGCTCCAGCGGAAGGGCCTGCTCGATCTCAAGATCTTCGCCATGCTCGGCCAAGAGCTGGTCGCGCTTTGCCAGGTTGAAGTTTTCGTGATAGATGCCTCGGTCCAAATCCAATGTCACATAGGAGATATTGACCGGCTCGTTGCGCGCATACAGCAGCCGCTCGCCGGTGATATCGTAGACTAGGCAATCTCGATTGTAGGTGGACGTGACGATGTAAAAATGATGATTGATGGCATGCGCCTGGAGGGAGCGGCCGGCTGAATAGGCGCTCGGCCAAACTACCAACTCCGCCCCCTGATCGGCCAAGGATTGCCACACCGAGGGGAAGTTGACGTCGAAGCAGATCGCCAGGCCGATCCGCCCGAAATCCGCCGCGTAGACCTCCGGGCCGGCGGAAGCGGGCTGCACAGCCGGCGCCAGGTCGAACTCGGACCAGTAGGGGTATACCTTGTCGTACAGCGAGACGATCCGGCCGGAGCGATCCAGCAGCACTGCGGTGTTGAGCCGCCGCTCGCCGTCGGTGCGGTCGATTGGGCATACGATATAGGTGCGATGCTTGCGCGCCAAGCCCGCCATCGTTGTAACGGTCGGCCCGTCCAGCGTTTCCGGCGCGCCGTTCTGGGTGCGGAAGGTCTCGGGCAGGGCAATGAGATCGACGCCCTTCGCGCCGCAACTGTCCACCCATTGCGCTATCTCATCCAGCGAATGCTTGTCAGGCGCAAAGCTTATGCTGGCGATAGTGACGGGGCGGCCGCACGTCTGGGCCGGATCGCGTGTAACAGTCATGGGTCTTCGACTCCTATCCTGCGGTTAAGTCAACTCGCAAGTTTGCGATTATGTCGTACGATGACGCCGTCTGGCGACAGGCTACCCTTCGTACACCCAGCGCCCGCGCACATTCCAGTTGATCATGGTCACGATAAAGATGATGAAGAACAGCACCCAGGCAACCGCCGACGCATAGCCCATGCGCAGGAACAAAAAGCCCTGCTGATAGAGGAACATCGCAATGCTGATGGTGGAGTCCTGGGGGCCGCCGCTCGTCATGATGTACATCTGCTCGAAAACCTGAAAACTGGAAATGATGCCCGTCGTCACGACAAAGAAAAGCGCAGGCGATATCAGGGGCACCGTGATCTTGATAAACGACTTCCAACGTCCGGCGCCGTCGATCTTAGCTGCCTCATACAACTCCTGCGGCACGCCCTGCAAGCTGGCCAGAATGATCAAAGCGTAATAGCCCATCCAGCGCCAGACGGACAGAATGACGATGGAGAACATGGCCCATTTCGTATCGCCCAGCCACGCTTGGGGCGGCAGATCGACCAGGCTCAAGAAATAGTTGAGGATGCCGAAGCGCAGGTGGAAGATGAACATCCACACGAACGAGATGGAGATCATGTCCGTGACGAAAGGCAGGAAAAAGAGCAGCCGGGCGAAAGAGATGCCGATCGTCTTGTAGTTAAAGAGCAGAGCCAAACCCAAGGCGCAAATAACGGCGAGGGGGACAAACTCTATCGCGTAGATCGCCGTGTTGCGCACCGCTTTGACAAAAAGCGGGTCGTTCACCAGGCGCACATAGTTTTGCAGCCCGGACCATTTGGGCATGCCTAATCCATTCCATGTGGTGAAGCCGACCACGAACGAAAATATCGTCGGCCCCAGTACCAACACGAAAAACGCCAGGAAGTTCGGCGCCAAAAAGGCATAGGCGGCTAGCGCTTCTCGCCGGCTTTGGTTCATGCGGAAAAATGAACGGCTGCGTGGTTGGCCGTCGGACATCGCTAAAGGCGCCAAGACTCTATCCTTTCAAACCTGTCAAGGCTATCCCTTGCACAAAATAGCGCTGCAGAAATACGAACACGATCATGATGGGCAGCAGCGCCATCACAGAGCCGGCCATCAACTGCGGGAAATCGGTGTAGCCCTGTTCTTGCTGCAGCGCGGCCAGGCCGAGCGGCACAGGACGCAGTTCCCGCGTGCGGATCACGATGAGCGGCCACAGGAAACTGGTCCAACTGCCCATAAACGAGAGCAGCCCACAACTGGCTAAGGCCGGTTTCGACAACGGCAAGATGATCGTGGCGTAGATGCGGAAATAGCCGGCCCCGTCGATGCGCGCTGCATCTTCCAACTCACGCGGGATGGACATGAAGAATTGGCGCAGCAGAAACGTCAGATACGCGCTGGCAATCGCCGGCACGATCACCGCTGCATATGTATCTACCCAGCCGACCTTGGCGACCATGACGAAGAGCGGAATCAGCGTCACCTGAAACGGGATCATCATGGTGGCGAGGTAGAGCAGAAACAACGGCTCGCGCCCGGGAAACTTCAGCCGGGCGAAGGCGTACGCGCCCATCGACGCGGTCAGCAACTGCGCAAAGACCACCGCCGTAGAGATGAACAAGCTGTTCAACAGATAACGTGCGAACGGCTGGATCGTCAGCGCATTGCGATAGTTTTGTAGGGTAAAAGTGGGCGGAACCCAAAGGGGTGGGAACTTGAGCGCATCGGTAGGCAGCATAAATGAGGTTCGGATCATCCATACGAACGGAAAGCTAACCCCGATCGCTAAGATGAAGAGCAATAAGCTGATCGCCAATTTGCCCACCGGAAATATGTTGCGCCGTCGCCCGCTCCTCGAAACGCCCTGCTCCCCAGGGGGATAAGAAGTTGCGTAATTCATGACAGCCGCCTAATAGCTCATCATACGGGATTTCGTCCGCCAGAACCGCTCAATGTTGCCCCGCTAAAGCCGCACCGGCGACACTACAGGTCGGGGCGGGCGGTCGCCGCTTCCGGCATCCTTCACCGGCATAGCGTTGCGGTTGCAACCAGGCGGCAGCCGCCCGCCAATCTCATTGCGAACAACGCAGGCGACTTGAGCCTGTTGAACGTCACAACTCAAGTCGCCTTGCAGACGCCCATCCAGATCAGATAGCCAGCGTGCAGCTAGACCACTTCTCTTCCATCGCAGCGTTGGTTTCCTCTGCGACCCTCGCCAGCGCAGCCTCGATGTCGCCTTCGCCGGAAGCGTAGATCGGCTCGATGTGCCGCGTGTAGGAGTCGACGAACTCGTAAAAGGCGACAACGGAACGATCGTTGAACGCCCAGGAGAGCTGGTCGATGAAGATGCCGGCGTTCTCGGCCTTGCCGGCGCCTTCCAGATATGTCTCCGCGGCGCTCCAGCGCGCCGGAATGCCGCGGCCCGTGCTGCCGACCATCTCGCCCAGCACTTCCCCGCTGGTGAAGCGGCTCAACCAAGCCCAAGCTTCATCAGGGTGGGCGGTGTTGGCGCTGATGCAGAAGCCTGAGCCGCCGGTGACGCCGCGCTTGTCATCGATAATGGGCAGATACGCCACATCAAAGTCAAAGTCGCTGGTCTGGTTCTTGCCCATCAGGTCCCACTGGCCGTTGATGTGCATAGCGGCCAAACCGGAAGCGAAGTAGTCGATGTCGCCGCCGGCCAGTTCTGCGGGAGTCGGCGCCACCTTGTGCGTGTGCATCAGGTCGACGATGAACTGCAAGCCCTTCGCCGACTCGGGCGAGTCGATAATGCACTCGCGCAGGCCGTCGTCGAAGTTCCGCCCGCCCGCGCTGTAAATGAAGCACGAGTCGAGATACTGATTGGGCGTGGCGCCCGGATACCAGACGCCCCACTGCGAGCCGTCAGGCTTGGTCAACGCCTTGGCGACTTCGACGAACTCGTCCACTGTCCACGGCTCGCTGCCAACGCCGCCGGGGTACTCAATGCCGGCTTCGTCGAACATGGCCTGGTTGTAATAGATGGCCCAGGTGGAATGATCGTAGGGGAAGCCCCACCAGCGATCCCACATCTTGAAGCCCTGCGAGACGCCGGCAGCGAAGTCGTCCGGGTTCACCTCGGGGTTTCGCTCGATGAAGGGATTTAGATCCATCAGCAACTGGCTGCATGCCAAGATCGGCGTGTGCTCGTTGCTCGCCATAATCAGGTCGGGCACGTTTCCGGCCGCGGCCTCCGCCATGATCTTGACCGCGGTCTCGCCGTAGGGATTAAACTCCAACTTGATCGCGATTTCCGGATTGCTCTCCGCCGCACGATCCAACCCGATCTGCCAAGCGCCAATATCGCCTTCACTAAACCAGTTTTGCAGCCGCAACGTCACCTGCTCTTGCGCCGGCGCCGCGGCTTCCCCACCTGCCGGAGCAGCCGCCGGTTGTGACGGCGCACACGCCGCCAGCAACGCCCCGCCGGTCACCGCTGCGGACACGCGCAGAAAACTCCGCCGCGTCATGCGATTCTTGTCATACATCATTAGAGCCTCCAGATTCTAGGTAAGTGGGCGAAAATCGGAGTTACACGACACGAATAGCACGCCGCCCAAGGGCAAGGCGCTATACGATACATCACGAGGAATTG
>CAYXRG010000018.1:2629-5703 GCA_964467575.1 uncultured Caldilineaceae bacterium | reverse complement strand
GCTCGCTCGCCTGCCGAGGAGCAAAGGGGCCGCCTATGCCACAGAGAACGCAGCGCAGCCGGGTTCCGCGTACGACTATGAGGGACAGAGGCATCCACGTGAAATCCTTGATCGGCCAACCCGAACTGATGAAGGAGCTTAACCGCGCCCGCGCCCTAGACATTTTGCTGGAGGAACGCGTGATCTCGCGCCCCCAGCTTGCCAAGCGCACCGGCCTCAGCCGCGCCACCATCGCCATCCTGATCGACGAGCTGCTACGCGCCGGCCTCGTGCGCGAGCGCGGCCTGGGCGATTCGCGCGGCGGGCGACCGCCCGTCATGATAGAGTTCAACCCCCACGCCGCCTTGGCCTTGGGCGCGCGCCTGCGCGACCACCGCTGGGGCATCGTCCTCACAGACCTGGACGCGGAGGTCGTGCGCCATCTCGAAACGCCGCTGAGCGACCTCTCCCCCGCCACGGCTGTCGCCGCCCTGCAAGCCGGCGTCGCCCAGATCACCCAAGGCATCGACCGCTCGCGCCTGCTGCCCGCCATCGGGCTAGGCACGCCCGGCCTGGTCGACATGGCTGCCGGCGTGGTCAAGACCGCGGTCGACGTCGGCTGGGTCGACGTGCCGATCCGCGCTATGGCAGAGGAGGCGTTGGGCATGGGCGTGTACGTCGCCAACCGCAGCAAGGTCGGCGCGCTAGCCGAGTTGTGGTGCGGCCGCGAGCAGAATGTGCAGAACCTGCTCTATATCGCTATCGGTACGGGCATTGCCGCCGGCGTGGTGATCCAGGGCCAGCTTTACATGGGGGTAAATTCGAGCGCGGGCGAGTTGGGCCACGTCACCATTTTGCCGGACGGCCCGCTGTGCGCCTGCGGTAATCGCGGCTGCCTACAGGCCCTATCCTCCGGACCGGCGATCGCCAACCGCGCCCGCGCGCAACTGCGCCGCGGCCCCGACAGCTTGCTCCTCGAACTGACGGAAGGTCACCCTGAACGCATCATGGCCGAGACCGTCTTTGCCGCGGCCGAACAGGGCGATGAAGTAGCCCAGCGCGTCGTCGACGAGACCGCGGCCTACCTGGGCATTGCCGTTGCCAACCTGGTGAACCTCTTCAACCCGGCGCTGATCGTGCTCGGCGGGCCGGTCGGCCAAAACGGTCAGGTGCTGCTGGAACCGCTGCGCGCCGAGGTGCAGCGCCGCGCCATGGCCTATCCACTCTCCGCCGCGCGTATCGTCAGCAGCACCTTAGGGCCGGATGCCGGCGCTATCGGCGCCGCAGTCCTCGTTCTGCAGCATGCCAGCGAGCTGTTCTTCGCCCACAACTGAAACGTCAACTCTGATGACGCCTGCGCTGCGCGGCGACGCTGTTCAGATCCTTAACCGTTTCGCGCGCAATCCAGCGCGCGGAGCGGGCGTTCAACGCGGCCAGTTCTTGCGCCGTCGCCAGCGCCGCCGCGTATAACGCCGCATTGCGTTTGCCGATGTGACGCAGCGCCCAACTAACCGCCTTCTTCACATAATTGCGCTCGTCCGCCGCCCCTGCGACGATAACCGGCAGCAGTGCGCAGAACGCCGCATCGTCCGCCTGCTTGTCGTGCCAAGCCAGGGCCGCGATCAGCGCAAACGCAGCCCGCTTCACAAATTCCTCTTCGCGGCCCGCCCATTCGCGCACTTTTTGCCAGGCCAGCGGCGTCTTGTCGAACAGATTCATGCACACCTGGTCGCAGACATCCCACGAATCGAAATCCGCGACCCAGGCGTCCATCTGCACTGGGGTGACCGCCTGCGGCTCGTCCACCATGCTCGCCAGGATGCGCGCATCGGCGACGCCCGTCCGCCACAACGCCAGAGCGAGTTCGTGATCCTTGCCCGTCTTCTTGGCGATGCGTCGCAGTTCGGACACAGTCACGCCCAAGCGGTTGGTCGTGTTCATGCCGTAGCGCGCCATGCCCGCAAGCTGGTCGGGACGGGCCACGGCGCGCAAATGCTCCATCACCTCATCCGGCGTCGCCATCAGTCTTCTCCCGCTCCCCTACGTCTGCCACTCCTCGCGCAGCACGCCCATCAGCACCAGGTCGTCGTAGCGCCCGTCGCTCCACACGTGGGCGCGCAGCCGTCCCTCCTCGCGGAAGCCGCAGGCGGCATAGGCGCGCAGCGCTCGCTCGTTGCCGGCGTGGACGCGCAGCCACACCTTGTGGTAGTTGTGATGGCGAAACGCATACTTCAGCAGCAGGCGCACGCTCTCCCGGCCATAGCCCTGGCCCCAATACGCCTTATCGCCGATGGTGATGCCCAGTTCGCACGTGTGCGCGGTCTCGTCGGCATTGAACAAAGCGCACTGCCCGATCACCTGGCCGTCGACCTCGATCACAAAACTCATGCCGTCGCGCCCGCCTTTGGCAACTTCCCGTTCAAACTCCGCCAGCAGCCGGGCATGCGCCTGGGGCATGGGCGGGTCGCCTCCGCCCGCCAGTTCTACCGCCAGGTCGTTGTCGAATTCCCACAGCCGCGCCAGATCGTCCCGTTCTCGTGCGCGCAGCCGCACGCGTTCTCCTTGCAACAATGCCGTGCCCTTTCAAGTGATGAGTGTGTGACCTACTCTCGCGGCTGAGCAGGCGTATCCAACACCAGTTCCATGAATATCAGGTCCAGCCAACGCCCGAACTTGAAGCCCACCTGCCGGAAGCGGCCAATCGACTTAAAGCCGAACGAGGCATGCAGGCCAATACTAACCGCATTCTCGGCGTCGACCACCGCGACGATGGCATGCCGGTCCATGCAGCGCGCCGCCTCGATCAATGCGGCCAGCAGCGCCTTGCCAATGCCGCGCCCGCGACGTTCTGCAGCCACGTAGACCGAATTCTCCACTGTGTATTGGTAGGCCGCGGCCGCGCGGAACGGGCCAAGTGACCCGAACCCCGCCAACTGCCCTTCATCATCGGCCACAAGCACAGGGAATCCGCCCAACTGCTTCTCTTGCAGCCAGGCGCGACGCATCTCCAGCGTGTGCGGGCGGTACTGGTAGACCGCGGTCGTCGTGAGGATCGCCTCATTATATATGCCGAGGATGGCAGGCAGGTCCTCTTC
>CAYXRG010000018.1:0-2529 GCA_964467575.1 uncultured Caldilineaceae bacterium | reverse complement strand
TGCACGCCCCAGCCGTCCAGTTTAGCGCCCAACGCCAGCCAATCGCTGAAGCCGTAGGAGAGGAGGTCGTACTGCACGACGTTGACCAAGCCCGCCTGCGCCCACGCCAGCAGGTTGGGCGACGCCTCGCCCTCGCCGTCGGCGATCAGGGTGGGCAGCCCCTCGGCCCGCAGCCACGCCTGCAGGTCCTCATAGAGCGCATGGTCCTCGTGAAACGGCTCCTCCAGCCAGTAGATGCGGCAGTCCGCCGTCTCCGCCAGCACGCGCTTTGCCAGGTTGAGCGTGTAGCCGTTGTTGGCGTCGATCATGAGGATCGTCTCTTCGCCCGCGGCGGCGCGCACCGCACGGATCACCGCAATATCGCGGCGCGTCCCCTCCTCCACCGGCATATGGCGGGCGCCCCGCCCCGTCTTGATCTTAAAGGCGCGATGACCGCAGGCCAGCCCCGCGCGCGTCTCCGCCGCCAGCAGCTCGGCTGCCTCCTCGTCGCTCGCCAGGTGCAGATCGTCCATATAGAGCGACGTGTCGTAGCAGGGTACGCGCAGCGACTGCGGCGCCGGCTTGCCGGCCATCGTCGCGGCCAGGCGATAGACCGGCTGGCCTGCGCGCTTCGCCATCAGGTCCCACAGCGGGAAGTCGAAGAACTGGCCCGCCGGCGTCGCGCCGTATTGCGCGTCGAACAACGCATCCAGCGGCTGGCCCAGCACATCCAAAATCTGCTCCTCGGTGGCGCGGCAGAAGCCGAACCCGCTTGCGCCGTCGTCCGTGGTGATGCGCGCCAGCGGGACGCGCACGCTTTGCCCGTGCACGCCCAGCCGCGCGTTGCAGCCGGCCAAGCGCGGTCGCCGTCCCTCCAATTCGGCCCACTCGACCGCTGAAATGCGTGTCTTTGGCATGGCTCCGCCCTATTTGCGTTCCCTGATGAAGAAGATGAAGTCCAAATCGCCGGGCGACCGGCCATGTTCGGTGAGGATGGCGGCGGCCTCGGTGCGGTGTTGCATGCTGTGCAGCAGCATATGGTTGAGCATTTCCCAGCGCGCGTAGAGGTTTTTATCGCCGCGCGGGCTGGTGAGTTCCAGCTCGGCTGCGAGATCTGCCTCAGTTAACCCTTCGAGAAAGGCGCGGCAGCGCTTCTCCTCCTCCTGCCATAGGGCGCGCACCTCGTCCAGCGAGGCGAGTTCCTGCTCGGAGGGCGGCCGTTGGCTGAGCGTTCCATGCTGGGCCAGCGTGCGCCACAGGATTTCGACGCCGGCCAAATGCGACAGCGCGTGGTGCAGGCTGCCGAAGGCGGACGGCGCCCGGTACTGATCCTCGCTCAACTGCTGCGCCCCGTCAAAGATGCGCCGGTTGGCCCAGCAGTCGTACTCGTACAGCGTGACGATCATCTCCTTCATCAAAACAAACTCCCTTCGCTAACCAAGCCCGCGCTAGACCGGAATCTCACAGCCTACACGGGGTCATCGGTACACATCCTTCCGATGGCGCACGCGCACAATCTCCACCACCAGAACAGACTCGTCAACCGAGTACACGACCCGGTAATCACCGATTCTGATGCGATAGGTAGTGAGTGCACCCGCCAGCTTGACTAATCCGGCAGGAAACGGGTTGGCGGATAACCCTTCAACGGCCTTTACGATGCGCGCGATGACCTCAACAGGAAGCCGCTTCAGTTCTTTGACCGCCGAGCGCTTCCACTCAATCCGGTAAGAGGCCATCTGCTTTCAGCTCATCTACAACCTGTTCATGCGATATAGCCGGCTCATCGCGTCGTTCCGCCGCCACCGCCAGATCATCCAAGTCCTCCAATAGCTTGTAGAACTCTTCGATTGGGATGACCGCAGCGCTTTTCTTGCCTTTTCCGTCGGTGATATATTGGATGCTCAGGCTTTCCAGGTCCAGCATAATAGATTCAAGCCCTCCCTTGCCCTTATAACCTTCAGTCCTGTACGCCTATGCAGATCATAGCACATGCATGTAGGCGCAAACCTATCTCTTACGCGCCACGGCGACCAACCGCCGCGCCTCCACGTCGTAGGGTTCGCCGTCCAGGTTGCCATACAGGTCGACGCGTGTAAAGCCGGCGTCAAGCATCATGCGCCGCATCTCCTGTCCGGAATAGAGCCAATGGCGCACATGGAAGGTGCGCGCCCGATCACCCTGCACCAGCGTCCACGCGCTCTCGCTCAGAGACCAGTCGTGGGTCGCCGTCCGCTGCTGAAAAAGCCTATCGCCGTTGTCCAGCGTCTGGACGCCGACCGGGGAGAGGATACGCGCCAACACCTCTTTGCCCATCGTATCGAGCACGAACACGCCGCCGGGCTTCAGGCTGGCAAACACGTTGTCGAGCACCTTGGCGTTGTCCTTCGGATCGGCGAAATAGCCGAACGTGGTGAACAGATTGATAGCGATGTCGAAGGCGCCAGGCCGCACGAAGGCGCGCATGTCCTCCTGCACAAACTCCGCGCTGACCTGCTGCGCGGCGGCATAGGCGCGGGCCTTGTCCAGCAGGAAGGGAGTGCGGTCCAC
>CAYXRG010000017.1:64952-67849 GCA_964467575.1 uncultured Caldilineaceae bacterium | reverse complement strand
CCGGCAGGACGATGCGGAAGCCCAAGTGGGGGATCTGGACATCGGGACTAGCTCCGGTGCGGGCGCTGCAGCGCAGCAGTTGTCCGGCGTAGTAGAACGAGCCCCCGCGCATGATACGCCGGCCTTCGGCGTCCGCTTCCTCGCGGCCGTCCGCCGCATCGTACGGGTAAGGCGCATCCAGGCTGCTCGTCCACTCCCACACGTTCCCGGCCATGTCCAGGACGCCGAACGCGCTCGCCCCCTCCGGGTAGCTCCCGACCGGCATCGTATCGCCCACCACATCCTGGTAGTTGCTCAACTCCGCCGTCGGCATCGCATCTCCCCACGGGTACACGTTCGCCCCAGCCCCGCGGCACGCCGCCTCCCACTCAACCTCTGTCGGCAGCCGCCCGCCGGCCCACTCCGCATACGCCTGCGCCTGCTCCCAGTCCACATCGCTCACCGGGTGCTGTGCATACTCCCCTTCCGCCCAACGCTCGTTGCCAGGCTCCGTGCACGCCCCTGCCGCCACGCAGCGCGCATATTGCTCGTTCGTCGTCTCCCTCTCCGCCAGCCAGAACCCGCCCGCCTCCACCGCATGTTCTGGCCCCTCACGGCTCGTCACCCCAACCCCTGCATCCGCACCAATCGTGTACTCGCCCTCAGGCACCCACACGTATACGCTCCCGTCCACAGGACTCTCCCACCGCTCACCCGTCTCCGCACCGGGCGGCGGCGGCACAATGCGTAGCTCGGCTGAAAGCACGGCAGGCTGCGTCGCAGGCGTAACAGCAGGTCCAGAGGCCGCGTTCTCGCCTGCAATTTCCGCAATAGCTCGCTGTAGTTGAGCCGGGCTTGCAAAGAAGTGGAGGGTGGCGAGGGTGAGGGCGGCGTCATAGGCGCCGTCGTGCGTCTCCATCAACTGCGCCAGCAGGCTCCCCAGGTCGGCCCCCAACGCAACCGCCTCTCCAGTCGTGTCCGCCGAGAACAGCTTCATCGCCTGCTCTCGCGACGCACTCACCAGCCCCTCGCCGTCCTCCGCCAGCGCCAGCGCCTGCAGCAGCCCCGTCCTCTCCTCCGCACTCAACTCCGACCCGTCCAACTCCGCCAGCAGGTGCGCCTTCGTCTCCGCCAGATACTCCCGCACCCCAACGCCGTCCCCAGGGTTCTGCTCCTGCCCGTCTCGGTTCAGATCCCCATAGAACATCCCGCCACTCCCGTCCAGGACGTTCACCACATGCTCCGCATGCCGTCTCGCCTCCGCCAGGTCCCCCGCTTCCACTGACTCGCGCAGAAACTCCCCGTGTTGCACCGCTATCTCCGCCTGCTCGCTCGCCCCAAACAACGACCCCTTCCCGTTCAGCCCGTCGTCCCGCAACAACAGCCACAACAGCGCCTGCCGCTCCGCCGCCCACTCGCCACGCGCCGCCGCCGGCCCAGGCGACTCCGCCTCCCCCTCTGCCTCCGCCACACTCACCACCACCGCATCGTACTGCTCTACCAGACCCCCAACGACCCTCCCCTCCAACCGCAACTCCCCTGCCTCCGTCTCCAACACGCCCAGCAGCGCCGCTTCCTCCCCCCCGCTCAACGCCCACACCTCATAGCGCAGCCCAACAGGCGCTTCCGGCAACCCGTCCAGCGCCACTACATACTCGCTCGCCCGCCCGCCTGACCCGCGCATCACCGCCATCTCACCAACCAACTCCTCACCTTCAGAGGCGCCTGCACCGGAGAGGATTCTTTCGATCTCGGCAGGATCAGCAAAGAAGTGGAGGGTGGCGAGGGTGAGGGCGGCGTCATAGGCGCCGTCGTGCGTCTCCATCAACTGCGCCAGCAGGCTCCCCAGGTCGGCCCCCAACGCAACCGCCTCTCCAGTCGTGTCCGCCGAGAACAGCTTCATCGCCTGCTCTCGCGACGCACTCACCAGCCCCTCGCCGTCCTCCGCCAGCGCCAGCGCCTGCAGCAGCCCCGTCCTCTCCTCCGCACTCAACTCCGACCCGTCCAACTCCGCCAGCAGGTGCGCCTTCGTCTCCGCCAGATACTCCCGCACCCCAACGCCGTCCCCAGGGTTCTGCTCCTGCCCGTCTCGGTTCAGATCCCCATAGAACATCCCGCCACTCCCGTCCAGGACGTTCACCACATGCTCCGCATGCCGTCTCGCCTCCGCCAGGTCCCCCGCTTCCACTGACTCGCGCAGAAACTCCCCGTGTTGCACCGCTATCTCCGCCTGCTCGCTCGCCCCAAACAACGACCCCTTCCCGTTCAGCCCGTCGTCCCGCAACAACAGCCACAACAGCGCCTGCCGCTCCGCCGCCCACTCGCCACGCGCCGCCGCCGGCCCAGGCGACTCCGCCTCCCCCTCTGCCTCCGCCACACTCACCACCACCGCATCGTACTGCTCTACCAGACCCCCAACGACCCTCCCCTCCAACCGCAACTCCCCTGCCTCCGTCTCCAACACGCCCAGCAGCGCCGCTTCCTCCCCCCCGCTCAACGCCCACACCTCATAGCGCAGCCCAACAGGCGCTTCCGGCAACCCGTCCAGCGCCACTACATACTCGCTCGCCCGCCCGCCTGACCCGCGCATCACCGCCATCTCACCAACCAACTCCTCACCTTCCGCTGTCGCTACGACCGGAAACAGGAAGAGACCGAGCGCTATGCCCAGCGCCGGCAGGATCGCCATCATGCCGCATACGCGCGACCGAAGTTCACTATTCAACATCGTTAATCCTCCTCGATTTCGCGCACCGGGCAACGTATCATCGCCCGATCTCTGGATGCCCGATCCGCAGGCATCGATTTCTGCCCCAACCTGTTACAGCCTCGCCATCGCGGCAAGCAGCTACCTCACTACGATCACGCGGATCTCGTCGCGGTACTCCTCGCCTTCCAGCGCGATGTGCGCACCATCC
>CAYXRG010000017.1:53466-64852 GCA_964467575.1 uncultured Caldilineaceae bacterium | reverse complement strand
AACTCACCTCAGTCCCGTCCGCTGGACTCACAAAGTACACCGCCGGCCCCTCCTCAACTGCCGCATGTGCATGACCGGCATCCGTCACCACCACGCGGATCTCGTCGCGGTACTCCTCGCCTTCCAGCGCGATGTGCGCACCATCCGCAAACTGCAAGCGCAACACATGCTCCCCAGGCTCCAACGACAACTCCGCACTCATCTGCCCTTGCCCAAAGTGGATCATCGTCTCCGTCGCCAGGATCACCTCGCCAGGCGGCACGAACTCCTCGTCCACCAGAATGTGCATGTGCCCCGTCCCCTCGCGCATCTCGCCCGCAGGGACCACCTCCACGCCCGTCGCCCCCATCTCCACCACGAACGGCGAACTCACCTCAGTCCCGTCCGCTGGACTCACAAAGTACACCGCCGGCCCCTCCTCCGCCGGCTCGCCAGATACCTCCAACTCGGACTCTGCCGCCGGTTCGCCATCGGCTGTCGCCGGCGCGGGCGTAGCAGGCGCCTGTCCGGGAGGAGGCGCCGCCGCTAGCGGTTGCTGGGAACGGAAAAGGTCGGAAAGCCGCAACTGCTGCAGGTCCGGCAGGGGCTGCGAACACGCAGCCAGCATTAGGACCAATAGACCGCTCACACATGCCAAACTCAGTTTCCGCTTTCCAACCATCGTTTCCTCCCCTTCGTATCCGGTCCTCAAACATTGCATCTACACCGCACTGCGGAACTAAAGGCCCATCATTCGCACGCTGTCTGCATTACCCTACGGATCAGGCATCACGACGCGGAAACCGACGCTGTCAAAACTCGCGTTGGCCAGCGCCCTCTCGCGAGAAAACGTGCGCACATCCATCCCATTGCTGTAATATGAGCCGCCCCGCACAGTCCGAAACGGCCCTTCGTCCGGACCCTGGGGGTTGGAGCCGGGAGAGACGGCATAATACCCGATATCGTAGCGATCCGCCACCCACTCTTCCACGTTCCCGGCCATGTCCAGCGCGCCATATGGGCTGGCGCCTGCGGGGTAACTTCCGACAGGCGTCGTAGACCCGACCGCGAAATTGAAATTGAGCAGTTCATTCGACGTCGCTTCGCTGCCCCACGGATACGCGCGCTGGTCCGTGCCGCGCGCCGCCTTCTCCCATTCGGCCTCAGTAGGCAGGCGACCGCCCGCCCATACCGCGTATGCGCTCGCCTGCTCCCATGTGACGTGTGTCACCGGGTGGTCGGCGAAATCCGGGTCGTTCCAGACGCTATTACCAGGAGCCGTGCAGGCACCGGCGCCAACGCAAGCCGCATACAAAGCGTTCGTGGTCTCGGTACGCATGATCCAGAAGCTGTCCACATGTACGGTGTGCGCCGGACCCTCATCGTCGTCGCCGCTATCTGTCCCCATGGTGAACGGGCCGGCAGGCACAAAGACATAGATCGCGCCATCCATTTCGTTCACACGCGTCGCGCCTGCAGCGGGAGCATCTACGTTTGCCGTCTCCCCGGCGAGAACAGGCGCCGCCAGGATAGCCGCGGTCGGGCTAGGCGTCTGTGCAGCGTCGGATACTTGCAGCCCGCCAGGCACGAGGATTGGATTGTCGTTAGTTGCGGTGGCTGTCGCCGTCGCATCTCCGCCGCCAGGGGCGACGAGGCCGAAAGCCGGCGTATCGGTTGCATCGGGCGTGTCAGTCGGCTCCGGCGTATCCGTCACGCCTGGCGTATCTGTTGGCTCCAGTTCACCCTCCGTGGCGAGCGTGGCAGTCGCGTCCAGCGTATCTTGTGCAGTCTGCGCACTTGCGCCGCCCTGCGCCGCCGGCTCGTCGCTCACGACGCCGGCGGTCGGGCTAGGCGTCTCTACGGCGCCTGCTGCCGCGCTTTGCGTTGCGCTGTCTTGCGGACTCGTTCCCGGCATCGCCCCGCGCATTCCGAACTGCCAGCCGGCCCAGGCAACCAACAACACAGCCGCAGCGGCTATAGCCAATCCCGCCCAACGCCGGTTGCCCTGCGCCTGTGGAGCCGGCGCCGCAGGTGGAGCAACGGTTGCCGGACCGCTCGGCGCAACCGGCGCGGCCGCCGGCTCCACAGCCGGTGATTCGGTCGCCGGAGACGACGATAGAACGCCAGTCGATAACGGCGTGTTCGTCAACTTGTCCGCCGTCGCCGCACTAACCAATACCAGCCGCCGCGCGTGGGCGTCGAGTTCGTCGTACTTAAGCGCCCCCACCAGGGCCACGACCAGGCCGCGGTAATACTCGCCCCAGTCCATATCGTCGATCAGGTATTGCCGAGCAAGACGGCGAATGGCGGCCATAACCGTGTAGGCGTCGTGCAGCGCCGGCAGTTTCGGCGCAGGCATAGGCGGGTCGGCGTGGAGGCGGGTCATCACCTCGACTGCCGCTTCGGGCGATATCTCGCCGCCCAACGGCATCAGCTTGGTGATCACTTGCACTTCGAGTCGCTGCAAATCCTGCAGCGTCGGCCCGATGCGCGTCTCCGCGAAGTCGATCAGCCATGAAAAGCCGGTCGGCCCGTCGACAAGCACATTCTGCATGTTCAGGTCGCCGTGGATGATCGACATCTTCGTTTCGACCACCTGATAGAGCAGTTCGGTCAGTTTAGGCAGCGGGTTCGGCAGTTCGATGACGCCGCCATCTGCGCCGGAAATCGCGAAGGTTGGCGAAGCCGGGTCGAAGCTGGGCAAGGCCGACTGCGCAGCAGCGCTGAGCAGCGTTTGCCGCGTCGCCGTGATCCGCACCGTCAGCGCGTCGACTACGTCACCCGGGCAATAAGTCGTCGGCGTTTCCATCTCCACGCGAATGCGCCGCGGCGCCGAAGCCTCGTTCGATGGCGGCGGCGCAAGGAGCGTCATCTTATGACCGCCATCCCCTACCTTGGTGACGCCGAAGCCGTGCAATTGCACGATCTGCCCGATTTCGATCCCCTCGGCAGCCATTGCGCCGGTCACGCCTGCCGTCAGGATGTGGTCCGGGTTCTCGCTCGCATCGACAGGCTCAGCCTGAAAATGCACGGGCAGCAACCGGTCATAATACTCGTCCTGCACATACGACTGCGCGCGGTTATTCGCCCACCAATGCCGGCCATAGACGCGAAAGATACGGTTCAACACCGCGCACGTCGCATCGGCCCCATAGGTTTCATAGTACGTTTGCAGGCTCGTGGTAGGCAGATGCGATTCGCCGCCAGCGAATGTGTATTGCAGAAGGCCTAACTGGCCGTCCGGCCCCGCAAGCGGCTCACCCTGCAAGTGGGCGATATTCTGTGGCGAAACCTGGCGTACGTACTCCTCGTAGGCGTCGTACTCGCGCTGCAAGTCGTGCGGATGCGCCAGCTTTACGACGAGCGGCGCACGCCCCGCGCCAACCGACACCAACACAACCACCGCACCGCTATAGCCGGAGCGGAACTCCTGCTTGACCAGGATTTCCCGTTCTCTCGCAAATGCCTGGCCCAGCAGAGCGACCTGATCGGGCGACAGGCGTATACCCGGCGCAACCCGCACTTGCACCGCGGGCACCGATGAACGTTTTTGACCGGACCTTCCCTTTGGCGCACTCATCTTCACACAACCTTGCTTTTGTCTTGATCCGCACCGCGAATCGGGACCTTGGCGACCGCTATCCACAGCGCAAAGGCGTCGCTCTTGCGCCCCCGGCCGCGTGGCGGCAGATTATAGCACATCAACCTGGATGTGGATAGGCGCGCTTTTTTACTAGACCTCATTTGCTCGCCTACATATTGACTGCACACGAAAAGGGGCTATAGCGAGTTCGGGGTAAACCGCCATATTGAAGGCTTCGTATCATGCACCGATCACAAGGCTCCCCATGCCCAAGCCAAGCCTCGAACAGCATCCGCTCATCAGCCAGACCCGTCGCCGCGCGCAAGGTGACATTTTCGCACCCCCTACAAGAAATGCTCCCAAAGCCGAAATTGGCACTTGACAATTGTTTGTGAACTCGCTAGACTCTGCCCTTGTCGTCAAGGGAGACCACAAAACCAACAGCATAGACCTCTCATCACAGCCCAAATAGTCATGGATGCCAGGCACGTTACCTGGCTCTAGTTAAGTTTTGCCTTTGCTCGGCTGGCGTTCATTCCCTCGCGCCTGGCCTAGCTCACTGATCCAGCGCGTAAGGAGTGTGACCGTGACAAGAAAAGTGTTATGCATGCTTTCAGAATGGGGCTACTGGGGAGAGGAATTGGTCGGTCCGTATGACGTCCTCATGGCTCAGGGCTACGAAATCGACTTTATGACCGCCACCGGCCGCAAGCCGCCCGCGTTGCCTCCCAGCATGGAGCCCGGATACCTGGACCCGCCTCTGGACAAAGTCGTCACCGACGAGCATTTCGCGCGACGCACAAAGGAGATCCATAACTCCGACCTGTTGGTCAATCCTATCAGCTTGGCGGATTGGTTCCCCGCCATGCCCTACTTCAATGGTCCAAGCTTTGGACACGCGCTCGAGGCGTACTACAACCGCCGCGACGAATGCTGGAAGGACCTGGAGAAATACGACGCACTTCTGCTCCCTGGCGGCAGCGGCCCCATGGTCGACATGGTAAATAACGAACGGCTGCACGATGTGATCTTGGGCTTCCTAGCCCAGGACAAACTTATCGCCGCCGAATGCTACTGCGTCACCTGCCTAGCCTTTGCCCGCGACTGGACCGAACGAAAAAGCATCATCTGGGGCAAGCACGTCACCGGTCACGCCCGCGAATACGACTACAAGGACGGGACCGGCTTCGCCCGCGAAGAGGTCGCCGGCGCCAACTTCGGGCCGCCTTTCTACCCGCTCGAGTACATCCTGCGCGACGCCGTTGGCCCGGAAGGGCAATATCACGGCGGTGTCGGGCGCACGATCTCGACCATTCTCGACTACCCGTTCCTGACAGGCCGCTCCACTCAGGATTCGCAGTTGGTCGGCGAACTGATGATCGAAGTACTGGAAAACGGCTTGCGCCGCTATGGTTGGTAATGCTATGACGGAAAAAACCGGACGTTTCGCCATCATCGAGCAGTTTTTGGCCGACGGCATCGACCACATGTTCGGCAACCCCGGCACGGTCGAACAAGGCTTTCTCGATGCGCTCTCCGCCTATCCGGAGATGCGCTATGTGCTGACCCTGCAGGAATCAGTGGCCGTCTTGATCGCGGACGGCTACGCACGCGCCACACAGAAGCCTGCGCTGGTGCAACTGCACAGCACGCCGGGCGTCGGCAATGGTATTGGTGCGCTCTACCAGGCGATGCGCGGCCATTCTCCGCTTGTGGTTATCGGCGGTGACGCCGGCATCCAATACGCGGCGATGGACGCCCAGATGGCGGGCGACCTGGTCGCCTTTGCCGAACCGGTCGCCAAATGGTCGACCGTCGTCATGCACCCGTCCTCTCTGCTGCGTGTCATCCGCCGCGCCATCAAGATCGCGGCCACGCCCCCAATGGGGCCGGTCTATGTCTGCGTGCCGCAAGACGTGCTGGACGCTCCTGTGATCGAGCCGGTGCGCCCGACCTCGCTGCCCTCGACGCGCGTAACGCCCGACTCCGCTACGGTTCGCGCAATGGCCGAACTGCTGGCGGCTGCGAGCAAACCCCTGATTTTCGTCGGTGACGGCGTGGCGTTCTCCGGTGCGCAGAGCGAACTTGAACGCGTCGCCGAATTGTTAGGGGCCGAGGTGTGGGAGGCGGACGCCGGCGAAGTGAACATGCGCTACGACCACCCACTCTATCGCGGCATGACCGGCCACATGTTCGGCTCCGCCAGCCTGCCCATCATGCAGCGCGGCGACGCCAACCTGATCGTGGGCACGTATGTGCTGCCCGAAGTCTTTCCGGAGCTGGGCGACATCTTCGCACCCGGCGCCAAGACCGTGCACATCGACCTCAACGCCTACGAGATCGCCAAGAACCACCCGGTCGATATCGGCGTCGTGGCTGACCCCAAGCTGACGTTAGCCCTGTTGATCGACGCGCTCGAACATGTCATGTCGTCTGCGCAGAAGGCGTCCGCCCAAGCACGCACCGCCGAACTTGAGGCTGAGGCCCAGGCGAAACGCGCAGCAGCCCTCGATGACGACCAAGCAAACCGCGACGCCGTGCCGCTGCGCATGTCCCGCTTTATGGAGGAACTCGTCGCCCGCCTGCCGGACAAGGACGTGATCCTCTTCGACGAAGCGCTGACTAGTTCGCCTGCCGTCGTGCGCTATTGGCCTCCCCAGCGCACGGGCGAATACTTCTTGACGCGCGGCGGCTCGCTCGGCATCGGCATCCCCGGCGCTATCGGGGCCAAAATGGCGAACCCGGATAAGACCGTGATTGGCTTCACCGGCGACGGCGGCGCTATGTATACGATCCAGGCGCTGTGGTCTGCCGCCCGCCACAACGTCGACGCCAAGTTTGTGATCTGCAACAACGGTTCATACCGGCTGTTGCAGTTGAACATCGACCAGTACTGGAAAGAGCGCGGCATCGCCAAACACGACTTCCCCGTGAGCTTCGACCTGTCCCACCCGCCGCTCCACTTTACGGACATGGCGCGCGGCATGGGCGTCCAGGGCGTGCGCGTCGAAAACCCGGAAGAAGTCGGGCCGGCTATCGAACAGGCATTGGCCCATCCCGGCCCCTTCCTCATCGACCTGGTGCTGGAAGGCGACACAAATCCCGAGCGCGTGGGCAATACGTGCGGCCAATAGCCGTATCCGAAGCGATGATGCCGGCCATCCACATGCAAGTAAGGAGATATGCAGTGAGCAGCCCAATTACACACGAACAGATCGACCGTTTCGCCGCCGCCTGGTACCAAGCCCTCGACTTCCACGTACCTACCGAGGAGATCTGCAAGCTGGTAGCCGAGGACGACGTGCAGATGATCTTCCCCGAAAAAACGCTACACGGCGTTGGCGACTTCATCGCCTGGTATTCGGGCGGCGCGTACTCGGACGGCGAACAGGCCCCTGGCGTAATCAACATCTTCTTCGACGAGAACCACAACGTCGTCAGCGTGGATTCCTCCATCGCCGGTGATACGGCCGAAGTGACCGTAGTCGTCGCTTGGCAGGCCAGCAGCTTCACCCCGCCTGCGGCTAAGAGCAAGCGCGTTTCCGCGGATTTCACCCAGGCTTGGAAGCTGCGCCGCACTGACCGAAACCCTTACGGGTTGGAGATCACCAGCTATAACGCCGTAGCCGAGCCGCCCGTCTTCTCGCCCGGCTACGTTCGCCTCTAGCCAAGGAAACGGTAGCCGCTTGATTGATCAGATCGACACGGAGGAACCTGCTCATGCAAGTCAGCGTGACTGTCAACAACCGCCTGCGCACAGCCGACATCAAACCGCGCACGCTCCTCGTCGATCTGCTGCGCGACGAGTTCGAACTGACGGGCACAAAAATCGGCTGTGACACCGGCGAATGCGGCGCCTGCACCGTCCTCCTCGATGGCCAGTCAGTCAAAAGCTGCCTTACGCTTGCCGCCCAAGTCGATGGGGCCGAGGTCGTTACCATCGAGGGCGTCTCAGCAGACGGTCGACTTAGCGAGTTGCAGGAGGGCTTCGTCGAGAGCCACGGGGTGCAGTGCGGCTTCTGTACGCCCGGCATGGTCATGGCCCTGCTCGACCTCTTGCAGTATGAGCCGAACCCGAACGAAGAGCAGATCCGCACCGCGCTGGAAGGGACGCTCTGCCGCTGCACCGGCTACCAGAACGTCGTCAAAGCCGTACAGTACGCCGTGCAGAAGGCCAATAGCCCCGTGCGCATGATCGTCGACACGCCCGGCAAGCGCTTCTACCAGCGCCAAGTCGAATACCTGGTCGCCGGAGACCCCGACGCTCTGGTTGACGACAACTACCATGACGATGCCGTGTTGACCGCGTTCGAGTTCAAGGTCGAAGGCAAAGAGGCGCTGCGCAGACACTTCCGCAACTATCTGCGCTGGGTCAATATCAAGCGAGTCATCTCGACAGACAAGTTCGCCGAAACCGGCAACACCATTCTCTTTGAGGCCACGGTCGAATCCAATCACGGCATCGTGCAGGTGTACGACGCCATGGTTCTGCGGGACGGCAAAATCGCCTACCACTTTACAGGGGTCAAGTAAGCGTTCGTTCGACAGCAAAGGCGGGAACGATGACCGAACATGTGCTAGGCGCGCCAGTCAGGCGCAAAGAGGACCCCGAGATGTTGCGCGGCGCCAGTCGCTTCACGGCCGACATGTCGCTGCCGGACATGCTGCACATGGCGATCCTGCGCAGCGCACACGCCCATGCTCACATCCGCGGCATCGACACAGAGGCCGCGACCAGAATGCCCGGCGTCGTGCGCGTGATAACAGGTGCAGACCTGGCGGGCAAGATCATGCCGCTGCCATGCGTGTGGATTCCCGGCGGCGCGGAGAGCCATTTCCCCTCGCATCCGATGGGCATGCCGGGCGCGGGCAACGTATTAGCGGTCGACAAGGTGCGCTTCGCCGGTGACCCGGTAGCCGCTGTCGTCGCGGAGACGGCCGCCCAGGCGCACGATGCGCTCCAAGCCATCGTCGTCGATTACCACCCGCTGCCCGCGGTCATGGACGCAGAAGAAGCGCTCAAAGAAGACGCACCGCAGTTGCACGACGAAGTGCCGAACAATCTTAACGCCTATATCCCCTACGGGGACCGCGAAAGCGCCGAGATGGCCATCGAGGCGGCCGAGGTGACTCTAACGCGCAGCATCCATATCCCACGCACCATCAACAGCCCCATCGAGCCGCGCGCCGCACTGGGCTACTACGACGCGGACGCCGACGAGTACACGCTGTGGTCGACGAGCCAATCGCCCCATAACCACCGTCTGCTCCTGGCCTTTGCCATTCTCGGCGTGCCCTTTACCAAGATTCGCCTCATCTCCCCAACCATCGGCGGCAGCTTCGGCACGAAGGGCTACATCTATCCCGACATGCCTCTGGTTCTATACCTGTCAAAAGAGTTAGGCCGGCCGGTGAAGTGGGTGGACGACCGCCGCGGGTTGATGACCTCGACGGTGCAGGGGCGCGACCAAAAGATGACGGCTACTATCGCCGGCACGCGCGACGGCAAGATCACTGCGCTGAAGTGCACGAGCTACGCCAACCTCGGCGCCTATCCCTCAACCATCGGCCCAGGCGTGGCGACGGCCATGGTCGGCCGCAACGTCACCGGCGTCTATGACATCGAGCACGCCTTCTGTGAAATCTACGCAGCCTTCACCAACCGCGTGCCGTTGGGCGCCCAGCGCGGTTCAGGACGGGCTGAGGCTACCTTCATGCTCGAACGAATGATCGATCTCTACGCCGCAGAAATCGGTATGGACCCCGCCAAAGTGCGACGCAAGAACATGGTACGCCCCAAGCAGATGCCTTTCGACAACCGCATGGGCTGGGAATACGACTCCGGCGACTATCCGGCGGCGCTGGACCAGGCGCTGGACATGATCGACTACGCCGGCTTCGGGCGGCGGCGGCAAGAGTCAGCCGAACGGGGCAAACTGCGCGGCATCGGCATCGGCGCCTTCGTCGCTGTAAGCGGCGTTGGCCCCTCATCGCGCATGGCAAAGGAGGGCATGCTCGGCGGCACATGGGAGAGCGCCAACATCCGCGTCCAACCTACCGGCGAGGTCGAGGTGTCCATCGGCTCGACGCCGCACGGGCAGTCGCACGAAACCACCTTCGCCCAGGTTGTGGCGGAAGAATTGGGCGCCGGCATGAATATGATCCGCGTCATGCATTCGGACACAAAACAAGTCCCGTTCGGCCAGGGCAGCTACGGCAGCCGCTCCTTTAGCGTCGGCGGGGCAGCCGTTCAACTGGCCGCGCAGAAGGTGCGCGAGAAGTGCATCGAATATGCCGCCCACAAGTTCCAAGTGAAGGAAAAAGAGATCGCCTATGCGCAGGGAAAAGCCTTCGTGCGCGATGACCCCGAAAAGGCGCTCACCCTTCAGGAGATCGCACTGGCGCTCTACTACTCCTGGGACATCCCGCCGCAGATGGAGCCAAGCCTAGAGGCTACCGCCTTCCTAGATCCGCCCGGATTCAACTTCCCCTACGGCTGCAACGTGGCCGAGGTTGAAGTAGACCCGGATACGGGCAAGGTAGACATTCTCCGTTACGTGCTGGTGACTGACGTCGGCGTCATCGGTAATTCGATGGTGCTAGAAGGCCAGCTACAGGGCGCGGTCGCCTTCGGCATCGGCGAAGCGCTGCTTGAGGAATCTCGCTACGACGAGGACGGTCGCCCACTGACGACGAGCTTCGCGGACTATGCGATCCCGCGTGCGCCCCTTGTGCCCAACATCGAGCTGGCCTACCTGGTCAACCCGACGCCGCACACCAAGCTGGGCGCAAAGGGCGCGGGCGAGGTTGGCACAGTCGGCGCGCCGGCCGCTATCGGCAACGCAGTTTGCCACGCGCTGGCAGGCCTGGGCGTTGAGCATTTGGACATGCCCTTCACCCCGGAAAAGGTATGGCAGGCGCTACGCGCGGCCGGGAAGTATGAGGCTCAGCAGGAGTAAGCCATGAACTCAGCCGATTTTGAGTACGCAGCGCCACAGCAGTTGGACGAAGCCATCGCGTTGTTCCGGGGTACGCCGGGCGCTTTGGCGCTGGCAGGAGGCCACAGCCTGCTCCTCGACTTGCGCACGCGCGCCGTCTCCGCCCCGCTCCTCGTCGACCTGCGCCGCATCAAGGATCTTCGCGGCATTCACACGTACGACGGCGGCATCCGCATCGGGGCCATGACAACTTGTCGCGAATTGGCCGAAAACCGGCTAGTAAACGAGCGTTACAGCGCATTGGCCGAAGCCGCCGCGCAGAACGGCGACGCGCAGGTGCGCGCCCGCAGCACGCTGGCCGGCAACCTGGCCTATAACCACCCGGCAGGCGACATTCAGGCCGCAGCGTTGGTCCTGCGCGCCGTGATCCACGTCGTTGGGCCGGACGGCGAACGCGCCATTCCCGTCGACTCGTTCTTCACCGGCCCGCAGAGCACGTCCCTAGTAGAAGGCGAGATCATCACGCATATCGACTTCCCGGCCGCGCCCGGCGCGGGCAGCGCCTATGAGAAGTTCAAGAACCCCGCCAACGGCTACGCGATTTGTGGCGTGGCCGCACGCGTAGGACCGAAAGCAAAAGGCGGCGAGTGCTACGTAGCAGTCAGCGGCGCGCTGCCTTCGCCGGGTCGTCTTGCCTCTGTGGAGAGTCAGCTCGCCCAGAAATCGCTGACGGCGTCCAAGATCGCTAAGGCCGCCAAACTGGCGGAAACCGACTACGACTACAGGTCCGACCTGCACGCCTCGGCGGAGTACAGAGCGCACCTGGCTGCGGTTCTATGCGAACGCGCCGTGCTGCGCGCCGCCGAACGCGCCGATCTGTCCGGCT
>CAYXRG010000017.1:45654-53366 GCA_964467575.1 uncultured Caldilineaceae bacterium | reverse complement strand
ATGTCGCAAGATCCAATCGCTATCGGTCGCAGCTTTTTCGAGCAAGTCCTGGGGACCGGCGACTGGGCTGTCGCCGAGAAGATCGTCGCCCCCAACGTCGTAATGCATCACCCCAGCAGCCCTGTCCCGGTAGAGGGTTACGAAGCCGTCAAGGGCATGTTGAGCGCGTTTCGCGCCGGCTTCCCCTCCATGAGCATGACCGTCGAAGACGCCTTCGGCTCCGGCGACAAAGCCGCCATCCGCTGGCGCATGCAGGGCGTCCACACCGGCGACCTGTTCGGCATTCCGCCGAGCGGCAAACAGGTCAACGTCAGCGGCATCAGCATCGTCAAGGTCAAGGACGGCAAGATCGTTGAGGACTGGGTATCCGAGGACACGATGGGACTAATGCAACAGATCGGCGTCGTCCCGGCCTAAAATGGCGGCACGGGGCGGTGAAAGCGGTGTAGCGACGAGCCAAGCCACCAGAGGGGATCGGAAAGAATGACAGCCGCAGTATATGACTATATCGTGATCGGGGCGGGAGCGTCGGGCAGCGTCGTCGCGCATCGCCTAACCGCCGGTTCAGACGCCACTGTCCTTCTCTTGGAAGCAGGGCCAGCAGACGACGACAAGGCGCTCCACGAGGCAGGCTCCTTTGTCTCGCTCTGGGGATCGGACCTCGACTGGAAGTTCCCCACGACCGAACAGCCAGGTGCAGCCGGTCGCAGCATCGTCATCAACCAGGGCCGCGTGCTAGGCGGCAGCACCTCCATCAACGCCATGATGTACGTGCGCGGCCACCCGCGCAACTTCGACATGTGGAACGCCCTGGGGGCGGACGGCTGGAGCTATGCCGATGTGCTGCCCTACTTCAAGAAGTCCGAGGACTACGAGGGCGGCCCCTCCGAATACCACGGCTCGGGCGGCCCGCTGACTGTGCGCGAATGCCCGGATGACGTCATGCGCTCCGAGCAGTTCATGCTGGCAGCCAAGGAGATCGGCTTCGACGGCCCGTACTGGGACACGAATGGCGAGCGTCAGGAAAACGGCGCAGGTCTGCTTCATTTCCACATCCGCAAGGACGGCCAACGCGCCAGCGCCGCCACCGCGTTCGTCCGCCCCATCATGGACCGCCCCAACTTCACGCTCATCACAGACGCCGAAGCCACGCGCATCCTCTTCGACGGCGCACGCGCGTCAGGCGTAGAATACGTCAAGGACGGCCAAACCCATACGGTGCAAGCAGACAAGGAGATCATAGTCAGCGGAGGCGCATTCCTATCCCCCAAGCTGCTCATGCTCTCCGGCATCGGCCCGGCGGAGACGTTGCGCCGGCATGGCTTGCCCGTGGTCCAGGACCTTCCTGGCGTAGGCCGCAACCTGCAAGACCACATGCAGTTACCCGTCGTCTATCGCACCAAGGTTAACCTGCCCAACACAACGCTGCTGACAGGCAACGTGCTCTTCGTGCGCACCCGTCCCGGCAGCGACGCCGCGCCAACCGATCTGCAACTCAACTTCACGCCGAGCGTTCCTGGTCCGCTGGCGCCGGTATTGCCGGACTTCGGCGGGCCGGTCTGCATTTTCCTGCCGATCCTGGTGCAGCCGTTCAGCATCGGCGAAGTCACGCTGCGCTCGTCCAATCCGCTCGACCCGCCCGTGATCAACCCCAACTATCTGACGCAGCCGGCCGACGTGCAGGTGTTCGTCAATGCCGTTGAGCTGATCCGGGAGCTTGCCGCAGCCGATTCTTTCGCAGAATTGAACGGCGGCGAGCTGGCGCCTGGCGATGCCGACCTCGAAGGCTTCATTCGCTCGCAGTCCTCCACGCTGTGGCATCCGGCCGGCACATGCAAGATCGGGCGCGACGCGCAAGCTGTGGTCGACCCGCAGTTGCGTGTCTATGGCGTTGAGGGGCTGCGCGTGGCCGACGCCTCGGTCATGCCCACCGTCACCAGCGGCAATACCGTGGCGGCCTGCTTCATGATCGGCGAGAAGGCTGCCGACATGATCCTTTCCGGAAACTGACCATACGAGGGAGCAAGTAATGAAAAACGTGCCCGACACGCCTTTGGGCCGGATGTATCGAGAACACATCCAGTTCATCCTCGACAAGAACATCGACGCGCTGCTGGATCAGTACTCCGACGACTGTCTACTGATCAGCAGTTTCATGAAAAAGCCGCTCTATTACCGCGGCAAAGATGAGCTGCGCGAACACATGCAGGGCATCCTGGGCATCGACGGCCTGGAAACCGAAGTCGTTTTCTGGGCTGAAACAGATGATCCGCAGACGCTGATGGTGACGGAGAAGATCGCCATGACCACCGCCGACGGCGTGTCGCACATGCGTTTCGCCGATAGCTGGGTGCTGCGTGACGGCAAGATCGCCATCCATTTCGCCGGCATGGTGCAGTATCCCGACGGCTCGCTCGCCTAAAACGCATCCGGCAAGGACTGAATGATGAGACTTGAGGGCAAGAAAGTCGGCATCCTGATCGAAAGCGACTTCTACGAGAAGGAGATCTTCTACTACGAACATCGCTTTCCCGAGGAGGGTATCGAAGTCCATTGGCTGTCGCGCCTCTGGGGCCAGCCTTCGTTAACCTTCTTCGGGCATGAATACAAAGCCCCCTTCGAGTGCCGCGAGAGCTTCGAAGGCATGAGCGACGAGGAATTGCGCAGCTACGACGCCATCATCGTACCCTCCGCCATCGTCTCCGACCGGTTGCGCTACAGCGAGAAGCTGCCGGAGCCCGCGCCGGCCGTGCAGTTCATCCGGCGCGCCTTCGACGAGCCGGGCATTCTCAAGGGCGTCATCTGCCACGGCATGTGGCTCATCTCGCCTGCGCCGGAACTGGTGCGCGGGCGTCGCGTCGTGGCGCACCCTAACCTCTACGGCGATGTCGTGAACATGGGCGCAATCTATACCGATGAGGATGTCGTCGTGGACGGCGACCTCGTCACCGCGCGCACGGGCGGCCACTGCCACCAGTTCGCCCGCACCCTGATCGACCTGCTCTATGAACGCAGCGGCGAGGCTCGCCCATGAACGTCACGCGCCACAGGATGCCGGCTCTGTCGAGACCAGCGGGAGGTTGCTAAGCATGACCAGCGCCGTCTTTCATCACGTCGCCATCTCCTGTAAGGACATGGCCAAAACAGAACGCTTCTATTCGGACCATTTCGGCTTCCGCCGCAGCCGCGTCATCCCCCTCGGCGACACACAGATCGTCTTCCTCCGCGCCGGTGATGTCTATCTCGAGCTGTTCGCCGCCGAGGGTGACGCACCCGCGTCGCCCGCCGGAGGTGACGGGCCGCACTATCCCGGCTGGCGGCACATCGCCTTCAAGGTGGACAGCGTGGATGCCAAGCTGGCGGAGATGGGCGGCGACGCCGTCGTTACGCTCGGCCCGCTCGACTTCGACGACTTCATCCCCGGCTGGCGCACTGTGTGGGTTGCCGATCCCGACGGCAACATCGTCGAGATCAGTCAGGGCTATGCCGACCAATCATCTGCAACCTGAACCTCCGGAATCCGGAGTCTTTGCGTGGAGAACCGCAAACTTATGAACAAGCTTGACTTCACCTTTTCTGATACCATCGCCGGCTACGTAACCGACTATGACCGGACGAGCGATTCCTACACAGTCCGCACAAGCGATGGCCGCGACTACACAGTCCGGCTCAAGGACAACACCTACGCCATGTTGGTGCGCAACCTTGGCGACCCATATCAGGATGCCACAGGCCAAATGCGCGCTATGCTCACACCGGGCCGCTTCCTATTCACGTACGGCATCTACTACCCCGAGGCCGGCGATAATGTTTTCGAGGCGCAGTTTGTGCAGTTCGTGGGCCGTCGCGCCAATGAGTATGAATTCGAAGCGCCGGATTGGTGGGTGCGCCAGATCGAGCATCTAGGCGACTTCTACCTGCATGCCCAGTTCGGCGGCAAGCCCGTGAATTACGACGACTACCGTACGACGATCACCCTCACCGGCGAGCGAGCCCAGGACCGCTACCGCCAGGAGACCGACACCATCTCGCGGCTGGTTTACGGCTTTGCCTCCGCCTACCTGCTCACGGGCGACGACCGCTATCTCGAAGGCGCCGAGAAGGGCACAGAGTATCTGCGCGAGCATATGCGCTTCTATGACCTGGATGAGAACATCGTCTACTGGTATCACGGCATCGATGTCGAAGGACGCCGCGAGACCAAGGTCTTCGCTTCCGAGTTCGGCGACGACTTCGACGCTATCCCCGCCTACGAGCAGATCTATGCGCTCGCCGGCCCCATCCAGACGTACCGCATCACCGGCGACCCGCGCATCCTGCGCGACGCCGAATTGACCGTCGACCTCTTTGACCGCTTCTTCCTAGACACAGAACAGGGCGGCTATTTCTCGCACCTCGACCCGATCACGCTGGACCCGCGCAGCGAAGCCCTGGGCGAGAACCGCGGCAAGAAGAACTGGAACTCGGTCGGCGACCACGCCCCCGCTTACCTGATCAACCTCTGGCTGGCTACCGGCGAAGAACGCTACGCCAAGATGCTCGAATACACCTTCGACACCATCTGTGAGCACTTCCCCGACTATGCCAACAGCCCCTTCGTCCAGGAAAAGTTCTTCGAAGACTGGTCGCACGATTCGCGCCATATGTGGCAACAGAACCGCGCCGTCGTCGGCCACAACCTCAAAATCGCCTGGAACCTCATGCGCATGTACGGCCATATGCCCAAAGAGGAATACAAGGAGCTGGCTCGCAAGATCGGCGACACCATCCCCGGCATTGGCCAAGACCGCCAGCGCGGCGGCTGGTATGACGTCATGGAACGGCTGCGCGCCGAAGGCCAAGAGTGGCATCGCTACGCCTTCCACGACCGCAAGGCCTGGTGGCAGCAGGAGCAGGGCATCCTCGCCTACCTCATCCTCAACGGCATCTTGGGCGATGAGGAATACCTGCAATACGCGCGCGAAGGCTCGGCCTTCTACAACGCCTTCTTCCTCGACCACGACGACGGCGCCGTCTATTTCAACGTGCTCGCCAGCGGCATCCCCTACCTCATGGGCACAGAACGTTTCAAGGGCAGCCACTCAATGAGCGGCTACCACTCGTTCGAGCTCTGTTACCTGGCCCAGACCTACACCAATCTACTGATCACCAAGGACCCGCTGGACCTATTCTTCAAGCCCTATCCCCACGGCTTCAAGGACAACCTGCTGCGCGTTGCGCCCGACATCCTGCCCGCCAACAGCATCAACATTAGCGGAGTCTGGGTGGACGACGAACCGCACAGTGATTACGACGCCGCAGCAGGCATCGTGCGGCTCCCGGATGTGGACCGGCAAGTGCGCGTGCGCGTACGTATCGAGCCTCGCTAAGACTCTCGCTAGATAGAAGGAGCCAAGCATGGAAGTATCGCAGAGAACAGAGGGCGAAGTCGAGGTCATTGCCATCAGCGGCGAGATCGACGGCAGCACAGCGCCCGCCGCCCAAAGCCAAATACTCTCGGTCGCCAAGTCCGACGCCAAGATACTGATCGACATGAGCCAGGTCCACTACATGTCCAGCGCCGGCTTGCGCATGTTGCTCGTCGTCTACCGCACCGTCAGCGGGCAAGGCGGAAAGGTCGTACTCACCGGCCTATCGCAAGACCTGGAAGACACCATGTCGTTGACGGGCTTTCTAGATTTCTTCGATCACTTCGAGAGCGTCGACGCCGGTCTGGCTGCGTTCAACTAGGAGGATTGCCACAGCATGCAACGCGTTGACGTTTTCCCGACCCACGAACACCAGGGGCACAAACTGCGGCCCGGCAAGCCATTTCCCTTCGGCGCAACCCTCGCGCCCGGAGGCGTGAACTTCTCGGTCTATTCGAGCCATGCCACATCGTGCACCCTTGTGCTCTTCGACAAGGATGCGCCCGAACCCAAGGTCGAGATTCCCTTTCCGGACGAGTTCCGCATCGGCAATGTCTACAGCATGATCGTCTTCGATCTCGACATCGAATCGTTGGAGTACGGCTATCGCTTCGACGGCCCCTGGGATCCGCAGGCCGGTCATCGCTTCGACAAGTCCAAGATTCTAATGGACCCGTATGCCAAGGCCATTGGCGGGCGCGATGTCTGGGGGCAGCCGCCTGACTGGGACAACATCTACCAGCACCGGGCGCGCCTCGTCTATGACGATTTCGACTGGGATGACGACCGTCCGCTGGAAATCCCGCTGGAGGACCTCGTTATCTACGAGATGCACGTCCGCAGCTTCACCAAGCATGAGTCCTCCGGCGTGCGCTTTCCGGGCGTCTTCGCGGGCATCCGCGAGAAAATTCCTTACCTCAAGGAACTGGGCGTCAACTGCATCGAGTTGCTGCCTATCTACGAGTTCGACGAGTTCGAGCACAGCCGCGAGGACCCAAAGACCGGGCGGCAACTTGTCGGTAATTACTGGGGCTATAGCACGCTCGGCTTCTTTGCGCCCAAAGCCGGCTATGCCGCCACCGGCAAGCTCGGCATGCAGGTCGACGAGTTCAAGGCTCTGGTGAAAGAACTTCATCGCAACAACATCGAGGTCTTTCTCGACGTAGTATTCAACCATACCGCCGAAGGCAACGAGCATGGCCCGTACATCTCCCTCAAGGGCATCGACAACAAGACATACTACATGCTCACTCCCGAAGGCTACTACTTCAACTTTAGCGGAACCGGCAATACGCTCAACTGCAACAACCCCGTCGTACGCAACATGGTGCTCGACTGCCTGCGCTACTGGGCATCCGAGTACCACATCGACGGCTTCCGCTTCGACCTGGCATCGATCCTGGGTCGCGACCCGTGGGGCGCGCCGCTCTCCAACCCGCCGCTGCTCGAAAGCCTCGCCTTCGACCCGGTGCTCGCCAAATGCAAGCTCATCGCTGAAGCATGGGACGCCGGCGGCCTCTACCAGGTCGGGTCATTCCCCGCCTACGGACGTTGGGCGGAGTGGAACGGCAAGTATCGCGACAGCATTCGCAAGTTCCTCAAAGGCGAGATGGGCGTGATTGGCGAGATGGCGCAGCGACTTCAGGCGTCACCCGACCTCTATGCCACTCGCGGGGCCACGGCCTCCATCAACTTCATCACCGCGCACGACGGCTTCACGCTCAACGACCTCGTCTCCTACAACGAAAAGCACAACGAGGCCAACGGCGAAGACAACCGCGATGGAACCAACGACAATGACAGTTGGAACTGCGGGTGGGAAGGGCCGACTGACGATCCCGGCATCAACGCCCTGCGCATGCGCCAGATGAAGAACGCCATGACCATGCTGCTCGTCAGCCAGGGCGTGCCCATGATCCTCATGGGCGACGAGATGGGCCGCACGCAGTACGGCAACAACAACACCTATTGCCACGACAACGAGCTGAACTGGCAGGACTGGACGTTGCTCGAGAAGAACGCCGAGTTGTTTCGCTACGTCAAGACCATGCTCGCTTTCCGCCACGCCCACCACGCGCTGCGCAATCGCTGGCACCTCACGGGCACAGACACAGTCGGCAGCGGCTACGCCGACATTACCTGGCACGGAACCCAAGCCTGGAATGCCGATTGGTCGGGCACGAGCCGCATCCTCGCCTTCATGCTCTGCGGCAAGCACGCCCACGGCGGGCAGCGCGAAGACGACTATATCTATGTCGCCATGAATATGCACTGGGAGAGCCACTGGTTTGAGCTGCCGGGTCT
>CAYXRG010000017.1:10477-45554 GCA_964467575.1 uncultured Caldilineaceae bacterium | reverse complement strand
ACCCTCAGCGGCGAACTCGACGCAAACGCCGCCGGCAGTTTTCGTTCTGCTGTGGAGGAAGCTGCAGCTGCCGGCCCCAAGCGCGTGGTCCTCATCATGGACAAGCTTCAGTTCATGGCAAGCGCAGGCTTACGCGTCCTCGTCTTCGCCAAGCAGAAGATGGGAACCGGCGTCGATCTGTTCGTCGTCGGCGCCCGTGATGCCGTCCTCGAAACCATCGAAATGACCGGCTTCCATCACAGCGTGATCATGATGGACGAGTTCGACGCCTCGGAAATCGAGAATTATTGATCGCTCGCCGCCAGACCCAGACATCCTGGAACCTTTCATGGACTCTTTGACCGTACCTGGCAACTTGGATTCCCTGCAAGCCATCCGTGACTTCGTGCTGGCAGCCGCAGCGGAAGCCGGAATAGACGAACGGAGCGCCTACAAGCTGAGCCTGGCAGTCGACGAGATCGCCACGAACATCATCACCTATGGCTATGGCGGCTCCGCCACGCCAGGCGACGTCGTAATTCAAGCCGGTACAGAGAACGGGCGGCTACAGGTCGTGCTGGAGGATACATCGCCGCCCTTCGACCCCTTCTCGCGCGATGAGCCGAGCGGCCTGGATGCGCCGCTGGAGGAGCGGGCTATCGGCGGGCTGGGGGTCTTTCTTGCCAAGCGCAGCGTGGATGAGTTCCGTTATGAATATGTAGACGGGCGCAACCGCAACATCTTCGTCGTGAATCGAACAACGACGTGACAGGGCGGGATCGCGCCGGCGAGCCGGCGCGCCGCACAGAACGCGAAGATTGTGCGCGGGCGAAGTCTGCACCTCGCACAATCTTCGTTCTATGCTACAATGCCCGTCTTCCGTTCATCAGGTCGCACAGCCGCAGGAGAATGCAGCCGGTTCATTCCGCAGCCATGCACCGAGAAGCTCATTACTTGACCGACAGGAGAAATCCGCATGTCTAAGATCGTGTCCGTACACTCGTTTCGCGGCGGGACGGGCAAGTCGAACACCACCGCGAACTTGGCCGCCCTACTTGCCGCACGCGGCTTGCGCGTCGGCGTCGTGGACACCGACATCATGTCGCCGGGCATCCATGTACTCTTCGGCGTAGACGAGAGCGAAATGGTGCACTCGCTAAACGACTACCTCTGGGGCGAATGCAATGTCGAAGATGCCGCCATCGACGTTACCGCGCGGCTCAACGGTTCGATCCCCGGCAAGATCTTCCTCATCCCGTCCAGCATGAAAACGGGCGATATCGCCCGTGTGCTGCGTGAAGGCTATGATGTAGGCTTGCTCAACGACGGCTATCAGCGCCTGATCCAAAAGCTGTCGCTCGACGCGCTGTTGATCGACACCCATCCCGGCCTTAATGAGGAAACGCTGCTCTCCATCGCTATTTCGGACGTGCTGGCGATCGTCATGCGTCCCGACTCACAGGATTACCAGGGCACGGCCGTTACAGTCGAAGTGGCGCGCAAGCTGGATGTCCCGCTGCTCCTTCTGATCGTGAACAAGACGCCCCAAGTATTCGACAGCCAAATGGTCAAGCAACGCGTGGAAAAGACCTTCGGATGCGAAGTCGCAGCCGTGCTTCCCCACAGTGACGAGATGATGACGCTCGCCAGCGAGGGCATCTTTGTTCTGCGCTACCCTGACCATCCCATGACAGGCATGTTGAAGCAAGTGGCCACGCGTGCATTACCCTAGAGGCTGATCCGAACACGCATGGCGGATGCGCGTATGAACCGTTCTCAACTCATTATCCAAGAAGTCAGCCGCTGCCCGGCGGTCGACGGCGCCACAATGGCTGACATCCTGGCGTTCTCAGAACCGCTGCGCCTGACCTTGAAACACGTGGTGCGTAATGGGCCGCTGCCAGTCGATCAGTTCGCAGAGCATCTTGACGTCGACCTAGACGCCGCTCATATCATTGTGCAACGATTACTGGAAAACGGGTATCTGGAAAAAGTCTATGCAGATGAAACCGGCAAAAATGCCGCTCCTATGTACCGCGTGGCGTTGGCGCCGCTGCGCGGCCGTCCGATCCCGGACGATCTCTAGCCGTGGATGGCGTCATGCCTGCCGTTAGAACAAGCAAGATGCCCAGCAAGATCGTCATTCACTCTTTTATGCGCGAGACGGGTAAGACCAACATCGCCGCCGGTCTCGCCCATCTCCTCGCCGCCTATGGCGAACGTGTCGGCATCATTGACGCCGACATCTCTGTGCCCGTCCTCCACAGCCGGCTGGGCGTCGATGCCGGGAGGCTGAAGTACGCTTTCAACCACTATCTGGTGGGCGACTGCGCCATTACCGACGCCGCCGTCGATCTTGCCTGGGACGACGCCTCACCACCAGCCGGCGCACTCGTCCTCGTCCCCGCCAGTACAGACCACAATGCGATCCGCGGCGTGCTCCACCAAGATATCGACGTGCGCCTTCTCAACGCGGGCATCGAAGACCTCGCCGCGGCGCACAACCTGGATGTCGTACTGCTCAACGCTCCGGCCGGGTTGGACGAGATCTCGCTCTCGTGCATGGCGCTGGCAGACGTCCTCTTGATCGTTTTACGCCTGGACAAAGAAGACTACCACGGGACAAGCGTGACAATCGACCTCGCCCGCAACCTCAAAGTCCCAAATATCCTATTGGCGGTCAACCGCGCAGGCTCAGAGTACGAACCGCTCGAGATTAGACGAAGTGTAGAGGAGACCTACGGGTGCGATGCGCCTGTCGTTCTCACCGCTGCAGACGAAGCGGCTGTGCTTTTCGCCGGCCATGCGTCTGTGCAAGAAAGGCTTGCCCATCCGCTCGCCGCGCTGCTTCGGGCGCTACGTCAGAAAGCGCCATAACGCCATGCGGAATCAAATGGTCCAGGCGTCATTGCGTCTCTTGAACCTGCGCGAAAACGAATGGCGTCTTGCTCTAGCTCTTCTCGCCGTGCTTGCTATCAACTCAATCGTGCTCGAATTGGCCGACGTTGTGGCAACGGCGGGCTTTGTCAGCAGCCTCGGCGCAGAAAAGGTCCCGTGGCTGTGGATCGCGGACATGATTGTGGCGCTGGTCGTAGCGGGCTTCTTCTCAGGCGCCATCGACCGCGCCCCCAAACTACAGGTGCTTAGTTGGCTCATCGGGACATTTGCCGCTGTCTACCTGGTTACGCTCATCATGTTTAGCGCCGGCCTCCCGGACTGGATCACCTATCCCCTGCTCTACATCGTATCGGACCAGCAATTTATGATCCTGCCGCTGGCCTTTTGGGCCTTGGTCAACGACATTTACACCATGTCCGAGGCGAAACGTCTGATCCCCGTCATCGCCGTCGGCACAGCCCTGGGCAGCGTCATCGGCAACAGCCTGCCCGCCCTTTCCGCACTGTACATTGCGCCTGAAGACGAGGGACGCCTCATCGTGCTTGCCGTGCTCCTTCTGCTGGGGAGTCTTGGTCTCCTGCAGATCACCTTTCGGGCGCGTGTCATTCGCGCCCGCAGCGCCAAGCCGGATTCCACCGGCTTGGTCGCCAACCTGCGCGTCGGCGCCGATTTCTTCGCTAACCTGCCGCTGTTCCGCTATCTGGCCGTAAGCATGCTCCTCGTCGGGCTGGCGCTGACCATCATCGAGTTCAACCTGCTCTCGATGTTGGAAAAGTCATTTGCCACGAGCCTCGCCTTTCAAGCCTTCTACGGCCTCTACAAAGCTGCTCTCATCGCCTGCCTAGTCGTCTTCCAGGGGCTAATCACCGGGCGTCTTCTACAACGCGTCGCCATGCGCAACGGCTATCTAGCGCTGCCTTCCGCTTTGCTCGCCGCTGGCGGCCTAGCCCTAATGGCCCCCGGACTGGCGGGCGCAGCCGGCGGTCGCTTCCTGGCCCGCTTTGTCGAACGCGCCTGGGATGAGCCGCTGCGCAAAGCCACGCTTGCCCTCGTCCCAGACGAGCGCCGCGGGCGTATCAGCGTCTTTCTCGACTCCTACTTCTTCACCGCGGCCACCATTGCCGGTTCGGTCTTGCTGTTGCTGCTCATCAGGCTGGATTTGAGTTCGGTATTCTCGGCGCGGATGGCGGCGCTGGTGATCGCGACTCTGGCGGCGGCAGGCGCAGTCTGGGCTGCCGTCCGTGCACGTTCGGCATACGACGCCAGCTTATTGAATTGGCGATTGGCCCGCTCGCGACGCAAAAGCGTGTTGGACGGAATTGATTTCTAGACGGACGAGCTGTCGGCCTGTCGCAGGCCGCAGCGCCGCCGCCCGGCGTCCGGGCAGCCGGGCCAACTATGTAGAAAGCGGGGAAACATGCGCTACCTTAGCCTTCGACTCAAGCTCCTCATCGGGTTCACCCTGGTCTTCAGCCTGACCTTTGCCGGCGCATTTCTCTGGTTCTTCAATTTCGCCACACAGCAAGCTCTTATGCGCATCACTGAGGACCTGGTCGATACGATGCATGCCGCTGTAGAAGGCATCGACGGCGACCAACTGGCGGAGTTGTACGCTGAGGGCGTTCCGCGCGCCGACGGCTACACCGACGATCCACGCTACTGGGAGCAGGTCGACTGGCTGGCGACCGTCCACGCCATTGAACCTCGCGCCATGCTCTACACCTACGTAGCGGGCGACGAGCCGAACGAACTGGTCTTTATCACCAGCAGCGGAGCTGTATTCGATCCTCCCTTCGGGGCCACCTTCCGCGAGTCTTGGATCACGGAACATGCGGGGCCGAACCTGGCCGGCCTGGCGAACCCTACCCTACAAACAGACAACCGGGAAGGATGCACCCACGGGCTAGAAGGCTGCAAACTGGCCCCGTATGAAGACGAGTGGGGGCAATGGGTCTCCGCCTTCTCGCCGGTTACCGATAGCCAGGGCGAGGTGGTCGCCGCCCTTGGCATAGACTTCCGCGCAGATTATGTTCGCCAGGTACAGGAATCGATCTTGCAACAGACGTTTCTGGCCTTTGTGATTACCTACGGCATCCTTTTCGCCCTCGTCCTTCTCCTGTCCAGTGTCTTCACGCGGCCCATCGTGGCGCTGACGCAGGCAGCGGAGCGGATCGGCGAAGGCGACTACGCGGGCAGCCTCGACCAACTCGCCGCCACTGGCCGCGCCCTCCTATTCGCCGATGAGACCACGCGGCTCTCCCAGGTGTTCCAGATTATGGTCGACAAGGTTTACCAACGTGAGCAGACGCTGCGAAAACAGGTTGAGGAACTGAAGATCG
Source organism: uncultured Caldilineaceae bacterium (assembly GCA_964467575.1). GTDB lineage: Bacteria > Chloroflexota > Anaerolineae > Caldilineales > Caldilineaceae > JASGTU01. The sequence goes on along the minus strand of CAYXRG010000017.1, from coordinate 40,338 downwards.
AGATCGACGAGGTGCGTCGCCGCAAGGACGTCGGCGATATCGTGGAAACCGATTTCTTCCGCGATCTGCAATCGAAGGCGCGTGAGATGCGCGAACGTCGCGACCTGCGGCGGCCGGATGGCGAGTTGTCGTCCGCCGGCAGCCAGAAGGCGGAGGGCTAGCTCGTGTCACATCTCCGCCAGGATATTCCGCTAGCCGTCGTCAGCAACTTCGCAGAGGCGCATAGAGATTTCCTTAACCGTTCGCCTGCCCCGGCGAACGGAGGCGCGCCGCTCGCCACGCAAGAGGCGTACCACGCCGACCGTACGCTGCTCTGGGCAGGCGACCCCAAGCTGGTCATCGTCAGCTACCCCATCCCTCATGCAGACTACCTGTGCGAGTTGCTTGGCTATGCGAGAACGTCTCACGCCGCACCGCAGAACCCAAGCGACTGCCTCAGCCGCGATATCCTGGACGACGAAGCCCTGTTACGCCGGCTGATTGCCCATGCCGGTCCGGACAAGATGCTCCAGCTTGTGCCCTATGCTGTGACGCCCGAATTCTGTGCGCTGGCGGAGGTCTTACACAGCGAACACGGGCTTCGCGTGCTCTTGCCGGAACACCCGCAACCCCATGCCATCTGGCTGCGCGACTTCATCGACACCAAGGCCGGCTTTCATCACCTAGCCGGCAGGTGGCTGCCTAACGCCGGCGACCTGCTGCCTGAAGCCCATTTCTGCAGCGATCCAGCCCAGGCGGCACGCATCGTGCGCTGGTTTACCCTCGAAGGCAAGGCGTGCATCGCCAAACCGGACACCGGCGAAAGCGGCATCGGCAGCGTCGTCGTCAAGCCGGGGGACATCGTCTCGGAACAGGAGGCGCTCGACCTGATCGAGCGCCAGCCCTACTGGGGGCGCGACCTGATCGTCGTCGAGGAGTATAGCGCCTCGGACCCGCCGGTCTCGCCTTCGGTCGAGGTGTTTGTGCCGCCTCTCCATGCCGGCGAACCGGCTGTCACCTACGTGTGCGAGCAGCTCTTTCGCGGCTTGGGAGAATTCAGCGGCGTGATCGTCAGCGCGGAACTGCGTGAACGTCCCTGGTATGAACCGTGTGTGGAAAATGCCCTGACGATTGCCCGGCAGTTGCAGCGCCGCGGCTATGCCGGACACTTTGACCTGGACGCTGTAGTCGACGAGGACGGGCGGCCGCGCCTACTGGAGATCAATGCACGGCGCACCGGCGGGACGCACGTTCACGACTTCGCCAACTTCGCCTTCGGCCCGGACTATACGGACAGCGTGGCCCTACTAAGTTGGGAGTCGATCGACAGCGGACGCATTACGACCTTCGACGCGTTGCGCTTGGCTCTAGAAGGCCTGCTCTACCCGATTGACGGCTCGCAACGCGGCATCATTATCACCATCACATCCAGCCTGCGACATCGTCAGTTCGGCGTGCTCATCGCCGGCAGAAATACAACAGATGCCGTATCTCTACAGAGCGCGCTGCTCCGGCGAGTGCAGGAGGCAACCAGTACGAGCAAGGCAGGCGCGCCGGCGTGCGTATAGCTGCGCTTCTGCTGCGACATGCGCCTCGATTCACCCGATTATGGACGGAGAACTCATGAGACTTTCGATCAACGATATCGTTGCAACGCTACGGAATGTAAGCATCTTCTCGGCGCTGCCTCAAAAACTGCTGGAGGAGATCGCCGCGCTTGCCGAAGAAGTCGCGGTTCCTGCCGGACAGACGATTATGTCCGAAGGCGAACCTGGCCGCGAGTTATACGTGATCGTCGAGGGGCGGGTGCATCTGGATAAGTCCAGCCGCTCGATGCGTGAGTTGGGCCCGAACCAGTTCTTCGGCGAAACGGCCATCCTCCAAAAGTCGGCGCGTACAGCCTCTGTTGCGGCGAGTGAAGACACGGTCCTCCTGCGCCTGGATGAAGGCCCATTCTTGGATCTGATACAACGCAGAGCCGAGACTATGCTGGGCGTCATCACCGATTACAACGCCCGCCTGTTGAAATACATGAACGATTTGGACACGCTGCACCACCAACTCGAGCATGTTATCCTTCCATTAGGCGTCACGCTTTCGACCGAAGAAGAACCAAGCGTATTGGTCGAAAAGATTTTGGTCGAAGCCATGCGCCTTTGCAACGCAGAATGCGGCACGATCTATCTGCGCATCGAAGACAACTATCTGCGACACGTCGCCATCCGCAACCGGCCGCGCAGCCGCGCCCTGGGCGGGACTACTGGCAAGCCGATCCCCTACGCCCCACTCAATCTGGCTGATCCGCTCAACGCCCGCAACATCGCCGTCTATGTGGCGCTCCAGGGAGCTACTGTCAATGTGGCGGACGTGTACGCGGCCGACGAATACGACTTCTCCGAAGTCAAAGCCCATGACGTCGAGCTGGGTTATCGATCCAAGTCGTGCCTAACTGTCGCGCTCAAAGACCAGGCAGGCAGCGCCATCGGCGTTCTCCAGTTGATCAACGCACAGGACCCTGAAAGTGCGAAAATCGTCTCTTTTGATGCATTCCAACAGCTTGTGATCGAGTCGCTCATGTCGCAGGCAGCGGTGGCGCTCAACACGCAAACCCTGCTGCATCGCCAAAAAGAGTTCGTCAAGCTGGAACAAGACATTCACGTAGCGCGCCGCATTCAGGCCGGCTTCCTGCCTCGCTCGCTGCCCGTATTGGACGGGTGGGAAATCGCCGCCAGCTTCCAGCCCGCCCGCGAGGTCGCCGGCGACTTCTACGACGCGTTCATGATGACCCAAAACCGCCGCATCGGGTTTGTTATCGCCGATGTGGTGGATAAGGGCGTGCCGGCCGCGCTCTTTATGGCCCTGGTGCGCAGCCTGACACGCGCCTTCGCCCAGCAGAACTACTCCGTCGACTGGACGAGCATGTTGGGCGAGGACACGCGACGACGCGCTAAACGCACGCGCGCCCTGCCATCCGCCGGCACCATGTCGCTGCTCAACGCCGTGCTGCTCACCAACAACTACATCGTCGACAACCACGCCGATGACAATATGTTCGCCACCCTCTTTTTCGGGATGTTGGATCCGGTCAGCGGGCAGTTAGCCTATATCAACGCTGGGCACAACCCGCCGCTGATCCTCGACGCCAATGGACAGGTCAAGCGCTCCCTCACCAATACCGGAGCCGCCGTCGGCATGTTCCGCGATATCGACTACAAAATCGAACAAGCTGTCCTCGAACCGGGCGACCTGCTCTTCACCTATACCGACGGCGTGACAGAAGCCCGCGACGCGGCGGGCGCATTCCTCACCGAGAAAGGCTTGCTGGACTTGCTCGACCGCCCCTGGAATTCCGCCGCCAATCTCCTCAACACGATCCAGGAACACCTGCGCGTCTTCATGAGCGGGGCTGTCCAGGCGGACGATATCACCATGCTGGGTGTGCGGCGAGTCCCCGGCTAGAGGCCCGTCCGCAGAATCGCCTCCTCGCTAGACTTTCGCCTCGCTCCTACCCTGCCAAGAAGCTGCGCGGCTTCTTGGCAGGGCCGCCGGCTTCACTTCCCAGCCCTGAGCCAAACCCGAAACCGTTTGCCCAGAAATATCCCGCCTGCTATACTTGCGACAGGATCAGCCGCCGCCTTTGGCTTCTCGCTATACAACTGGACACCGCATAGGACGGGCGTATGCGTCGCACACATTTATACGAGACCCATCTTCGCCTCGGCGGGCGCATGGTCGATTTCGCCGGCTGGGAACTCCCGGTCCAATACCCTGCCGGTCCCATCCAAGAACACCATGCCGTGCGCCAGGCTGCCGGCCTTTTCGACATCGACCACATGGGCCAGTTTGAGTTAACCGGCCCTGATGCCGAGCTATATCTCCAACTCATACAGACTGCGGACATCGCCAGTATGGACGTCATGGAGGCCCGCTACAGCCTTCTCACCTATGGCGACGGCACAGTCGTAGATGATATCTTCCTCTACCGCCTGCCCGAACGCTGGCTCATCGTCGTCAACGCAGCCAACCGCGACAAGGATTTCGCCTGGCTTTCGGCTCATCGCAACGGCTTCGACATCGCGTTATCGGATATCTCCGACGATCTATATATGATGGCCCTCCAAGGTCCGCTAGCTGAGACGATCTTGCAACCCCTTGTCGGCACGGACCTATCCGGCCTAGCCGCTCGCCGTGCCGTCGAGACAAGTGTTGAGGGAGCGCAGGCGTTGATCGGGCGCACAGGCTACACCGGCGAGGACGGCTTCGAGTTGTACTTGCCTGCCGGCCAGGCTGTCTCCGTCTGGGATGCGCTGCTCGCGGGCGGCCGCGACCGCGGCTTGTTGCCCTGTGGCCTCGCCGCCAGAGACAGCCTGCGCTTCGAGGCCTGTATGCCCCTTTACGGCCACGAGATCGATGCCACGACCACGCCGATTGAAGCGCGTCTCGGCTGGGCTATCCACTGGGATCACGACTTTATCGGGCGCACCGCGCTCCTCAAAGTCAAATTGGAGGGAAGCGCTCGCCGCCTCGTCGGCTTTGAGATGATCGACAGGGCCGTGCCGCGCGAGCATTACCCCATCACCTTCGACGGCGTCGCCATCGGCCACGTCACTTCCGGCATGAAAGCGCCGACCCTTGACCGCTTTCTCGGCATGGCTTACGTATCCGCTCCATACACCGCCATCGGCAGCGAGTTCGACGTCATGGTTAGGGGCCAGCCCAAAAAGGCGAAAGTCGTCAAACGGCCCTTTTATCGGCCTCGTTACAAATAGAACGGCGGCGGCGCTTGCGGCGGCCTGCCACGCGCCAATTGTTGATCACGGATCTACACGAATCAGGAGAACTCTCATGGCTGACTACAAACTTGACCAGAGTGTGAAATATGCCAAGACCCACGAGTGGGTGCGCATTGACGGCAACATCGCCATCGTCGGCATCAGCGACGCGGCCCAAGACATGCTCAGCGATGTTGTTTATGTCGAATTACCTAAAGTGGGAGCGGAGGTCAAGGCCGGCCAAGAAGTGGCGGTCGTCGAGTCGGTCAAAGCCGCTGAAGATGTCGTCGCGCCTGTGTCAGGCGTCGTTGTCGAGGTAAACGAGGAGTTGTCAGCCACGCCCGAAATCGTCAACGAGTCGCCCTATGAAGCCTGGTTCTTCAAGATCGAACCGGCCGACTCACTCGATGCAGACCTGGCGAATCTGATGACGCCAGAGGAGTACGACAGGTTCGTTGAGGATAACGGCGGTTAACCAGTCCCAGTTGATGCGGGGGTGACCATCAAACTGCCGGCGCTGCGACTCGTTGTACTGGCGTTTGCGGCCGCGTGGTTCAGCGCCTGTACAGCCCCCTTCTCCGGTCTCGACCTTGGACGATGGTGGAATGCTCAAGCGCAGGAAGATGTCGTTCCTGCGCTTGAAGTGTTTGCCTGGCCCGCCTCACCCTCTGACGATGCTGCGCTAGAGCAAATCCTCGCATCCATTGACGAACTCAACCCCGGCCTTGTCATCACCCTTACCCTTGCCGCCGACTACGAACCGACCCTCGCCGCCGCGCTCGTATCCGACTCTCCGCCGGACATTTTCCTAACAACCGCCGCTGCACTGCCCGAACTGGTCGATGCCGGCGTAGTTGCGCCGATCGGCCCAAACTGGCTCGATCCGCAGATCTACCAGCCTGTCGCACTGGAAGGCGTGTCACTGCGAGGCGTCCCTTATTGCTTTCCGCACACAGTCCACACCCTTGCCCTGGCTTATAACCCGGCCCTTTTCGATAGGGCGGAGCTGGCGCACCCCCACCAAAACTGGACCTGGCAGGACCTCGCCGCCGCGGCGGAAGCCGCCACCGACGCCAACAACGGTCTCTACGGCATGGTTCTCGCCCCCGACCTCTTGCGCTGGCTGCCGTTCTATCTGCAAGCGGGCGGCGCGCTGCCCGGCGACACGGGCGCCCTGCGCTTCCACGACGAACCGGCGCGACAAGCCGCAGAGTTGGTCGCCGGCCTCTTCGCCGAAGGCTATGCAGTCGAACCGATAGACATCGAATCGTCCTGGGCGGGCGAAGCCTTCGGTAAAGACCGGGCGGCCATGACCATCGAGGGCAGTTGGCTGGTTCCCTACCTTGCCTCTGCTTTCCCGCGATTCGACTACGGGCTGACCGATCTGCCTGCCGGCCCGTCAGGAAAGGCATCCGTTGCGCTCGTCACCTGCCTCGCCGTCAACCAGGACAGCCCGCGCCGCGATCTTGCCATGCAATTGACCGTTCAGCTAGCCGCCGCCGAGGTGCTGCCGCAATGGACAGGCGGCGAACAGCACATGCCGGTCTTCGCAGCCCAAGGCCAAGCTTGGTTAAGCCAACATCCGCAGGCAGCGCCCTTCTACCGTGGACTGACCTCGGCGCGCGTCTGGCGTTTCGGCCCTGGCGTGCGTGCCGATCTTGACGGTTTCTCTTCCGCCCTGCGCCTCGTCGCCGCCGGCGACCTGGAAGCCGCCGAATTCTGGCCCTACCTCGAACGCAACGGCATCGTCTCGCCGTTGCGCGCCGAACCGGAAGTCGTCCCAGTCACACGCGGCGATTGACGCCCCCCATGCCCTGCGCTACAATTGGCCCCCACGACCATGGACCATCATTTCCGGCGACAGGACATGTCTCTCGATCGGTTGATTTCCGCACTATCTGCACAGATACCGCCCGAACGCTTGCTGCAACAGCGTTCACAGATAGCGCCTTATGAATCAGACGCACTGACGTCGCTGCGAGAGCGGCCGGGGGCCGTGTTTCTTGCCGCTTCGCAGGAAGAAGTGATCGATGCCGTCCGTCTCTGTCACGCGCATCGGGTTCCGTTCGTCGCACGCGGCAGCGGAACAAGCCTATCCGGCGGTTCGCTGCCGATCGAGAACGGCATCGTCATCGCGCTCAACCGGCTCAACCGCATCATTATGCTAGACCCGCAACAGCGCCTCGCCGTCGTCGAACCGGGCGTCATCAACCTAGACGTGAGCCGCGCAGCCGCGCCCCACGGACTATACTACGCGCCCGACCCCTCCAGCCAACTCATCTGCACAATCGGCGGCAACGTCGCCTTCAACTCCGGCGGCGCCCATTGCCTCAAGTACGGCATGACGGCCAACCACGTCTTGGGCATCAAGGCCGTGCTGCCTGACGGTGAGGTCGTCCAACTTGGCGGCTTCAGTCTCGAATCGTCTGGCCCCGATCTCACCGGCTTTTTCGTCGGCAGCGAAGGTCTTTTCGGCATCGCCCTCGAGATCACGCTGCGCCTTCTGTCCAAGCCGGAAGCGTATCGAACGATCCTCGCTTCGTACGATAGCCTGGCTGCGGCCGGCCAAGCCGTGAGCGATGTAGTCGCCGCCGGCCTTCTGCCCGGGGCAATGGAGATCATGGACCGGTTAGCCATCGAAGCCGCCGAGGCTTCGGTCAACGCGGGCTATCCTCGCGATGCCGCAGCCCTCCTCATCGTCGAGTTGGAGGGCGAAGCCGTTGAGGTCGACGCCGAGTTCGCCCATCTGCGCAGGGTGATCGAGGGTTCGGGAGCGAGTGAAATACGCGTCGCCGCAGACGAGGCGGAGCGCGCTCGAATTTGGAAGGGACGCAAGGGCGCCTTTTCCGCCGTGGGTAGGCTCAGCCCCAACTACATCGTCCAAGACGGCGTTGTGCCGCGTAGCAAGCTGGGGGAAGCCCTCCAACGCATCGAAGCCCTCAGCGCCGCCTACGGCACGCGTGTCGCCAACGTCTTTCATGCCGGTGACGGCAATCTTCATCCACTTATCCTCTACGACGGGCGCGTGCCCGGCGCGCTCGAACGCGCCGAAGAACTCGCCGGTGAAATCATCCATATGTGCATCGAACTGGGTGGGTCCATCACCGGCGAACACGGCGTCGGCATGGAAAAACGCCATCACATGCCGGCCATGTTCTTGCCCGGCGACCTGGCGCTCATGTCCGCTGTGCGTCGCGCCGTCGATCCGCTTGAACTGGCAAACCGCGGCAAGATGTTCCCCGCTGCCCAGGCTCCGGTCACGGCAGGAGGGCAGGCGCACGCCCAATCGGTGACAGGCCATGGCTGATCGCCTCGCACCAATCGCCGTCGAGCATGCGGCCCAGGTCCAAGAAGCGGTCCGCGCCTTCGACCGCGTCACCGTGCGCGGCGGCGGCACGAAACCAGCCATGGCGCTAGCGCCGCTGCATTCCCCCGCGCAGCCGCTGGACTTACACGGGCTGCGCGGCATAATCGAGTACGAACCGCAGGAATACACCTTCACGGCGCGGGCCGGGACGCCACTGGCGGAGGTAAATGACCTGCTCGCCGCCAACGGGCAATACCTGCCTTTCGACCCCGTTCTCGTCGAGGCGGGCGCAACGCTCGGCGGCACAGTGGCGTCCGGCCTCAGCGGCTCGGGCCGGTTGCGCTATGGCGGCGTGCGTGACTTCATTCTCGGCGTGCGCTTCGTCGACGGGTCAGGCGCAATCGTGCAAGGCGGCGGCAAAGTCGTCAAGAACGCCGCAGGCTTCGACTTTCCAAAGCTGCTTACCGGAAGCATGGGTCGTCTGGGCGTCATCGTAGAGGTTTCCTTCAAGGTCTTTCCTGCGCCGCCCGCATACCGCTCGCTGTTCGTCCGCTATCCGAACATCCAGCCTGCACTCGAAGCCGTCTATGCGCTCACAACCCAGCCTGTAGACCTGGTTGCGCTGGATCTGCTGCCGGGCGGCGCGGGAGAAGGCTGGACGCTGGCGCTGCGCATTGGCGGCGCCGAGGCGTTGTTGGCATCGCGCCTAGACCGCCTACAACGCTTACTCACCGCCGGCGACGCTATGAGCAGCCTGGCAGGCGACGACGAAGCTCGCTTCTGGCGCGATGCAGCCGAGTTCACCTGGACGCCCGCCGGCTCAACCCTTATCAAAGTCCCGCTGACGCCCGCTCAGATTGCCGCTCTAGAATCCCGCCTTGCTGCAACGACGGCTCCGCGCCGCTATGCCGTCGCCGGCAACGTCCTGTGGATCGCCTGGCCACATACGCTGACAACTCTGGAGGCGGTGTTAATTGAGCTTGGCCTGGCAGGCGTCGTCGTGCGCGGTCAGGCGACGTTTCCCTGGATCGGGCACGCGCCCGCATCCGCCTTCGCACGGCGCATCAAAGCCGCGCTCGACCCAGACGGCAAATTCCCGCCATTCTTTCCGGACTAAACCATGCAACATGCGATTCCCGTTGTCGAACTCGGCCCGCAGGGACCTGCGATGGCAAGAGCTATAGACAGTTGCGTCCATTGCGGCCTATGCCTCGCAGTTTGCCCCACCTACAAGACGCTGGGCGAAGAGATGGACTCCCCACGCGGGCGCATTTTCCTGATGAAAGAAGCCCTCGAAGGCTCGCTCACGTCCGAGGAAATCCTGCCCTACGTGGATCGCTGTCTGGGCTGCATGGCCTGCGTCACCGCCTGCCCCTCTGGCGTTCCCTACGGCGACCTGCTCGCGCCCTTCCGCGCTCACACCGAAAAAATCCGCCGCCGTCCCGTTCTGGAAGCAGCGGCGCGCCTGCTCGTGCGCACGACACTGCCCTATCCGCGCCGATTTCGCAATGCAGTGCGTCTAGGCAAGCTGGCTCGCATCGCCAAGCCGTTGCTCCCCTCTGCGCTGCAGCCCATGATGGACATGCTGCCCGATAGTCTGCCCCCACCCGCGCCGCTGCCTGAGCGAATCGATGCGCAAGGTGAACGCCGCGCACGCGTCGCCCTGCTCACTGGCTGCGTCCAAAACGTACTCGCCCCGGCGATCAACTTGGCCACGGCTCGCGTGCTGGCACGCAACGGCGTCGAAGTTGTCATTCCCCGAGGCCAAGGCTGCTGCGGCTCGCTCTCGCTTCACACCGGCGAGGCGGATCAAGCACGCGACCTGGCACGCCGTAATCTGCGCGTTTTCCCACACGACGTGGACGCCGTCATCACCAACGCGGCCGGCTGCGGATCCGGCATGCACGAGTATCCCTTGCTCTTTGCCGGCCAACCCGATGAGGATGCCGCCCAAGATTTCGCCCACAAGGTGCTGGACATCTCCGTCTTTCTGCACCAACTCGGCATCGAGGCGCCGCCGCCCTTGCCGCAGCCGGTGCGCGTTGCCTACCACGACGCCTGCCACCTCGCCCACGCCCAGCGTATCGCCGCCGAGCCGCGCAGCCTGCTCGCGAACGTGCCCAACCTAACTTTGGTGGAGATCCCCGAGGGCGACCTCTGCTGCGGCTCAGCCGGAACCTATAACCTAGAGCAGCCGGACACCGCCCGCCAGTTAGGCGAGCGCAAGGCGCACAACATCTTGGCCGTCGAGCCGCAGGTTATTGCTGCAGGCAACATCGGGTGTATCATGCAGATACGCAAGCATACACGCGGACTGGGCGAAGCGCTGCCCGTTCTCCACACCATCACCATCCTGGATCGGGCCTATGCCGGCGTCTCGCTACTATCGGAGTGAGAGAGGAGCAACGCCATGTCGAAGTTCGTGCGCGTCAAAACTGAGTTGCGCGACCCCGCGCTGATCAAGCGGGCGCTCGACGACCTGCGCATCCGCTATAAGGAAAACGAGCGTTACACCCACCGTTGGAGCGGCTATTCAGGAACAGTCCCCTTCTTGGTGGAGCTCAACCGCGTGACGTTCGCCCTGCGTCCAACCGCTGAAGAGAACTTCGAAGTCATCGGCGACGACATGCAAATGCGCGCGATCCGCGCCGCGATGGCGCAAGTAGAACAACGCTACGCCTATCACTCCGTGCTGACCGAGACTGCCAAAGCCGGTTTCGAACTGGTGGATGAGTCCGTTGGACGCGATAACGTGATCCGCCTCACCGTGCGCCGCTGGAGCTGAGCATTCTCGCACCCGGCAGGAAGGGTCAACCATGAATCACGAAGAAATCGAGATCCGCATCATGCCCGACGGGCGCGTGGAATACGCCATCAAAGGCGTCAAGGGCAGCGCATGCGAAAGCATCAGCGCTCTGCTCGAACAACTCGGCAAGGTGGAACACGAGGAAAAGACCAGCGAGTACTACGACCGCGATGACGACGTCCGCCTATCCGTCAACCAGTGACATGCCTGGGGGCGAGGAACAAGCCCGCTTTCCCGTCGAGACCGAAATCTACATCCTGCCCGGCGGCCGTGTAGTGGTGGCCGACATGCCTGCAGAGTTGGCGGACAGGCTAGCCGCGTTGAGCGACAGGAACCGCACAGCATCGCCTCAGGCAGACGACCAGTCGCTTCGGCCCTAGCCCGCGCCTGTCTCAACCGTTGCGGTCGAACAACCCCGACTGCGCCGGACGATCCGGATAAGCTGCGCCGAGGTGCTCATATGCCGCGGGCGTCGCCACCCGTCCACGCGGCGTCCGGTCTAAAAACCCCAGCTGCAACAAATATGGCTCCACCACATCCATGATGGTGTCGCCCTCCTCACTGATGCTGGCGGCAAGCGTGTCCAGCCCGACCGGACCGCCGCCGAACTTGATGATGATGCCTTCCAACACGCGCCGGTCCAGCTCGTCCAGCCCCAACTCGTCTACATCTAGAAGCGCCAAGCCTTCGACCGCGGTAGGATGGTCGATCCGGCCGTCGGCGCGTACCTGCGCATAGTCGCGCAACCTGCGCAAGAGCCGCAACGCCACGCGCGGCGTCCCCCTTGCTCGCCGCGCAATCTCCGTCGCGCCCTCGTCTGCAATTGGAACGTTCAGCAAACCCGAGGCACGCAACACGATCTTGTGGATCGAGCCCTGATCATAAAAATCAAAGCGCTCGACCACGCCGAAGCGCGCCCGCAGCGGCGAGGTCAACAACGCCAGCCGCGTTGTCGCCCCAACTACCGTAAACTTCGGCAGCTTGAGTTGAATATTGCGCGCCGCCGGACCGCTGCCCACCACAATATTGAGCGAGTAGTCTTCCATCGCCGGATAGAGGATCTCTTCGATGGCGCGCCCCAGACGGTGAATCTCATCGATGAAGAGGATGTCGCCCTGGCGCATATTGGTCAGAATTGCGGCCAGGTCGCCCGCCTTCTCGATGGCCGGGCCAGCCGTCACCTTCAGGTTTGCGCCCATCTCGTTGGCGAGAATGTGGCACAAGGTCGTCTTGCCCAAGCCGGGCGGGCCGTAGAGCAGCACATGGTCTAACGCGTCTCCGCGCTGCCGCGCTGCGTCGACCAGCACCTGGATCTTCTCACGTAGCCGGTCCTGGCCGATCATCTCCTCCAGCGAGCGCGGGCGCAGCGCGTGGTCGACCGGGCCGTCACCCAACTGCTGCGCGCCGGAGATCGGCCGGTCAGGCGCCCCGTCTCCTCGTCCATGCTTGCCTGTGACTGATCGTTCATCCGTCATGATCGCGGCGCGGGAACCTTTCGCTGAACTTGCACGTTTGTTCTATCGCGGGTATTATAGCAGAGTTCTTTTGCAGCCGGCAATCGGGGTCGTAAGCCGTTGCCATTGCTAGTTTGACCTTTCTGCTAAAAACTGATATAACCTTGTCATTCTCTTTCGGTTCCGTTGGGGAAACCCCACTCAAACCGACCGCCAAACAGGTCAGGGTCGAAGAATTGGCCCACGATTTTGCTGCACGCCATAGTCGGATGCCGTGCAAGGAGGCACAGATGTCCAGAGACAATACAGTCGCAGATGAGAAGAAACGACTAGTCCAAGAGCGCGAGCAAGTGCTCGAAGAATTGGGCCATCTGCGTGAATTTATGCAGGCGGAAGTCGACGTAGAGCCTGACGAAGGTGATGCCGAGATTTTCGAGCGGGAGAAAAACGCCGCTCTCATCGCTGTCCTCGAACGCAAACTGCAAGATGTCGAATCCGCCCTCCGTTCCATCGCCAAGGGCGAATATGGAATCTGTGAACGTTGCGGCAAGCCGATCGAAGCAGGCCGCCTCGAAGTCAAACCCGACTCGACGCTTTGCGTTTCGTGCCAGACAGAGGTCGAACGCCTTGCCCGGCGCAATCGCCCTGCGGCGCGCCAGATCGAATGGTAGACGTGTAGCCCCGCATCGCCCGCCGCCTTTGGCGGGCGTTCTCCCACCACAACCGAGGCGGCGCCTGTGTCAAACGGCAATGTATATCCGTCAGAGCATCCCCTGGCAAGACACAAGCTGACTTTATTGCGCCGTAAATCGACAGAACCGAAGAAGTTCCGCGAGCTGATCAGCGAGCTTTCGACGATGCTCGTCTACGAAGCGACGCGCGATCTGCCGCTGGCGCGAGAGAGTGTAGAAACGCCTCTCACCCAGACCTACGGCGAAGTCATGGCAGAAACTGTAGGACTCGTACCCATCCTGCGCGCCGGCCTGGGCATGGTCGACGGCGCGTGGAGCCTCCTCCCGCAGGCCGAAGTCTGGCACCTGGGGCTATATCGCGACGAACGTACGCTGCGGCCCGTCGAATATTACAACAAGCTGCCAGTTTCGCCCACCGTCGAGCTCTGCCTGATCCTCGATCCCATGCTGGCTACCGGCGGCTCCGCCATCGCCGCAATCGACGTTCTCAAACGCTGGGGGGTGACGCGCATAAAGTTCGTAGGGCTGATCGCCGCGCCGGAGGGCATTCGCGCCCTACAGGCCGAACACCCCGACGTCGATATACACGTCGCGGCCATTGACGAACGCCTCACCGACGAGCGCGACCCCTTCCCGCCCGGCTTCATCTGGCCCGGCTTGGGCGACGCCGGCGACCGGCAGTTCGGCACCGCCTAGAGGCAATTCCGCAACACGACCACGCCAGGCATCGCCGCACGCCAGCGCTCAGGCGGGCAGCGCTTCCGTTCTGCGCGGAATGAGATGCGCCTGCCCATCGGCGTGATAGCTGCTGCGCACCAGCGGCCCGCTCTCCACCCAGCGGAAGCCGAGCGTTTCGCCCTGCATCTGCAACTCGGCGAACTCGTCCGGCGTCCAGTAGCGCACAATGGGCAGGTGGAATCGGCTCGGCTGCAAGTACTGCCCCACCGTGAGGATATCCACACCGTGGGCGCGCATATCGTGCATGACCTGCAGCACTTCCTCCATCGTCTCGCCCAGCCCGACCATGATGCCTGTCTTGGTCAGCGCTTCCGGGTCAACCGCCTTGGCGCGCTGCAATAGCTCCAGGCTGCGCAAGTATTTCGCCTGGGGCCGTACAGTGCGATAGAGTCGCGGCACCGTCTCCGTGTTGTGGTTTAGAATTTCCGGACGCGCGTCCATCACCGTCTGCAGCGCATCCCAGTCCCCCCTAAAATCGGGGATGAGCACCTCGACCGTGCAGCCGGGTTGCAAACGGCGGATCCAGCGGATGCTCTCGGCAAAGACCCAGGCGCCGCCGTCCGGCTGTTCGTCACGGTTGACGCTCGTCAACACGGCATGGTGCAGCCCCATCGCCTGCACGCTCTCACCCACGCGCCGCGGCTCGTCCGGGTCCAGCGGGCTAGGCCGTCCGGTCTTGATCTTGCAGAAGCCGCAACTGCGCGTGCAGGTGTCGCCCATCAGCAAGAACGTCGCTGTGCCGCGCCCCCAACATTCGCCAATGTTCGGGCACATCGCTTCCTCGCACACGGTGTGCAGGCTCTTGCCCCGGAACAACCCGGCCAATTCGCGGTAGCGCGGGCTGTCCGCCGCCTTGACACGCAGCCATTCAGGTCGCCGCCCGCGCGTCAACTGCCCCCCTCGCACCGCCGCGGCCGGTTCCGGCTGCGCATCCAGCCGAATCGTGCCGTGCTCATTCACCTCGATTCTCTGTCGTTCGCTCATTGCATTTGTCCCGTTCTCGAATACCCGCCCGCTATGCCGGCTCTCGGCCCGCTGTCTCGCGAATCTCCACGGCGGCCACGCCAAGCCCCACAAACAACCAGAGCAGCACAGTCATGTGCGGATAGGTGATGTTGAACCAATAGTGATCAAAAACGCCGCTAGCAAGAGCGCCCAATACTGCGCCTGCCAACCCTAACGCCATCGCTTCCATGCGGGCGCTGAAGCCCCTACGCCACGCCCGCAAGACAAGGAAGAAGAATCCCGCCATCGATGTCAGAAAGAGCAGCAGGCCGACGATGCCCATGTTCTCCGCTAGGATCAAATACAGCATGCTTACGCCCAAATAGAGATCGATATCCGGAACGCCGGTAAACCCGACGCCGAACAGAGGGTAGCGCCCGATCAACGTCAGCGCGTCCTTGTACTCGCCGAAGCGCATCTGCGTCGCCAAATCCTGACCCGCTAACCCTGCGACCAGGCGCGCCACATATGCCTGCGTCTGCGGCAGGAAAAGCAATAACAGCGCGCCAACCGCCCCCACCAGAAGCAGCCCGCGATACTTCAATACGGCGATCAAACCCACGGCCGCCGCCAGCCCCAACAGAGCCGATCGGCTGTAGGTCAGGTAGAGCGCAAGCGCCGCCGTAACAAACATCAACGCCGTCAGCCAACGCGGAAAGAGACGCGCATCTGTAAAGAGCTGCGGGGCCATGAGCCCGCTCGCCAGGATCATCATTCCGCCCAGCACGTTAGGATCCACTGCCGTGCCGATGGCGCGCATCGTGCCTTCCGGGTCGTCCTCGATCCAGCGCAGTGCGCCATATCCGCCCGGATAGTCGAAGCGTGCCAGCCGGTCCAAGACGGCTACTGTCCAAGCCTCCGGGATCACGTAAAAAATAACGGCGATGACTGCGCCGGCCCATGCCGCCAGCATCAGCCAGCGCAACACCCACGCCATCTCGTCCTCGGTGCGCACGCTGTTCACTGCTACGAAGAACAGGCAGATTCCCAGCAAAATCTCGGCAAAGCGGCGGATAAAGAAACTGTTGGCGCTACTGTGCGTCATGCCGTAGACGAAACTGAAGATCGCCATCAGGATGAACAAACTAATCGGCGCCCCCAAAGGCGAAGCGATGAACCGGCGCTCCTGCCCGATCGCCAGCTTCACGAGCCAAACGAAAAAGAGCGCGCCCAACGCCACATCCAGGATAGTTGGCTTGAACCCGATGCTGAAGGGCAGGCTGGCAAAAGGCAAGACAAACACAACGCCTGCCAGCGCCACGAATCCCCAATGGGTGTCAAGGATGATTAACGCGCCGCCCACCAATGCGACCGCGAAGGCAAGCGCAATCAACGGACCTGCTACTCCGATGAAAAGTGCAATCAGGAGCGCGCCTAAGACGCTGACAGCCGTCAGTGCAACCACGCGTACTGCGGGTTCTGATGAGAAAGCCAGGCGCTGCACACCCCGATAAGCCGCATTCAACATAATCAACCTGCCGCCGCCGAATCTGTTGCACAGCCATCCGCGGGCCCTACGATCAACGTCTGCAAAACGGCGTAATCCTGCTGCCGGTCCACACGCAACGGCACGCGCGGCGCGCCGTCTTCGTTAGGGCGATAGAGACCCGCGATCAGCGTATACTCGCCCGGCGCCAATGTCTCTGGCAGCAGTATACCATAGCTGACGACAGCCGCGGCGTCCGCCCCCTTCCATTGCAGGGGCTGGTCCTGTTGCGCCGCCAAACGTCCCTGCCCGTCTAACAGTTGAACGAACACCTTCAGCGCATCGGGGGCGCCGCTCATCTGCGTCGTATCCCATTGCAGGTGGGCGACCAACGCCCCAGCGGCAACAGTGCGCGCCGGATCTACCGCATACGCAGAAAGGATCGCGCCATTGGCGAAGACTGTCTCTGCAGGCTGTAATGTCTGTGGGGGACGCACAAACAGCGTCACCGGCCAACCGGCCGCGTCCGTCTTGAGCGCCGGCGCATACTGCTCGGCCAGCGCAACGTGCGCAAGACCGTCCGCATCCCAGTTGGCCGCCGGCTGCTCCACGAAGGCAACCCAGCGCACACCTTCCGCCGCTAGGGTGTTCACAAGAGAGAGCGCCTCGTCACCGCTCTGCGCCGCAGGCGGGAGCACAAGATGATCGACTGTTCCGGCGTAATAGTACCAGAGCGTCGGGTCCGGATAGTTCTGCGCCAACCGAACCTCTTCTGCGTGCATACACGCCGGGATCTGTTCCAGCCTCTCGGCCAGTTGCCGCCACCCGCGTGTTTTGCTATAGGCGGGATCGGTATAATGACGCACAAGCGATACACCTGCACCCGCCGCAAAAAGAACGATGAGCGCCGCCGCGCCAAAGCGCAGCCATAGCGGACGAGGCGCCCTCGCCCATTGCGCAGGCAGATAGCCCGCGAGCAGCGCTGTGGCCGCCAACACATAGAACGGCGGCGCGGCCGAGGCGAGGTAACGCTCGTCGAAGATCGGCCGCGCGGTCGCGCCGTACCAAGTCGCCACGATGGGAATGCCCAGATACAACCCGTACCACCATGCCGCGGCGCGCGTGTCGCTCCGTGCAGCCAGCGCCGTCAGACCCATTACCGCCAGCGCCAAACCAAAGACCCCAAACATCATCCGCTGGTCGGCCGGGGCGGATTCGCCCGCGACAAAGACGCTGAACGAGCGCATCAGCGCCTCGCCGAGCGGAGGCGAATCGCCGTTGCCGTGATAGCCGAGCAACAAACGCCGCGCCATGAACAGCCACGGCGCATACAACACGGCCACAGCAGCTTGTAAGCCCAACCAGCGCGCTAGTTTTCCCAGGTCAATCTTGTGCGCTATCGCCTGCACACCGGCATACACATTCTGCGCCAGCAGCACGAACACGGCGAAGTAGTGCGTGTGCAGTGCAAAGAGGCTTACGACCACATACAGCACGCCGCGGGCGGCTGTCCCGCGTTGCAGCCAGACCAGCGCTGCCAGCGAGCTTGCCAACGTTAGCGCCAGGCTCATGCTATACATGCGCGCATCCTGCGCGTGCCAGATCACATACGGGCTGGCCGCCATCAGAGCCGCGCTGAACGCCGCCACGCTGTCCGGCAAGCCGCTACGCTTGCCAAGCCGCGCCAGTAACGCAATCGCCGCCACAGAGAACCACGCGCTCACATAGCGCAGTGCGAACTCGCTGTCGCCGGCCAGGCTGAGCCAGGCCTTTTGCACGAAGTAACTCGCTACAGGGTGCGGCTCCCGCAGCGACAGCGTATCCGCAATAATCTGCGCGTATGGCGACTGGCCGAAGAAGTAGCCAAACGCCTCATCCCCGCGCAACTCCTGGTAGTCCAATCGCCATACCCGCAACCCATAGCCGGCCAGCATAATCAACAAGAGTGTAAGACGCAGTTCGCGGCTCATCGCCTCACCCGCGCCTTACCCGGCTGCGTTGCCATGTTCCCAGCGCCGCGGCGACCGCCAGCATAACCAGCGTCGCTCCGGTGATGGCCGCGCCGATGCGGACGCTGTCCGGTTCATACGCCAACTCGAAACGCATATCGCCTTCGGGCACGGCCACGGCCAGAAAGGCCAGATTAGCGCGCAGCGGCATAAGGCGCTCGATCCCGGTTGGCGAGTTGTCGCCTTTTGCGCATGGATTGCCTTCGCCGCAGCGTGCATTGCGCACGCGCCAGCCGGGCATCCAGTTCTCGCTGATGACCAAGATGCCGCCGCCCGAATCCATTATGTCAACATCGAAGCGATTCGGACCAAGCCGGGTCAAACGCACTTCACCCGTGGCGCGGCCGGTCACGCCGCTATGCCCGCTGCTTTCCGGCGGCAATACGACGTTTGCACCTAAGTCGAAACCGTGATCAGCCAGCAGTTGCCAGGCCTCATCGTCAGCGGCCAGGACAACGTTCGCCGCCAGCCAGGCGCGCGGGTTCG
Organism: uncultured Caldilineaceae bacterium; assembly: GCA_964467575.1. GTDB lineage: Bacteria > Chloroflexota > Anaerolineae > Caldilineales > Caldilineaceae > JASGTU01. The sequence goes on along the minus strand of CAYXRG010000017.1, from coordinate 21,664 downwards.
GGTCCGGCAACCGGTGCAAATAGGTGATGTCTGCGCTCTGTGGAAACTCCGCAATCAACTCGCTGGGGCCGAACAACTCCCGCCGCCAGGTGATCACATGCCTAACCCCTGTCAATCGCCACATGCGGTCCAGTGGAAATTGGTCGAACAGACGAGCATAATTCGACAAGCGCAGCGGGCTGCTGCCCCAGACATCCTCGATCCCGCTGCGCATGCCGTAGTCCTCATAGATGCGAAATTCGTTGTAGACTCTGCCCGGCACGCTTGCGGGGGCGCTTGCTTCTTCGGCCAGCGCAGCCCGCAGCGCCTCGATCTCCGGAGCGAACAGCGCCTTAGCCGCCGGACCGCCGCTGTCCAGGTTGGTGGCAAAGTTAGCGACAAATAGGTTCACCGCCGCCAGCCCGCAGACCAGCCAGGTTCTCCGTCCACTCCAGCCGTCCAATCGCATACTTACGACCAACGCCATCGCCGCGACCAACGTGAAGAACGCAATCCACAAATAGGTCGCGTGGCTCACGGCTGTACGTCCCGGCAGTTGCCACAGGAGGCCGAAGGCATATGCACCCGCGGTGACCAGCGCGCCATAAGCCAACGCGTAACGCCTGCGCACCGGCATCTCCAGGCTGGGCAGCCTGGCCATACCGTAGCCCGCCAACATGCTCAACCCGAATGCTGCCAGAAAGGCGGCCCGCTCCTGCCCGCGGAACAGATCCCAGCCGGGCGCAATCCGGTAGAGCAAGGGATACAGAAATGCATTGCCGCCGAACCCGGCCAATACGCCAAAGATCGACAAGAGGACAAAATACCCGCGGCCATAGCGCATCATCCACGCACCTGGAAGAGCCGTCGCACCTCTGAAAGCGGGCAGCGCGCCCAGCAGCGCCAAACCGAAGCCTGCTACGCCGATATACAGCGGCGAAAACTGCGTAAGCACACCCGGCAAGAGCAGGTTCCACGCGTCCTGTAAGGCGAAGCCGCCGCTCACATAGCCATAGTCCACGTTGGCGCGCACGCTCAACCGGGCGAATTCCACGCTAGGCAGCAGTTGCGCAGCCATCAGACCGGCAGCGCTCACGGCAAAGGTCGCCAAGCCAAAGACTCGCGCCCATGCCGTGCGTGTTTCCGCCTCCCTGTCACCTAACAGGTCGCCCGCTGCCAGCGCAATAATCCACCCCGCCGCGGCGTAGGCGACATACAGACAGGTTTGGGCATGCCCGCCGAGGAAAGATACGGCGAACGCCGCCCCTGCGCCCGTCCAAAAACGCATCCGCCGCGGTTCGCTCCAAGCGCGGAGCAACAGCCACAACAACAAGGGGAGCCAGATCGCCGTCCGCAGAACAGCCAATTGCAGCGGCGGATAGCCGGTAAGGTAGCCCGACAGCATAAAGCAGACGCCGGCGAGCAGTCCGCCCCAAAAACGCCGCGTCAGTTCGCGCGCCAGCAGAAAGACAAAAAAGCCCGCAGCCGCGACATGGATCACAGCCTCCAACTGAAGCAGATAGAGCCGAACGGCTACGTTGTCCAAAGGCAGGGTCAGCAACAAAAGGGCATTGGCCGGGGGATAGAGTATGGCCGCCTGAATATCAGCCCAGAACGGGTGGCCGGAGTAGGTGTAGGGGTTCCATAGCGGCGCCTGCAGATCGGCCAGAGCCTGCCGCTGGAAAAGTGAGAAGGGCAGAAAATGATGTGTAAAGTCCCCATCGGGGAACGTTCTCAGGCCGAGGAGGATCGGCGCATAGAAGAGGGCGGCCAAGAATACTAGGCCCAAGGCAGCCCGCACGTACTCGCCTAGCCCCAACCACCGTCGAAACCGCACCGGCGGATCGCTTCCGCGTTCAGCGTTTGCTTTCGTTTCCTCGCGGGTAGCCACAGCGACCTACTGCACCGCTAGCCGGCCAATATGCACAAAATCGGAGCCGTCCGGCGCACGCAAGCGCTCCGCATTCTCCAATTCTGGGTTATACAGACCGGCGATCATCTGATACTCCCCGGCAGGCAGATCAGGCGGCAACAACAGGCCGGCTCGCTCCACCAGGTCCTCCTCCGCAGGCATATCCGCAAATCGTGTGTAGCCGTCATCCGGCGCCGTATCCAACAACGCCACAGGAAAGCCTTCGAGCGTCAGAAGCTGAACGAACCAGCGCAGACCAAACGCGGTGGGGGCAGCCATCCGGAAATGGATTTCGACGGGTAGCGCTTCGCCCGGAGCGACCATTTCGGGCGCCCGCACGGATGTCACGGTGACCTCCGAAGTCTGAGCGCCGACCAGTGGCGTCCCCATCTCCCTTGCCACGACTCCTTCAAGCCGCGCCGGCGTCGCGTACGCCAACAGACGGAAGTCGCCATACCACATGTCAAACGCCTTGTACGCGTGATCTGCAAGCCAGCGCTCCAGCGTGTTCTCCGGGTCGTTCGGCGGCAACCCGCCCGTTACAAACCAGATCAGTTCATAATCGTCCAGTGTGCGCGCTATCACCTGCTGCGCTTCCGGATACTCCATCGAGTCCGTCGCATACCCTAAGATCGGCGGGGCGTACCGGCATTCAACCCCTAGCCAGTTCATCGGGACCTGGTAGGCATAAGGAGCGACTGTTATGATTACGTCGCCCGGCTCGGCCACTTCGCAGATGTGCGCGATGACAGCACGATAGCCCGCATCGCCGTAGTGTGGGTGGCGGCTAGCCTCATTCGTCCAGACGCCGGCGAACAACAACGGCAGCGCAACCACCAGCCAGCGCACCGGCCGGCTGGGAACCGGACGCGAGGCGACGCCAACGTCGAACCACCATGCCACGGCGAGCGCGGCCAACGTCAGCAACGAAGCGCCGCCTACAGCCACCAACAGCAGTTGTATGTTGCCGTCCGCCCACAGCCACGCCAAATCCGTATTCGCCTTGAAGTCCATATTCATCAACTTAAACTGGCCGGCGACAGGGCTGTTGAGCAGGTCTCGTAATGACTGGGCGGGCGGCCCAAAGGCAAGCGGATCACTCCAGTCCGTCGGATAGATTGAACGCAGCAACACCTCGAAGTTGACGTAGTTGACCGCCACGGCAGCCAGTTGCACAATCGTAGAGAGCAGCGCAAACACGATGAGCAGCCAGCCGGAAACGCCCGGCGCACGCAGCGCAGCCCTCCAATGCAGCCTTCCTACACCACCCAACCTGTCGATGTCGCCGGCAAGACGGCTGCACGCCGGCGCCAGAAGCAACACCCAAAACGGCGTCAAAGGCACGAGAAAGCGCGGCCCCCAAGAGAAGCCTCCCCACCACATCCACCACTTGCTGTAAAGCGCAATAAACGTGACGCTGGCGGCGGCAATCAACACGCCCTCTGGCTTGTGCCGCCGCATGAAAGGGATAAACGACGCCAAGCTCACGACAAAGAGCGGCGTAAACCAGAACACCCCCCGGTAAGGGCTGAGGAGCAGACCGTACAGCCCTTGGAAGAATGGCGCATTGAACCCCTCGCCTGCGTCGAAGTGATAGCCCGTCTCAAACGGGTTGCCGAAACGCAGGAAGTTATACCAGAGCAGGAACAGGATGGCGGCGGCGGCCGGCACGGCGAACAGCATCGCCGCCGGAAGTCGGGACATTATCTGCCGTCCGCCGTCGTCTTCGCCGGCAGGCGGGTCAGCGGCGAGCCTTGCCGCCCCAAGCCGCGACAAGACGTACTCCGCCGCCCCATACACGACGATCAACGCTGCCAAGATCGCATTAGCCGTCACGGTGGCAATCGCCAAGCCGGCCCCGGCCCCCGCGGCCAGCGTCCACCGCAGTTGGCGCGTCACTCGCCACGAGAGAAGCCCATAGAACAGAAGAAACAACCCGAACGCGCTCAGCGGCTCACCGAAAAACTGGTTGGCGTACGGCCAGGCGATCGTCGCTATGCCAAAGAGCAGAGCCATCAATGCCCCTACGCGGTCGGAGTAGCCCAGCCGAACCGCGGCCAACCAGACCAACGCTGCGGTCAGCGCAGTCACAAACCCGTTCCACAGCAACGTCCCCTGTAAAAGCCCAAGCGACACGTCCATCTGTGAGAAGCCGCGCAGCAAGAGATAGAGAGGCGCCGCCGAGAAAGCAGGCGCCGGGCCCTTCTTGCTGTACACGTCGCCATCTGGGCCGAACGCGCCCAACACCTCGCCGGGGCTGTTGACCCATTGCGTCCACGCGATGGCGTTTGTGTCTACGGCGCCGCGCAACGCGATCGATTCGGTCACGGCAAACAGGCTCACCTCGTCGACCACATGGAAGCGGCCCGAGTTGGTGAAGGTGTAGATAGAGAAAAGCAGCGCGACCAGCAAGATCACGCCATAACGTCTTTGGCTCATGTCCTCAACGATACCCGCTTGGCAGCCGTACCGCCAAGATTCATGCGTCGCCTTACCAGTAAGCTCGATTTCTCGCTGCGCGGCTTACCGGAAATTTGCGGAACAGGCAAGCAGATCACTATATGCCGCGCAGGCGCAACTTGATCACCGCGGCGGTATACTCCGAGAAAATGCGCCAAAACCCCGTCTTGCTGGCGCCATGCCTGCGCAGAATGTAGAACACGGGAACCTCAAGTATCCGCCAATCGTGGCGCCACGCCACCAGCAACAGCCGGATGAAGTAGTCGCCATACCCATAGAAGATACGGTCGCTAATAGGTGCAAGCTCCTCAAAACGCTCGCGGCGCAACGCGAAGAAGCCGCTCAGGTTGTCCTGCACCTGCGTCTGGAAAACGAATCGGATGAAGATATTGTAGAGCAGACTCAAGCGGTAGCGAACCGCGTCCTCCATGCCCCCGCGCATCACAAAGCGGCTGCCGATCACCAGGTCATAGTAGCGCAACAAGTCCACCATCTGTGGAATCATGGCCGGGTCGTGGTTGAAGTCCGTGTCCATCACTACCAGGGTATGCCCGGCGGATCGTTCGATGCCGTCCCGGATGGCGAAGGCCAGTCCCTTGTCTGCCTTACGAACAATCAGGCGTAACAGACCCTTACCCTGTCCATCCAGTTCGACCGACGTGTCGAGCGAGCCGTCCAGCCCGTAACGCTCGCGCACCGCGCCGGCTGTTCCGTCCGGGCTGTCGTCGTCAGCCACGACGATCTCAAAGCGCCATTGCGTTGAAGCCAGATGCATTTGCACGGCGTCGATCAGATCACAGATATTGTCACGCTCATTGTAGGTCGGCAGAATGACGGACACGTCGGGAGAGACAGGGCGGTCGGGTGTGGAAGACATCGGCGCATTACCCCGCGAGGTCCCGGAAGGCTTGGCAGATGCGGTCGACCTGCCCGTCGCTCAGGCGCGGCGAGCTAGGAAGGTTCAGGCCCATGCGGCTCAGCGCCAACGCCTGCGGTCGCGGCGTCTCACTCAGATAAGGCGGCAGGGTGTCCAGCGGATGGAAAAACGGCCGGCTGTCGATGCCCCGCTGCCGCAGCGCCGGGATCACCTCGTCGCGCGTCAGTGGGAACGGCGCATCGATTAAAACTGAGTACATCCAGAACACGTTGGTATAACCGGGCTTCTCCACCGGCAACGTGATGCCCGGCAGGTCCGCCAGCCCCTCGGCATACAGCTCGGCGATACGCCGCTTGCGCGCGATAAACTCGTCAATGCGCGCCATCTGCGCCACGCCGACTGCCGCCTGCAAGTTTGTCATGCGGTAATTGAAGCCGATCTCGTCATGCCAATAACGTTTCTCCGGCGGCATAGCATGGTCGCGCAGCATACGCAGCCGCGCGGCCAGAGCCTCATCATTTGTGGTCAACAGCCCGCCTTCGCCCGTCGTGATGATCTTGTTGGCGAAAAAGCTGAATGCTCCGACATGGCCCAAGTTGCCCGCCCGGCGATCGCCGGCACAAGCGCCATGCGCCTCCGCTGCGTCCTCCACGATCCACAGGTTATGCGCCGCGGCGATAGCGCGGATCTCGTCCATTGGGGCTGGGTGTCCGTAGAGATGGACGGGCATCACTGCCCTTGTGCGCGGAGAGAGCAGTCGCTCCGCGTCCTCCGGCGCCAGCGTCCAGGTCTCCATATCCACATCGGCAAAAACCGGCTTGGCCCCCGTATAGGCCACCGCATTGGCCGAAGCCACAAACGACAAGGCCGGAACAATCACCTCATCGCCGGGGCCGATCCCCAACGCGTGCAGCGCCAGATGCAGGGCAGTCGTGCCGTTGCTCGTCGCCACGCCGTACTTGACCCCGCAGAAGCGAGCAAACTCCTCCTCGAACTGGGAAACGTACTTGCCTAAACTGCTGATCCAGCCGCTCTGTACCGCTTCCAGCACATATTCTGCTTCGCGGTCGCCCAGCCACGGCGTGTAAACCGGTATGAAATCCGCCGGTCGTTGAGAGGTCTCCGCCTCCAGATAGGGCAACAACGGCAGTTGCGTCGACATTCGGCTATCGTCCTGTCAGTCTTTCTCGATCACGCCAATTGACCCCAGCAGCGCTTCTTGCCCGGCGGGATTTCCCGCCACGTCGACCAAGGTCAGCGGTTCGAGCGTGTCGGCATCATACACCAGCGCCCGGATCTCTGCGACTCCAGCCGGCATATCCTCCGGCAGCGCCAGCAGATAAACATTCAACGGCTGGTCATCCTCGCTCCACTCCGCCGGCATTAGGTGCCGGTCGTTGAGCAGGCGCTGGTCGCTCTGCGCAACCCGCCCGCCGTTGGCATCGTAGACCGCCACCCGCGCCTTTAGGTCCCGGTCGACCCAGCCTTCGGGCACGCGCCGCCAGCGGATCACGACTGGAACTTTACTGCCGGCTTCAATTGCGCCGCTCGGCAGAGACGCTTCCACAGTCTCCACAGCCGGAGGCCAGGCATGGCTCATCCCGACCATATTCGGGGTCAGTTCGAAAATCGTGGGCGGGTCGAGCCGCCACACATCAATCGAGTAGCCGCGAAACAATTCCTCGCCCGTGCGCTCGCCGGCCATATCCAGCAGAAACGACACTGCCCGCCGCGGGTCCGTATCACTCTCGTACCACCGCACCCAGAACACGTTCTCCGCCGCGCTAGCCCACTCCGTCAGCTCCTCGTCGATCGTGTTGATATCGACGAACAGATAGCGCGCCGGCGCCGGCTCATCTCCGGCAGGCTGCTCGCCGGCTTCGATGGCGTACCGCTCGTAGTAGAAGCCGAACGGATATTTCTGGTCCACGAAGATCACGTCGTTCGGCTCGGCATGCTCACGCAGCCAGCGAGTCACGCCCGTAATGTCCTCGCGGGCAAAGCTTTCATCGTACAGATCAGCCCGAATTGCTGGCGCGAACCCGGCCAACAGCAGAACCGCGGCAAGCGGGTACGCTGCGCTCACCCGCTGTCCCCATCCCGCCAACCCCGCGCCCAACAGCGCATAGAGTGCAGGTGTGATGAAACTGCTGTAGCGCACATTGAACGCGCCCCGGTCCAACACTGCAATGTAGTATAGAACCAGCCCGCCGGCGGTCCAAAAGACGAGCAGCGAAAGGCGCAGCCGCTCATGCCGGCGTGTCGCCGACTGACCGCTCATCACAGTGAGAACAATGCCGGCGATGGCCAGCGCTGTGACGCCCCATAACCATGCCGCCCCGTAACCGGCCAGCATCTCCGCGCCGAAAGCATAGCCGCCAAGATACGCCTGCCAGTTGTGCCGCAAATATTCCGCCACGGAAGGAACGACAAGGTTGGGATTGGCGTAATCGGGGATTTGGCGCAGGGCAATCGGCGCTGCAGGCAATACGAGCAAAACGATTGCCAAACCAGCCGCCGCAGCAATGCCCAACTCGAAATGCCTCGCCCTTCCGCGGCGTGTAAGCGCCAGCGTTCCCCACCAGAGGAACCACGCTGCGACGATGAACACGGTGCTGTAATGCGTCAGCAGCGCCAACGCAGACAATACTGCAAACGCAGCCAGACCGGACCTTCTGCGGCGCAAGGCAGACCCAATGCCCGATTCGGCGCTGTCGTCTGCTCCGATACTGCGGTACAGCGCTAGCCCGGCCCCCGTCAAGAGCGCAAAGCCGACGGTATACATGCGCGCCTCTTGGCTTTCGGCCAGCCAAAAAGGTGACAGCGCACCCACAGCCGCTGTAAGCAGACCGGCCTTACGGTTCGACGCGCCTGCCGCCAGCGCATACAGCAACCCCGCGCTGGCTACGCCCGCCCACACACTCAGGTAACGCGCCGCGAACGCAATCAGCGCCGGCTCCATGCCGCGTGCAATGCCGGTCAGCCGCAGCCAAGCGTGCAACAGCCAGAAATAGACCGGCGGATGAATATCCAGTTCCGGAGCGGTTGCCACCTGGCCAAAGGAGCGCAGCGCCACGTCGATATTGCGCGCCTCGTCCCACCAGATATCCTGCCGCGTCAACTCGTGCAGCCGCAGCGCGTAGGCCGCCAAGAGCAAGGCGAGCAAGCCCAGGCGGACGAAAGAACGGTCGAGCATAGTTGGCGGGCGCATCACACGGTCGTCAGTCATAGCGTTCAGAGTCCTGATTGTACCGTAGCGGCGAACCTCATCCCAAAAGCGGCCGGGCGTACATATACGTAGATGGATGTCTCGCCGAATACGCCAACGAAGCGCTAACACTCATCTCATGCGCTTCTGATGTAGCTATGCGACCATTAGGGAAAACGTGCGCCTTCCGCTTGCGACAGATGCGCACTGGCGTGAGCGTGAAGAGGGAGACAGATATGCCAATTAACACCGTCATCCATACCAACCGGCACAGCATTGACCGCGTGATCAACGCCGGCGTCCCGACCGCTCTCGTCTTTTGGGAGAGGGCGCGGCCGCTGTCGCCTAGTGTCGACACCGAACTAGATCGCCTCGCCGCGCATTATGCCGGCAAAGCGCTGATCGCCAAGATCGACTCACGCGAAGAACAGGATCTACTGCGCCGCTTCGACGTAGGTCAAGCGCCCGCAGTCGTCTACCTCCGCAATGGCCAAGCGCTTGAACGCACCCAGGCCAACGATCCTGCTGTGGTACGTGCCTGGCTGGCCCACTTAGTCGAGGGTGCGCCTCGACCTGCCAGCTCGGCTGCACCTGCGTCATCCACTCGCGCCAACGGCGCGCGGCCGGCAGATTCCAATCCTGCAGAAGAGCAGGCGACGCCTGTCACGCTCACCGACGCCAATTTCACGCAGATCGCCTCCGGCGGCCTGCCGGTCTTGGTGGACTTCTGGGCGCCGTGGTGCGGGCCATGCCGCATGGTCGCCCCTTCCGTCGAGCAATTGGCGCGAGAGTTCGCCGGCCGCGCCATCGTGGGCAAGCTTAACGTCGACGAAAACCCAGCAGTCGCCGGCCGCTACAACATCATGAGCATACCAACGCTGCTCATCTTCAAGAACGGCGCGGTCGTGGATCAGATCGTCGGTGCGCAGCCGCTGGAAGCGCTGCGACAACGACTTGCACGCCACGCCTAACGGAGGGACTATGCCGGACATCGGTCGCTTGCTTATGCTGCTGGGCGGCGGGATATTCATTCTCGGCCTGCTCCTGGTATTGGCAGGCCGCGTGCCGTGGCTTGGCAATCTGCCCGGTGACATCCGCTGGCAGCGCGGCGGCGTTTCGGTCTACATCCCGCTTGGCACAATGCTTTTGGTGAGCGTCGTGCTGTCGCTGCTTCTCAACCTGCTCGCGCGCTTCTGGCGATAGCGCCCGCCCACGCGTCTAGTTAACAAGCTTGGAGGTCAGCCGGCGAAACCTAAGACACCGTCGAGCGTGATTCCAGGTCTTGGCCATTGACAATCTCGACCGAAGCGAAGGCCGGAGGCGAAGCAGTTGCTCGTCTCCGGCCGTTACATCCTCTTCCAGCCCCGATGGAACGCCCTAGCCTAGGACTTGCCTCCTGGCGCGCCGCCTACCCGTCTCGCCCTTCACCGGCAGCGGGACGTCCAATCAGGTTGATAAAGACATCCTCCAGCGTTGGTTCGACCGGCCGCACTTCGCTCACTTCGATACCGCGTTCGACAAGCCGTCGGGCGATTTCTTCAGCCGATAGCCTCTCGACATCGACAAGCATATGCACGTCGTTGCCCTGCAGAGCGACGTAATAGATGCCGGGCGTCCCTTCCATCAAGGCTACGGCGTCGAACGGCGCAGCGCACACGACCTTGAACAACTGACCCTGCAACGATTCCTTCAGTTCGGCAGGTGACGCCAGTGCGCGCAGTACGCCGTCGTGGATCATGCCGATCCGGTTGGCGTGCTCCGCTTCGTCAAGGTAATGAGTCGTGACAAAGATCGTCCTGCCTTGGCGCGCCAATTCGTAGATCATCGTCCAAAACTCCTGGCGCGATACCGGATCGACCCCCGCTGTAGGCTCGTCCAGGAAAAGCAATTGGGGATTGTGTACGGTAGCGCAGCCGAGGGCCAACCGCTGCTTCCATCCGCCGGATAGTTGGCCGGCAAGTTGGCGTTCCCGCCCCGTCAGCCCGGCCATTGCGATTAACTCGGTCAGCCGCGCCTTGCGGACGCTCGCCGGCACGTTGTAGACGCTGGCGTAGAACTCCAGGTTCTCGCGCACGGTCAGGTCCTCATAAAGCGCAAAGCGTTGGCTCATATAGCCTATCCCTTGCTTGATGCGCTCGCTCTGCCGCGCGATGTCGTACCCCAGCACGCTCCCCCCGCCCGACGTCGGCGCAAGGATGCCGCACAACATGCGGATCGTGGTGCTCTTGCCCGAACCGTTCGGCCCCAGAAAGGCGAAGATTTCGCCCTCGCTGACGGAAAACGACACGTTGTTGACCGCGATCAAGTCTCCGAAGCGCCTGGTCAAATTGTGCACGTCGATCGCGATAGGCTTGGACATCACGCGATCCGCTTCTGGAAACGCCACGCGCTCAGGCCGAAAACGACGAAACTGAACAGCGCCAGAGGCAAGACAGCCGGCCAAAGCACCTGGAACCCGACGCCTTTGAGAATGATCCCACGCAGGATCTCTAGATAGTAGGTCATGGGGACGAGCAAGCCGAGTTGCTGGATCACGAAGGGCATGCTGTCGCGCGGGTACATAAAGCCCGACAACAAGATGGACGGCATGATAATGAACATCGCCATCTGCGTCGCCTGACCCGCCGTCTGCGAAAGCGTCGAGACGAACAGTCCCATGCCAAGCGAACCCAACAAGAATAGGATGGACAGAAGCGAAAGCAGTAACACGCTGCCGGCGATCTCCACCCCGAAAATGATCCGCGCCGCGAC
>CAYXRG010000017.1:0-10377 GCA_964467575.1 uncultured Caldilineaceae bacterium | reverse complement strand
CGCGCCATCATGGCCGACGTCAGCCGGGCCGATTGCGACTGGGCGACTGCGGCTGCGGCGAATGAAGCCGTCGACGCCACGTTCGGATCCGAGCCGTCGACCACCAGTTGCACGATGCCCGTCTGGCCGCGCAGCACCTGGCTGCCGAAGTCCGGCGGGATATGCAACGCCGCCTTTGCCCTGCCGGCGTCGATGGCGGTGACCAACTCCGCCTGCGACCGGGCATGGGTTGCCACGTCGAAATAGCCGCTGTTCTCGAAGGCGGCAATTAGCGTACGGCTGTCGAAATCGCCCGACTCATCGAACACGATCATGTCCAGATGGTCGACAACGGTGTTGATCCCATAGCCGAACAGGAGCAGCAGCATCACCGGCTGCACCAGCACCATCGCCAGCGTGCGCCGGTCGCGACGGATCTGGATAAACTCCTTGCGCATCATCGCCAGGACACGAGAAAACATGGCGCGCCTCCCTCAGGGCGCAGACGCGAAAGTAACGTCAGCCGGCATGCCCGGCTTAAGCGCCATGTCCGGGTTGTCCACGCGAATCTTCACGCCGAATACCAGATTGAGCCGGTCGGCCTGGGTCTGTACATTGCGCGGGGTGAACTCCGCGCGGGGATTTGTCGAGGTGACTACGCCGCGAAAGGCGCGCCCCGGAAAGGGATCTGCAGTGACCGCCACTTGCTGGCCTACTTGTACTGCGCCGAGGTCGCGCTCCAACACATACGCCGTCAACTGCAACGTAGTCAGATCGGCTACGGCCAAGACGGTTTGCCCCGGCGTCACTACCTCTCCGACATGCATAGCCACGCGCGTGACCACGCCCGAAATCGGTGAGTTCAGCGCATACCGCTCGGCTTGGATCTCCAGTTGCTGGCGCGCGGCCAGATTTGCCTGCATGATCTGGATCTCGATCAACGCATCGTCTAGCCTCGCCACCGTCTCATCCGCCAGGACCGACTGCCCCTCTTGGGCAAGCTCGACGATCCGGCCAGGCACTTCGAATCCGACCAGGTATTCGTCGGCTTCCAGCGTGCCGGATGCGGTCAGCGGCCCTTCAGGCTGCGTCCAGGGCCACATCCACGGCCGCGTCCAGCCGTTCGCGCCGAATCCCCATACGGCCGCGGCGATCAGCAGCGGGGCCAACACACTGAACGTAATGATCGGTTTATGCGAATGAGCGGTGACTTCTGGCTCTGAGGTCGTGCCCAAAAGTCGGAAGTCTTTGACTTGTTGCAGGGGTTGACGCGTCGATCCGTCGCTCATAGATGGAGCCTTTGACACATCTGTGGAGGTATCTATGTTTATAGTGGCGCCGCTTGCGCTGTACCCTAGCGCAGCACGCGCGTATCGCCCTCGCGCCGGGTGATGCGACGGACGTCAGCCTCCTCGAGCACAGCCTGCACATACCGGCGGCTAACGCCGAAGTGGTCCCGCGCTTGCGCCAATGTCATCGAGCCGTGCTCGCTGATGTAGACGCAAATCCCGGCGAGCATCGCCTCGAACTCCTCGCTGCGGTAGATGACGCCGCCGCCAAGCGAGACCAAGCGACCCTGCTCGACCAGCATTTCCATCAGCCTCTCATCCCCGCCCAGCATCAGCAGAATATCCTGAGCGTTGGGCGGCGCATAGCCGGAATCGGCCAGAGTTTGCAGCGTCCGTTCCGTTCGTTCTTGTTGTTCGGACGTTAGGCGCACCGCATGCCCGGACAGCCAAACGCCATTCTCGTCCGCCTTCACGTTACCCGCAGTAGCGGCTATCTCCGCCAGCGCGTTGAACAGCCGTACGCCGATAGCCTGCCCAATTGACTCTTGCAGACGGCTGCGCAACTCGCCGCGCGGCATGGCGCGACGCAACGGATGCTCGGCATGATAGCTACGGAGGGCGCGTACGAGGCTTTCTACGACCTGCTCGCGCTGCGCCTGCGTCATATACAGCGGCTCCGGCGACATCGCCGACGCCACGACCGCGCCCGCTTCCAACAGAGCCGCCAGCGCTTCGCCCACGACATCGACGCCCAATCCGCTGGTTCCGGCCAAATCCTCCGCGGTCTGGAAAGGCCGTGAACCTAGCGCATCGAGAATGACTTCATCCGGCGCCCCGCGGGCGAGGAGCTTCAGCCGCTCGATCACCCGATCGTCAAAGCGCCGCCAGCGCCGCCGCGGATGCGAATCAAGTACGACGCCCCCGCCCAATGTCTCGCTCGGTGACGGTTGGCGCAGGATGAAACGATCCCCAGCCGCCGCCACAACGGGTTCGGCCAAACGCAGTTGCAGCCAGCCCGACTCGCCGCCTTTCAGTTCGTCGGCCCCCAATAGCCGCACGACGGCAGGCGCCTCCGCCGCTCCGGCAAAAAAGTCTACGCGTGCGTTATGTCGCAGAGGCTTAGCCGTGCCGGGCAGCAGTCTCACAGACACATCGACAAGCTGCGTGGCCTCAATCGAATTGGGCTTGACAACCACATTTCCGCGGCGCAGGTCCTCGACGCCGACGCCGGTCAGGTTCATCGCCAATCGGCTGCCGGGTTTGCCCGTATCCACCTGCTGCTTGTGCGTCTGCAAGCCGCGAATGCGCGCGCTGCGCTTGCCGGGCAGAACCTCAACAGCATCCCCCACGGCAAAAGTGCCATCGCTCAACGTGCCCGTCACGATCGTACCGAACCCGCTCAGGCTAAAGATGCGGTCAATCGGCAGGCGCGGCCGCGCCCGGTCGCGACGCGGCGTCAGATCCGCCAACAGATCGCTTAACGCGCCTCGCAGCGTTTCAACGCCCGCTCCGGTCATCGGGCTAACCCGCACCACCGGCGCGGCGGCAAACTGTGTTCCGTGCAGCAGTTCGCTGATATCCAGTTCGACTAGGTCGAGCCATTCGGAGTCGTCTACCAGGTCGATCTTGGTCATCACAACAAGCGCCGACGGCACGGCCAACAGGTCGAGGATCGCCAGGTGCTCGCGCGTCTGAGGCATCACCCCTTCATCCGCCGCAATCACCAACAGCGCAGCATCAATCCCGCCGACGCCGGCGAGCATGTTTTTGATGAAATCGATATGCCCCGGAACGTCGACCACGCCAATGGGCTCGACCGCGCCGCCGGGGAGTGGCAGGTCGAACCAGGCGAACCCGAGGTCGATGGTCATGCCTCGGGCTTTCTCTTCTTTCAGTCTATCGGGGTCGATGCCTGTCAGCGCCCGGACAAGCGTCGATTTACCGTGATCTACATGGCCGGCTGTACCTACGATGCGCATGGACGGTCGCCTGCGCTACCCGCGGCTGTTGCCGTTTTTCTGTTCGGCAGACTCGCCGGTAATGATGCCTGTGGTCCGTCGTTGGCTCACTTGGCTGGCATACAACTCCGCATTGCGCCGCTGCCGCTGCCATTCCTCTTCCATCGCACGCACGCGCTCATCGCGCGCCTTAACCGCCGATTGCATCCCCTCCAGCCACGATTGCGCCGTCATCAGGAAGTAGTTGCCGTAGGTCTCTTGCAGTTTCCATAGTTGCTGGACCAACGCTTCGTAGATTTTGAGGTCGTGGATAATCGGAGGGAAACGCTCGACCACCTCGCGGTTATACTTGTCCTGTTCCGACCACAGGTGCTCCTGGCGCAATTCCGACTTGCGCCGCTTTTTCTCGAAGTCCTCGCGGAACTCGTCCATCTCGCGGCGGATGCGCTCTTCCGCCAATCGCTGCAGTTCCTGCACCTGACTCTGCTCGCGCAGGATCAGGTCCTTGAACTCCTGCATCTCTTGCACGGCGCGGCGCGCCACCTCTACCTGCTGGCCAAACGCCTGCATGCGCTCGTACGACTGGTTTACCAGGGTCTTCTGGTCTTCGATGGTCTCCTGCCAGCGTGCGATCACCTGCTCGCGGTCGACAAGCGTGGCGCGAATCTTCTCCATGAACGCTTCCTGTTGCTCGCGCAGGGTGTCGATCTGGCCCGGAAGCTTTTCCATCTCCGCCGCCTGCTTGCGGATATTCTCCTCGAAAACAGGCAAGCGAGACGAGGCGGCCTCTACGCGCTTGAACAGTTCAACTGTCTCCTGTTGCAACTGCGCAATGCGCTTGGTGTCGCTCGTACGTTGTTCGGCCAAGAACGGTATCTGGCGCGTACGCTCCTCGATTTCCTTCGCCAGAGCGCCGATCTGGTTGCGAATGCCCATGATCAGTTCAGATAGGCGATTGTCCTCTACCGAGCGGACGTCGATCGACTCCTCCAGCCGTGTGATGCGCGGCAGTTCTTTGCGCACCTCGCTGATCTCGCGGCTCAGAATCTCGCGATCGGCCAGGCGCGCGCGCTCGATCTCGCGCTGCCCTTGCACACGGCCTTCTTCGATACGCTCGACCATGCCGGTCAGTTCCGACTTGGTATTCTGGATCGCGTGCTCGATCTGCCCGAACTTGGTCAGATGCGCCTGGGTGCCTGCCAGACGACCTTCCAGTTCCTGAATTCGGCGCGCTTGCTCCACGATATCGGATGACTGCGCCTCAATCCGTTGCTGCAAACGTGCGATCTCCGCCCGGTCGCGGCGATGCTCCTCGTCCAACCAATTCACCATCTGGGCGATTTGTGCAAGTTCCATGGGTATCCACCTTGGTTATCAAGAGTCTCCACAGGCTCTATGGGGCTGATTATAACACAGTAAGGCCGTTTACGGGCGACAGCCAACATGCGCGCTGTTCGCCGCGCCGGCCCTCCTCATCGCCTCCGCCGTCATCTCGACCAACTCATGGGTCCGGTTTGACCGAATGTGAAACCCACTGCTACAATGCTCAAGTTCCTCGGAGCAACCGGCCAGAGGCGTGTTTCGGTTGCTGCGAAGCGCTTTTCTAGCCGCGGCGCCGCTGTATCCGGTTGCCATAGCGACGCCGGCAACGCCTCGTGAGTAATGTCCGGATGTTCATGCCGTCATGGGTGTTACGCAGTAGCCGTCCCGTCCGCTATCTCGTTTTTCACATGCGCATGTGAATGGCAGTACAACACAAGCTATGCAGATTGGCATCGATGCTCGGTTGGTCTATCACCAGCCCGCGGGAATCAGCCGTTACACCCGGCATTTGATGCGGGCGATTGCAAAAATCAATCGTGAAGACGAATTCATCGTCTTCCAACACCGCAGGCATACCGAGCCGCTCATCAGTATGCCGAACTTCCGGCGAGCGACCTTGTTCGCTCCAGTTCATACCAGGCTGGAGCAATTCATGTTGCCCCTCGAACTCATGCGTTTTCCGCTTGACCTGCTGCACAGCACAGACTTTATTCCCCCGCTGCGCGCGTCGCTGCCCACAGTCATCACGGTACACGATCTGGCCTTCCTTCATTGGCCGCATTTCCTCACTAAAGACAGCGCCGCTTACTACGGGCAGATCGACCGCGGCGTGCGTCGCGCCAGCCATATCATCGTTCCCAGCGAAAGCACCAAGAAAGACTTGGTCGCGCAGTTGGGCGTTCCCAAGCATAAAGTCAGTGTGATCTACGAGGCCGCCGACGACAGCTTCGGGCCGTTGCCCGTCGATCAGACCCGCCGCGAGATCTGCCAACGGTACGGCTTGCCCAACGCCTTTATCCTATTCGTCGGCACCATCGAACCGCGCAAAAACGTCGACGGCCTGCTGCGCGCTTTTCGCCACCTCCTAGACAAGTACAACATCGACGATGTGGGGCTTGCCATCGCCGGCGGACGCGGCTGGCTCTACGAAGATGTTTTGGACTTAATCCGCAAGCTAAAACTGGAGCGCAACGTATTCCCGTTGGGGCGCGTCAACGACGCCGACCTGCACAAGCTCTATGTGGGAGCGCGCTGCCATGTCCATCCCGCCCACTACGAAGGGTTCGGCCTGCCGCCCCTGGAAGCGATGGCGTGCGGCACACCCACCATCGTCAGCAATATCAGCAGCCTGCCCGAAGTGGTCGGCGACGCGGCGCTCATGGTCCACCCCGACAACTGGGAAGAGCTCGCCGTGGCGATTCACCGCCTTCTGACTGACGACGCCCTTCACGCCGAACTGCGAGAAAAAGGCTTGCAGCGCGCCCGCTGCTTTAGTTGGGAGCAGACCGCGGAAAGGACGCTAGAAGTCTACCGCCGCGTCATCGAGAACCCGGCGCCCGTAGCCGCGACCGGAACTCCTGCAGCCTCCCCTCCGGCCAGCCGGCCGTAGTGCGCGGCGTCGCGGTTTCGCCGTAACATGAACCTCCTTTTTCTGACGCCCCAATTACCCTACCCGCCGCGCCAGGGCGCTACCATCCGCAACTTCAATCTCATCCAACGTCTGGCACAGCGACATGTCGTCGATCTATTCACCTTTCTCGCTCCCGGCGAATCGCTGGAACCGACTAATCCGCTGCATGCGCTCTGCCGTCGCATCGCCACAGTCCGACAGCCACAGCGCTCACTCGCACGTCGCGCCGCCGATACGCTTTTCTCACCCCTCCCTGACATGGCCTTGCGGCTTGCCAGCCCCGCGATGGATGCGCTGATCGACCAGACGGCAGCAGAAGCCTACGATCTCGTCCAGATAGAAGGCATTGAAATGGCCCCATATGGATTACGGCTCGTGAGACGCCGCACACAGGACAGCCGACCCGCCCTGGCCTTCGACGATCACAATTGCGAGTATCTGTTGCAAAAGCGCAATGCGCTGAGCGATCTGCGCACGCCTTCGCGCTGGATTGGCGCGGCTTACAGCTTCGTCCAGTGGCATAAGCTGCGGCGCTACGAGCGTCACAGCGCCAACGCCGCAGATCTCGCCGTAGCTGTCAGCGAACCGGACGCCGAGGCCCTGGCGCGCATCGGCATTCGCTCGCGCATCGCGGTCGTACCCAACGGCATCAACGCCGCCGCCTACGCCGCGCTCTGCCACAGCGCACCGGTCCCCGATACGCTTCTGTTCCTGGGCAAGATGGACTATCGCCCCAACGTCGACGCAGCCCTCTGGTTCGCTCAAGAAGCGCTGCCAATGATACAATCAAGAGCGTCTGCGGTTCGCCTCCAGATCGTCGGCCAGAACCCGCACCCGCGTTTGGACGTGCTGCGCGGCAATCCGGCCATCGACATCACGGGCACGGTTCCGGAGATCGAGCCGTATCTCGCCGCAGCCGCCGTCTTTGTGATCCCGATGCGCGTCGGCGGCGGAACTCGCCTCAAAGCGCTTGAGGCGATGGCGGCATGTAAACCCATCGTCAGCACAAGCTTAGGCGTAGAGGGCATCGACGTAGCGCATGGCAGGGAGCTCCTCATCGCCGATACGCCGGTCGCCTTTGCGCAGGCTGTGCTCGAATTGCTCGACGATCAGCAGCGCGGCGTAGGGGTCTTGTCGAAGCGCCTGACAGAAAACGCTCGACGTTTCGTGGCCGAACGCTACGACTGGGACAACCTTGTTCCCCTGCTTGAGCGGGCCTACGCCGAACTGGGGTTGTCGTCACACTAGGCCGGCATTGGTCGCACGGAGGATTTCTGCTTGAAGCGCACTCCTAAGCGGCAGCAAGCCAAGGCGCCGATCCGCGCAACCGGCGTTTTGTTTGCGTTAGCCGCCAACCTCTTGTTGACCACAGCCGCCGACATCGCAGTGCGCAGACTGCAAGTCAGTTTCGACTACGAGATCATCGCCACGCTGATCGCCCCGTTCATCGCCGGCGTGCTGACCGCGCTTTACGTTCGGCGACGCGGCGCTGTGCACGCCTTTATCGGCGGGATGCTCAGCATCCCCCTCCTTACAGCGTATGTCTTCGCGCTAAACTGGCAGTTCGCCGTCTTTGCCGGAGCCTTCTGCGGATTGGGGGGAGCGATGGCCGAAATCCTGCTGCGCCAACGCACCGCGTCGAACTGAGGCCATTTGTGTGCGGGGGTACGCGTTTTACCGTGAAAAGCGGATATGCTGACAGTCCTAACCACGGCTTACATTGCCGTGCCATATCAAACAGATTCAAAAGGAAATGGCTATAATGGCTTCAAAACAGTGGAGTTCGCCTCCGGCAATGCAGATCGATACGGACAAGACCTATTCCGCCGCCATTGAAACCGAGCGCGGCAATATCGTCCTCGAACTGTATCCTGAACATGCCCCCAACACCGTCAACAACTTCGTCTTTCTGGCGCAACAGGGTTTCTACGATGGCGTCACGTTTCATCGCGTCATCGCCAACTTCATGATCCAGGGCGGAGACCCGACCGGCACAGGTCGCGGCGGCCCCGGCTACCGTTTCCAAGACGAGTTTGCAGGCAACCCCTTGCGGCATGACACGGGCGTGATCTCGATGGCAAACGCCGGCCCCAACACCAACGGCAGCCAGTTCTTCATTACCCACTCGCCTCAACCGCACCTGGACGGCAGGCATACCGTTTTCGGCAAGGTGGTTGAAGGGCAAAACGTTGTCGACGCCATCCGCCAAGGCGACACAATGATCAAGGTAACGGTACAAGAAACGGAATAACACGGCGCGCTGGAGGATTGTATGGTCACTGCCATTGTGTTGATCAACGTCAAGCACGGCCGCATAAATGAAGTGGCCGAGAGCTTGCTGGCAATGCACGGGGTTTCGGAGGTGTATTCGGTCGGCGGACGCTACGACCTGGTCGCCATCATCCGCGTCAAGACCAACGAGGAAATGGCCGACGTCGTGACGAGCCACATGCTCAAGATCGAACACATCGAAAAGACCGAGACCCTGCTTGCATTTCGCGCCTACTCGATGCACGATCTGGAGCGCATGTTCGCCATCGGCAGCGAGCCGGCGTGATGCTATACCGGCGCGTTCAGCGGTAGAAGTCCACCCATTCGACGTACAGGCTGCTACAGCCCCTAGCCGCAAACGCCGCAGGCATGCGGACGTCGAACCGGACAGGCAGGCCGGCGTATGCGCCGGCCTGTTCGCCATGTACGATGCGGACATCGGCCCAACCGGCATCATCCGGAGCCAACGGCGTTGCCGTGGCGTCGCCTTCACACGCCAGCATCTCACCTATTGAAGGGTCGCGGCGGTTTCTCGCGCTCACCAGCACTTCGCACCCGTCACAGGCGAGCGTAAGCGCTTCCAATCCGTGCAAGCGTAAACGAAGGGTGAAGTCCGCAGGTGCACTGCCGCCGGCAAACAAGAAGCCGGCCCCGCCGATGCCTGACGCGCTGAAGATATCAGCCCTCGGCGGCTGCTCGGTCAGGTTCAGCGCAATGCGCACGTCCTTCCGTAGGGGAAAGGCGACCAACATGGTCTCGCCGTCAGACGAGATGGCGCAGCCCGCAAGGATGAACGCAGCGCTCCACCAAAGCAGCGTCAACAGAAAACGCCCGCCGTATCGTTGGCGACGATTGTTCACGGCCAATATGTGAACAGAGGTTCGCACAGCGTATGTCCTCCTCACAATCCATCCAGCTATTCGATAGCGAACCGGTCATCGCCATTCAAGCCGAAGAGTGCTGGATCGGAACCTACGCGCTTCGCCTCCGCCTTGATCGTTCGCTGCGCATCCCCATCGGCCGCATCCAGAGCGGTCGACCCGTCGATTTTCCGGCAGGCGAATATTTCTACGCCGGCTCCGCGCTCGGCGCACATAGCGGACTCGCCCTCCCTCGCAGGCTGCTGCGCCATGCCACGCGCAGCGCCGGGCGCCCCGCGCATCCGCTGTGCGCCCTCCTCCTCGAGCACTTTACAGCAGCCGGTCTGGACGCCAACCGGCTGCTGCCCAGGACGCCAAAACGCCTTCACTGGAACATCGACCATTTGACGGGCCACCCGGAGATTTCGCTCGTCCAAGTATTTTACATCCGCAGCCCCCTTCGCCTGGAACATGCCCTCGTCGCTTATCTTGAACAAGATCCTGATACGAGCATCATCGTGCGGGGCTTCGGCGCCCATGACCATCGCGGGCACACGCATCTGTTCGCCGTCCCCGCAGATGCTGCCTGGCGAAGCGCGTGGCACGACGCTTTGCGGCGACTGGCCGGCGCGGCCGCGCCCCGTTAACAACCCCGTTATCGCCGTCCATAGCACAAGCATCAAAGAAGGTCAACCCATGAGAGACCCAACCGAATCAGAAATCGGCGCATCAACCCCGACCTACGAGCGCATCTATGCAGTCGTCCGGCAGATCCCGCCAGGCAAGATCGCGACCTACGGCCAGATTGCCTCCATCGTCGGCGGCTGCACCGCGCGCATGGTCGGCTACGCTATGGCCGCGCTGACTTCTCGCCACGAAGATGTCCCCTGGCAACGCGTTATCAACGCCCAGGGCAAAATCAGCCTGCGCGCCGACAGCGGCGGGGCAGCGCTCCAGCGTCGCCTGCTCGAAGAAGAAGGCGTCCGCTTCGACGCATCAAGTAAAGTCGACTTCCGCCAAGTGCGCTGGCAAGGACCAACCATCGACTGGCTGCTCGAACACGGCTA
>CAYXRG010000016.1:58531-68225 GCA_964467575.1 uncultured Caldilineaceae bacterium | reverse complement strand
TGTACGCCCTCCTGCTTCATACTTCTCCTCCATCCTGAATGCGCCCTCCCCGCGCCGGCGGGTTGCCCAAATCGCGCCGCAGCAAGTATAGTAGTACGCGCATGGTGCAAGACCGCGCCCGCCCGTGCGGCAACCCGGCCGATAAGGAGTTCGTTATGACCGCTCGCCCCGACATTCTCTTCCTGGTCCTGGACACACAGCGCGTGGACCGGCTCTCCGCCTACGGCTTTCCGGAAGAGATTTCGCCGCACCTCGATGCGCTGGCTGCGGACGCCACTCGCTTCCGCCACGGCATCTCCACCGCGCAGTGGACCATCCCGTCGCATACGTCCATGTTTACGGGCGTCTATCCGGCGGTGCACCGCACGCAGAAGTCATCGTCGCGCGTGCCCGCGGCGCTGCCCACGTTGGCAGAGCGGCTGCAACAAGGCGGCTATTACACCGCGGCGTTCTGTAACAACCCGCTGGTCGGCGTGGTCGACAACGGCCTGCGCCGCGGCTTCTACAGCTTTCTCAACTACAGCGGTCTGCTTACCTCGCGGCCCAACCAGGCCGGCGCACGTTCTCGCCTGACGGGGCGCTATCGCCAGTTTTTTAAGCGCCACCTCTCCAAGTGGCTGCACCGTCTGCAGGACTCCTTCGCCCGTTCCGATGCCCTGCTCGAGTTCGCCTTCACGCCGTTGATGGTTCCCCTGTGGCAGACTGCGCTCAGCTTCAAGGGCAATACGGGCAAATCCCTCAACGACGCCGCTCGCCTGCTCGTGGAGCGCAAGAGGGTGGCGCAGAAGCAACCCATCTTCGCCTTCGTCAACGTCATGGGCACGCACATGCCTTTTCATCCCAAGCGGGAATATATCGAGCGCTTTGCGCCGGACTTTCTCGGCGACAAGGCGGCGCAGCGCTATTTGCAGCGCTTCAACAGCGACGTGCTCGGCTGGCTCACGCCCCTGGGCGACGATATGGACGAACGCCGCCGCGCCATCATCAGCGGCATGTACAACGCCGAAGTCGCCACCCAAGACGAGCAGCTTGGCGCCTTCTTCGAACGGCTGCGCACCAGCGGCGCGCTGGACCGCACCCATGTGATCATCGTGGCGGATCACGGCGACCACCTGGGCGAAAAAGACTTCGTCGGCCACAGCATTTCGCTCTACAACGAGCTGACCCACGTCCCTCTAATCATTCGCGACCCCAATGGCGACCTGCCGCGCGGCGCCACCGTGGATCACCCGGTCTCTACCCGGCGGCTGTTCCACACCGCATTGGCCGCCGCCGGCTTGGCCGATGCCGGCGAGGAGCGCTATTCGCTCGCCCAAGGCGCGGACCTCGACCGCGGCGTCGTCTTCGCCGAGGCCATTACCGACGAAAACGTGCTCAAGATCATCCGCAGGCAGAAACCGCAGCTTGTGGCCGAATATCGCTGCGACCAGCGCCGCCGCGCCGTGTGGCAGACGCCCTATAAGCTCATCCTCACCGGCGAGGACTACCGCGAGCTTTTCAACTTCGTCGAAGACGCCAGGGAGACGCAAAACCTCGCCGCGGCTATGCCTGCCAAGGTCGCGGAGATGAGCGAGTTCCTGAGCGATTACGAACGCCAGGCCGAAGCGCAAGCCGTCCCCACCGGCGGCGTGGCCGGCCAAAGCGACCCGCAACTGCGCCAACGCCTGCGCGCACTGGGCTATCTCGAATAGCGCCAGACGGCATACACTCGCCTGCGCAGCCCGCCCTTACGAACTCTGCCCCACGCCTAGGGAGACGCCATGTATCCGCCATTTGACCCCATCCTCTTCCAGATCGGCCCGCTTGCTATGCGCTGGTACGGCTTGCTGCTCGTCGGCGGCATGATCGCCGCCGCCACCGTCGCCAGCCGCTATGTCGAACGCAAGGGCGATAACGGCGACAACGTGTGGGACATGCTGCTCTTCGTCCTCATCCCGGCGCTGATCGGCGCGCGGCTCTACTACGTCTTTATCCAGTCGCCGCGCACGCCGGAGGGCATCGGTCGCTTCCTCGATAACCCTTGGACCATTCTACAGATCTGGACGGGCGGCATCCACATCTATGGGGCGTTCATCTTCGGCGGCATCGCGCTTTTCGCGTTCGCGCGCTGGCGCAAGCTGTCCGCCTTGCTGTATTTGGACGCGGTGGCCCTGGGCGCGCCGCTCGGTCAGGCCATCGGGCGCCTTGCTAACTTCATCAACCAGGAGCTATACGGCCCGCCGACTACGCTGCCCTGGGGACTGCGCATCGACGCCGAGCACCGCATCCCGCCCTACAACGACCTGGCTGCCTATCCCGAAAGCGTGCGCTTTCAACCGCTCTTTCTCTACGAGTCGCTCTGGAACTTCGTGGGCTTTGGGCTGCTTTTCTGGATCTCGCGCCGTTTTGAAGACCGGCTGCTGCCGGGGGATCTCTTGCTGCTCTACCTGATCTGGTACCCGGCAGGCCGTTTTATGATCGAGTTCGTGCGCACGGATTCGTGGTTCTTCCCCGGCACGCCGTTCAACGTGGTGCACGTGCTCTCGGCCATCGCCGTTGCAGTTTCGTTGGCCGTGCTCATCTACCGTCACCGCGGCCGCGCCGCCCAGGTCACAGCGCGCTAGGGCCCGCCGCACTGTGGATGCCGTTGGGCGACAGGCAGTACATTCCCTGTCTAGTACGCTCGACGTGCGCCGCAAGCGGTCGAGGCAAGACCAACATGTCTACGAATGCTGATCTATGGTTGCGCAGGTGGCTTCGCCGCATCGGCGCGCCCTCGTCTATTGCACCGATCCTGGAGCTAGGCTGCGGGGACGGCCGCGATACCGCCTATCTGCTGAACAAGGGCTACCGCGTCATCGCCACGGAACTTACGCAAGAGCGGCTGGCGACGTGTGCGCGCCGCGCGCCCGGCGCGGTCTTGCTGCAGCATGACTTGCGCCGTCCGCTGCCCTTTGCCGACCGCAGCCTGCCCGCGGTGATCGCCAGTCTTTGCCTGCACTATTTCGAGTGGGAGCAGACCCTCGCCATCGTCGCTGATATTCGCCGCTGCCTGACCGGCGGCGGGCTGTTGCTCTGCCGGCTGAACTCGACCCAGGACGTGAATTACGGCGCGAGCGGGCACGACGAGATCGCGCCGAGTTATTATCAGGTGGGCGCGCGCCGCAAGCGCTTCTTCGACGTGATCGCACTCGACGCCCTGTTCGACACGGGCTGGCAGTGCCTGTCCGCCCAGGAAATGACCATCCGCCGCTATCGCCAACCCAAGGTTGTGTGGGAAGTCGTTCTCGCCAAAAGGCCGGTCGCCTTGCCGCGGCCTATCTCGCCTGATTAGGCCTGAATTAGGAGCAGCCATGCCTCATTACAAGAAGCTTGTGGGCGAGAAATGTTATCTCTCGCCGTGCAACCCGGAAGACGCGGCGTACTGGGCCAAGTGGGAGAACGATCTAGCCGTCGCCATCCCCCTGGGCGACGAAGCCTATACGCCCATCACCCTGGAGAAGGCGCAAGAGATAGCCGAGAGCTTTGTGCGCGATCAGGCGCACGTCTTCAGCATCGTAGACCTGGCGACGGATACGCTGATCGGACGGTGTGCACTGTTCGACATCAACCACGTCGACCGCAACGCCATGCTCGGCATGGTCATCGGCGAGAAGGAGCGCTGGGGACAGGGGTACGGCCAGGATGCCGTGAAACTGCTGGTCGACTACGGCTTTAATCTGCTCAATTTGAACAGCATCATGTTGGGCGCATTCGAGTTCAACGCCCGCGCCCTTGGCTGTTATGAGCGGGCCGGCTTCAAAGTCATTGGCCGGAGGCGGCAGGCGCGTATCATCGGCGGGCGTAAGTACGACGTCATCCTTATGGACATCCTCGCCGAGGAGTTCCGCTCCACGGTCGTAAGTCGCTTTATCCCCGCGGACCATATTTGAGACACGCCCCAATCTTCTATCGCCGCCTGCTTTGACATCCGCCTGCTCCTCTCCTACAATGACTTGAACTATCCGCTTTCTAGGAGCCTTAGCCCACCCCGGTTCTGAGGTTTCGTCATGTAATCCGGCGTCGTCTCTCATCCGCTAGATCGCCTCATTTTCGGCCTTGCCGGAGAGTGAGGCCGTTCCGCCTTGGCGCCCGGCCGCGCGCGGGCGTCGTTGTTCACATCGCCGCGCCCAACGTAGACCAGCACTCCAGGAGATCGCCCGCTATGGAACATATGTTGATCTTCGAACGGCTGCAATTCGCCGTGACCATCACCTTCCATTACCTCTTTCCACAGTTGACTATGGGGTTGGCGCTGCTGCTTTTGTACTTCAAGACGCGCGCACTGCGCAGCGGCGATGAGCATTACAACGAAATCACCCGCTTTTGGACGAAGGTCTTTGCCATCACCTTCGTCTTCGGCGTCGTGACCGGCATCCCGATGGAGTTTCAGTTCGGCACGAATTGGGCGAGGTTTTCGGAGTACGCCGGCGGCGTCATCGGCCAGACCCTGGCCATGGAAGGGACATTCGCCTTCTTCCTCGAATCCACCTTCCTGGGCATTCTGCTCTTCGGCGAAAAGCGCTTGGGGCAGCGCGTCCACTGGTTTGCCACGCTGATGATCTTCGTGGGCACATGGCTTTCGGCCTACTTCATCATCGCCACCAACGCCTGGATGCAGCACCCCGTCGCCTATGAGGTGACCGCCAACGGCAACGTGACGGTCAACAGCCTGGTTGGGCTGCTGACGAACCGCTGGATCTTCTGGCAATACTGGCACAACATGACGGCTTCGGTGGCGACCGCTTCGTTTATCATGGCCGGGCTGGGGGCCTTCTACCTGTTAGCCAAGCAGCACGAGGCGTATGGGCGAACCTTCTTGAGCACGGGCGTAATCGTGGCGGCGATTGCCAGCGTGCTGCTCATCTTCCCCACCGGCGACCGCAATTCGCTGCAGGTCTTCAAGTTCCAGCCCGAAAAGGCGGCGGCGATGGAAGGGGTGTTCCGAACGGAAGAGGGCGCGCCGCTGATCATCATGGGCCAGCCCAACATGGAGACCATGACGCTCGACAACCCTTTCTACATCCCCAAGATGCTCAGCTTTATGACCTATCAACGGTTTGACGCCGAGATTAAGGGGCTGGACGCTTTCCCCAGAGAGCGCTGGCCGGACAACATTCCGCTGGTCTACTATGCCTATCACATCATGGTTGGGCTGGGGACGATGTTTGCCGGCGTCATGACACTAGCGCTCATCTTCCTGTGGCGCGGCCGGCTCTACGACAGCCGCTGGCTGCTGTGGCCGATCATGTTGGCGGCGCCTTTCCCCATCATCGCCACCACCGCCGGTTGGATCACGGCCGAGGTTGGCCGGCAGCCGTGGCTGGTGTATGGCTTGTTGCGCACCGTGGACGGCTCCTCCCCGCTGGTGGCGGAGGGCAATACCCTGTTCACCCTGCTCGGCTTCCTAGGTCTCTATTTCGCCATGGGTCTGCTCTACGTCATGCTCATCCTCAACGTCATCCTCAAAGGGCCGCAGCCGTCCGATGAACCGGAATCGGACACGTCCCTGCCCGCCGCACCGGAGGCGATTTAACATGGCTACGATATGGTTTGCGATCCTCGCCGTCATGCTCGGCATGTACATCGTGCTCGATGGGTTCGACTTCGGCGTCGGCGCCCAATACCTCTGGGTGGCGCGCAAGGATAAAGAACGCCGCGCCGTGCTCAACGCCATCGGCCCGCTGTGGGACGGCAACGAGGTGTGGCTGATCGCTTCGGGCGGCGTGCTCTTTTTCGCCTTTCCGCTGCTCTATGCCTCGGCTTTCAGCGGCCTCTATCTGGCGCTGTTCATGGTGCTGTGGCTTCTGATCCTGCGCGGCTTGGCGATTGAGTTGCGCCACCACGTTCACCACCATCTGTGGGGTGAGTTTTGGGATGTGATCTTCAGCGCCGCCAGCATCGGCCTAGCCCTGCTGTTCGGCGTCGCCCTGGGCAACCTGCTGCGCGGCGTACCGTTGAATGAGCAAGGCTATTTCTTCGTAGCGCTGTGGACCAATCTTCTGCCCTACGCCGACCCGCAGGGCATTCTCGACTGGTTCACTGTGATGATCGGGCTGCTGGGGGTGGCCGCGCTGATCATGCATGGCGGCAACTTCCTGGCCTTCAAGGTCGGCCAGCCCGTCGGACAAAGGGCCGCGCGCACCGCTTCCCTGGCCTATTGGCCGGTCGTGGCGCTGACCGTGGCGGCTGTCGTGATCACGCCGCTGATCCAGCCGCTGGTGGTGCAGCGCTATATCACCCATCCGGCCGGCTTCATCCTGCCGATTGCAGGCGTGGCCGCGTTGGCCTACGTGGGCATTGCCCAGCGTCGCGGCAAGGCGCTGCACGCCTTCATCGCTTCCGGCGGCTACATCCTTTTGATGATCGTTTCGGCGGCTTATGGCATCTACCCGTATTTGCTCATCGCCACCACCGACCCGGCCCACAGCCTGACAATTGAGAACGCCGCGGCCGCGCCTTTCGGCTTGCGCGTGGGTTTGATTTGGTTTACCTTTGGCGCCATCCTTTTCCTCGGTTACACGGTTTACGTCTACCGAGCCTTCTGGGGCAAGGTAGAGCCGTCAGCCGTAGGCGAAGGGTACTGATCCGGAAACATCGATAGGGAGCGGTTAACTCGATGACGCTTTGGCAAGCCTACCATACGCCGCAGACCGTTCACGACGCCCTAGCGCTGTTGCAGCAGTATGGCGACCAGGCGCGCATCGTGGCCGGCGGTACGGACCTGATCCTGGACATGCAGCAGGGCAACCAGCCGCCGCTGCATGCCCTGGTCGACGTTACCCGGATCGCCGGTTTCGACCAAATCCGCCAAGAAGACGGCTGGATCGTGATCGGCGCGGCCGTCACCCATGCCCAGCTTGAGCGCAGCGCGCTGGTGCGCCGTCATGGCGCGGCCTTGGCCGAAAGCTGTAGCGCGGTAGGCGGGCCGCAGGTGCGCAATGTGGCAACCCTCGGCGGCAACGTCGCCCATGCCCTACCTGCCGCAGACGGGACCATCGGCCTGCTGGCGCTGGAAGCCCAGGCCCAGGTCTGCACGCTGGCCGCGGACGGGCGCGTGGAGTACGCTTGGCAGCCGCTGCTCTCGCTCTTTGCCGGGCCGGGCCGCAACACCCTGGCGCAACACCAACTGCTGAGCGCGTTCCGTTTTCCCGTTCTGCGCCCGCACCAGGCCAGCGCCTTCGACCGCATCATGCGGCCGCAGGGCGTCGCCTTGCCCATCCTGGGCGTCGCGGCCAAGTTGACGCTGGATGCGACGGGGGAGCGGGCGACCGAAGCGGTCATCGCCGTCGGGCCGGCGGGGCCGATCCCTTTCCGCGCCGGAGAGGCGGAAGCGGCGTTGTTGGCGGCGGGGCGTTGCGACGACGCGGCCATCGAGGCGGCGGTTGCGGCCGCGCAAGCCCAGGCCCAACTGCGCACCAGCAAGCACCGCGCTTCGCAGGAGTACCGTCACGAAATGGTCGCCGTTCTTCTTCGCCGCGTTCTGCGCCGGGCCGCCGCGGGCGCACGAGAGGGCGGCTGACACGCACCCGGGGCTAATAAAAAGGGCGCTAGTCAAGCGGTTGCGGATGATGTAGAATGAGGGCGGCAGGTGATCTTGCCGCCTCTCCGCCCATTGGAATCTGACGAACAGCGAGCGCAGTCCAACCACGTTTGAGGAGGGAAGCCATGACAGTCCCGAAGCGCTTTGGCGTTTTGCGCTTTTTCGGCACGCTTATGAAGGTGATCGCCTGGATCATCCTGGTGCTTAGCGTCCTGTTCGCGATACTAGCCGTGATCGCAGGCAGTTCGAACGCGGTGACCGAGGTCCTAGCCAACGCGCTGCCCCAGGGCGCGATAGCGGGCGCCGCCGGCGGGATCATGATCGGCATTTTTATTCTATTGTATGGTTTTATGAACTTCTTGGTCTTCTACGTGGTTGGCGAATCGCTGCACCTGTCGCTTGCCATGGAGGAAAATACGCGGTTGACCGCCGCGTTGCTGCTGCGCATGCACCAGGAAAGCCAGCCCGAAGAGCCGGCATCTTATGGGTCGAGCGGCAGCGGCTTCGTCAACGAGCCGTTTGAATAAGTACGGCTTGGGGCAGGCCTAGGCCAGGATGTGCAGTTTGTCCTGGACCAGGGCGAGCAGGAACGTTCGTTCCTGTTCGCCGTCAAAGAGGATGGTAATTTTGGCCTCGGCGCCATCGCCTTCACGCGCGGTGATGACGCCGGGGCCGAATCGTTCATGCGCCACGCGCCGGCCCACGGACAGGTCCTGAATGGCGACGGTCGCCACCGCAGGCATGGGCAGCGGCTCGGGTGCAGGCGGCGGGCCGGCTTCGCGGTCGCGCCAGCTTTCGGCCAGGTTCGCCATCATCTGTTCCGGGGCTTTGTCTACGCGGCTGCGCAGGGCGGAGACGCGTTCGCGAGCCTCAGCCAGCTTCGGCATCCAGCGCGCTTTTTCGCGGTCCGGCCGGTCGCTCTGGGCGAGCATGCGGCTGGCGCGAGAGAGCAGGCGCGTCAAGGTGTCGAGTTGCTTGACCGGATCCTCCATCGGGTCGATCAAGAAGAGTTGCACGCCGTTCTGCCGGCACATTTCGGCGCGCGTCTGATCGCGCTGCTCTTCCTCTAGCGCTTCCCAGTCGCTCTGCCGCGGTTGGCCCTTGGCGGTCAGGCCGGCGATGCGCACCGCGACCCCCGCATCCGGGTAGTAGTAATCCAGTTTCAGCCGGCGGCGCGTCGCCGGGTTGACCAGCCACTCGGGGCTGGCGTTGGTCTGCGCCGCAAATCCCTCAAACACACGAGCCAGAATCTCGCGCCATGCATTCAGCGCCAAGAAGATCGTAGACATAGGCGCTACTTTAGCACATCCGTTCCGGCATGGCAACCTTTCCTGTAGCCCAGAAGCGGATTGATAGTTCCATCCGTTCACTCTATAATACCCGTTGCTAGAGTCATCTATGCCAACCGTGGGCAGGGATGAATCGCGTGCGTTGTATGCAATTTCCGGAGGCTTGGACGCCATGTCTTTGCTGTTTACCGCCATAATCGAACGTGAAGGGGACTGGTACGTTACCCTCTGTCCTGAACTGGATATCGCCAGTCAAGGCCAGAGCGTCGAAGAAGCGCGCAACAACCTGGTCGAAGCAATCGAATTGTTCCTGGAGACGGCTTCGCCTTCAGAGATTAAAGACAGACTGCTACCGGATCACGATGAGCTGCAGATCGGAACGCTGCGTTCTATCATCCGGCAATCCCAATTGCCGCGCGCTCTTTTTGAAGCCCAATAGTCAGGCCATCAAAGCAAGCAGACCGTTCTATGACCACGCTGCATTGGGTTCCCGCCCAGTCTGCAACGCCGCGCGGCGTTGCGCTCGTCATTCACGGGCTGAACGTGCGCCCGAACGTCATGCAGCCGCTGGCGGACTGCCTCGCCGCGGCCGGGGTGGAGTGCTTGCTCCTCTCGCTGCACGGGCATGGCGACAACGTTGCGCCGCCCCCTGGACAAAGCGCTGCGACTGATTCCGCCGCCGCCCGCCTCGAGGCCTTTCGCCGCGTGAGCTACGCGCTGTGGCGCGATGAGACGGCTGCAGCCTATGCCATCGCCCGCGCGCGCAGCCGCCGGCTCGACGCGCCGCTTCTGCTGGCAGGCTTTTCGCTGGGCGCGCTGATGGGCTGCACCCTAGCCCTCACCG
>CAYXRG010000016.1:55344-58431 GCA_964467575.1 uncultured Caldilineaceae bacterium | reverse complement strand
CTGCTGGCAGGCTTTTCGCTGGGCGCGCTGATGGGCTGCACCCTAGCCCTCACCGAGCCCGACGTGCGCTTCGACCGCCTGATCCTGCTGGCTCCCGCCCTGGCTTTGCGCCCGCACAGCCGGCTGCCGCGGCTGCTGGCTCGTTGGCCCCGCTTCGTCATCCCCAGCCTGTCACCGCCCGTCTATCGCGCCAACCGCGGCACGCCAGTCGCCGCCTATATGGCCCTCTACGCTGCGCTGGCCCGCTTTGGCCGCGGCGACCTGCGGCGGCTGGACGCGCCTGCGCTGGTCCTGATCGACCCGGCGGACGAACTGGCGTCCTACGCCGGGTTGGCGCGGCTGCGCGACCGGCTGCCGCTGTGGACTCTCTGCCCGGTCGCCAAGTCCGCCGGCGCCGCACATCAGGTCCATCACCTGATCATCGACGCGCCTTCCGTGGGGCAGGCGGCCTGGACGGACATGTGCGCACGCATCACCGCGTTCGTGCAAGAGCCTTCTTCGCCGCGCCGATAGCCGCACGCGCCTGCCCGGCAAAGATGAACAGAAAATGAGATCGTAACGCGTCCTTCACTTCCTTTGCGTCTCTTGATGGCATACTGTGCCTCTGTGGTCAAGACTCTTTGGCCCCGCCGCTGGAATAGGCGAGGAAGGGACGAGGATCGGACGGCCATATGCCTGCTCGCTTTCCGAGCGGCGCTTCCATCAATACAGAATGCAGGAATGTAGAAGGAGAGCGTGACGATGAGTTTACCGAGCGGACGGATTCGACGCCCCAGAAGGTTGGCGCTGGCCCTGCTGGGCATGTTGCTTGCGGTTGCGCTGGCGGCATGCCAGTCGCGGCAGGCCGCCCCGGAACCTACCCCCGTACCGGCGCTGGCTGCCGTTGAGGAACCTGCCGTCGCCGAGGAACCCGCCGCAGAGGAAGCGACGGCCGTCCCCGCTCAGGAAGAAGCGGCCGCGGCAGTGGAACCGGCCGAGCCTCAACCGGCAGCGCAGGAAGCCGCAGCCGGCCTGCAAACCTTTCGCATTGTGCCGGAGGGCACGGAAGCTCGCTTCTACATCAACGAGGTGCTGCTCGGCCAGCCCAAGACCGTGATCGGCGTCACGTCGGACGTGACGGGCGAGTTGCGCGTGGACCCGCAGAACCCGGGTTCCGCCGAAATCGCCGCCATTACGATCAACGCGCGCGACCTCACCACCGACAGCGACCGCCGCAACGGGGCTATCCGCCGCTTCATTCTCCAGTCCGAGCGTAACGAGTACCAGTATATCGTGTTCGAGCCGGTGGCGGTTGAGGGGCTGCCCGCGTCCGTTGCCGTGGGCGACACGTTCCAGTTCCGGGTGAGCGGCAACCTGACGGTGCGCGACGTGACCAACCCGGTCACCTTCGAACTGACCGTTACCCCTGCGTCGGAAAGCGAGATCTCCGGCATTGGCGCGGCGACCGTCAACTACCCCGATTTCGGGCTGGCCATTCCGGAAGTGCCGTCCGTGACCGGCGTCGAGGATGAAGTGCGCCTGGAGATCGAGTTCCGGGCAGTCGCCGGGTAGCTTGCTGCACGCGCTGTCAAACCGGCGGGCCGCCGCGCTCCTGCACAGGTTCGCCGGATGACGGCAGCGCCTTGACCAGATAGATGCAGGTCTCCTGCCAGACGCGGGTTTCGCCCGCTTCGTCTACATATTCATCTCGTTCCACATGCAAACCGAAGCCGGCGTCGCGGTAGCCGAGCCGCTCGTAGAGGCGCCGCGCCGCGCTGGGCGGAACGACGCCCACGCTCAGGCCGATCCACGGGCAGCCGCGCGCCTGCGCCAACTCCTCGGCGGCCTGCAAGAGCCGGCTGCCGACGCCTTGCCCGCGCAGATCTTCCGCAACCCACAGGTCTTCGACATCGGGGCACGGCCCGCCCAGCCGCTGCGGGGCGGACACATCCGCAGCGCCTTCCCATTTGAGCAGTGCATGGCCTACCGGTCGCGCACCCTGCCAGGCGATCAGGTAGACCGTCTCACCGCGCACCTGTCGCGCCAGACGATCGGCGTGTTTAGCTGTGCCGCCGTTGGTCAGGTGCGCCCTAACCAGCGGCAAGTCTGTCACAGCCATCGGTCGAATTTCAATCGCGTCGCTCATGTCGCTCCTGTCTAGCCCTTTCCCGCTTTGTGCCGGTCTATAGGCCCGTCAGCGCGCGGGCGCCGCCCCAGATCTGCATGAAGCCGATGACGGCCAGCCCCAGCGCCGAGACGCCGAGCAGCAGCCGGTTCGCGGCCGGGTTGATCCGCCCTGCAGCGGAAAATACCCAGATGACGATGGTCACGCCGACGAAGAAGACGCCGTAGAAGCCGAGCAGAAAGGCCAGGCCGGTTGCCAGAGATTGCGCCAGCCCAAGCATGAGGATAGGCCCGGCGACCACGGTCCAGAAGATGTAGGGGTTCGGGTTAAGCGCGTTGACGACGACGGCGCGGCCCAGGCTTTGGCGTGCGCTGTGCCGGCCGGTCGGGCGCAGGATCGGGCTTGTGGTGCGGCGCAACAGCCGGACCACGTTCGTCGCTAGGTAGAGCAGGTAAAGGCCGCCGCCGAGTCGCAGCGCCTCCAGCATCCACTGTGGCATGCGGCTTAGGATCAGCACTACGAGCAGGATGATCGGCCCGTCGGTGATGGCCGGGGCGAAGACAGCGGGCAGCGTGCGGCGGAAGCCGTTTTGCAGAACCTCGGTGATGAGATAGATTCGGAACGGGCTAGGCGTGAGTACGGTCGGCAGCGCCAGCATAACGCCCTGCAGCAGATAGATCGCCATGCGCTGTATGATGACACAGCGGCGCGGGAATGTGAAAACACAATATTAGCGGGCAGACAGGCTAGCGTCGAGGGATGGACTGCCGCCGTAGGGTTGGATGTCATCTTGAGAGCGCGCAAGTTGTCACCCTGAGCCGTGCAACGGCGAAGGGTCTCCATTTCGCTCTGGAGATGCTTCGCTACGCTCAGCATGACAACTCGCCCCGATTTGGAATGGCCCCCTTGCGGGCAAGACTTGCTCGCTCCCGCGCTCACAGGTAAGATGCAAGCGGCGAGCGCCGTCGGGCCGTTTCGCCGTC
>CAYXRG010000016.1:47243-55244 GCA_964467575.1 uncultured Caldilineaceae bacterium | reverse complement strand
CCCGCGCTCACAGGTAAGATGCAAGCGGCGAGCGCCGTCGGGCCGTTTCGCCGTCACCCTAAGCCGTCATCCGACGTTGAGGATCGTCCCGCCATGTCTGCGTCTCCGCCGCACATCTGGCTGCTTTCTCCCTACCACAGCGGCAGCCATCGCGTGTGGGCGCTGGGCTACCAGGCTCACAGCCGCTGCCGCCTCACGCCGATCACGATGGCGGGCCGCTTCTGGAAGTGGCGCATGCAGGGCGGCGCCGTCGAACTGGCGGCGCAGGCGCGCCAACGCCTGGCCGAATCCGGTCCGCCCGACGCCATCCTCGCCACCGACATGGTGAACCTGCCCGCCTGGCTGGGCCTGCTGCGCCGTGACCTGCCCGCCCTTATCCCCGTGTTTCTCTATATGCACGAAAACCAGATCACCTATCCCTGGCGCGAAGGCGAGAAACGCGACCTGACCTACGGCATGATCAACTGGCTGAGCCAGCTTGCCGCCGACCGCATCCTGTTCAACAGCCGTTTCCATCTGCAAAGCTGGTTCGATGAACTGCCGCGTTTGCTCAAGCACTATCCCGACTACAACCGCCTAGAACTGGTCGAGCAGGTGCGCAGTCGCAGCCTGGCAGTTCCGGTCGGCATCGACTGCGCTTACTTTACCGCGGCGGACCGTGACCGCGCCTCGGACCGGACTCCCCTCATCCTCTGGAATCAGCGCTGGGAGTATGACAAGCGGCCCGACCGCTTCTTCGCCCTGTTGCAGCGGCTGCACGCCGAGGGCGTCCCCTTCCGCCTGGCCGTCGCCGGGCAGAACTTTCGCAATTCGCCCGCGGAGTTCGACGCGGCCCGCGCCCAGTTGGCGGATCGCATCGTCCACTGGGGCTATGCGCCTTCGCGGCGGGCCTATGCTGATCTGCTGCGCCAGGCCGACCTGGTGATCAGCGTAGCCGACCACGAGTTCTTCGGCATCAGCATCCTGGAAGCGATCTGCGCCGGCGCATTCCCGCTTCTGCCCGACCGCCTCAGCTACCCCGAACTGATCCCGGCTGAACTGCATCCCGCCTGTCTCTACGCCGGCGAAGAGGAGCTCTATCGCAAGGCCGTGCTGCGCCTGACCGAGCCGCGGCCCGCGCCGCCCTCGCTGCGCCGCCACATCGCCGAGCGCTACGCCTGGCCCGTCGTCGCCGCGCAATATGATGACCTGCTCAGTGCAGCCCGCCTGCGTTGACAAGCCGCCCGCCCGCCGCCATAATGGGCTTAAGTTGCCTCGCCCAATTCTCTATCCCACAAAGAGCCAGACAGTCCTAATAGACAGGTGAACCATGGTCAAAGGCATCTACATCCTCAACGCCGACGCCTATGATAAGATATACGGCCCGCAGGAGCGCGCGGGCATCGCCGCGCTATCCGAGATCGTCGCCCCGCCGCAGACGGCGGACTCGATCCGCGCCAACATGTCGCTCCTCGCCGGCGTCGAGGTGATCTTCTCCGGCTGGGGCGGCCCGCTCCTGGACGAAGCGTTCTTGGCGGCGGCGCCCAAGTTGCGCGCCGTCTTCTACGGCGCGGGCACGATCCGCTACCTCGTGACCGATGCGTTTTGGGCCAGCGGCATCCCCATCACCAGTTCCTACGCGGGCAATGCAATTCCCGTGGCCGAGTACACGCTGTCGCAGATCTTGTTCAGCCTCAAGCGGGGCTGGCAACACGCGGCCGCCGTGCGCCGCGACAAGGGCTACAGCCGGCTGGACGTGCCCGGCAGCTACGGCAGCGTCGTGGGCATCGTCTCCCTGGGCATGATCGGGCGCATGGTCTGCCGCCACCTGCAGCGCTTCGACCTGAAGGTGATCGCCTATGACCCCTTCGCCGTCGAAGCCGATGCGATCGAGTTGGCGGTGCGGCTCTGTTCGCTGGAAGAGATATTCCGCCGCAGTGATGTGGTGTCGCTGCACACGCCGTGGCTGCCCGAAACCGTCGGCCTGATCACCGGCGAGCACTTCGCCATGATGAAGCCGGGGGCGACGTTCATCAACACGTCGCGCGGCGCGGTCGTGCGCGAGCAGGAGATGATCGAGGCGCTGCAGCAGCGGCCCGACCTCTTCGCCGTGCTGGACGTGGTATGGCCCGAGCCGCCCGCGCCCGATTCGCCGCTCTATACGCTGGAGAACGTCGTGCTGACGCCGCACATCGCCGGGTCGATGAACAATGAATGCCGGCGCATGGGGCGGATCGTGGTTGAGGAATTGCGCCGCTTTGTGGCCGGCGAGCCGCTGCGCTGGTCTGTTACGCGTGAGCAGTCGGCGCGCATGGCGTAGGGGCGTACCCTGAAAAAGAACCATCCAGGAAGCGCGCTTCCTGGATGGCGTTAGGCTGTCGGGCGGGTTTTGGAGTGACGGCCTCTCCTAGAAAAAGCCCTCGCGCAGTTGTCGCAGCGCAACTTCGGCCTGCTGTTGCAGCGCGGCGGGCAGGCCGAGTTGCAGCGCTCTCTCCAGGTCGGAGATCGCCTGGCCGCGGTTCTCTAGAGCGCGGTGGGCTACCCCGCGCATAAACAGGATCTCGGCGGAGTCCGGCTGAACAAGCAGCACCGCGTTTAGGTCGGCGAGCGCGTCCGCCGGCTCGCCTAGGGCGAAATATGCCGCAGCCCGGTCGGCGCGGAAGCTCAACTGGTCCGGTCGCAGTTCGATGGCGCGCCCATAGGCCGCCACGGCCTCGGCATATGCCTCTTGGCGCATGTAAATCAGGCCGCTGACGTGGTGCGCAAAGGGCTGCGCCGGGTCCAACAGGGCTGCCTGCTGCATGTCGGCCAACGCACCCTGCCATTTCTCCAGCCAGATGCCGGCCAGTCCCCGATAGAAGTAGGCCGGCGCGTAGTTTGGATCGAGTTCTATCGCCTGCGAATACGCCTCGACGGCGCGGGCGAAGCCGCCCGTCATGTGGTAGCGGCGGCCCGTCAAGAGGTGCTCGGTCGCGGCTTCGCTCGCGGCGGACGTCAGATTGACCTGCACGCCGGGGGCGTCTTCGGCGCGCAGGTCGGCTAGAACCTGCGGCGTGATCGGGTCCTCGCCTGCGCGCAGCGCGTCTACCCATTCTTGGCGCTGAGCGGCGATAACCTGAAGTTGCGGGCTCTCACTCGCCGTCCATTCAACCAGGGCCGCCTCAAAATCGGCGATGGCATCATCGCTTCGCCCAAGCAGCGCGTAGGCCAGGCCGCGGCTGTCCAGGTAGGAGGCGGCTGGGCTGGCGGCGACGGCCTGCTCGCAGAAGGGCAGGGCAATCTCGGCTTGGCCGTCCAGCGCGTAGAACCAGCAGATGTTGTTGCGCGCGCCTGCGGCGTCGGCGGCTTCGAGGCCCAGGGCGAGCGCCTGGCGGTAGTCGTCGATGGCGGCCTGCCAGTCGCCTCGCCGCATGTTGGACTCGGCGCGCATAAAGTAGATGCCGGCCTTGAAGTCGTCGGAATCGGTGCAGTCCAATACGATGTCGAACAACTCAATCGCCCCGGCGTAGTCGTCGGCGCGCGTGAAGTCCGAGGCGATGGGCAGAAGCGCATTGCACTCGGCCGACGAGAATTCCGGCACAGACGGCAGTTGCATCGGCGGCAGCGGCGCCTCTGCGGGGGGCGGCGCTGCGGGCGGCCCGCTTTCCATCTCCGTCTGGATGGGGGCGCAGGCGGCCAACGCCAAGACGGCGACCAAGACGATCAGCAGGCGGATGATGCGGTTAGGGCACAGTTGGGTCATGTGTATTTCTCCTTGTCCGTGCCGGATCATACAGCGTACGCGGCGGATATGCAATCGGCGCGTGTCAGCGGAGTCTGCAAAGATGCCGGGCAAGATCGCGGGGATGCAGAGTAAAGTGGGGATCTCTTCGTACAATTTGCGTAATTCGTGGCCGAGAAGCCGCGCGGCGCCCTCGCAGCGCACGCGCCCATCTGCGTGCGCGTGCGCACGGCGACCGGCTCAGGTAGAATAACGCTTCATCCGGGGCCGCGCCCGGCTTAACCAACCCCATAGAGCGACGTCTTTGAGCGACGTCATCAAGCGATAGAGGAGACCATGCACATTGCTCTAGCCGAAACCGACCAAGTGGTTGCCCGCTGCCACCCGGTGATGGTGCAGCTTCGCCCGCATCTGGCCGACGCGAATGAATTCGTTGCGCAGGTCAAACGCCAGTTTGCCGAGGGGTTCCGGCTGGCCTATGTCGAGGACGGCGGCGCGGTCGTGGCGGCCGCGGGCTTCCGCGTGCAAGAGATGCTGGCGCACGGGCGGCTGCTCTACGTGGACGATCTGGTCAGCGATGCGGCGCGGCGCTCGCACGGATACGGCGCGGCGCTGATGGCGTGGCTGATCGCCTATGCCAGCGAACAGGGCTGCGTCTCGCTGCAACTGGACAGCGGCGTGCAGCGCTATGACGCGCACCGCTTCTATTTCACGCAGCGCATGCATATTGCCAGTTACCACTTTGCGCTCAGGGGCGAAGTCTTTGCGCAGCGCGCACATCACGCCGCGGCGGGCAGTTCCACCTCGGCTAGCACGGGCCGGTGATCGGACGCTTCGCTGCCGGCCGGTTCCTGCCAGATGACGCAGGAACGCACCCCGCCCGCCAGGGGCCGGCTGGCGAAGATGTAGTCGATGCGGATGGGCGGATCGGTCGAGGGGATGAAGCTCTGGCTGCCCGGCTGGCCGTAGAGGCGAAATGCGTCGACATAGCCGGCTTTTTCCATCTGCGCGATGACGCGCGGCTCCGGCGCGCCGTCCGGCATGTTCAGGGCGGCGACGTCCCACGGGCTGAGCGCGTTGAAGTCGCCCATCACGAGATGGGGCCGGCTGCGGTCGCGGATGGTCCAGGTGCGCAAGGCGCGTAGCTGCGTCAGGCGCACATCCTCGTCGGTATGGTCCAGATGCGTCACGTAGACGGTAAAGGAGCGGTTGTCGGGCAGGAGAATGCGGGCTTCCAACAGGCCGCGCTGTTCTTTGCCGGGCACAGGTGTGAGGTGATGGCCGGCGCTGGCGAGGATGGGCCAGCGCGCCAGCAGGGCGTTGCCGTAGGCGTCGGCGGGCAGGTCGTCCTGCGCAGGCCAGCGGCGGCAGGGACCGAAGACGAACTGCATGTTCAGCCTGGATGCCAGCGCCGCCAACGCCGGTTCATCCGCTCCCTCCACCACGCGCGGATAAAAAACTTCGTTGAGGCCGATGATGTCGGCCTGCGTATCGGCCAGCACGGACGCAACCAGGTCCAGGTTGGGCCGGTCGTCCGTTGTGCGCCAGCCGTGGATATTGTAGGTGACAACGCGCATCATCTCGTTACGCCTTTTGAAATTCCTCGAATGGTCGATGGGCGAATGGCGCCCGACGAAGCCAGGTACGGCGCGGCGCTGCCAAGGCGAATCGGCGGCGACGCAGGCCGATCTTAGCACAGCGCCCCTGCCGCGGACAATCCTTGTGCGGGGGCGCTGAACGGTCGCCGTGCGTTTTGCTCAGGCGACGACGCCGGCCTGACCGTCCAGCGGCAGCTTGCCGTGTTCGACCAGCCACATCACCGCTTCGTATACGGTCTGAAACGATGTGTAGCGGGGCTGGTAGCCGATCAGCCGCCGCGCCTTGTCGATGCTGCAATTGGGGCTGTGGCGGATGTGATCCGAAGTCGCGGCGACGTCTTCCTCGCTGTGCAGCGCACGCCACTCATCCCAGGACAGATAGCGCAGGTTGGCTTCCTCGCCGAACCAGGAAGCCGCGGTTTCGGCAAAGCCGCGCAGGGTAACGGCCGCGGGCGATACGACATGGAACGCCTCGCCCACAGCGGCGCGCCAGTTGGCGATGGCCTGCATAAAGGCCTGCGCCACGTCGTCGGCGTGGACGTGGTGCACGGTTTCCAGACCCAGGTTCGGCAGCAGGACTTCTTCGCCGCGGGCCAGCCGCGCATAGACGGCGGGGTTGAAGTTGCCCGCCGGGTTGAGCGGCAGCCAGCCGATGCCGCAGATGTGGCCGGGGTGTAGGACCGTAGCCGGGAAACCGTTGCGGCGAGCCTCTGCCAGCAGATAGGCTTCGATCTGCGCTTTGCGGATGCCGTATTCCCCGAAGGGCCGTCGCGGCTGAAGCTCCGTGGTGGGGACCTCTACGCTGGGGCCGTGCACCCAGACGGTGCCGCAGTGCAAGAAGTGCTGGACGCGCCCGGCTAGCGCCTCGACCAGATGGCGCGCGCTCTCCTCGGTGAAGCAGATCATGTCGATCACGATCTCCGGCTCCAGGTCGCGGATCAGCCGGCCAAAGGAGCCGTCCGCCTCGGCTGCACTGCGGTCGATGGTTACTCGTTCCACCTCGTTCCAGGCGGCGTGGGGCTGGTAGGGCTGATGCCGGCCGCGGCTCACTACGGCTACGTCATGGCCGGCTTCGACCAGGCGCGGAACCAAGTAGGTGCCGACATGGCCGGCGCCGCCGATCACTACTACGCGAGACATGGCAATCTCCTCAAATGGTGCGTATTGTTGTAGGCGCTATGTGCGTGTGCTATGGATGAATGCGGCTGAATAGGCATGAGCAAAAGCATCGGCGGACCCGAATCCGCGCCGGAGATTTAGCGACGCGGCGCAGGCTCGACGAGGCCGAACGCCTCGATGAGGGGCTGCAGCGCAGCGGTGACGACGCCTGCGCCGTTATCGCGGCGATGCCCGCGCGCCACCGCCGCCACGGTGTTGGCTCCGCCGTCGTCACAGCCGTCCGCCAGGGATTGGCGCGCCAGTTCAAAGTAGACGCGTCCGATGTCCAGCGCCTGGGCGGCGAGGATCGCATCGCCGGTGATTTCGGCGCCAGCCGCCAGGGTGATGGGGTTATGGCGGCGCAGGTGAAGGTTCTCGAACCAGAGGGGCATGTCCGCCTCCTTGCCCACGCCGGTCAGCCGCGTCAGCCGCATCACATCCGGCTGGATGCCGATGGTGCGAATTTCATAGGGGGCAAGGGATGCCAGGGCCGAGCGCACCGCGT
Organism: uncultured Caldilineaceae bacterium; assembly: GCA_964467575.1. Classification (GTDB taxonomy): domain Bacteria; phylum Chloroflexota; class Anaerolineae; order Caldilineales; family Caldilineaceae; genus JASGTU01. The sequence continues at coordinate 48,283 of CAYXRG010000016.1, read as the reverse complement.
CATCGTAGCGGCTGCTGCCGGTCAGCCGGCGATAGGTGCGCAACAGGTCGGCCACGGCGCCCGCGTCCGGGTCGGGCAATTGAGGGGTCAGCAGGTCGAGCAGGCGTTCGGCGGCGCGTAGAAAGCGCGCCTCGCCGGTGCGCGCCCACAATTCCAGAAAAACGTTGATGCCGCCCGCAGCCAAGAAGTTCTCTGCCCGGTCGATGGGCGTCTCTGTGTGGTGGTCGGCGTTGCCGAGGCCGCCCAGATAGAATGCTTCAGCCCTTTTATTCAGGGCAAACAGCGGGCCGTCGGCGCCCAGCCCGACGGGCAGTTCTTGCTCCATGAGCAGGGCGTCCGCCCAAAGACCGGCGTAGTCGCGGGCGAACGCCAGGTAGCGGTCACCGCCGCCCAGGCTGTAGGCGAGCAGGCAGAGGCGGATGCCGCGCAGGTGGTCCGGGATGTTCCATTGCCCGTCCAGTTCTTCGACGCCGGCCGCGCCGAATCGGTGTGAGCGGAAAAGTTTCGTCTTGGCGTCGTACCACGGCGGGACAGCGGCCTTCCAGTTGCCGAAATGCTCTGCTGCATCTAGTACTTGGCTGCGCGTTTGGGGGTCGTCCGGGGCGAGTTGGGCCAAGGTGCGCAGGAAGACGTTGAAGTGCTCGACGCCACGCGACACGTCTTGCATCATCCAGTAGCCGTGGCGCCACTGGCCTGTTTGCGTGAAGTGCGCTTGCACGGCATCGCGCTTCTGCGTCAGAAACGCCAGCGCCGCAGGTTGGGGCCGCAGACGCAGGTACGGCTCCCAGGCTGCGACGTAGGCCAATTGGTCCGGCGCGTCGGATGGCGGGGTTGCGGTGTAACGCGCGACACAAGCGTCAATCCACTCGCCCACCGCATCGAGGAAGCGCGCGGCCGCCTCCGCAAAGGCGGGGGATCGGTCAAGTTTGCGTTCGTTGATGGACATTCCATCCGCTCCCTGGGCGACAGCCGGATCCGTTTGCCGATCCGCTATCTGTGGGTCATCGTTGTGCAACCATGCGCTGTACCTCGATTTAGCG